>CALVEL010000001.1 GCA_944326565.1 Candidatus Gastranaerophilales bacterium
TAGATATGACTATGAATATGACAGTGCAGGCAATATGACAAAAGCGACTCGAACTCGAGGCGATGGCACACTTGGTTATGTAAAGACTTATGAAAACGGAAACGAAAAGCGCCGTACATATTATAAAGCAGATGGCAAGACGGTAGATGATATATATGACTATGAATATGACAGTGCAGGCAATATGACAAAAGCGACTCGAACTCGAGGCGATGGCACACTTGGTTTTGTAAGTACTTATGAAAACGGAAACGAAAAGCGCAGTACATATTATAAAGCAGATGGCAAAACAATAGATTATATATATGACTATGAATATGACAGTGTAGGCAATAAGACAAAAGCGACCAAAACTCAAGGCGATGGCACACTTGGTTATGTAAGTACTTATGAAAACGGAAATATAAAGCGTACTATAAATTATCAAGCAGATGGCAAGACGGTAGATGATATATATGACTATGAATATGACAGTGCAGGCAATATGACAAAAGCGACTCGAACTCGAGGCGATGGCACACTTGGTTTTGTAAGGACTTATGAAAACGGAAACGAAAAGCGCCGTACATATTATCAAGCAGATGGCAAGACTCCTTATAAAATAGTTGAGGATGGACAATTAAAAATGGTTAGGATTTTATCTATAGAAAATGATAAAAAGATGATAGACCATAAGTATGAGTTCGATAATGATGGTGTATGTACCTCATCTACTCTTGCAGAGGCTATAAAAAATAAAATCTCAGGGCCAAGTTTCAACAAAAATACAATTAAAATATTAAGTCAATTGAATACTAATAATATAATAAAAGTCCTTACCTCATATCAAAAACTTACAGGTGTAACTTTACAGGAAGATATTGCAGATGAATGGGGACTAAATGATGAAGATATCCAGCTTGATGGAAAACAAATAAAAGTAAAAGATTTGATTACTCAATTAGTCGCACAAAGAGCTCAAGAATTAGATATAAAACCTGATGCAAACGGTAAATATAATTTAGAAGAATTAGTTAAAGCAGATACTGAAAATAGCTAATACTAAGACATCCTGAGGTAAATAACCTCAGGATGTTAATTTCGTATTTGAAAATTATATTATCTTCCATAAATCATGGAGTTGAAGAGCCTGCTTAATGGTGATTGTTTTGCTATTGCAGCCTTACGTTCATCTTCGATTTCTTGGAGCTTTACACCTACAGTTCTGTATAATTCCTGCATAGTCGCCTGAGATCGTTCTTCTTCAGTGTCAAATTCTGCTCTTATTTTTTGTAATTCTCCGTTGTCTAAAAACTTTCCACCACAGCTGTAGCATTCTTCTATCTGAATTGTTCTGTTTGCACTTGAATAATTTTTGACCATCTTAGATCCGCATACAGGACAAGTCCTTGGAAGGCTTTCATCAACTTTTATAAAGGTTTTTCCCTCTATTGATTTTAGAATTTCATCAATGTTTTCATGTTTTTCGTCAAATTTATTGAATTCTCTGTTATCAAAAAATATGCCTCCGCATCCGTTTAAGCATATATCAACATTTATACCCTCTTCCGGTATAAATACTTTTACCATCTCTTTGTTGCATGCAGGACATTTTATTGTTTGTAATGTATCAGACATTCTTTAATCCTCCTGAAATTTATAGGATTATCTTAATATATTTTAATAATTCTGTCAATAAAAAGCACTCTGCAATTTTGTAGAGTGCTTTTTATTTAAATTTATTTTAATTAATTTTCTGATGAATTAGCAAATTCTTCTAAAAGTGTATATGTTGCATCCCATCCGTTTAATCCGCCTGTTGCCTTGTATTTAGCAATTTGTTTTGTTCGCTCTGCTTTTTTCTTTGCTTGTTCTTCGTTAAATTTTTTAAGCTGTTTTTCGTTAGAGTTTCTTTTTTTAACTATCGGATCAGCATAAGTTAAAAAGAATCTGTATTCGTTGCAGGCATACCCAGCTTTTACTTTTGACGGATAATTGTATATCAAATAATCATAAATATTCATTGCTCTTTTTGAATTTGAAGGATCACCTTTTATTGTTTCCCAGAAACTTCCGGGCATTTTAGTTACCCATACAACCATTGCAAGTGGGTTATATTCTGCATTAATCATAAGATCTACACCTGTAATATCTGCATCCATATCATCTTTTGAAGAAATTTTATTTTCCGCAAATTCACTGTTTGCAGCAGTATTAATAATATTGTCAGCGCTTAAAGTGCTTGCTAGTGCTGCCTTTGCTACATTTCTCAATTTTTCCTTTGAAACTTGAGAATTCATAATGCGACCGATTTCGTTTGAAATAACAGCAGCGACTTCATTGTCATTGCCTGCGTATATAAGATCCTGTTTGCTAACCTCAATTATTTTTGATGCTGTTGCATTTGAATTGTCAGCCTCTGTATCTACTACTTTGAATGTTATAGCAGACGGAAGTCCGTTTTTGGTAACAATTTGTTTGCCTACTACAGGTACTCGTGCTGTAGTATCATAAGCCGCTTGTGCAGGCAGAATTAATACAATCGCTGAAAAAATCGCTAACAATGCTTTTTTAATCATATTCCCTCCTTAATTCTTCAAAAATACACTTTTTGTACCTATCATATAATTGAATTCTATCACAAAATATTGTATAATTGAATTATAGTTTTTTGGTAAGGTGTGGTTATGGAAAAGTTGGAATATAAGAAGAGTCGAAAAAATAATAACGGAATTGCTCTAATAAAAGATGCAATTCAAGCTTTGAATAAGGAAAACCCCGAGCAGGCAAAAAAAGATTTTTCAGATGCTTTGACTTTTTTTAAGAATAAAAATTCAATTCCATATATGTCAGTATGTCTAAGTTTTCTTGGTCTTACCGATTATATTATTGATAAAAATAATTATAGAAATTCTTTAGCTCTGATGCATGACGGTGCTTATATGGCTGATTATTCAAATTCAAACACAGCAAAGCTCGTAAATGAATTTGTATCAGGAAGTATTTATTATTCAGAAAAAAATGACAAAGTGGCACTTCTGCATTACGAAAATGCTAAAAATTTTGCATTAGAAAATGATGAATTTGAATTAATAACATATATTAATGCTCAAATAAGTGCAATAAAAAGTTTTGATGAATACAATAATGTTCCGACTCAAAATGACCCGCTTGTATCATTAGTCAAGATTGGCCGCTCAATTACGGCATTAACCGATATTAATGTTTTATTAAAAGTTATTGCAGAAGAAACTCGTAATGCAATGAGAGCAGATAGATGTACAGTATTTATCTATGATAAAGATAAAAATGAGCTATGGTCAAAAGTCGCTTTGGGAATGGATAGCCAAGAAATACGTTTCCCTGCTGATAAAGGACTCGCAGGGTATGTAGTAAAAACCGGTGAAACTTTAAATATCGCAGATGCCTATAATGATAAAAGGTTTAATAAAGATGTAGATTCTAAAACAGGCTATCGCACAAAGACAATTCTTTGTATGCCGATAAAAAATAATAATCAGGAAATTATCGGTGCTTTTCAAGTGTTGAACAAGCTTGATGGTACTTTTACAAAAAATGATGAAGATTTGTTAGTTGCTATAGGCGGAAGTGCAAGTATTGCATTAGAAAATGCACAGCTTTTTGAACAACAAAAACAATTGTATAAAGAGCAAAAAGAACTTTTTGAAAGTTTTATAAATACTCTTGCATCTTCAATAGATGCTAGAGATAAGATTACAGCAGGTCATTCAAGCAGAGTTAAATTGTATTCAATGCTTCTAGCTGATCAGCTTGAGCTTGATGATAAAACAAAAGAATTGATAGAAAAAGCTGCGATTCTGCATGATATTGGCAAAATTGGTATTCGGGATAGTGTGCTTCAAAAAGAGGGTAAACTAACTCCAGAAGAGTATAGCCATATTCAAGAGCATGTCAAAATAACACATAATATTCTTGACAATATTAGTATGTCAAGTGATTTCAGAATTATAACGGAAATAGCCTGCTCTCATCATGAAAAGTATGATGGAACAGGATATTACAGACATTTAAAAGGTGAGAAAATTCCTTTTGGCGGAAGGATTCTAGCTGTTGCTGATGTATTTGATGCTATTACTTCACGCCGTCACTATCGTGATAAAATGCCTATAAAAAATGTTATAGATATTTTAATAAAAGATTCAGGTACTCATTTTGATAAAAACTTAGTGGATGAATTTTTGAAAATTTCGGTTGATAAAATTATAAAAGTTTTCTTAACAGAAAATCACAATAGATTTAAAACTGATGATAGAAAAATTCTTTGTAAATACAATCTTCGGGATATTTATAATTTTATCGTAAATGAAAATGTAAATTCTGAACAAAAATCTATTGTAGATTTGTTTAATTACTATTATTCTGGTAATATACAGGAGTAGAGGAATATAAAATTTGAAAAAAAATAAATTCAAATTACTATTGTTGATATTGTGTATTTGTAGTTGTGGGGAGGTGTTCGCACAAAATCCTTATGCTCGTATACAACCTGCAAATCCATTGTCAGATTCTTCATCTCAAGAATTTTCATTTTTTGAACCTAAGCGAGCTACTTTGACTAAAAATGATATATACAATCAATATGCTATTGGTCTAAACCGTTTTATGCAAAGTAATGTAAGATCAGCTTATGCTGATTTTACAGTATTGATAGAAAGTATTCAGCCTAATGATTATGCATATCTTCAATTTGCGACAAAAATGGCTGATATCGGATTTTTCAATCTCGCAGAAATTTCTTTAAGTAAAGTAAAAGATAAAGATATTGCGCTTTTGTTAAATGAAGAAATAAAGCGTTTTTATTTCCCTTCTGCAAAATTGTCACGTAATGATGAAGTATATTTAGGGGAGATTTTTTCAAATATAATCTATAATGACCAAAGCAGAGAGGCGACTTCTGAGCTTGTTAAAAATACAATGCTGATGGCAGCGTCTGATTATGCAAATTATCTGGCAGCTTTGGGATATTTGAAGTCTGGAAATCAAGATGTGGCTATAAAATATATTGATACGGCTCTTGAAAAAAATCCACAAAATATTAATTATGCTAAATTAAAAGCTGAAATACTCTCTCAAGGTAAAAATCCTCAAAGTGCTTTAAAAATAGTAAAAACTATTAAAGAACAGTCTTTGATAACTCAAGAATATACAAATAAAGTAAATTCTCTCGAACAGTATATTTTATATAAAACGCAAAAAACAGATTCAAAGAAAAACTATCATTTGGGATATTATTATTATTTCGAAAATGAACTCAACAAAGCATTAAAAACATTACAAGGAGCAGTAACTACAAAGAAAAAAGACAATAGAGAAGTATATGCACTTTTATCAAGAGTCTATTATGATATGAAAGAGTTCGAAAAAGCTGAGGATATAGCTTTAAAAGCTTATAATCTTGACAGAAAAAATGTAACAGCGCTATTAGTACTTGGTGATATTTCATATAGAAAGAAGGATTTTAAAACAGCTCTGAAATATTATGAAGATGCTCAAAGTCATGAAAAGGAATCACAATTACCGTCTATAAAAGTTGCTCAGACTTGTATAATGCTTGATAAAGAAAAAAAAGCTAAAGATATAATTGCAAAGATATTGAAAAATCATTCAGATTGTGCCGAAGCATATTATTATATGGCACTTTTTGAAAAAGATAGAGAAATTCCTTATCTGAAAAAATCAATTTCTATAAATTTGAATTATAAAGATGCTTGGATTGATTTAGCAAGAGTTGAGATAGAAAAGAAAAATTTAAATCAGGCAAGAATATATTTAGCAATCGCAGGGTCTATTGACGAAAATGATTTTAGATATTATTATTATCAAGGATTGGTTGCAAAAGCACAAGGGTTGGACAAAGACGCTAATGCAAATTTTCAAAAAAGTTTAAAACTTAATCCTGATTACATCCCGGCAAAAGAGGAATTAAACATATGAAGATAAATATCCTTATAGTAGAAGACCATGAATTGACCCGTTTTGGACTTAAAACAACATTTGAAGGTGTTGAATATGTAGAAAATATTTACGAAGCTGAGTCTGCAGAAAAAGCTTTGGAAGTTTTCAAACAAAACCCTATTGATGTGGTAGTTATGGATTTAGGTCTTCCTAATATGAACGGTATTGAGGCTACTAAACAGATAAGATCTTCTAACAAGGATGTAAAAATAATCATTCTTACATCTCACAATGATGAAAAAGAAGTTATGAATAGCTTAAAAGCAGGAGCGAATGCTTATTGTTCAAAAGAAATAAATCCGCAAAGACTTATAGCGGTGGTGCAATCCGTTGCTGATGGTGCAGCATGGTTCGATCCAAGTATTGCACATATTGTCTTGAAAGCAACAACTACTTCCAGTAAATTTGACTCAGATGGCAGTTGCAAAGATTATGAATTGACTTCAAGAGAAAAACAAATTTTAAAGCTTATGACAGAGGGTTATTCAAATATGGAAATAGCACAACTTTTAGTTATAAGTATAAATACAACTAAAGCACATGTCGCAAGTATTCTGCAAAAATTAGAAGTTGATGACAGATTACAAGCTGCATTAAAAGCCCTAAAAAATAATATTGTGTAAAGGAATTAAGATGTCTGCGTTGGCAAATGTATTGTTAATCGATGACAATCCTAAATATCTGAAAGATGCCCTGCCTTATTACGGGTATAATGTTCGAGTTGCTATAGACGGAATTCAGGCTTTGGAAATTCTTACTACAGAAAAAAGTAGATTTGATATAATTCTTTTAGATGTTATGATGCCGAATCTTGACGGGTGGGAAACTCTAAAAGCGATAAGAAAGACTGAAAAAATAAAGTATATTCCGATAATAATGATAACGGCTCTATCAGATGAGCAAAAAGTTATTGCAGGACTCAAAAATGGTGCAGATGACTACATTACAAAGCCTTTTGTTTTACCAAATCTTTTGGCAAGAATTGAAGCAGTATTACGCCGTAGTGAATGGGCAAAAGAATCTAAAAATACGATTACTGAATTACCTTTCAAATCTAAATTGCCGGCTAAAGCCCTCACTAGCAGAGAATTGGAAGTATTGACATTAGCAGCAAAAGGTGCAAATAATAAAGATATAGCTGAAAAATTAGTACTAAGAGAGGTAACTGTCAAGAGTCATCTCAATAGTATCTTTAAGAAACTGGATGTAACGAGCCGTACGCAAGCAGTATTATTGGCTATACAGATGAATTTGATTAAAAATTAACATTTAAAATATACATAAAGGAGAATAGAATGATTGATTATACAAAAGAAGAATTAGTCGAATTATTACAAAAATATCCCGAAAAATTTAATGAATGGAAACATGATCAAGAAGAGGTAGACCTCAGTGAGGTGGACTTTTCAGGTATAAATCTTGCAGAAATTGATTTTAGTGATGTTGATTTAAATTCAAGTTCATTTGCAGACTGTGCATTATCTTTTGTAAAATTTAATAATGCGGATTTAACTTCAGTAGATTTTACGAGAGCAAGAGTATTGGAATGTGATTTTACAGATGCTCTTTTAAATGGAGCCGATTGCAGTTATGCTGAAATGACATATTGCAATTTTACTGATGCAGATATGGCAGGATGTATATTTTCAGAAAGTGATTTAAGCAATTCAGATCTTTCAGCATCTTTAAATTTAAACGCTTGTCGTTTTGATGAAGATACTGTATGGCCCGACAATGAGCTGATGCCAGAAGATTTCGATGCAAAATACAGTGACGATTTATCTTCTTTAAAAGATGATGAAGATTCTGTAATTAGTGATTATTAATTTATAATTCGATAATTAATAAATAAAAAAAGACCTGGAATATTCCAGGTCTTTTTTTTATTCTACAATTGCACTTAGGCATTTTTTTTCATAATGAAGTCTGTCATTAAATTGATTAAGTCTTTTCATTACCTCTTTGAACATAGGTATTGGGAGACTTTGTTTTCCGTCAGATAAAGCATTTTCAGGGTCATGATGCACTTCAATCATAATTCCGTCAGCTCCGACTATCAAACCTGCTTTTGCAAGCGGTTCAATCAAATATCTTTGACCTGTTCCATGGCTTGGGTCAACTATAATAGGTAAATGTGAATATTTTTTTATTACAGGGATTGAAGCTATGTCCATGACATTTCTAGTAAAAGCACTATCAAAACTTCTAATTCCTCTTTCGCATAGAATAACATTGTGATTGCCTTGATACATAATATGTTCTGCAGCGAGCAGGAACTCTCTTATTGTGCTTGCTAATCCACGTTTTAGAATTACTGGCTTTTTGCACTTGCCTACTGCTTGCAAAAGTTTAAAGTTTTGGACATTTCTTGCACCTATTTGTAATACATCAATATAGTCGCACATCATATCTAAGTCAGAAGCATCCATGATTTCAGAAACTGTCAAAAGACCAGTTTCATCACTTGCTCTTTTTAAAAATTTAAGAGCTTTTTCACCGTTTCCTTGAAAATCATAAGGAGATGTTCTTGGTTTGAATGCCCCGCCTCTCAAAAATTGACATCCCATCTCTTTAGCTGCTAGAGCAACTTGTAAAAGTCCTTCATAGTCGTCTTCAACTGAACAAGGTCCAACCATTGCAACTGGTTTGTTACCTCCGCCTATTTTTACTCCGTTTGCGAATTCTATAACGGTATCTTCTTCATGACTATCGCGTGAAGCTAATCTGAAGGGTTCTCTTATAATTTTTACTTCTTTAACTCCTTCATAAGCAGCGATTCTGCCTGGTGTAATGGTTGTTTTGTCTCCCAAAGCATCAATTACTGTATGAATTTCACCCTGGTTGCATCTTACTTGAAAGCCGTTTTCTTTAAGTAAATCAATAATTTTCTCTATATTCGCTTTGGTAGCGTTTCGCTCCATAATAATAATCATATCTGTTCTCCTCGGGGTTTCTAAAAAATTAGCGTTACCAGTGTAGCATAAATTTTATTTCTAATCAATTTTTCATTAATTTTCTTTTCAAATCTATTGCTGGAAAATATTCAGGAAGAATTTTCAAGCATGAATTAACTGCATTTAGTGCTTTTTCTGAATTACCTTCTGCAAGATATGTATTAGCTAAAAGTACGTGTAACTCTGGATCTTGGTATAAGTAATTTTTAGCTTGTTCCAAGAAAAATTTTCCGTAAGAATAAAGCTCATTATTCCAAAAGACTCTTCCAAAATATTTATAAGTCTCAGAATTTACAGAGGAAAAAATATCTGCATATTTTATTATTTCTTCAACAAACTGACCTTTTTGGTAGTTTATCAATATATTCAAATCAATTTCAAGAAAGTTTCTGATTTCAAAATATGTAGGGTAGGGTGTTAATTTATTTAATAAAATTCCAGTTAAGATTTTACCCCAATGAGCTCTTGGATCTGTATTTATTAATTTTTCAAAGTATTCTTCAGCTTCCGTTAAACAATTATTTAAGAGTTTACAATATGCAACTTCTAAATAGTAATTGTTTTTTTCAAAAAAACTTTGACATTCGTCATCAAGGGCGAATGTCAACAGTTTATTTTTAAAATAGTTGTAATTATACTGCATAATTAATCATTATCGGATGTATTAAAGTCAAAGTTATTCATCATAGAGCTCATCATCATTGCTTGAATAACTTGTGGATCTATGTTTTGTGCCCCTTCTTTAGTTCCAGCCTGCATCATATATGGAAGCATCTGGGACATAGGGTCGTTATTTTGATTAGGATTGTTTCCAAGCATCATACTCATTTCAGTCATTTGCTGGTTTTGATATACATTAGGTGCAGAAGGCTGAATTGATACTGTCATACCTGCTTTTCGCAAAGTATTTATAGCTGAGACTATATCGTCATTAGATACGTCTCCGTCTGCCATTGCTATTTTATTGTCTGTTAATAATTCGCTTGAATTTTCTTTATCAAAATCTTTAATTTCTTGGACATCTTCTTTGTCAAGTTCAGGTTTTCTGTTGATATTTTCTTGGATATTTTCAAGTTTTTTAAGTTTCATCTGTTCTTTTAATTCAGGGGAGAATCCATCACCATAAGGCGCATTTATGAATTCATCCAATGGATCCGGCTCAACATCTTGCATAAGTCCTGAATCAACGCAAAGAGGACCGCCTGTAAGACAATCTCTTCCTTTAGCTGCAGATGTCACAAAAGCTTCACCTGGATTTAGATTTATTACTTTTTCATAAAGAGAGATTGCAGCATCTGAGTCCCCTAAATTTGCAAGAGTCATTGCAAGATAATACAAGCCTTTTGCATCTTCTGGATATTTTTTCAAATATGAAAAAAGTTCTTGAGCCGCACCTGTATAATTTCCACTTTTATAACTGTTTACAGCATGGTTTAAATTCGGATTTGGGTATAATTCCGGGTGATATTCAATAGCACTTGTTGTAACTGGAGGCTCGTCCTCTTCTACTTTTGTGTTCATTGTTGATTGATTTATTACAGTATCAGGCTTAGAATTTGTAGCAGCCAAAGATGGAGCTGCAATACCTAAAACCATAAGAGCTGATAATAATAGAGCTAATTTGTTATTCATCTTTATCATCCTTTTTCTTAATTTTAATGATTTTAAAATCAAAAGCAAATATTGATTTATTTTATTATATATCTTTTTCCCAAAATATACACTAATATAAATATATGAAATTAATTGTTATTATTTTTAAACATGTGCCGTTTTTTATAAAGTACAACAAAGAAAAGTATAATTATAACAGTTACAGCTAAAATGACCCATTCTATATAATGTTTAATTGTTTCACCAAAAAGCATAAGAATAATACTTACCAAGAAAAATCTAAGACCTCTGCCTAAAAAGCTTGCGAGCATAAATTTCCAAAAATTCATATTTAAAATTCCGCTGGCAATTGTAAAAATTTTATATGGAATAGGTGTAAAAGCTGAGAAAAAAACAGCTAAAGACCCGTATTGTCCGTATAATTTTTCAACTTGTTCAAATTGTTCATGCTTGTTCCTAAAAAGGAAATTGAAAACTGGTCGTCCGCCCCAAAAACCTATCAGATAACCTACTGCACCGCCTAGTGCTGAGGCAATTGTACAAATTGTTGCATAATATATTGATTTTTCAGGTTTGGCCAAATCCATTGATATCAATAAAATATCCGGGGGTGGAACGAGAAAAAAGCTTTCTATAAATGAATTAAGAGCTAATCCCTGTACTCCAAGACTTTGAAATAAATCATTAATTTTTACAAGAATGTCATGCACGTTATTTCTCTCCCTAATTCTTCGGCAAAAATATTATAGCATGAATAAATTTTAGTTTATTAATTTCTTATACTGAATTTGCACCCGCAATAATTTTGTCTGTATAGACCAAGAGAATTCGCTATTTTGTTTGTCTTTAAGAAACCGTCTTTTTTCTTGAAATCAATTGCTAAAAAATTCAAATTTTCTTTTTGGGCAATTTCTGCGCCAATAGATGAAAGTTTTTGAAAATTTTTATGTGGACTTATTACAATAGAGGTTGTAAAATTTTCTATTTGAAGTTCTTTTGCTTTTTGTGCAGTCTTTTGTAGTCGAAGAGTAAAGCATTTATCACATCTCAGTCCTTTTTCCGGCTCATTTTCAAAGCCTCTTACATAATCGAAAAATTCTTCTTGATTGTATGTTTCTTCGATTAATTCTACGTTAAAATGCTTACAAAGTGTTCTTTCTGCTTCTAATCTTTTTTCATACTCATTATCAGGAAAAATATTTGGATTGTAAAAGTAGACAATTACCTCATATCCCGCATCTTGCAAGAAAGATACGGGATATGAAGAACATATTGCACAGCAGGCATGGAGAATTATTTGAGGTTTATTTCTCTTTTGCTCCTGCTTCAATGAGTATTTTTTTGAAATCTTCATAAGGTCTTAGTCCTACATATAATTTGCCGTTAATTTCGCTTGTTGGCGTTCCGTTAATACCTTTAACAGCTGCAGCTTCAATATCATTTTCAATCTGTTTTCTGATTTCAAAACTGTTTGCATCTTGCTTTAATCTATCGATATCAAGTCTTAATTTCTTTGCTATTGTAAGAATTTCTTCCTCATTATTAGGTTGTTTTTCAAAGAATATAGAGTTTATATCCCAAAACTTACCTTGTCTTTCAGCAGCTAGAGCATAACGTGCCATTGTACATGAACCTACGTGGAAAGGTTGTTGTAAATATTTGTTGCATTCTGTATCAAGAGGCAAGTTTTTGTGTATTATTTTTACATTTTTCAATTCTTTTGCCAGTTTGTGAATCATTATGTTATATGCACAGCATATCGGGCATCTGTAATCTGTGTATGCATATAAAATTACTTGAGCATCTTCTTCACCTAGGGTATTACCTTTTACAGCATATTTATTATGTTTTGATCTTACAAATTCAGCGTATACACTCTGGTTTTTAAGTTGTGGTGTGAAAATAAAAGATTTAGTTGTATATGTCAAAAATCCAGCAGCTGCAATTGCTACTATTATAAAAGCAATTAGATATTTTTTTATTTTTAAAGCATCAAAGAAATCGATTATACTGGTCTTAAAAGATTTTATAAAATGACCGTTTTTATAATCTGTTGCCACAAGTCCAATAAGTAAATTTAATGCATATGTACATGCACATAATATACATAGTTTATTAATTTCAAAAAGACTTATAAATAAAAGAGTCATGCTGATTGCAAAAGAAATAACACCTAATGCGGAAATATAATCCAGCGGATTTTTGAATACTTCTAAAAATTTCAACATTTTAAAATCCTTCAATTTTGGCGCAAATAAAAGCATTATGATAAAAGAATACAAAAATAATCCCCAATAAGCAAGAGGTACTCCAAAAAATTGGGATTCCGTTGTTTTTGCAACTCCGTCACAATCAATAAAATCGCTTACTGAACAAAAACTTGGCAATGCATATGGATTAAAATTTGCATTGTAATATATTATAGCGAGTTTTATTGTTGTTATAAATCCAATAAGTGTAAGTATCAAAATTAGAATTTTTTTAACAAACAACGATTTATTTTCATTTTCCATAACTATGTCTCCTATCCAATAAATTTATTTTACAATTATTTAAGAAGTAAATCAATAGTCGTAAAAGGGAATTTTTAAAGCTGTAATCTCAAGGCTGTTATACTTTTTTATGTCTTCAAATATCTTAACACCATAGCAAAACGGTAATGTGTATGGTATTATTTCATTTGGAAAAGCTGTTTTAATAGAGGAACTGAGTTATTGGGAAAAAATGTTTTTGAACTATATCTGAAAAAATTTATGGAGCTTCCGCTTTGGGTGAAGCAAGTTTTTTACGTTAAATTAAAAGAAGATATAAGCAGATATAACTGTACAAATTTTTTAGAGACATCTTCTGAGGATATGTTTTCTTTGTATGTGCCAACTTTGACTTTTAAAGGTCGTACTGAACTTCAAGAACATAAAAACGGTCTTGATACAAATATTTATAATTTTTTGAATTTATGTGAGAAAAACTATTCTATAATCGAAATTTCATTCAATATGTTTTTAACTATGGAAGAGACTGCTAAATATTTTATGTTTTGTATGGAGCAGAATTATATCGAGGCGCCTGAATCTGATGAGATTTTTGCTATGGCAGGGTTTATTTCAGGTAAGTTCAAAACAGGAGAGTATTTTACCAAAAATAAATTGTTGACTTTTGAACAGTTGCAAAGTGCTTTGGAAGAACAGCAAAAACGTGAGGATGCCGGTGAAAAGCACTTAAAATATCTTGAGATTTTAGATAAAATGGGTTTTGTCAGCGCAGATGACCATAGAGTTATTTTCCAACTACAGGAAGAGGCTAAAAAAAGATTTGTTTTAGATTATAATTTAGTGCCTGATTCAGAAAGAACTTTTCAAAATCAAGAAGAAAAAAATTCTGCTGAAGTTGAGGCTTTGAAGTTAGAAAATAAAAAATTGAAAGAAAAGTTATTGCAGTTATTGAAATTGGTAAAGAAAAATGTTTAATCCAAGACCTGAAATTTTAGTAAAATATTTAAGAGGAACTCTGGTAGAAGAGGAACATTACGGATTTAGAGTACTTGCTGATAAAAATCGTGTAATTGATAATACCGGAGAGACAGGGCATTACCCGTTTTATCTAAGGTCTTGTGCGGATCCTTTGCAAGCAGCTCTTATGATAGATTACGGGATGGATATAAATTATAGTATGTCCCAAGAAGAGATTGCTATATGTTGTGCTTCTCATACTGGTGAGGATATTCATGTCGAGTTAGAAAAATCACTTCTAAATAAAATAGGAATAAGCGAAAAGTTTTTGAAATGTGGAAATGAAAAAAAATTATCTGATGAGCATAGAAATGAAAGTAATAATGCGTATGATAATGTGCTAAAAAATCGCTGCGCAGGTAAGCTTATTATGTTATTAGGGTTATGCCGGATGAATGGTTGGGATTTAGAAAATTATAACGATCCGGAGCATCCTTTACAGATAAAAATTAAGGAAAAAATTACTGATTTGTGTCAATTAAAACATAGATTTCCAATAGCAAAAGATAGCTGTGGTATGCCTGTTATGTCTATGCCTCTCGAAAATATTATCTGTGGATATTTGAACGTTTTTACAAATCCTCGTTATCAAAAAATTCGTGATGCTTTTTTAGATTTTCCTTATTTAATTGGTGGAAAAGATAAACTTGATACAAAGATAATTCAAAACTCAAAAAATATAATTGCAAAAGTAGGTACTTCAGGACTTTGTGTTGTTGTTAATCTTGAAAAAGCGGAGTCGTTTGTTCTAAAAATAAGCGATTGTGATATGAATGCGTGTGAGGCTGTTGTTGTAAGAACGTTAAAAAATTTACATTGGGCAGATATTCCGTTTGATCCTATAATACGCACTAATAATGGTGATATTGTTGGAGAAATTGTCGCTATGTAATTTAGGATCTTATTTTTATGTAGCCTTTGTCAATAAAATCTCCCAGAAATTTTTTCGCATATGCATTGTAATCCACGCGATTATTAGGGTTTTTGATACTATGATAGCCTTTGTCGTAGATTTCTTGAATTTTGGACATAACTTGTCTTAGTTCTTTTTTATTCAAATAGCTACCTTTTACAAATGTAGCACTTTCAACAAATCTTCTTTTGGCAAGGCCGGGCAAGACTTGTTTTTTACCGTTTACAGTCCCATATATTTGGTCAAATTGTTGTGCAGCAATGGAATTTTTCTGTTCTTTGATTGCCTTTACAAGTTTTGGACTTGAATTCAGACCGCCTGTGTTAAAAATAAGTGAATACAGTGCTTCTTTTTGTTTGCTTGTAAGTTTATTAAAGTCATTTTTTAAATGTTTTTGTGCTATTTTTTGGGCAGTTATAATATCTCTTGCAAGCAGACTGTATATTTCTGTATCAGAAATTTTTCTGCTTCGGTATTTTCTTGTATCTTTATTGGCATTGGTATTATGTCCGATTCCTATTGTCAAAAATCCGCATCCATCATCATAAAGTTTATTTTTTTTCTTCTCTAAAGATATAAGATTATCAATAAAATCTTGGCTTACTCCGGTTACTGCTTTTACGGCACTTTGATTGCCTACAATTTTTATATTTGTGATTTTTTGTTTTGAAAGCGGGATTGTCAAAGATTTACCTTGTAAATTGTTGTATGCAATAATATCTTTTACGTCAATACCATATTCTTTGGCTATTGATGTAACTGTATCTTTAGGTTTGACTTTGTGATTTACTAGTCCCATTTTAGGAGATATGGCACCATAATCGTTTTTTTCAGTTTGGGATGTAATTTTTATTTTTTTAGTAGTTTTACTTTTTACTTTAGGTGTTGTTTTATTTTTTAAATTTGTGGTTTTAAGTTGAACAATTTCATTTTTGTCTGGTATTTCTAAAATTTGACCAACACCAAGTTTATTTGGATTTTCTATATTATTTTTTGCGGCCAATGCCCATACAGGGATATTATGGCGTTCTGCAATTACGGAAAGTGATTCATCTTTTGCAACTTTTATTTTATGTATTTTATTTGATGTAGCCTTTTCTTTTTGTTGTATATTTTGCTGTGTTTTTTCAAGTTCTTCTACTTCTTCGGCTGAAGGTATTGTCAATATTTGGTCTTTGGCAAGTTTTTGGGGATCTTTAATGTCATTGACAAGCATTAGAGCCCATACTGGAATATTATTATTTTGCGCAATTCTATACAATGTATCCCCTGGTTTTACTGTATAAGTGCTAATTTCTTCTGCTGTGAATTCTTCTATTTCTATTTCAATATCTCCAAGTCCTAAATCTTCTCCGGCTTTTTTAGGTACATTTATTATGTCACCAGCTTTTAGAGTTTTTAAATTCGGGTTAAGTTCTTTCAGCATTTTTTCGGTGATATCGTGCTCTTTTGCTATTTTATATAGAGTATCTCCTGATTTTACTTCATATCCCGGAACTTTAAATTCCTGATCTGCTTTGATATTATCAAGATCAATATCAGGATTCAGTTTTTGTAGCTCTTCTTTGTATAGATTAAATTTTGACATTATGGAAAAAGCACCTTTGCTTTTTTCTATTTTCCATATGCCTCTCGGAGTTGTTTGCTCTTTTGGATTTTTTATTTTGTTTTCTGATGTTTTATAGGTTTTTGAATTTTCAGGTATGTTTAAAAATGCACCCTCTTGAATAATTCTGTTTCCGTTTTTGTCAATTTCTAAGTCTGGGTTTGCTTCAATTAATTCTGATACAGTAACTCCATAATTGGTTGCAATACGAAATAAAGTTTCTCCTTTAGCAATTAGATGTTTTTTATTATTAATATTATTTTTTATACTATCAGTTGTTGAGTTTTTTTCTTGTGGAAGTTTATTATTTGTAGAATTTTTATCAGAAATATCGGCACTTGTTTTTTTATTAGTGTCTTTTGTTTTAGGATTATCTTTTTTCTCTGATTTAAACAAATCAAGTAGTAGTCCAGGAATCCATACAGGTCCTAAAGGATTAATTTTAGACATATTCTAACCTTTTAAATTCTACATATAAAAAATATCGGTATATTTTAAAAAAACTTTAAAATATACCGATATATGTAAAGATTAATTACGATTATTAAGTATTAAAAATTCTATCACCCGCATCACCCATACCTGGCACAATGTAACCTTTTTCATTTAAGGTTTCATCTACTGCAGCAGTGATTATTTCAATATCAGGATAGTGTTTTTGAATGTTTTTTATTCCCTGGGGGGCGGCAATAATACAGATACATTTGATATTTTTTATAGGAATTCCTTTATTTGCGTACAATTTAATTGCTTCCAAAAGAGAATTGCCTGTCGCAAGCATCGGGTCAGTTATGTAAATATAGAATTTTTCAGGATTTGGTGCTTCCATTGGAACTTTATTGTAATACCATACCGGTTTTAAAGTTTTTTCATCCCTATACATCCCAATATGTCTTATGCAGGCTTGAGGAAGAATATCAATTGCTTCATCCGTAAAAATTAGTCCCGCTCTCAAAATTGGTGAAATAATTATATTTATGTCAGGGTCTATGGTTTTTGCTTTAAAAGTTGTAATTGGTGTTGTGATTTCTTGCTCTACAAGAGGAAGGTTTTGTGAAGCTTCATATAAAAGACATCTTGTGATTTTTCTTGTAGCTATACGAACCCCCTGACTGTCTGTTCTTTTATCACGCATTGTACATAAATTTAAAAGGACAACAGGATTTGATATTACACGTACGTTTTCTAAATTCATCTTTTCCACTCCTTCATGCGATTTTTGAAATCTTTATTATTTTTTTCCATTTTATCAAGAATACTGTCGACTTTATCAATCTCATTTGTAATAATTGCAGGATTTATAAATTTTATTTTAGCAGTATTATTATCAAATTGATTTAAAAAGTAGGCACTTCTTGTACCTATAGCACCGAGTTTATCAAACATATCATTAAGCAATGATATTGAGGCATTAAGTCTTTTAGGCTGGTTTACTACTATAAATTGTTTAGAAGCAATAGTCTCTTGAGTAGGTTGAGTGATTTCAAGAGACTTAGAACCGCCAAGTCCGTTAAATTCAACTGTTGCAATTGAGCCTTGCGGAATAGTTACGTCTTTTTCTGTAATTACAAATTTGACATATACGGTGTTGTTGACAATGTCTATTTTATTAACATATCCGACCTGCACTCCCATAAATTTAACAGGTGAGCCCACAATCATTCCGTCTACATCAGGCATGAAAATCTGATATGTTTTTAGTGTTTTTGTCTTTTTATAATGATAAACTTTAATTCCGCCAACAATAAAACACAATATCAGGAGCCATATAAAAAACTCTATCCAAGCATAAAAATGCAGTTTGAAATCCTTTACCATATCTTTAATTATACATAAACACATGATTTTTGCTACTTGCCAAAAAATTTTTTGTATTATAGTATTAATATTATTAAAATTTGTGAGGTTTACATATGGAACAGATAATTAAAGTAGCATGGGATTTGAACGAAAATACAGATAACAGATATCAGTTGGTTTATGAAATTGCAGAATTGGCAAAAAAACTTGTAGATGAAAATCAAGCAAAAAAAGCTCATGATGACTTTGGGTTTGAAGAAAATCATGATACAGGATATTCAAAAGAAAATCCTGTAGAACATGCTATTATGGTTAAAGCTTCTGAGGCTGACGATAACAGATTGGTAGGTTAATAAAAGTTTTAATATGCACAAAAGTTTTATGCTTTTGTGCATATTTTTGTCTTAATATTTCGATTAGGGGTTTTATGGAAAATACTTTAAAATATATAAAAGATAAAATCGGTGGATTTATACCTGAAATAGGTATTATTTTAGGTTCTGGATTAGGTGAATTTGCTGATGAAAATTGTGATTATGCTATATCATATAACGATATCCCAAACTTTATAAAATCAACTGTGCAAGGACATAAAGGAAGGCTTGTATTTGCTGAAATTTCAGGCAAAAAAGTCGTTATGATGCAGGGGCGAAACCATTTTTATGAAGGTCATTCAATGCAGGAAATCACATACCCTATAAAAGTTATGAAAAAATTAGGGATAAAGACGCTTATTCTTACAAACGCTGCCGGAGCTGTAAATGAGAGTTTCAAACCTTCAGATTTAATGTTTATTACAGATCATATAAACTTTATGGGCTCAAATCCGTTGATTGGACCTAATGATTTGCAATTCGGGCAGAGATTCCCTGATATGAGTGAAATTTATAAAAAAGATTTAATAGAAATTGCTGATAAATGTGCCAGAAAACTAGAAATAAGACCTCAACATGGTGTATATTTTGCTTCTTCAGGTCCGAGCTATGAAACGCCTGCAGAAATCAAAATGGCAAAAATTTTAGGGGCTGATGCTGTAGGGATGTCTACTGTGCCTGAGGCTATTGTTGCAAATTACTGCGGGATTAGAGTTTTGGGCATAAGTTGTATTTCAAATGCTGCTGCCGGTGTAAAAGGTGCACAAAAACTGTCCCATGAAGAAGTTATTGAAACTACAAATGCCGCAAAAGCTGGTTTTAAAGCTCTTTTGAAAGAGATTATTCCAGCGGTTTAATTATCGTATTTGTTATCTTCTGCTTTTTTAATCAATATAGATTTATCTTGGAATGTAATTTCGATATTATCTTTGGTTGGATTTATTTCCATATGTTCAAGCATGGTTTTCGTAAGTATTACACCCCAGCTGTTTCTGATTGTGATGAGAGATTTTTTCATTACTGTCCTTTAAGTGCTTATTTTGTACTTACAAAATAATAACATATACCCTGTAGACTTTTGTTATAACAATTGGAGGTTTTTATGCATAACTCAGAAATAATTAAAAAAATAGGTCAGAGATTAAAAAACGGCGACTTGAGAAAAATATTTCAATAATAGATTTTGCCAAATTCTGTAATATGTCAATTAAAAGAGCAAAGAGAGTGGAAGGAGGTCTTGCAGTTTTGAAAATTTCAGATTTAGATAAATTTGCAAAATTTTTTAAAATCTCATTATCAGAGTTATTGCAATCAGTAGATTTTTAGAATTGTAAACTATCGTAAATTTTTTATATACTCCCTCTTGCGAAAAAAATAAATTCAGTTGAAAATACATGTCGGGAAGGATTGAAAATGTTAGTAGGAAAAATTCAACAAACGATACGACCAAAGTTTAAAGACAAAGGTGAGGTATCTCAAAATCAGGTGCCGTTAGTACAGTCGCCAAATTCCGAAAACATGTCCTCAATTTCAGGTTTAAATAAGAGTCCTTTAAAAACGAATTCAAAAGAGTTAGCTTTTAAAGGCTCTTTTTTTAGTTTGTATAAAGAAGTAAGTAAAGCTGATATTAATAAATTTTTGAATAGTATGGATGAACCGCTTGACGGTATGGTAAGACATCTTTATGATGCTGTTATTAAATCCAATCTGGTAAAGACAGAAGGTAATAATGTTATTGTTTCTAAAAAGACCATTCCTACTCTTATCGGGAATGGTTTTTCAGATCCGTTCTTAAAATTTCCAGGTGATATCTTGAACGGTATCGTAGAAGGGCTCGGACATATAAAACCACTTGAGGCTTGGGCAGAAAAAACTCTTGAAAAGCCTTTATTTAAAAAAATAAGACAGCGCTCAAAAATTGATTATGAAGTCAATGCATTCCAAGGTTTAATTGATTTCAGAAAAATGACACTCAAAGATGCATTGAAAAATGAAGCTCAAAAGCTTGGCGTAAAAGTTGAAGAGCTTACTGATGATGTAAAATTAAAAGTTGAGCAGGATGTTGATAAAAATATGCAATGGTATATTTTCCAACGTTCAATGAAACCTTTTGATTCAAAAGTCGGTAATTATGATACGAAACATGAACGAGCTTTGAATAGACTTGTGACAGGATTGCCTCCTGCGATTTTCTTGGCAAATGATGCATATAACTTGTCTCGTATGATGGATGATAATCCTAATGAAGCGAAAAAAGAAAAACGCATCAGATTCAGACAAGAGACTTCAAGAATTTTGATGAGCGGTTATCTAACCCTTATTACTATGGGTGCATTAAATAAGCTTATCAATAATTCAAAGATAGGCATAATGGCAATGACAGGAACTACGGTATTGTTTACTGAAATGTATTCTCGTTTACGTAACGGTAAATATATTACAAGATTGACTCCGGAGCAGGCAAGACAAATTAATGAGAAAAATCACGCTCCAGAAGCTGAAATAAAACCAGAAAAACTAAGTTTCAAATCAAATTCTGATAACAAAAACAGCAGTAAAGAAAAAACACAAAAACCTCTGCTTTCATTTGACACTCTTTTGAAAGCAAGTATAGCATCAGTTGCGATAGGATTTTCAATCAAAGGTCTAAGAAAAATTCCTCGTATAGATGCTGCTTTTGATTCTGTATTTAAACCATTTAAAAATCTATATAAAAACCTTTCTGAAATTTCAGATTATAAAGTATCACAAAAACAAATAGATGAAGTTGCTGATGCTCTAATAGAGCAGGGCTACCAAACCAGAGGAAGTCAGTACAGACAAGTTGCAATCCGCTCAAGAGAATTGGTTGTAGAAAAAGTAATTAATGAATTAAACAAAACGTCTGATATTAAAGCAATTGATAGGTTTATAGAAACATTAAATAAAACTGATGTTCACTCTGATGTTATTAAAAAGAATTTCAATTCATTGCTTGGAGTATTAGATAAAAATAACTATCAGGAACTTGTCTCAAAATATCAATATAAAACAGTATCCGGTATTAAAAAAGATAATGAATTAAAAACAGAGCTTTTAAAAATAAAAACCGAATTACAAAAATCAGGAAAAGAAAATGCAGATTTGGTTGATAAAATCACTAAAAACGGATTAAATAAAATAATTGATAATGATTTTTACTCACAAATAAAAACAGCTCTTGAAGGCGCTGGCGATAAGAGTGGAAAGTTATTTAAAAATTATTCTGATGCAGTTGAAGGGTTTGTAAATTTTGGAGTTCGTGATAAGAAAGTAAAACCTTTAGTAAACTTCGTGATAACACCATTTTCATTTATGTGGAGCATAGTTAAGTTTCCATATAAAATAGCGAATGGTGTGGTTGAATTATTTATGAAAAAAGCTCCAAAATCTTCAAAATCAATAGATGAATTGAATATGGAAGCTGTATCAAAGAGTTTTGATAAAATATATGAGCAAGTTGGCAAATACAGGAAAGCTCTTGCTAGTACAACAGATCCTAGTGTACGTGAAAAATATTGTAAAAAGTTCAGAGATTTTGTAATGGATAATACACTTAAAGCTTTCAATGTAAATACAATGTCAAATCTGTCCAATAGTGATCTTTCAAATCTCGCTAAAACAGCTGCAACTGCTGCAACAATTTGGTTCTTGATGACAGATAACTACAATATGGTTATGCTGAAGTCAAACGGTAACGATGTAGAAGGTGCAGAGACAAAATTCAAAGAAAGATTTGTACAAGAAGGCTCAAGATTGTTCTATCAGACTTTGTTAATTGATTTGTTTAATAAAACATTCCAAAAACAATATAATAGTTCTTTATTGGGAATGAGTTGGATTTCATTAACAAATACGACAATTGGTGAATGGCTGACAAGAAAATCCGTAGGTGTTCCTATTGGAATGCATACAAGAGAAGAGTTGTTAAAATTTGAAGAAGAACAAAACAATGCAACAGGATTTAAAAAGGAATATTATCAGTTTATGAAACGTTTGACAGGAAAACGTTCAATCCAGTCCTACAATGTAAATAAGGATAAAAAAGATGATATTCCTGTTCAAACAAGTTCATCTTTGCCACAAAAATCTGATTTGAATTTTACAAACAGCAAAACTTTTGGTAAGATGATTAAAGGATAGTATATCAAATTTTGCAGAAAATATTTCTGTAGGTGAAAATTCGATTTTTAGTTTATGAAAGTTGAAAATATAAAAAATTGTCATTCGGCTTCTTTAAGCTTTGGTGCGTTAAAAGTTGCTAAAATACGTTCAATACAATCAAATAGTGAGGATGTTTTTATCTATGCCCTGCAAAAAGATAAAGATGCTCATTTTTGTAAAAGTTTGATGTGTGATTTATTAAATTCCGATAATTCTCGAATGCAGGTAGCAGTACCTTCTATTAAAGCTTTTATAAAAGGTGCTTTTGCATCAATTGCGAATTCAGATTCAAGTGCAATAGCAGTCAAAGATGGTTTGCCGTTTGGTCTTCTTTCAGCTAAAGTCCATCCTTCAGGTAAAAATGTTCATTTATCATATATTGCAACATGGAAGACACCTGATTTTAAAAAAGTTAAAAAAGGTGGAAGTATGATTATGACTTATTTTTTTAATAAGTTCAAAAGTAAAGATAAAATTAATCTAATCCCAGCTTTTAACTCAGATTGCTTTTATTACCGTTTTGGTTTTGATTATGAAGATGAATATGAAATGACTAATATGTTTATTTCTTCAGAAAAAATCAAACACCAATTAAAGCATTTATCTGAAAAATTTGATTATAAAGATTTAAAAGATGAAAAAACTGTAGATTTATCTGAAATAATTAAATTGTAAGAGCTTTTCTTTTGTATTATTCGGTCTCCATAGTTGTTGAAAGCCCAAAATGCTCCAACTGCAACAGCTATTATAAAGATTATTATGAAAATAATTTTAGTAACTATTTTCAAAATTTTTCCTATGATAATAATAGCTATTATTATTGCAAGTCCGATAAGTAAAATTGTTAAATCCATATGTTATCTCACTTTGTTTTCTTCACCTTTTATTAACCTTTGAATGTTAGAGCGATGAAGGTAAATAATATATATAGCTCCTAGTGCGCAATAAACAATATACGCAACAGGTTGATTAAATAAATACATCAAAACCGGGGAAATCGCAAGTGCAATGATTGATCCTAATGATACATATTTGGAAGTATATGTAATAATTCCCCATATAGCTGCAATTATAAGTCCAACTACCCAGTTTAACGCCAGAATTGTGCCTACGCCTGAGGCTACAGATTTACCGCCTGTAAATTTAAGAAATATTGACTTGCTGTGACCTAAAATTACGGCAATTGCAGCTAATACAGGCAAAAGACCGATTTCTGTAAAAGTGGTAGCGAAAAGTTTTGCTAATATAACAGGTAGAGCACCTTTTAATGCATCAAGAAGCAGAGTTATGAAAAACCACTTTTTCCCCATAACTCTTTTTACATTTGTCGCTCCGGTAGATCCAGAGCCAATAGTTCTTATATCTTGACCTGTTGCGAGTTTTACGATTATATATCCTGTCGGAATTGAGCCTATAAGATAAGCACCTAATATTACTGCGATTATTTCTAAATACATTTCCATAAGAATTCTCCTTTGTTTTTTAATTTTATCATAATGCAAAAAAAATAGCATCTTGTTAAAATTACTTTAAAAGATTGATTTAAAGGGGGCTGTATGATAATATTATATTAAAAGATTATCTAAAGAATGAGAGAGTTATGAATAATAAAAGATTAATAACAATAGGTATAATTATAGTAGCATTATCAGTAGTTGGAAAACTTTTCTGGTCAGCTCTTTCAAGAGTAAAGGTTGATGATTTTACGCCTGCTGCTGTAATATTTTTGGTTGATTCATCAGCTTCAAATCAAAAAGCTCTCGATGACCAGAAAAAAACATTGAGACAGATTTGCAATTTGCTTGATCCTGAAGATCAGGTAAAAATATTACGTGTCTCAGAAGATGCTTATTTGATTTATGAAGGAACTCCTTTTAACGGATCTGGAATTACAAAAGCTCTGGATGCATTTACGGCATACGATAGCAGCGATTATGGGACTGCATATGGTGTAGCTTTGAAAAAAGGGTTTAATCATGCCCTTGCTATGCAAAAAGAAGGTTATAGACCTGCAATTGTGGTGCTTGGTGATTTGGAAAATGAGGGGGCAATTGAAAAGCAAATTAATTGGGAATTGTTGCCTAAAAATGTAGAAAATGCAAAGCAATATATGCCAGGGCTTGCAATGATGTTTTTATATGCACATCCTGAAAAGCTTGATATGGTAAAAGAAAAATTGAATCCTGTTTTGGGTGAAAAGCAGTTGATAGTTTCTCCAGAACAAAATACTGATAAAGCAATAAGACAATTTATTCATGCTTTAGGCAGATAATAAAATTATTACGTAAAAATATGAGGAAAATTTTATGACAATTGTTATATCATCTTCTAAACTTGAAAAAGTATTTGATGAAAAAGATGTAATTAATATAGGTACAAACCCTAACTGCGATTTTATATTGGAGTTAGATTTTGATCTTTTATTAACACTTCAATATGACAAAAACGAAAATAAATGTGTATTAATAAATACTTTCCATAACGAAAAAGTTCTGTTTAAAGGGCAGCCGATTAAAAAAGTAGAAATTGGTAATATATGTAAAATAATGTTTGCAGGAAGTGCAGAATTTTTAAATATAAAAATTCTCGATAATGTACCAGTAAAAAAGACAGTCTCTACTATTGCAAGAGAAGATTTGACAGAAGATGATATGAAAAAATTATACGGAAATGATCCTAATGCCGTTACGAGACTAAAACTTGAAAAACAAAAAGCTGATATAGAAGGAATGCGAGTCTCTATTATAAAACAAGTTGCATTTCAAATAAATGATTTAAAAAATAAAATAGGCTCAAATACACGAACTAATATATTTTTGCATTTTGCAATGGCCATAAGTTCTATATTATGTTCATTTGGTCTTGCAAATTATCTTATGGGGCTATCAATAAAAGAATCTTCAAATTATCTTCACATGCCGACAAATATAAAAGTTTGGGTTGCCTATTCAATACTTGTATTTGGTGCGGCTTTATTGTTAAAACAAGGTGTGTATTTGTTTTTACAAAGTTCAAATGACAAAAATGTTTCCCCAACAGCTCGATTTGCGCAAGGTTTTATGGTTGTGCTGGCTTTGATATTTATGCTTGGGATATATGTCGTTAACTTGGTATATTACATGAATTTAAATGACTTTTTGACATTTGCGGTGTTTATCTCATTATTTTTCTCAGGACTTTTGACAGCACTATCTCTTGGGTGCGGATATTTTAAACATACATCCGGCGAATGGGCTATAACACTTAATAAGTACGAGTATCGAGAGGATTTTGAAGCAGTTCTAAAATCTTACAGACAATGGATTGAGAGATATGTAAACAGTTTTTCAAAAACTAAAATTCAAAATATCAAAGACAGAATATTTAATTTACAATTAAAATCAATCGGAGAGGTAGTAATTGGTATATTAACGGCTCCATTTTTGGCGTACGGTGTATCAAATACTCTTGCTATGTGTTTTCCTGAAGCTGCCGGTTGGGTAAGAATTTCAGGTTTGCGATTCTCTCCTATATTTTTAGTGCTTGCAACTTTCTTGATTATATTTGCATTTTTCTCATTTGTTGCTGCTTTTACTGCAACCAAAAAAATACAGGCTTCTCAAGTAATTAAACAGGATGGGTTTAGTGATTATAGACAGCATGGTGTAAGTATTTTCGGACTTGAAGGTACAAGAAAGTTGGAATCAGATAGAAGAAGGTCTTTATTTATCGGATGTTCAATTATATTTATAGAATTTACAATGAATATATCATACTTTGCTACAGAAATAGGTGGTGATTTGCAAGGACTTTTCTTGAGTTTTGTTGCAGCTCTGGTCCCTACTGCACTATTAATTGCAGAAACATTTATGCTTTCTCAGACAATGTTTGATATCTATGCAAGTGATGAATTAATTGCAAAGCTTGATAAAGATTAGAAATGATATAAAATGAAACGTTTAAAAGGTTTTATTATATTCTTATATATATTTTTAACTGTGCTTGTATTGATAATTCAGCCAGCGATGCACAAGCCTGTCACACTTGAAAATATGAACTTTAAAATAAGAGATCAGTTGATGAATCCACAAAAAAGGATTGTGTCTGATTTCGAAGTGAAAGTTAAATTCTCAAGAGCTAATAAAACTATAGCTAAAGCTGGGGACAAAACCATTCATATTAAGCCTGATGATGATAAACAAATTTCATTTGATGTCAATTCAGGAACACAGTTAAGTCAATCAAATGCTGATTTCGAAGATAATTCTTTTATGACAAATTCAGATTTGGAAATGGATATTTCAGCAAATAATAATACCTATCAGGAAGAAAATATAAATTTTTCTGATCAGGAAATGTTATTTACTGAACAAGATTTAAGAATTGCTGATTTGGAGCGTCCTAGTGTAGAAAAGAATGTAAACCTTGAAATTCCTGAAGATAATATAAAGTTAAATGATAGTGACGAGGTTGGAAATCGGAGATTTAAAGCTTCTAAAGAGGAAGTTATAGCCTGGAATGCTTGGAGAAGTAATTTGCAAAACAGAATAATGGATGAATCTGCTATTGAAGCTCCGGTCGGAACTTTAATATTATTTAGTTTTGATGTATCTTCATCAGGGCATATTACAAATTTAACTTATACTTGCTCTAATAAAAATTTTGCATCAAGAGCAAGAGCAGATATGATTGATATATTGAAGCGTTTAGAAGGAGATAGTATACTTGCATTTCCTGTAAATTCTCAAAGAAAAAAAGTAAGATTTAAAGGAGGCTTTTTATTGGATTATACAACTCAATATTCTTCTCCTGCTGATTATTCGGATTATGAAAGGGTAAAATTATGATAAATAAAAAAACTTTTTTGGTTACCGCAATAATTTCATTAGTAGTTGCAATGCTAGGTTTGACATTTGTTATTGCTGGTATGAAACCTCAATTGCATAAATCTTTTTTATTGGAAATTATAAATGTTAAAATTAAGAAATAATATGGTATAATAATTTCAGATATGTATAGATGTATAGAATGCAAAACTTTATATAAAGAAAGAATAGATTATTGCGATTGCGGAAATAATATTTTTGAAGAAGTTCCTGATATTGTTGATAATAGCGAAAAATCTTTTAATGATTCTTTATCAGAAAAAAAACAGCCAATTTTACCTGTAAATAATGTCTCTATTGTGATTTTTTCATTATGTTGCCTTTTTTCATTATGTTTTATTCTGTTTCTTGGTCCTGCTCCTAAAAAAAGAGAAAAAATCATTAATAAAAAACCCGCAGTAGTAAAACAAATTCCAAATATAGAAAGTATTTGGGATGATACTCCAGCTTATAAAGTTCATACAAATGCAAGTATTGATATGGATTTGTACCGTGCAGGGTTAAAAAATGCACTACTTGCAAATTTTGATATGACAGCAATAGAAGGTGCCGGTTCTTGTGATATACAATTTGTGCTTGATAAACATGGAAATTTAAAAAAGAAAAAACTCTATCAAAATACTGCAAACAAACCTCTTTTAAATGCAGTAAAAAAAATGTTATCTGGTCTTAAAAATTATAATCCACCCCCAAGTAGTTATGATGGCACACCTTTGACTCTCGAAGTCTTTGGTAGTGGTGAGGATTATCAGCTACGTTATAAAAATTAAAATTAATTTGTTAAAAAATGTAAGTTTGCTCTTGACAAAAAGTTAGGCATGACTTACATTTATATTATAACTATGATTTACTATTAATTACCACCATTTGTAAGGGTATTATCAATTCTCTCGTATTACGGGAGATTTTTTTACTGCCAAAAAATATCTTGCCAAGCACCGATTTTTTCAAGTTTGGTAATGTATGATTTTATTGTATGTATGCTTGTATTTAATTTTTCAGCTATTTCTTTTTTATTAAAATTCTGTTTTAACAACTCAAGAATAAACTTCTCTTGCTCAAAGAGATTTTCTGTCTCAGGTTTATTCATTTTGTCTCCGCTTTATAATTCCAAAAGTTAATGTTAGCATAATTAATTTTCAATATATATTGGCTGAATGACCAGTATTATAAAATGATAAAATTTACTTGAGAAGATTTTTCTTTTAATAGGGGCAGTTTTTTGAGGAATACATTACTCAATGAATTAGATAGTATTCTTAGAAATATTGCAAAACTTGTTATAAAAATCTGCATTTTTAATCTCTTTTTCTATTTATAACAGCCTTAGTGCCGGTAAATATTCCGGCTCCTGCGCCTATAATGCCGTTTAATAATAGAGAGTTTTTCATCGGTGATTTTGTGAAATTTGCAAAATGTCTTGAGACATAGTCTAGCCCAACGCCAAAGCTAAACCAAGCTGCAGCAGTTGATAGCCCGTTTTTAACTGGAGTTGTATGTTGAGATTTTGAGTTAATATTTGTTTTTTTATATTTCGTTTGTGCTGTAAAATTTATTGGGTAAACTTTCATTTTTCACTTTTGTAAACTTATGTGGGTATAACATTTTGGATTTTACTATGGAAAAAAATTATTGTAAAGTATAAAAAAATAATGATATAATATTCAAATGAAAGAAAATTTTATAAAAGAAATTTTAAAACTCAAAAATCCGGAGCAAGCCAAGCTTAATATGCGTTTTTTCAAAACAAATAAGGGTGAATACTCGGAAAATGATATTTTTTTAGGTCTTGTATCAAAACAAAACAGGATGTTTGCCAAAAAGTATTATAAATTACTAACTTTGGTAGATTTAGAAGAATTATTGCAAAATGAATACCATGAAATACGTATGACAACACTTTTTATGATGGTTTTGCAATATCAAAAAGGTGATTTAGAAAAGAAGAAAAATATTTTTGAAATTTACGTAAATAATTACAGCCGAATTAATAATTGGGATTTAGTTGATAATTCAGCTCCTTATATTACAGGTGATTATGCTTACAATTATAAAAAAATAGATGTCTTATGGGATTTGGCAAAAAGTGGAAATCTTTGGGGGGAGCGTATAAGTGTTGTAGCTTCTATGTATTTTATTAAGAAGAAAAGTTTTGATTATCCTATTGAAATTTGTGAATATTTTCTTTTCCATAAACATGATTTGATTCATAAAGCAGTGGGGTGGATGCTTAGAGAAATAGGAAAAAAAGATGTCAGGATTTTAGAAAAATTCCTTAAAAAAAATATTTCTAAAATGCCTCGTACAACTTTAAGATATGCTATTGAACGATTTGAAGAAAGTAAAAGAAAAGAATATTTATTGCAAAAATAAATTTATATTTTTTTGAAAATTAATGAAGTATTGATACCGCCAAATGCAAAATTGTTTGTCATAACAAATTTGTTATCCATTTCTATGCCTTCTTTTTTTATATATTCAAGAGGGGCGCAATTTTCGTCAACTTCATTAAGGTTAAGAGTTGGATGGTACCAGTTTTCGTTCATCATTTTAATTGTCATAATGGCTTCGATTGCACCGCATGCTCCGAGTGTATGTCCTGTATAGCTTTTTAGTGAGCTTATAGGTACTTTTCGGTTAAATACTTTGTAAGTTGCATTAGATTCAGCGATATCACCTTGAATAGTTGCTGTCCCATGAGCGTTTATGTAGCCGATTTCATCAGTAGAAATTTTTGCGTATTTTAATGCCTCTGTCATAGCATTTCCCATAGTTTCAGGAGTCGGATTTGTGATGTGACATCCGTCAGTTGTGTTGCCATATCCGATTATTTCAGCGTAAATTTTAGTTCCGCGTCTTTTGGCATGCTCGTATTCTTCTAAAATTAATGTTCCTGCCCCTGCTCCTATTACAAGCCCGTCACGATTTTTGTCAAAAGGTGATGGCGTAAGATCAGGATGATCGTTTTTCAGGCTTGTTGCATATAAAGTGTCAAATATAGCAATGTAAGTCGGCTGAATTTCTTCAGATCCTCCTGCTATCATAACGGTTTGATAACCGTCTTTTATAGCTTCATAGGCTGCACCTATTCCCATTGAGCCTGATGTACAAGCTGTGGAAGTCGGAATAATCCTACCTTTTGTTTTGAAGTATAATGAAATATTTACTGCTGCGGTCTGTGACATCATTTTGACATAAGAGCCTGAATTGAGATTTTTTACTTCTTTATCAATTTGCATTGAATAAAAATCAATTAAAGTACATAATGATCCTGAAGATGATCCATAAGCGACACCTGTTTGACCGTTAGAGATTATTTCATTATCCAAAAGACCTGCATCTTTAAGAGCTTCTTCTGCTGTTGCGACACTCATAATTGCAACATCACCCATGGTTCTGGTAACTTTTCTGTTGAAATGCGCAGGAGTTACAAAACCATTTACGGGAGCAGAAAGTTTTGTATTTAATCTTTGGTATTGTTCCAATTCAGGTGTGTAGCAAATACAGTTTTTGTAAGTTTTTAATCTTTCAAAAGCCCCATTTACATCGCATCCCAATGGGCTTGCAAGTGCCATACCTGTCACGACTACTCTTTTCATAAATACAGACCTCCATTTACGGAAATTACCTGACCTGTTATGTAAGAGGCATCTTCACTCATTAAATAATTTGCAAGACTTGCAACTTCTTTTGCAGTGCCAACTCTTTTCATAGGTATGATTTTTTTAAGTTCATCAACAGGCAAATCTTTTGTCATATCGGTATCAATAACCCCGGGGGCAATGCAATTTACCGTAATCCCTCGTTTTGCAAGCTCAAGGGATAAAGCTTTTGTCGCTCCGATAATACCTGCTTTAGATGCGCTGTAATTGACCTGTCCTCTATTGCCTGCAAGTCCTGAAATTGAGGACAACGTAATAATTCTGCCCCTGATTCTTGCTGAAATCATAGGCATCACAATAGGCTTTAAGACATTGTAAAAACCGCCAAGATTTGTATCTATCACATCATCCCATTCGTCATCTGTCATTGCAGGAAATACGTTGTCTTTTGAAATTCCTGCATTCAAAACTACTCCGTAATAAATGCCGTTTTGTTCTATATCTTTTGATAATACATCATTGCACTCGGTTCTGTCTGTAAGGTTAAATTTTAGAATTTTTGCGTTTTGTCCTATATCCTCTATTTCTTTTTTTACTTCTTCAGCTTTTTTTATATTACTGTTGCAATGAAGAGTAATATTATATCCATTTTTTGCGAGATATAATGCAATTTCTCTTCCTATTCCTCGGCTTGAGCCAGTTATTAGTATATTTTTAGACATTTAACATTCCTATCAAATTTATTTCATTTTTGGGCATATAAGCATTTATAACTGCTTCTGCACAGATTTTACCGGCATTATAAATAAAACATTCAAAAGAGACAAGCTCATCATTTGTAAAAACTTCTTTGGCTGTTATTTCATAAATTTTGTTATTTTCAAAATAATCGATATATGATTTGTAAAACCTTGTGCCTAAAAGGAAACCTATTCTCGGATTTTTCATGCCGTTTTTAAAATAGGAATAACATCCAATGGTTTGTGCCATAAATTCAATTCCAGTAATTGAAGAAATTCCATTGAGGGTTTTATCAAAGAATAATTTATTTTTATTGATATTTACAATAGTTTTTGCAGAATGTTCATCCAGATTATAATCGATAATATCGTCAATAAAGATAATCGGATATTTATGCGGTAAAACTTTTTCTAAATTATATTTTGCCATCATTTCTCCCTAAAATAATTACCGCGTTAGTACCGCCAAATCCGAATGCATTGCATAATATATTATCAAGATGTTTTTTTGTTGGTTTTGTAATAAGATTTATCTCAGGCAAAGCATAATCATATTCACCATCATAAATATGAGGTAAAATTAGATTTTGTTTAAGCATCTCGCAACACAGAGCTGTCTCAAGTGAAGCGGCGGCACCAAGACAGTGACCTGTCAAAGGTTTTGTCGAGCTCATTTCGGTACAACAGCCGAAAATATTATACATTGCATTTGCTTCCATCAAATCATTTGATTTTGTGCCTGTTCCATGAAGATTTACATAGTCAATCGCATCAGGTAAAAGATTTGCTTGATTTAGGGCTATTTTAACAGCTTTTGATGCTTCATAGCCTTTTGGATCCGGAGTAGCTGCATGATAGGCATCTGAAGTCTCTCCAATACCTTTTATTATAATTCCACCAGCATTTTTTTCGACTATAAAAATAGCTGCAGCTTCTCCTATATTGATTCCGTTTCTGTTTTTTGAAAACGGGTTTGTTCTTTCTTTTGAAAGAACTTCGAGTGAATGAAATCCGAATATAGGAAGTTTTGCAAGTGAATCTACTCCTGCGACTATTACTGCATCACAAATCCCTTTGTTTAACAATTTTTCGGCAGTAGCAAACGCTTTTATACCTGATGAGCAGGCTGTAGATACACTTTCGTAAAAGCAGTTTAAGTTAAGTGTATTTTTTAAAAATACAGCAGGAGAGCCTATTTCAAAATGTCTGTAATTATTTGATTTTTCGTATTCTTCAATCCCTGAATTTGTTGTTGCTGTGACAATTCCTATTCTGTTATTTGAATATTTTTTTAAAAGATTTTCAAATTTGTCGGACATTTTATTTATCAGGTACAATAAAAGTCTATTACAACGAGTGTTAAAGTTTTCATCAGAAATTTCAGGCAAGTCGCAATTGATTTTCCCGAAATAGAAAGATTCGCCTTTGATGAGGTTACTATCAGGAGTAAGAAATGTTTTTTCAGGAATTATTGCATTTTGAAAAATCTCGCCAATTTCGTTACCAAGATTGCAAATAGCATCATAATATGTGATAAAAACTTTGTTTTGCATTTTAGCTCCAACTATATTAGTATGTTAGCATGAATGAAAAATTTTTCATATATAAAGTATCAATACAAGAGGATGAAAAGCCTGATTTATCTTTTATACCAATGCTAATAAGACGAAAGTTAAGTCAGCTTTCAAAGATTGCTTTTTCGACTATATATAATTGTTATGAAAATGAGGATGTAAATTTAATTTTTGCATCAAGATACGGTGAGTTTGAAAAATTGGGTGTGCTGATGAATCAATACAAAAATGAAAATGAGGTATCACCATTATCATTCAGCTCATCTGTGCATAATGCAACAATAGGTAATTTTTCTTTAATTAATAATATAAAAAGTAAATATAATGCAATATCAGCAGGAGAAAATACAATTTCTAATGGGTTTTTAGAAGCTATTACCGAGCAGGAAAAAACTCTTTTTTGTTATGCTGATACAATACCAAATATAAAAAGTTTTGCCTGTCTGTTAGGAAAAAATTTTTCTTCTAATGCTGACGAGGTTGAATTGGTTTTGGTATCAAACGAAATTAAAGATAATGAGTTTGAAAGATTTGTAAAATTTTTGAAAAAAGAAAAAGATGAATTCATAGCCTCATTTTATACTCTAAGGAGAATAAAATGATAAGGTTATGGCGCTCTTTGCTTATTATATCTAGCTTTGTACTTTTTGGTATTGGAGCTTTTGTTATAGGGTTTTTTATATTTCCTTATATTTCTATTACACAGTCAGGACTTGAAAAAAAAATTGCCTATGCAAATATAATTCATAAAGTTTGGAGTTGGTTTAAGGATATTTTGCAAAAAATAGGGTTAATAAAAATTAATATAGAAAATGAAGATAGATTGAAGAATTTATCTTCTAAAATAATTGTAGCAAGTCATCCTTCATTTATAGATATAGTTGTTTTGATTGGGCTTATTCCCAAATCTACTTGTTTTGCCAAAAAAGAAACTTTAAAAAATCCTTTTTTTAGAAATATTGTAAAATCAATTTATATAATAAATGATATGGATTTAGATAAATTAAAAATTGAGACTGATAAATTTTTAAAGGAAGGGTTTAATATAATAATTTTTCCATCTGGCACAAGGATAAAATCAGGAGAGGATTTTAAAATTCATAAAGGTCCTGCTGCAATAGCATTAAATTCTGATTCTGAAATTATACCGGTGAAAATTACGGCAGATTATCCTTTTTTGCAGAAAGGACAGCCGATTTATGATGTTGGAGAAAAAGTTATTAATTATAATATAGAGGTAAAAACACCCATAAGACCTTTAGAATATTCTGATATGACCGAAATTAAGGCTCGTAAAGCAATTTCTGAAAAAATTAAAGAAGAGATAATTTGACTTTAATAAAAAGTTAGATTATCATATGACTAAAAAGGCAGGAAGATGATTAAAGACGAAATAAAACAACTTATTATAGACACACTTGATTTGGAAGATATAACTCCTGAAGATATTGATGAGAATGCTCCTTTGTTTGTTGATGGACTTGGGTTGGATTCAATAGATGCTTTGGAGTTAGGAATGGCTTTGAAGAAAAAATATAATCTAAAAATGGGTTCAAATAACGAAGAAAACAAGGAATATTTTTATTCGGTAAAAACTCTTGCTGATTTTGTCGAAGCGCAAGCTAATCAGGAGTAAGTTATGAGTGAAAAATTGAACAAAGATGATATATTGAAAGAATTGACTTCAATACTCGTTGAAGACTTTGAAATTGATGAAAAACAAATTACACCAGATGCGGATTTGTTTCAAGATTTGGATTTAGACAGTATAGATGCTGTTGACTTAGCTGTAAGAGTTCAGCAGTTTGCTAATAAAAAAATTTCTCCTGAAAATTTTAAACAAATTAAGACTATCGGTGATGTTGTGAGTGCTATCGAAGAGCTTTTATGAGGGTAATTTTTTCAATAATTTTTACATTTGTGATAATTTGTGCTTTTCATTTTACGAATTTTATAGCACTAAAATATTATCCTGCTTTTATAAATTTATTGGTATTTTTTATATTTTTTTCATCGATATTTACAGATGAAACAATTATACAAAAATTTGCAAAAATGATGGAAGGAAAAGAGCTTCCTGATATAGTAAAGGATTATACAAGAAAACTTACTTATATTTGGTGTATTTTTTTAATGTTTAATTTTCTTGTATCATTTGCTACAATATTCATGAGTGCAAAGATATGGACAATATATAACGGGTTTGTATCATATATGTTGACAGGGCTTTTGTTTGCAGTCGAATATATAATAAGACTCCGTTTTAAGAGAAAGCATAATGTTTAATTTTGATGATAAAAAGATAATAATAAAACATAAAAATACTGATTACAGTGTTAAAGAAATTAAAGATATGATTTCTCCTCGTGTTGTGTGGCTGAGAAAGCAATACAGACAAAAAATACTACTGACTGCTGAGGATAATTTTGATTTTATTTTAAATTTTTTATCTGGAATTTATGCAGAAAAAGAAATATTTTTACTTACTGACATAAATAAAATTGATACTTTTGATGACAGTTATATAAAAGAAATTAAGAATTTCGATTATGAAATTGCTCAGTTGGATTTGCCTGATGAAAATAAAATTTTTATTAATTTTTATACATCTGGCTCAACTGGGAGTCCAAAAGTTATAAAAAAAACTTTGCACAATTTGGTTATAGAAGCAAAAGATTTAATGAAACAGTTTGCTATTCCTGAAAAATTCCAATTTTTAACAACTGCTAAAATGACTCATATGTTTGGAATGACATTTGCATTACTGTATCCTTTGATAAACGGTTATGTGATAAATGCAGATATAATAAAATTTCCGGAAGAAATTGATGCGGAAAATTATGTATTTATTTCAACGCCGTCTTTTTTGGATAGAATGGCAAAATATGATTATAATCCTCATCCTCCAAGGTATATTTTTACTGCAGGTGATAGATTAAATAATAAAACTTTTGAATATTTTGAGAAAAAATCTCAAGTTGTTGAAATATACGGTAGTACGGAAAGCGGTACAATTGCATATAGAACTTCTTCTTCGAATGATTATTTGACACCGTTTGATAAAGTAAAAATTTTAACTGATGAGAACAGCCAAATTATTGTCAAATCAGATTATTTTCTCGAAAAAGAACTAAAATTAAATGATATTATTGAAAAAACAGGTGAAAGCTTTAAAATCTTAGGTCGTTCAGATAGACTTTTTAAAGTCCAAGAAAAAAGAATTTCTGCTGTTGAGTTAGAGAATATTTTAGATAAATGTGAATTAGTTGAAAATTCTTATTGCATAAAAACGGGTGAAAAAATCGGTGCGGCTATAGTATTATCAGAATTAGGAGTTGAAAAGTTTCTGAAATTCGGCAATATTTCTTTAATAAAAGAATTGAAAGCTTTTATGCAAAAATATTCTGAAATTATTCCTCAGCGCTGGAGATTTTTGCCGGAATTGCCTAAAAATTCAGCAGGGAAAACAGATAGAAAAAAAATTGAGAGGATTTTTTCTTTAAATCTTTCAATGCCTTTTGTGATAGATAAGAAAAGTTCGAAAGATGAAGCTGAATTAAAAATAATATTCTTGAAAAATTCAAATTTTTTCAAAGGTCATTTCCCTGATGTCCCGATTTTACCTGGGGTTGTACAATTGTTTTTTGCTCATTTTTTTGCAGAGGATGCTTTTAATATAAATCTTTCTACAAATAAAATTAAAAAAATAAAATTTTCAAGAGTAATTAAACCAGATAAAGAAGTCATTTTGAAGCTTAAAAATAATGATTTATCGTCGGATTTTATCTATACCGATAATGAAAGCCCTTTTTCGTCAGGAACTTTTATAAAATAATATTTTAAGGTATAATTTCTATATCGAGGTTTTTATGAAAATAATCGAAGCTGATACAATAATTGAAATTCCGTTTTTTGATTTGGATCCGATGAATGTTGTCTGGCATGGCAATTATGTAAAATATACCGAAATTGCGCGTTGTAATTTGCTTAATAAAATTGGTTATAATTATGATGATATGAGAGCAGACGGAGTTATGTATCCTGTCGCTAAAATGGAAATGAAGTTTATAAAATCTGCAGCATTCGGACAAAAAATTTTAGTAAAAGCAGTATTGGATGAGATTGAACCATCTTTGAATATGCATTATGAAATAAAGGATTTTGATACAAAAGAAGTACTTTTCAAGGCAAAGACAATGCAAATTGGTGTTGAGTTTGCTACACGAAAAAGTATTTATGAAGCACCTGAAAAATTAAAAAAAGGGATAGAATGTTTTTAAAAAAAATAGTTATATTTTCATTTTTATTTTTTATACCGGCATGTGCATTTGCATCTGGAGTTTTTAATTATCCGATTACAGCAAAAGATGCAGCAGAAAAGTTGCCTGAATTGAACAGTATTGAATGTACTTTCGAGCAAGAAAAAATATTTAATAATAAAACGCTTAAATCCGGCGGTGATTTTAAATTTTTAAAAGATAGAGGTGTTATATTTGAAACTTTATATCCTATAAAATCGGTCTCTTCCTATACAACTGATCAAAATAAACAAATCAATGATATAATCACAGGGATTGCTAATAAAAATTATTCTTTTATAAATAAAAATTTTAATATTTTTTATATGATGGATTCAGGGAATTGGACTTTTGCTCTTAGACCAAAGGAAAAATCTCCGACATCTTCACAGCTTGAAAGTATTACAATTTATGGTAAAAATTATATAAAAAAAATTGATATAAAAACCAAAAACGGCAGTAGTACATCAATAAATTTTAATTGCAGGATATGAAGAAAATAGTTTTTTTTAGAATTTTATTTATTTTAGTTTTAGGGATAATTGCTTTATTCACTTTTTTAAATCCTAAAAAAGTTGAGACCAATTTACTGAAAGCATTTTTTACAAACGGTGTGCAAGATGAAATTTTGGTTGATTTGAGCGGAAAATATTCTTCAAATATCAATGTACTTTTTGAAAGCGAGAATTTAGAACTTTTAGAAAGTGCAAAAGAACATTTTCAAGAGGAAATTGATAAACAAAATTTTCATATAGAACAAAATGATCCGCAAAAAATTCTTGAATTTTATGAAAAGTATAAAAATAATCTGCTCTCAAATAAAGATTATGAACTTTTAAAATCGGGGAATTATGATGAAATTTCTCAAAAAGCTCTAAATAATTTATATAATCCTTTAGGATTTTCAATTCTGCCATTTGAGGAGGATCCGTTTGGTTTATTTTCAGATTTTATATTTAATTTGGGGAATTCTCAAAATATAAACACTAAAGACGGGAAATATTATGAAGTAATAAATTTAAAAGTAGATGATGATATTGCACTCTCACCAACTTTGACTAACAAAGCGGTTGAAAAACTTATTGAAATACAAAAATCTTATCAAAATAATGAGCTGAAAGTATATCTTACAGGTGCTCCTGTCCATGCTTATTATGCAAGTGCAAAGTCAATTAATGAAATTAATTTAATCTGCATAATTTCGTTAATTTTTGTGGGGGGATTAATCTTTTGGTACTTTCGTTCTTTAAAAATTCTAATACCTGTCCTTGTGAGCCTTTTGGTTGGAATAGGAGCTGGGTTTTCTATCACGTCTGCAGTTTTCCCGTCAATACATATTTTAACTTTTGTATTTTCGACAACGTTAATTGGTATTTGTGTTGATTATTCATTGCATTACCTGATGGAATCCGATTTGAAAAAAATAATAAAAAGTCTAACGGTTGGAATGTTATCAACAGTTTGTGCGTTATTAATATTGTTTTTTTCAGGAATTGAATTGTTAAAGCAAATTGCAATTTTTACATCAGCCGGGCTTATTACGGTCTATCTTTTTGTAATTTTGTTTTATCAATTGTTGCCTCAGCAAGTTTCACGAGAAAAATTTGATTTAAAATTCAATAGAAGATTGTTGATAATTATTTTTCTGATAATATTTGCAGGGGTATTTAAAATCCATTTTGATGATGATATAAGATCAATGTATAAACCTTCAAATGAAATGTTACAGGCAGAAAAACTTTATCATGAGGTAACTGATAAAAATTCAAATACTTCTTTTGTAATTATAGAAGGTGACAATCTTCAGGATATTTTGAATAAGGAAGAAAAAATATCTGAAAAATTGTCGAATAATAATATTTCTTACCAAGCTCTTAGTAAATTTTTGCCATCAAAAACTAGACAAAAAGAGAGTATAATTTTACAAAAAAATCTTTATGAAAAAAAGTTGAGTGATTTTAAAGATTTTCTTACAAAAAAAGATATTGAGACTTTAAAAATTTTGCATGTAGAATTTTTGAATGAAGATATTTTACAAAAAATTCCTCAGCTTAAAGATTTTATAATTGATGAAAATCATACAATTATGATAGTATATGATATGCAAAATCCATTGTTATTGGATAGTTTTGACGGTGTGCGATATATAAATTTGCCTGTTGAAATATCAGCAAAAATAAAAAATATCAGAATATCCGTATTAAAAGTTCTTTTGCCTATATTTATACTTTTATACTTAATTTTGGGTGGAATTTTTTCATTCAAAAACGCTCACAAAATAATACTCCCTTCTATTATCGCAAGTTTATTTGCAATATCTTTTATAAGCATTTTCCAACCGTTAAATCTATTCCATGTGCTTGCAATATTTTTGATAACAGGATTTGGGCTTGATTATTCTGTTTTCAGGTTTAACGGATCAAAAAAATCCAATGATGCCGTATTAATTTCTTGTATTACAACGGTATTTTCATTTTCATTACTTGCATTGACAAGTTTCAAACTAATAAGCTCGTTAGGACTTGTCCTTGCTGTCGGTCTTTTGACTTCGTATATTTTAAGTGTTCTTTTGATATCAAAAGAATGAGAGCTTGCAATAGACAGCATATAATCAGGCAGAAGTTTTATTGAAATTTTTGAATTGGGACTTTCTTGGAGTTTGATTTCAGCTTCATATTCAGTCCAAAATCTGTAGAATGTCTCTGCATTTTTTTGAATTGGGTTAAGTTTGTAATACTCAAAGATTTTTTCAAAATTTCTTTTTTTCATAAATTCAATATCAGCTCCGATATTTTCATAATCGAATGCTATTAATATGATATCGTTGCTGTGTGAAATGCTAAAATGCAGTTTACTATTCAAGAAATACGGTTTCTTGTTTTTTATTGAAATCTCTAAATTATTTTTTTTGTAAAATTTTTCTGCGATATTTCTAACAAGAAATCTGCCTATAGCATATTCTTTAAGCCTTTTGGGTGATTTGTAGTTATTGCCGAAATTTTTAATTATCCATTCAATTTCGTTTTGTTGAAAAATTTTATAATTAACGAAAAATATATCCATGCTAAAATAATAACATGGTAATCGAAAAATCTGCAAAAATTAAATACAGAAGAAATCATAAAAATAAATTGTCAAAAGTAGAGGCATTATCAAGTGCTCAAAAGTTAGCTTTTGCACCTTTTACTTTTCAAGCAGTCGGGGCAATGATTGATTTGGGAATTTTGAAATTCTTGGATAATAATTCATCTAGTATAGAAAGTATTATCAAAAATTGTAAAGTTTCAAAATATACAGCTATTACGCTTTTGCAGGTTGGAGTATATTCTGAAATTTTGGAAAAGTCAGATGGATTATATTCACTTACTCCTTTAGGTGAATGCTTTTTGCATGATGAGATGACTGTGAAAAATTTTAATTTCATGCGTGATGTCTGCTATCTTGGAGCAAATGAACTTACAGAGTCTTTTTTAAAAGAAAGTCCTTGCGGACTTCAAAAGTATTTTGTCGATTCTGAGACAATTTATCCTCATGTACCTAATCTTCCTGAAAAGGCAAGAAAATCTTGGTATGATTTTGATTATTTTTATTCTGATAATTGTTACGAAGATGTCTTGAAGATAATTTTCAAAGATGATATAAAAGAAATTTTTAATATAGGCGGGAATATCGGAAAGTTTGAAAAAACTTGTAAAAAGTATCATCCGGATTGTAATTTGAATATAATCGATTTGCCTGTAAATAAAGATATGGCTGAGAAAAATGTAAATTCTGATAATTTTAAATTTTTTAGCTGTGATCTTTTATCAGAAGAAAAACTTCCTCCAATTTCAGGAGCTGTTTTTATGAGCCAATTTTTGGATTGTTTCTCAGAAAACCAAATTTTAAAGATTTTCGAAAAAATAAAATTATCAGCTAAAATCGGAACAAAAGTATATATACTTGAACCTATAATAGATAATCAGGAATTTGCAGGAGCTGGATTAGCGATATCGCATATTTCTTTGTATTTCACTTGTATGGCAAATGGATGCAGCAAAATGTTTACAGAAAACGAGATTACATCGTTAATTGAAAAATCCGAACTAAATATTGATAAAATCCATACAAATGTCGGTATGCACTGCTATACATTATTGGAGTGCAGCATAAAATGAAAAAATGGTACGAAATAAAAGAACAAGCCGCCGGTGAAAAAAGACTTTGGCTTATGTGGTATGTATATAGGTTTTTGGGTAAAAAAGCAATAAATTTTATCGCATTTTTTGTGACATTTTTTACTTTTATTTTTGCAAAAGAACTAAGAGGATATTCAAAAAAATATCTTACAATTATTTCCCCGTTGACAGGAATAAAACCCTCATTGATAAATCAATTTAGACATTTTCTATCTTATTCGCATGTATTGACAGATAAGGTGGAAATTTTTTCAAATAATTTTGATATAAAAAAAATAGTTTTTGCATCAGAAAATGAAAAAGAATTATTATATTCTGATTTAGATAAGCGAAAGGGAGTATTTTTTCTTTGTGCTCATGTCGGAAATACTGATGCGATGAGAACTTTTTTTATAAACAATACAAGACATCCAGATTTAAAAGTAAATGTATTTTTAAGCAGAACTCAAAGTCAGGTATTTAACAGTTTTATAAAAAAAATTGCAACAGAAATCCCGTTAAAACCATATTTGGTGGAAGAGATAGGTGTAAATACAGCAATAGAATTGAAGGATAGCCTCGACTCTGGTAGTATTGCTTTTATTGCAGGTGATAGAGTTGCTGAAAATTCTAATGCTAAAACTTTTAAAGCGGAGTTGTTTGGGCATAAAGTCGATTTTCCGGTTGGTAGTTTTAAAATAGCGCAGCTAATGGAAGTGCCTATTTATTTTATAATCGCATTAAAATCAGAAAATGATACATATACAATCCATTTGGAAAAACATAATTATACAACCTTAAAAAATATGGAACAGTCGTATGTAAAATTTATAGAAAAAATTGTTTTGCTTAGCCCTTTCCAATTCTACCATTTTTATGATTTATTTACAGAAGATTAGTAATATTAACCATTTGGCGAGTTTTTCTTTGCGATTATTAATAATAGTATTTAAAATATCTTATGAATACTATTTTAATAAGAAGAATATTTTTAATTTTTTTGTTTTTGGTGCTGGAATTTAGTATGCCATCTTTTGCTGATGAAAATTCTTTACAGGAATTGGAATTACAAAAAAAATCTCAAGGTCTTACAAAAGACTGTTTTAAAGGAAAAATATATTCAATTAACCCATACGATATAGATTTAGACTCCGATTTTGTAAAAAGACTGGAGAAAAAATATTCATATTTGAAAAAAGCTTTTGAAATAAGTAGGAAAAATGCACAAGCTAATGCAAAATATATTTTTATATATGATAAATCTATCGATAAAAAGAAATTTGATATGATAAAAATATCAATCCCGCAAGGAGCAAATACTTTGAGAATTACTCAAGTATCAGATCCTTTTATAATCGGAGATTTCACTTATGAATTGTTTTTGTTTCCTAAAGATAGTTTAGAAAGTTATAAGAGAGCATCCACAAAAAATATTCTGAATACATTTTATGAAGAAAACGGTATTTTGCAAAAAACAGTTGATATAGATTCTGTAAACTATAAAGATTTTGTATACGTAGTCACTAATTATTCTTCGAAAAAAAACTATGCGTTAATATTTGAATTTTTTTCTTAATAAAAATACTTTGTTTGATGTATAAATCAAATGATTTATTGACAAGAAATTTCAAATAGTTTAATAGTAAAATTAGGAGATTTTATAATTAAAGTTGGAGAGAGTTATGAAAATAAAAATCACGCGAAAACGAGCTGCAATAGCAATCTTATTAATAATAATTTTGCCAATAATCTATAATAAAGTGTCAGGACAGATTGCTGCATTTATTCAACGAAAAGCGATGATGATGCCTAAAGAAGTCATTGTAGATAATCCGCATATTGAAAATGTTAATGTTTCAGCTGAAGCTACCGGTCGTGTGGAAGCAAAATATTCAATAGATGTAGTAGCTCGCGTTCCAGGCTTTTTAATTAAAAAATATTTCAAGGAAGGTGATTTTGTTAAAAAAGGTCAAACTTTATTCCAAATAGATCCAAGAGAATATCAGATAGAAGTAAATAACTCTGCAGCAAACGTAAATCAATACAGTGCATTATTGAAAAATGCACAACAAGAATTGAATCGTGCGAATGCCTTAATAAAAGAAGATTTGATAAGTCGTTCTGATGTTGATCAGAGCTTAGCTACTAGAAATCAAAATAAAGCCCTTTTGGATGCAGCAAAACAACAGTTGGAATTGGCAAAGGTAAATTTAAGCTATACATCAATTAAATCGCCAATTGACGGGAGAATAGGCAAAGTAAATATAACAGAAGGGAACTACGTAACAGCTACTTCAGGTGCACTAGTAAATGTTTCAAGTACAAATCCTGTCTATGTTACATTCAGTCTTAAAAGCAGTGACTTTGTTAAACTTTTAAAAGCCAGTGATAAATATAAAGATGTGGAAGTTAAAGTCCAATTTAGTGATGGAAGCTGGTATGACAAAATAGGTAAAATCAATTTTGTCGATAACAAAATTGATGAAAATTCAGGTTCAATAACTCTAAGAGCAACTTTTGACAATTCAAAAGGCTGGCTTGTTCCCGGTGATTATATGAAAGTGGAACTTACAGCTCCAAAAATAATCAGTTATATGACAATTCCACAGGCATGCACAAAAGGCGATGCGATGAGCGGTTATTATGTATGGGCTGTGGAAGATAATAAAGCTGTAAGAAAAGATATAAAAGTCTCAGATGAAATAAACAATAACTGGGTAATTGAAGACGGACTTAAAAATTCTGATGTAATAGTTGTCTCAGGTATTCAAAACATAGCATCAGAAGGTCAAAATTTAAAACCAATCAGCAAATCAGAAAATATAGATAAACAGGAAAAGAATAATGAAAAAGATAATATTTGATAAAGAAAAGCTATACTTTTTTATAACTAAACCGAGATTTGCGCTTGTAATATCAATATGTATAGTATTACTAGGGCTAATTTCGCTTTTAGGTTTAAAACAAGAGAGTTACCCTGATGTGACACCTCCACAGGTACGTGTATCTGCAAACTATCAGGGTGCCAGTGCTGAAGTTATAGAATCAACCGTTGCAACAGTTTTGGAAAATAAACTCAACGGTGTTGAAAATATGACATATATGACCTCTACTTCTTATGATGGAAGTTATACTTTGACTTTGTATTTTAAAGTTGGTACTGATAAAAATATCAATTTGATGAATGTACAAAACCTTATACAAAGAGTACAATCTCAGTTGCCTGAAGACGTTCAGCGGACTGGTGTCACTGCAATAAGCCGTTCTTCAGGCTCTGGAGCTATTATTTTGACACTGTACCCAGAATCAGGTAACTGGTCGCAGTTAGATTTGACAAATTATGGGTCTATTTATATAAAAGATGAATTAAAACGTGTAGAAGGTGTTGCGGATGTAATGGTATTCGGTGGTGGCAATTATTCAATGAGGATATGGCTTGATCCGCAGAAAATGGCTGGGTTAAATATTTCAACAAGTGAAGTGAAAACTGCTATTACTAACCAAAATACTCAGGTAGCAACAGGAGCTTTAGGAGCTTTACCGACTGATAAAAAAACGGCATTGCAGATTACTCTGAAAACTCCCGGTCGTCTTGATGATGTCAAAGAGTTTGAAAATATAATTATTCGTTCAAATATGGATGGGTCTAATGTAAAATTAAAAGATATAGCTCGTGTTGAATTGGGAGCAGAATCATATTCAAACTTAGGTTTGGTAAATGGCAAACCATCTGCGGTAGTTGTAATATCACAATTGCCTGATGCGAATATCATAAACCTTTCAAAAGCAGTAAAAGCAAAAGTAAATGAATTAAATTCACGTTTGACAAACGGAGTAAAAATTTTATATGTAAAAGATGATGCTGATTTTATTCATGAATCAATGAAAGAAGTTGAATTCACAATTCTTCTGACAGCATTAATAGTTGTAATAATTATCTTTTTATTCTTGGGTGACGGTATGGCGACTTTGGTACCTTGTGTGACAATTCCTGTATCGTTAGTCGGTACCTTTTTTGCCCTAAAAGTAATGGACATGTCAATAAATCTATTGTCATTATTCGCCTTGGTACTTGCTGTAGGTGTTGTTGTAGATGATGCTATTGTTGTAATTGAAAACGTAAAACGACATATAGATGAAGGTAAATCAGCAATAATTGCGACTCAACTTACAATGGAAGAGGTAGGATTTGCATTAGTTGCCATGGCAATGGTGTTAATGGCGGTATTTGTTCCGATTGTATTTATGACAGGTATGACAGGAGTTATGTACAAACAATTTGCTGTATGTATTGCTGTATCAATCGCTATTTCTGCAATATGTGCTTTAACACTTTCTCCTGCTATGTGTTCTCATTTTTTGGGACAAGAAAAGAAACCGCATAAATTGTCTGACCATCCGTTGTTTATTACTTTAGAACATATTAAAGAAAAAATCGGCAGAAGAACATCGGTTCTTGTTCATAAATTCAATGATTTCTTCACAAAAGTGGAAGATTTCTATATGGAGTATGTAACCAAGTTTGTTTATAACAAAAAACTTGTCATAATATTTTATTCAATATTGCTAGTTTTAACACTGGTTTGTTTCAAAACCATTTCAACAGGTTTCATTCCTGATGAAGATCAGGGGGTATTGCTTGCGACTATAACGCTTCCTGACGGTGCCTCTTTACAAAGAACAGAAGAAGTTTCAAGAAAATTCATTGATCAAATCCGCGATATAGATGGAGTAAATCCTGAAAAACTGACTGTATTCGGAGGCGACGGTGCTGTTAACCAATCAACGGCGATTATTCAGTTGAAAGATTACGCAGAAAGAAAAATCGGGCCTGTTGACTGGGTTAAAAGAAAAATTAAGGGTGAGGCCACTGACCTGTCACATGAAGCAATTCTTGCAAAAGTAAGAGCTGTTGCGGCAAATACAAAAGAAGCGTCAATCATTGCGTTTTCACCACCGGCAATTATGGGTATGAGTATGATGGGTGGATTTGAATTTCAGATGCTTTCTCAAGGTGAACATACTCCGCAAGAAATGGAATCTTGGGCTAATACTTTAATTTCAGCTGCTAATCAAGATCCTTCACTTTCAAACGTAAATACAACATTCCAAGCGAATGTACCGCAATATATTGTAGAAATAGATTACGAAAAAGCTCTTGCTCAAAATGTTGATTTACAAGAGCTATATTCAACACTGTCATCTATGATTGGTACATACTATATAAACGACTTTAATAAATACGACAGAGTATTTAAAGTGCAAATGCAGGCAGAAAGTCGTTTTAGAGATAAGGCAACCGACTTATCAGGTATTTATGTTAAAAATAATAACGGTGTAATGGTACCTATTTTATCAATAGTAAAATTAAAACAAACAGTAGGTACGGCATCTATTACAAGATATAACCAGTATAAGTCAGTACAAATTCAGGGACAGCAGGCTGCAGGAAAAAGCTCCGGTGATGCAATGAACGCAATGGAAGTTGTCGCAAAAAGAGTTCTTCCAGCTGATATGACATTTGATTGGTCAGGTACTTCCGCTCAAGAACGTGAAGCTTCAGGACAGACTGTTATAATAGTTACAATGGCATTGATATTTGTATACTTGTTCTTGGTTGCTTTGTATGAAAGTTATACAATACCAGTTGCAGTATTATTAATATCACCTATTGCGGCATTGGGAGCTTTGATTTTCCAAATGATGATTAATCAAGCATTTGATATATATTCTCAAGTAGGTATGATCACCCTGATTGGTCTTGCGGCAAAACAGTCTATTTTGATTGTAGAATTTGCAAAAGAGGAGCATGAAAAAAATGGACTTTCAGTTAAAGAAGCTGCAGTAAAGGCTGCAAAGTTAAGATTTAGAGCTATTATGATGACTGAATTAGCATTTATTATTGGTGTATTGCCGATGATATTTGCTCAAGGTGCGGGTGCAAACTCAAGAATTTCAGTAGGTTCTACTGTATTTGGTGGTATGATAGCTGCTGCTACAATAGGTGCAGTCCTTACTCCTGCATTCTATGTGATAGTTCAGGAATTCGTTGATTTATTCCCTAAAAAAGAAATTACGGAAAAAGATTTGGAGATTTCGGTAAAATGAAAAAGATAGTTAATCTGTTTATAATATGTTCAGTTCTGGCAATTTCATCAGGTGCAGTCTATGCTAAAGATACAAAGGCTATAGATCAGACAAATATTGCTAAAAAGCCTGATGAAATTCATATTGTTGAGCCTGAAAAGAAGAAGAAAGTCAATAAAAGACAGGAGCGAAAAAAGAGTATTCTTAATGAGAAAAGTAAAAAAGAATCCTCAAAAGAAGCTGAGGGCATGTATGAAACGAAATTTCCGGCGATAAGCAGTAAAATAGAATATACTGATATGAACGGAGAAGTAACATTAAGTGACTGTATAAAACTTGCAATTACACATCATCCGACAATTATGTCAGCAATAAGTAATTCTGAAATATACAAATCGCGTATAGGTCAGGCTTGGTCAAATTATTTTCCTACACTGAGTGCGGGGGTAAACTATTCACGTAATGATATGTTTATGACAATGGCAAACTCTTATATGAGTATGATGAATCAGAAATATAACATGTATTACATGCCAACAGTATCAGCAGATATGCTTTTATTTGACTTCGGAAAGACAAAAGCTCTAGCTGATTATGCAAAAAGAGATTTCGAAGCATCAAGATATGACGCTGAGACAAGTATTGAGCTTGTAATTTATAACGTTAAAGTCGCATATTACAATCTTGTATTTGCTGAAATTCAAAAAATGGTCTATGAAGATACTGTAAAAGATTTTGAATTGCAATTGAAACAAGCAAAAGCGCATTATGAAATAGGTAAAAAGGCGAAAATTGATGTAACAACTGCAGAATACAACGCAGGAAATGCAAAAGTAAATTTAATTAAGGCGAAAAATACACTTGAATTAGCTGCTGCACAGCTTGCAAATGCTGTAGGTATCCCTGAATTGGAGGGTGTAATTTTAAAAGATAAATTAAATACAAAAGCATACGATGTAAATTTTAAAGACCTTTTATCAACAGCAGAAGCTTCCCGTCCGGCACTTTTGGCTTCTAAAAAAAGAATGGATGCAGCTGAAATGAATGTTCGCAGTGCAAAAAGAGCATTTACACCTAATTTGAGTGCATTTGGCTCTTACAATCAAGGTGGACGTCAAATTGATGCGGATTACGGGTATCAATTCGGTGTGCAATTGAATTATTCAGGACTTAATTTAATGCTTTTGAAAAAACAAGTTGATGAGGCAACAGCAACTTATAAAAAAGCCGTTGCTGATTATGAACAGCAAAAGCAAAATGTATATTTGGAAGTAAAAAGTGCCTATATTAGTTTAATGAATTCTCATGACAGTTTGGGTGTATCAAAACTAGCACTGCAACAGGCAAAAGAACGTCAATACCAAGCATTCAGAAGATATCAGGTCGGATTGGGTGATGCAATTGAATTTAAAGATGCTGAAAACTCTTACTTGAATGCTCAACTTGATTATTATTCAAATCTTTTGAATTATAATATCAATGCAGCTGAAGTTGAACGTGTAATTGGTGCACCTATAAAAGAATCAGATATAGATTTATAGAAAATATTTAAAAATGAAAGGAGTTGGAAATGCAGACTATGATTGAAATTATGGGGGGGGGGGGCACCCGAAAATAAGCTCCTGGTTGGTAAAAAAATAAACCGATTGCATGCTGACCATAAAAATAATAAAATGAATATTATATTAGGTAATAAAGAGGTCAGTATAAAAAAAGCATTTACACTTGCAGAGGTTTTGATAACCTTAGGGATAATCGGAATAGTTATAGCGATGACTCTACCTAGTTTAGTTGCCAGGTATAAAGAAAAGGAAACTGTTGCCAAGCTAAAAAAAGTAAATAATATACTTGCCCAAGCTTTACAACAAGCTATAGAAAAGCAGGGGGCAACTGTAGATTCCTGGCCTCTTGAAGGTGAAGATTCTAAAAATGGAGCTCAATTTTTAGTTGATAATTACTTTAAACCTTATGTAAAAATTTTAAATAATTGCCCTGATCCAAATGTTTGTATAGGAAGTAAAAAATATAAATACTTAAATGGTATTGAACATATTGCTTATAATACACAAAATAGATATAGACATCTGATATTGGCTGATGGAACTTTAGTTATTTTTCATGTTTCACCGGAATTTCTTCAATGTTCAAATATTCCTAAAAACTGTGCAGAAATATTTATTGATGTAGATGGTTATTTTAAAGGTCCAAATCAATTCGGTAGGGATTTTTTTGTGTTTTCACTTTTAAAAGACAGAATTGTTCCTTATGGTGTTTTACGTCCCAAACCTCAACCAAATTATTATTGTAATGTTAATGGAAGTGGACTTGGTTGTGCGGAATTTATTATAAGGTATGAAAAAATGGAGTATTTAAACTAGAATATAAAAATAAATTTTCTAATAACAAAAACAGCTCTCAAATTTGAGAGCTGTTTTAAAATCTGGGGCGAAAGGATTCGAACCTCTGAATGGCTGGACCAAAACCAGCTGCCTTACCACTTGGCGACGCCCCAACATCGGGTACATTTATTATTCTATTTGCTGAAATTTCTTTGTCAATATTTTTGTTATTTTTTAAACTGGATAAACGGGCTTTTTTCTTCAGCAAAAACAATATCCACTTTATTTTTCAAGAGTTTTTCCAAAACTTTTAAGACTAAAATTTCACTTTCAAAATGTCCGATATCAAAAAGTACAATTTTGCTTTCTAATGCTGTATGAAATTTTAAATCCCCAGTTACAAAAGCATCAGCTCCATCTTGTTCTGCTGTTTCGATAAAATCAGCTCCGCTTCCTGCACAAAAGCCTATTTTTTGAATTTTTTCGATATTTTTGTTATTTACGAAACGTAAATTTGGTGAAACTTTTGCAAGTTTTTTGGTAAATTCTTCAACAGATATCGGATTTTGTAATTCTACATATCTTACAAAACTGTTTTGACTGTTTTTCGTAAATCCAAGTTCTTTAATTAATTCATCTGTTGTCCCGCCTTCTGTCAAATCAAGGTTTGTGTGGGCTGAAAAAATATTTATATTTTTATATTCAAATGGTATGAAAAAAAGCGGGTGATGACTGATTATCATATCACAATTTTTCATTTTTGCCTGAGATACAATATCATCAGTCACAGTCAAGGCGAGCATTACTTTTTTTATTTCGGTTTTGTTATTTTCGACTGCAATTCCTGAACAATCCCATTCTTCTGCAAGTTCCGGAGGGGCAAAACTATTTAATATGGCATAAATTTCCGATTTTTGCATATACTTCTCCGATTATTTTTTCTGCAATCACAGATTTGTTTTGTTTTTCAAATTTTTTAACATCTAAATTTTTGTCTATTAAATATACTTCATTTTCGTCTGATGAAAAACCGATATCTTTTCTACTGACATCATTTGCAACTATAAAGTCACAACCTTTATTTTTGATTTTTGCTTTTGCATATTCAATCAAATTTTCTGTTTCTGCACAAAAGCCTACAATTGTAGTTGAAGAATTCAAGCTTGCTTTTTTGTCACAAAGACTTTTTAAAATATCCGGGTTTTTGACTAATTCAAGAGTTATTTCATTAGTATCTGTTTTTTTAATTTTTTGCTCATTAAAGTTTTTTATCCTAAAATCAGCGACAGCTGCTGACATAAATATGTAATCGGAATTTTCAAATTCATCAAATACAGCTTGTTGCATTTCTAAAGCTGATTTCACTTTTATTACTTTGTAAGGCTTATTTACATCTTTAGTTGTAATTAAAACGGTTTCTGCACCTTGTGAATATGTACAATCGGCAATAGAAATACCCATTTTGCCTGATGAATAATTTGAAATATACCTCACAGGGTCAATATCTTCGATTGTACCACCTGCTGTGATTACTACTTTTTTATCTGCTAAAAATTTATTTTTACAATTCAAAATTTCAACAGTTTTATCAAAAATTTTATCAATAGATGCAAGACGTCCTTCTCCTGTTGCGCCGCAAGCCAAAAATCCTGATTCAGGAGCAATATTTATAAAACCGTTATTTATAAGTTTTTTTAAATTTTCTTGAATAAACGGATTATTCCACATATTGCAATTCATAGCGGGAGCTAGGATTATCGGCTTTTTGAATGCAGCAACGATTGATGTCAGAAGGTTGTCACAAATCCCGTTTGCTATTTTTGAAATAGTATTTGCTGTAGCTGGGGCGATTACAAATATATCGGCTTCGTCAGCATAAGATATATGTTCAGGTTTAAAGTTATCAATTTCAAACTGTTCTATCGCGACATCATTTTGACTTAAACTTTGCAATGTAAGTTTTGTCACAAAATTCAGCGCATTTGGCGTGCAGACCACTTTAACGTTAGCGTTTGCTCTTTTATACATTCTTATGAGTTCACAAATTTTATAAGCTGCAATTCCGCCTGTTATTCCAAGTAGAATGTTTTTACCGCTTAGCATTTTTGCATTTCTCCTTTTATTACTTTTTCAAGTTTATTTATTGCATCATCTAAGTTATCATTTATTATTTTGTAATCAAATTTTTCGGCACGTTCAAGCTCAATTTTTACCTGCTGAAGCCTTTTTTGTATCGTCGCTTCATCTTCGGTATGTCTGCCTCTTAGTCTATTTTCAAGAGCTTCATATGATGGCGGACAAATGAAAATTAAAACAGCTTCAGGCATTTGTTTTTTTACTTGAAGTGCACCTTGGGTATCTATTTCAAGAATTATGTCTTTGCCTTCTGCAAGACATTGATTTATATATTTTTTCTTTGTGCCGTAAAAATTCCCTGCAAATTCAGCCCATTCTAAAAATTTGTTATTATCTATGCAAGATTTAAATTCTTCTTTTGAAATAAAAAAATAGTTTATACCATCAATTTCTCCCGGACGAGGAGATCTTGTAGTACAAGAAATTGAAAGCATAAAATTTGGATTTTTTTCTAAAAAACCTTTTAATACGGTACCTTTTCCGACTCCGGATGAGCCGGACAATACAAATAATTTTTTGTTCATATTATGATTATACAATGAATATTTCCTATGAAAAAAATATTTGTATATTTTTGAAAAAACTTAATACAATATCAAATCCAAAGGAGTTATCTAAAACAGTTTTGTCGGGGTTATTAAGTATTACACATGCTCATGCAAGTTGTTTTTGTATATTGAGTAGTTCTGGAAATCATATTGATATAAAACAGTATTTATTTGCAGAAGGTAAAAAAAATAATAAAAGACTGGTGCATCTGATTGAAAAAATATCTAAAGTCGGTGTCGATATGCTGACTAATAATTTTGAAAATGAAGATATAATCGAATATCTTAATTCGATTTCGAAAGATCAGGTTATAATTGAACCAATTTTTTATAAAAATACCGTCTTAGGATTTGTTGCTCTTGTACATAAAAATAAAAATTTTCATAAGAAGAATAATACGATTATTGAAATGCTTATGGAGTCAGTAAACTCTAAAATGGAAATAATTTCTCTAAATGACGAGTTAAAAAGGACAAATCAAGAAAAGGTACAATTCTTAGCAAGTATTTCACATGAGTATAAAACACCGCTCAATTCTATAATTGGTTTTTCTGATATGTTAAAAGCCGAGCTTGCAGGTAGTGAAAATTACAAATATATTGATAACATCTCTAAAAGTTCAAAATTTTTATTAAGTTTGATACAGGATATACTTGATATGGCAAGGTCTGAGTATAAGCCTTTAGAATTGAAATATGAAACGTTCAGACCAAAAGATGTTATAAAAGATATTATTTACAGTTTTGAAGAGATAGTTAAAGAAAAGAATATAAAATTTAGCTATACAATGATGGATGTAGAAATAATTGCAGATTTAAAAAGGTTTAAGCAGTTGATATTTAATTTAATTTCAAATGCTTTAAAATTTAATAAAGTAGGCGGAAAAATTGTAATAGTTACCTATGTAGATGAGAATAAAAATTATGTTTTTGAAATTAAGGATTCAGGAGATGGAATAAGAAAGAAAGATTATGACAAGATTTTCAATTTCTTTTCACAGGTAAATCGTAACAAACTAAAGCGTCAACAAGGCTCAGGTGTAGGACTTGCATTATGTAAAGTTATAGCAAATGCTCACCATGGAGATATTGGTTTTAAATCAAGATTGAATAACGGAAGTACTTTTTGGTTTAGTATTCCGCAATATGGCTGTGATGATACTATGTACATTGAATTTTAGCAGGAAATTATGTCTATAGAAAAAGTTAGAAAATATTTTGAAAAATATGGGAAAGAAAATCAAATTTTAGAATTTGCTCTATCAAGTGCAACAGTAGAATTAGCTGCAAAAGCACTTAATACAGATGAAGCAAAAATATGTAAGACACTTTCATTTAAGACGGCTGATGGTTGTATTTTAATTTGTACAGCAGGAGATGTTCGAATTGATAACAAAAAGTTTAAAACAGCATTCGGTATAAAGGCAAAAATGCTTACTCCTGAAGAAGTTGAGAAATATACAGGACATAAAATTGGAGGAGTTTGTCCTTTTGCTATTGAAAATGTCTCTGTTAAAGTCTACTGTGACGTGTCGTTAAGGCGATTTGATTTGATTTTCCCAGCTTGTGGCAGTTCCAATTCTGCAATAGGACTCACACCAGAAGAACTTTTCGAATTTTCTCATAGCCTGTCATGGGTAGATATATCTACAAAAATTATAAATTAGATTTAAATAAAATAAAAAATTCCAATTTTAAATTGGAATTTTTTATTGGTAATTTTATTTTATCCTATTTGTGTTTCTTTTTTTCGTCAAGCATAAGGATTGTACAAATTCCAATACAAATAAGTGCTGAAATTACCCAAAATATAATAGCACCGTTCCAACCAAATTTATCAACCATAAAGCCTGTCCCAGTTGCAGATAAAACAGCACCAATGTATCCAAATGTTCCTGTAAACCCTGTAGCAGCAGAAGCTACTTTTTTGGAGCTTGATTCAACAGCACAAAGTCCGCCAATCATCATTTGAGGACCATATGTAAAAGCACCTAAAAGTCCTATGTATATAAAGTCTAAATTACTGATTGTATTGAATTTTAATAGTACTAAACAAATTACAACACCTAAAAGGTAAATTAAATTTACAGGTGCTCTTTTACCTTTGAATACTTTATCTGAGATTACTCCTGCACAAATTGTTCCTGCAATTCCGACAAGTGGTAATGAGCTTAATTTCATCGCAGCCAAATCAAGAGCATTCCCTTTAGCCTCATTTAGGTATTTTATCATCCAATCTTCAGCTCCGAATCTTATAATATATACAAATATGTATGCGATTGCTAAAAGCCAAATTGTTTTATTGAAAAGAATATTTTGTTTGAAAATTTCTACATAAGTTCTGTTGTCTTCTTCACAATTTGAAATTTTTGCTGAAGGTTCATCATTATAGGTCTCAATATCAGGTAATCCAAGTGATTGAGGTCTGTCTCTAAGCCTGTCAAATAACCAAATTGCAATAATTATAGCAATTGTACCTGGAACAAAAAATGCCATTTTCCATCCAAAGTGTGCGACTAAAAAGCCTGATACAATGACACTTAAAAAAGTCCCGACTTGATGTGAACAAGACCATAATGACCATTTAGTTCCTCTTTCAGAATTTGAATACCAATATGTCAAACTCTTTGCAACAGCTGGGAATCCTGCAGATTGAAACCATCCGCTTGCTCCCCAGAAAAATACAAATAACCATAAAAGAATTGTGTTAGTCGGCATACCAAAAAAAGAAACTTCTCCAGGTGTTATGAATACTGCAGAAAGTCCAAAACATAGGTTAGCAATTGCAGTCATAACTAATGCAGTAGGCAAAAATTTCCTTACATCTGATCTGTCAGCGAAAACACCATTGACAAATTTTCCAATACCATATGTAAGATATAAAGAACTACCTAAAAGTCCAAGTTCAGTATTAGTGTAGCCATATTCATCACTTAATCCTGGTAATGCTACCGCTATATTTTTCTTACAAAGATAAAATACTGTATATCCTATAAAACAAGCATAAAATATCCTTAGTCGCCAATGGGAATACATACTTTTTATTTTTTCGGTATCTTGAATGGCCTCTTTTACAGGAGGTTCTTTGAAAAATCCAGCTAATTTGTTTAACATAATTATTTTCCTGCCTTTATAATTTGAATGTTGCGTGTCTCTGTTAATTCTTGACGTGCTTCTTTTATAAGTTCTCTTTTTTCTTCATCCAAACTGCAACCGCCTACAAGTCTGTCTACAAAGCCTGTGTTTAACTTTACAGCTTTTTCAAAAGCTCCGACTTCTTCTAAGACTTCTTTGATTTGGTGGATATCATACCCGAATGATTGCTTTGAATTGTATACAAGAGTCTCGCCTGTTTGTGAATGAATAGGCACCCCGCCTTGCTCAAAGTATAATTTGAATACAGATTTTAAATCCTGTAATTCGGATTGCAGTGTGTTTATTGTGTTTTGAATTCTTAAAAATCTTTCAAAAAGATACTCTACATTATCAAGTTGTTTAATTTCCCAGTCATATTTTTGAAGATATAGCTTTTTCAATTTAGGATAAGCAAGTGCTAATCCCATAGTATCAGCCATAGCTCGGTGATGGTTTGTCAAATCAACATTAAACTTCTTTGTAAGAGCTTCCAATCCATGTGAATCTAAATCTGGGTATACTTCCTTAAACATTTGCTGGCTGTCAATTCTTGTATTAGAAATTTCTTTACCGGTTGTTCTTATACTTGCTTCATTTATAAATGAATAATCAAAAATAGCATTATGTGCAACAATTGGGTAATCCCCAATAAATTCAAGAATCTTAGGCATAATTTCATCTTCTGTTGGTGCGTCAGCAACCATTTCTGAGGTTATTCCATGGATTGCAATGCTTGATTTCCTAATGTGCTGCTGTGGATTTATAAGTGTTTGAAATTCATCTTTGATTTTACCGTTTTCTAGCCTTACTGCTGCAAACTCCACCATTCGCTCTTTTGTGTAATCCAAACCGGTTGTTTCTGTATCCAAAACTATTTCAATTATTTTTTTTCTAGCCATCTTTATATCCTATAGAATTCTATTAAGATAATAGCACAAAAATTTTTTCTGTGATAAAATGTCACTTGTTAAAATAAAATCTAAGGAGATATTTATGTCTAATGCAGTTGATATTAATGATGCAGTATTTGAAACAGAAGTGTTAAATTCTGAGACACCTGTGGTAGTTGATTTTTGGGCCCCTTGGTGTGGACCTTGCAGAAAACTTGGACCAATTTTAGATGAGGTAGCTGGTGAATTTGGAGACAAAGTTAAATTTGTAAAAATGAATACAGATGAAAATCTTGAAACAGCCCAAAATTATTCAATAAGCGGATTACCTAGCCTTTTGGTATTTAAAAACGGTAAAGCTGTTGAAAGACTTGTTGGTTTGATGCCTAAATCATCAATAATTTCTAATATTGAAAAACATTTATAATTTTATTTTAAATTGTTAATTTTTATAAAGCTGGATTTAATTGAGGAAACTCTTTTGAATCCAGCTTTTTAGTATTTTAATTAAAAAAATAAAAAATTAATTTTAAAGTTTTGCTTATGTTTGCCGTCAAATAAACAAAGTAAATTAATTGAAAGGTGCACTTTTTATGAGAGGAATAGAAAATATTAGAAATGATCTTAATTGGGCGCAAATGGAAGGTTATAGTGAATCCACGACATTAGAAGATAAAATTGCAGAATTAAAAAACGATCCTAATTTCTCAGGCTGGACAGATCAAGAGCTTGAAGAATATGCAAGTGCTTTGCTTGCAAGAAGTGCAGGGCTTGTAAATGCACTAAATTTAAAGGCTATAGTAAGCAGTTTTTCAAAGCCTATGGATTCGGAGTGGTCCCAATATACATATGAAGAAATTTTGCAAATGGAGGATAATGGTGTATTAATTCCCGATGAATTTTTGGAATGGGCGCACTCAATGCAATCTTCCAATGTAACTGAATATGAGTTGGATACAGGCGAAGCTAGCGATATAAATGATACAGAGGGCACCAAAAGTGATATCGGTGAAGCCGGAGATATGGGTAAAAAAAATGTAGCAAAAGTATTCAATAAAAAGGTTCTAGCTCAGGAAAAAATAATGGAAGAAGCGGCTCAAGAATTTGAGCAGTATTCTTCAGAGTTAGATGCTATTACAGATGAGGTAAATATTTTACAAAATGCAACATTACAAAAAGTGCAGGAAATGATTAATGAATGGGAGGTACTTGATAAAAAAATCAAAAATGGCGAACAGTTAACTGATGATGAAAAATCCAGATATGGTCAATTAGGAGTAATGATGACTAATGAAGTTCAAAATTCTCTTGTGCAGATTGATAATTTTACGGCTGATTTTAATGAGTTGACAAAACTTATGAATACACGATCAAAAGAAGCTAAGATAGCTCAAGATTATGCTCAAGAGACTGCATTTGTTGGTGATTTAATTACAGAATATGAAAGTTCTCATAATACTAAAATGGTTGCAGGAAATAATCAAATATTTGACGGTGCTACAGGCGAAGTCGGATTATTAAAGTCAAATGCTGTTGGTAAAAATCTTGCAGTAAGCTCAATAGAATCAGGAACTAACTTGCAGAATGTTACATTTAATTCAGATCAATCAGTCAAAAAAGTTTCGGCACAAATTAAGAATTTAACAGAGAGTATCAATGGAAATGAAACAGAACTTTCTCAGGCTACTGAAAATGGAATAGGTATAGTCAAAGAGCAAGATAATGCAGAGACTAATCCAGAAGAAAATAATCCTGATTTAGCCTTGACAACTCCTCAAGACAATAAAAAAGATAAAGAAAATCAAAATATTTTTATACAACAAGAGGATATGAATGATATTGATACGATTATCAAAAAACAGCAGAAACAGGCACCGAAAATTCAGCCTCAAGATGTAATAATAGATTAAAAAAATCCGCAATTGCGGATTTTTTTATGCTTGTCGTTGAAAAAATCCAGCAATTTGTTTATGTGGAAGAATTTTAGAAATAGGTCTTCCATGAGGGCATGTATATGGCATTTTTGTTATTCGCCATTTTTTGATAATTTCCTGCATTTGCCACGTAGATAATTTTTCACCTGCTTTTACCGCGGCTTTGCAAGATGTTGTAATCAGGATTTTTTCTTCTAGTCGGTCTATATCTCCTTCGATGTTTTCAAGTATATCTGAAAGAATTTCCTGCGGATTTACTTTTGCTATTAATTGAGGAACTTTTCTGAAAATAAGCTCGTTTTCTTTTAGAAATTCTATTTCATATCCGAATTTTTCAAATTTTTCTATATTTTCTTTTATTAGTTCGGCTTCTGTATTAGATACCTGCAATACGTCTGATATAAAAAGAAGTTGTGATATAATATTTTTTTCAGATTTAAGTTTTTCATAAATATATCTTTCTTCTGCAATATGCTGATCGACAATTTCTAAACCATCATCCTTTTCAATTAATATATAAGTATTCTTATATTGCCCGATAATATTTTCTTCAGGTTCAGGAGTTTTTTCGACATATTCAATAAGTTTTGTCTGAGTTGGTGTAATTTCTTTTTTTGGGGCAGGAATTGTTTGACTTAATTTTTCATAAGCTCGATCTGAAATATATATTGAATCCTGACTTCTATCGGTAAAAAATTCGTTTTGGAAAGGTTTGTTTATTGTGACTATTTTATCATTTTTTTCAAAATTATCAGGGTTATTAATATTTATAGAGTTATTTGTCTGCTTTTCTATATAATTGGCAAGTCCTGCTTGAATAGAAGCGTATATAAAATTGAATATCATATTAGTATTTTTATAACGCACTTCTTTTTTTGTTGGGTGAACGTTTACATCAACATCTTCAGGCGGAATTTCAAGATTTAATACAACAAATGGGTATTTACTGCTTGCAATTAGTGTTTTATAAGCTGTGTCTATTGATTTTTGAAAGACGGGACATTTAACAGCTCTTTTGTTAATATACATATAGTAATTTTTTTTGCTAGAACGTGTAAAATCAGGTGTACTAACAAATCCTGAAACTTTTAACCCTGCGAGTTTATCTGTTTTTAAAACTTCTTTTAAATTACTTGCAATATCTTCATTGAAAAGTTCTTTTATTGTTCTTTTTAAATCTCCAAGCCCGTTAGTTTTTAAAATACTTTTGCCGTCACGTTTAAGCTCAAATGCTATTTCCGGGTTTGCAAGAGCAATTGTCTGAACTAGTTCTTGAATGTATGAAAATTCAGTTGAGGCGCTTTTTAAAAATTTTAGTCTTGCAGGAACATTGTAAAACAGTTCTTTAATATCCATAATAGTGCCGATAGCACATCCTGTCTCAACTTTTTTAACTTCTGAATTTTCGCATTGCACTTTTGTACCTGTCTCAAATTCTTCAGTGCGGGTTGTGCAAGTTAATTTTGCTACAGAGATTATACTAGCAAGCGCCTCTCCGCGAAACCCCATTGTTGTTACGGCAAACAAATCTTCGTCATTTTGAATTTTACTTGTCGCATGTTTTGTAAATGCAAGAAGAATGTCGTCAGGATGAATTCCGCATCCGTTGTCTGCAATTCTTATGTTTCGGCAGTCATTTGTAATTTCAATGCTGATTTTTTTTGCACCTGCGTCAACAGAGTTTTCAACAAGTTCTTTTACGACGGATGCCGGACGTTCAATGACTTCGCCCGCGGCAATCTGGTTTATTAAATTTTTTGACAACTGTTTTATTCTTGCCAATTGAATGCTCCTTTTTTATAGTTGTGAGTTTATGTTACATAAAATGCGACATGAAGAAATGTTTTACAAGATCAAATTTTATTAAAACAATTACAACCGCAATTGAGACCACAAGTCCGAATGTTGCTTTTGTCAGGTCTTTAAGAATATGTTTGTACATTTTTTTAGGGCTTTCAAATCTCAATCTGTGATACAGTGCGATTTCCCGTCCGGCAAGAAGCCCGATAAATACCCAGGTCGTTGACATCGGAACATTGTTTAACTGAATAAAATAAAGCAGTAAAAACGCATAGATTAAATCAATAATTGTTGCCGAACGCGGATCCTGAACATTTGTTTTCATTTTAACTATTTTTTGCACTTCGCCGCCGCGTTTGTATGCAACAATCCACATAAATGCAGTGAAGGCAATTAAAACCAGAATCAAATCAAGCAGACTGGTTTTGCGCGGAAGATAAACAAACAGGTTCGCAGCGTCCTGCATAAGCCATTGCGACCAGAGAAAAGCAGTTGACAGCCATTTTGCGGCCATCCACCATTTAGAGATTTTTTTATCGGCAGTGTAATAAAAATATCTTTCAAGCGGTCGTGCGATTATGTTGTAGATTATGATTGAAACAATAAGAGCAAGAACATAACCGATTAATGATTTTGATAAAATCATACCGATAACGCTGATATCCTGTGCCGAAAAGATACTTAAAATCAGAAATGTTGTTGACACAGGGATTCCGTAGCGTGTCAGAAACAGCAGGATTATCGGCGGAAGAACATGAACGAGTGTAAAAGTTTCGGGATACGGGATTCTTTCAAGCCTGCCGAATGACATATCGCCGTTGTTAACTATCCAGCCTGTTGAAATCGTAATAATCAAAACGGCACTCGTAAATGCCCAGATAAGCCAGGTCGGAAGTTTTTTACTTGCGGTTAAGTATGTTCCCAAAGTTTGAATAACGTCGTTTGAGACGCAGGAATACATTGAAATCAAAAAGCCTGTAATCATATATATATTACTTAAAGTCAGATGTTCCAGGAACATAATTCCTCCATACACAATCACCTTACAACAAAAACAAATTCATCTAAACAATTGATTACAAATTTGAAACATTTCTATAAGATGCATATAAGCAGAGAAATTCCAAAGAATACGGAAATTTTAATATGGGGAGAACAGACTTGGCAAGAGTAAAGACTAATACAAAACTAAAACCGGTGAAAAAAGCGGATTTGCAAGTTGTAAAACCGGTTAAGACTACAAAATACAGTGATATTGATTTGAATAACTGGAAAGCATATGAGCATGTAAAAACAGATACTTTGTGGGAATTTCCGACAAGACTAAAAGAACATGGACATTCAAATGAATATCATGGCAATTATATTCCTCAAATTGCTCAACAGTTGTATGAAAGATTTACTAAAAAGAATGATATAGTATTGGATTTATTCTTTGGCTCTGGCACCTCAGGTATTGAGGCTATAAATATGGGACGGCGCTGTATTGGGGTTGAGTTAAAAGATGAATTAGCAGAAAAAGTTTCTGAAAAATTCACCCCGAAACAACTAGTAACAGATGTAAGAATAATATGTGCGGATTCTGCCTCTGATGAGGTTAGAGATAAAATTCAAGCAGGGCTGGAAATTATGGGAGAAGACAAAGCTCAATTTTTAATTCTTCATCCGCCATATGACGATATAATTAAGTTTTCGGATAAAAAAGAGGATTTGTCTAATTGTGCCTCAACAGAGGAATTTTACGATTTATTCGCAAAAGTAGCCAAAAATGGTTACGATAAATTGGAAAAGGGCAGATTTGCCGCATTGATAATCGGGGACAGTTATAAAAATTCCGAAGTTCAGCCTTTAGGTTTTGAATGCATGGCTAGAATGATGAATTTAGGTTTCAGGCTGAAAGGCATAATTGTAAAAGATATCCAAGGTAATGAAAGAGCTAAAGGCAAGACTGCAAACTTATGGCGGTATCGTGCTTTAGCTGGCGGATTTTTCATTTTTAAACATGAATATGTAATGATTTTTCAAAAAGTATAAAGGAGCTGGAAATGCAGGCTATGATTGAAATTCTGGGGGGGGGGGGCACCCGAAAATAAGCTCCTGAGTGGTAGAAAAATAAACCGATTGCATACTGACTATAAAAATGGTAAAATGAATATTATATTAGGTAATAAAGAGGTCAGTATGAAAAAAGCATTTACAATGGCAGAAGTATTAATTACTTTGGGAATTATAGGTATTGTTGCTGCAATGACAATGCCAATGATTATAAGTAAAGCCGAAAGAATGATTTTAGCCCAGCAGTTTAAGAAGATGTATGCAAATCTTTCTAATGCAATTAATTTAGTATCAGAAAAATATGGTGGTTCTTACGAATGCTATAATACATCATATGGTAATTACCATACTGCGGATTGTAAAGTTTTTTGGAGTGAAATGATCTCACAAATGAATATAGTTCACAGTTGTTACCCAGGGGTAGCTGGTTGTCGACCTACTTATAAAACAAAAGCGGAAGTATTATCATTAGGTGGAAATGTAAAAAATACAGCTTGTACAATGAATGTATCAGGAAAAGTTTATTACCTCACAGATGGTTCAATGATAGCTTTCCAAAATACAGATGTATTTTTTGTAATTGATATAAATGGTAAAAAAGGTCCTAATAGATGGGGTTACGATGTTTTTTATATGAATTTAAATAAAAAAAATCAGTTGGTAAATGTAGTGCCTATTGATTTTATTTGTGCGATGAAAGAAAAAGGTGGTATGTATGTAGAAGAGATGCTGAGGGAATAAAAATTTTAATTAAAATCTACATCATTTAACGGATAAAAAATATAAAAAAATAGTTTATTCTAAACTTGGAAATATCGTACAATGACAACTTCTTAAAGAAAATAAATTTACAGGCATGGCGAAGTCATGGGATTTTTTCTTATTATTACAAATTGTTACCAACGTTTAAGAAATATTAAAATGGCTGAAATCATGTCCTCATCATGGTTTTGGAGAAGTTGGAATAAGGGGAGGTATTTCAAAAAACAAAATAGTTGTCCGCTATAAAGGTATAGAGTACAATTAATTTATATTCAATTGATTGTAATCTTTTATGGGGGATATACAATCAAAATTTCTTGTAAAAGGGTAAGATAATTATGCAATTTAAGGTAAAAGAGAATCTTTCACGCATACAAGAAGAAATTGCACCTTATACACCAAATATTATTGCAGTGACAAAGTATTTTGACGAAGAAGCGATGTTTGCAGCTTATCAGGCTGGCATGCGTGATTTCGCAGAATCCCGTACAATAGAGGCAATCGAAAAAATAAACAGGCTTCCTGCAGATATGAGAAAAAATTCAACATTCCATTTTATAGGGCATCTTCAGTCCAATAAAGTTAAAAAGACAGTTGAAAATTTTGATTATATCCATTCGGTTGATTCTTTAAAACTTGCAGAATTAATTTCTCAGGCAGCAAAAGCACAAGGAAAAATACAAAAAATTTTGCTTCAGTTGAATAATGCAAACGAAGTCCAAAAATTTGGTTTTTCAAAAGAGGAGTTATTCAATGCTTTTGCACAGATACAAAATCTTGAGAATATAGAAATTGCAGGTCTTATGAATATGACACCTCTTGGTGCGGATGACAAAACTCTGTATGAATTGTTTACAGATGTTGCAAACACAAAACTTGAATTGGAAAAACAATTTAATTATCCTCTCAAGGAACTGTCAATGGGGATGAGTCAAGATTATAAAATAGCTGCAAAGTGCGGTGCAACAATGCTAAGAATAGGTAGAAAGTTATTCAGTTAAGTAAGATAAATTAAATAAACGGAGGAAAAACGGTGGCGATTGTAACAGACAAAATTAAATCAGTAGTTGATTTTTTGGTAAAAGGTTTTGAGCCTAGAGAGACAATATTTGATGATATGGTAGAAGATGATATGGATGGTAATTATGAAGTGCAAGACAATCTTGCAATAGATCCAGCATATTCATATCAACCGAAAGTTGAAAAAACTCAAGATTTGAAAGTTGTTAATCATCCAAACTATAGAGGTTATGAAGTAAGAATTATGGAACCTCGTTCTTTTGATGATGCTGCTCAAATTGTTCAAAATTTAAAAGATAGACAAACAATCGTACTAAATCTTCATTTACTAGATAAAGAACAGTCTCAAAGAACTATCGACTTTGTCTGTGGTGCAGCTCATGCTTTGAATGGTAAACCGCAAAAAGTTGGTGATTTGGTATTTGTTTTCACTCCGAGTAATGTAACTTTGTCTGTTGATATCAACGCTAACCAAAATAAATTTAATGATTCATTGTGGAGAGCTCCACTACAACAATAAGGTCTGTTCGTAATAAATATAATGAGAAGAGGATAGTTTAAGAAAGACGGCTGTATGAAAGTCGTCTTTCTTTTATACTATAAAACTTTATTTTGCCCAATATAAGCGCCTTATAGTATTTATATTTAAATAAATTCCCTTTTTAGTATATTTTATAACTTTTTTGACTTTTATCAAATAATCATTATTAAAAATAAAAAAGCCATCCAAATAGAGGATTTTTTTTTATGAAAGTACGTCAAACTGTAAATATAGCCGTATAATCATGAAAAAGCAACAGAGGTAGTAGTTATGAAAATAAATGGCGGAATACGTTATTATGAAAGAGGTATAGATCTATCAATCCGTGCCATGCAGGTGCAGACCGAATTGATGTCAATATCTAATGAAAACGTAAACGGTTTTGATAAAGTTGGATATCAGCGCCAAGAGCCTATAGTCTCTTCTTTTTCAGAATTTATCGGCGTGCATGGGATTTCAAAAACTACCGATACTAAAGTCGGAAGAATTACTATGTCTTCAAACCCTCTTGATTTTGCGATAGCAAAAGAGGGGTATTTTCAAACAGAAGGTGATGATGGTGTTCGTTTAACTCGTGATGGCAGATTTAAGTTGGATAAAGAGGGAAACCTTTTAACTCTTGATGATAGACGTGTACTTTCAAATGCAGGTATGCCTATTAAATTACCTTTAGTTCCTGAAAAATTGGAAGATATAAAAGTGGATGATCACGGACTTGTATCAGTGTTCAATAAAGATACTTATAAAATGGAAATTGCAGCCAATATAGGTGTGGTCGATGCTAACGGCGTAATTATAATGGATCCTGAAATTAAACAGGGATACAATGAGTTTTCAAATGTGTCTTTGCAAAACGAATTTATTGCAATGATGCCCGTAATCAGAAACTTTGAAGCAAACAGGCAATTGTTTATGATTCAGAACCAGAATTTACAAAAAGTTATTTCACAATTAGGTTCAACTTCATAAATAAGTAAAAAAGGATAGTATTATGCACAATTTACAAGGAATTATAAGAAGAAGCGTAAACAATGTGACAAATCAATGGGAACGACTGGGATATGTCGCAAATGATTTGGCCAACTTCAATACACATGGGTATAAATCCGTAAGATTTGAGCAAATGCTTGATGAAGACGGATATTTGACAGGTGCAATAAGAACAGACCATAGAGACGGTTCGGTGCAAATTACAAGCAACCCTTATGATGTTGCGATAAAAGGACCGGGATTTATTCCGGTAGTATCACCAAGAGGTGAAGTGCAATATACACGTGACGGTTCCTTTAAACAAGGTAAAGACGGATATTTGGTCACAAATGATGATTGGATTGTAGGTGAAGGGATTAAACTCCCGACAAACTGCTATAAATTCCATATCAAACCTAATGGAGACGTGATTGCTTATGATGCAGTTGATTCTCCGGGTAAGAAATTGGGTAATATTCCTCTTGTGCAATTTGATAATCCAGAAGGGCTTGAGCAAGGCGGATTGAATAAACTTGTACCGACAGAGGAATCTGGTGAAGCAAGGCTTGTAAAAGATCATGAATATTTTGCGCAAAATAACTTAGAAAATTCAAACGTAAATATCTACGATAATGTAAGCACAATGTTGAGATTAAACGCCTCAATGCTTGCCAGTACCAGATTGATGAAAGTCGTAGATGATATGTATAACAAGTCAATAAACATAAGAGAATAACAGGTCGATAGAATTTAATTAAAAAGGAACGAAAGGACTAAAATGTTTACATCACTGGATCATATAGGAAGAGTCGGATTAATGATGGACTTGATAACACAAAGACAAGTCGCATTAGGCTCTAATCTTGCAAATATGGATACACCGGGCTATGTAAGACGAGATATCGATTTTGCTGAATACTTAGGATCAATGAATAGTCCTTTGGAAACAAAATTGTCAGAACGACTTGGTGCATCTGCGGTAATTTCTCAAAGAACTTATGAAGAAATAAGACCGGATAAAGAATTGATGGAATTACAGCACAATGCACTTCTATATACTATGGCGACAAGACGTATGTCAAATATAATTACAGAAATGAAAACAGTAATAAATGTAGGTAAGTAATAACTAATTCTGCAAAATTGTAGAATAAAAAAGAACAGGAGCATAAAAATTATGAGTCTTATGGGTTCAATGGATATAGGTCAAAGAGCACTCCGTACACACGGTCTGCGACTTGACGTGCATTCAAGAAACATGGCAAACATTGATACGCCAAATTATGTGAGACGTATTCCTGTTTTGAATGCAACTGAAGAAATTTCATTCCATGGCTTGTTAAATGAAATGAAAGAAGATGTCTTTGGTGTCGGAACTCTGCCACTATTGCAGGGTGGTGTTGTTTTTAACGGTTGTATAGAAGATCCGACAATGGGGGAAAAAATTTATAAACCAGGACATCCAGACGCGGATGAAAATGGGTATATAAGGGCTTCAAATGTAAACCCGATGGTAGAAATGGCGGATGCGATAATGGCTCAAAGGGCTTACGAAGCGAACTTGGCGCTTGTGAATATAACGAAATCAATGGCACAGCGCGCAACAGAAATCGGAAGATAGTTTTGAAAAAGGCGGTTTTTATATTCGCCTTTTATGTATATTAATATCTGAAGTTTTTATTATGGCTTTTTATATAGAAACTATAAATTTAGTCAGCCTTTTTTATTATTAGGAGATTATCTTCGACAGAAAGATTTAACTTGTCTGTATCCGGGTTGATTTCCAAAAGTTCTAGAATTGAATTTGGCATATATAGACCATAACTTGAGTTCTTTTTGCTCAGAGGTCGTACAAGATATTTTTCATAGTCAGGATTTTCAGGGAAAATTTCTTGAATATATAAAATTTTGTTTTTAATTTTAAATTGAACTTTTGATTTTTCAGGATTTAGTCCAAGCAGTTTAATAATAGCCTTTGGTATAATAAGCAGCCAGCCGTTGCCTCTTTCTGTAAGTGTTTTTATCATGAAATTACCTTAATTTATGTCCTATTGATTTATATTATTAAGGTATGTTATAGTAATTTGTATGCACTAATGATATACTAAATGTGGGTATAAAATATGTATAAAAAACTTATAAGTATAGATTTAGACGGAGTATTAAATGAGTACAACGGTAATTTTAATGAAAAAGAAATTCCCCAAATAAAAGCGGGAGCTTATGAATTTTTGAAAAATTTGTCTGAAAATTTTCGGATAGAAATTTTTACTACGAGAGAAAAAACATTAACCCAAAAATGGTTAAAAGATAATAACTTGCAAGATTTTGTAGAAGATGTAACTAATGTAAAAAACTCTTTTACAAGTGTTTTTTTAGATGATAGAGCTATTAATTTTGCGGGGGATTATGAATCTGCCAAAACTGCGATAAAAAAATTTATACCATACTGGAAAAAATAAAATAAAAAATCATTATATTTAAATGTAATCATTTACAATTTGTATTAAGCTTTAATAATTTTCTTTATTCAAAATATTATTAATTATGAGTAGAATCAAATATGCAACTAACGTTATTAAAATAGGATAGAATGAGAAAGTATAAATAATCAGCATTATACCAAGTAGTATTTTCCCTAATAAACATATAAATTTATTTTCGTAAATTTTATATTCTTTTTCAAAAAAATATAATGTTAATACCCTATTTTTGTTATATATAACGAATAAATAATATGCTAGTGGTATTACTAAAACAAATATTGAAATCAGCATAACTAACAATGGTACACCCCAACCTACCATTCCCCAACTTTCGTCAACGAATACATATGCATAACTTAAAATAAATGACACTAAAACAACAAGCCAACTCCAAAAAGCATACATTTGTAAGAATTTAATACAGTTATTATTCATTGTTATTATTTAATCACCTCTAATTATATCTAATTAAATTTATATAATTTGTCGTAGGCGGGACTTGTCTTGGATTTGCTCCACGCTCGGAAAGTTTCGCTTTTTGAACCTAAGGTTCAATGCCGCTCAATTTCCTCGCTATCCAGACTAACTCCATTCTGTCGTGTCGTCCGTCCGCAAATCCGCTGAACCTGTTATTTTGCGTTTCGCGTCAATACCATCATACCATAAAAAAGACCACAACAAAAGTTGTAGTCTTTTTTATGGTGTCGTAGGCGGGACTTGAACCCGCACGGATCTCTCCACACGCCCCTCAAACGTGCGCGTATACCATTCCGCCACTACGACATAACATCAATATTAAATTTTCACTTTTTCTGAACGAACTGCCAGTGGCGGAAGTGTTCCGATTCTCTTCACACTCTCCATTTTTTAATACTTAATTAAAAAATGGAGTCCTTGCCACTACGATAAAACAATTAATATTAAATTTTCAAAATTATCGAAATACCACTGTGGCGGAAGTACACGCTTCACTTAGTACCCTCTCGAAAAATAACATTCAGTTATTTTTCTCGGCAGAGTGCCACTATTACATAACAAACTCTATTAAATTTTCACTGTTTTCGAATGAATATCCTGTGGCGGAAGTGTTCCGATACTCTTCACACCCTCCATTTTTTAATACTCAATTAAAAAATGGAGTCCTTGCCACTATGATATATTGACCTTTATTAAATTGTCATTTCAGCCTTAAAATTACAAAAAGTGCAATCTTTCAACTGCACTTTTCAATATACCATAAAATATTTTAAAATCAATGAATTCTTTCTACATCCAATCACAAGCGTCATGATTACAGAGTGTTTTTTCTAAATCAATCATTACTTCCTCTTTTGTCATTTCATAAGTTACAGGTGTAATGGATATTTTGTTATTTTTTACTGCTGCCATATCGGTATTTGCATCCATCGGCTCAGTTGTTAACTCTCCTGCCATCCAGTAGTAGACCTTGCCTCTCGGGTCTGTGCGTTTTTCATAAGTGTTTGTAAACATCTTTCCGCCCAATTCTGTTATTGCAACCCCTGCAATATCATCTGCATCTAATAGTGGTACATTTACATTAAGTAGCGTTTTTTTAGGAAAATTAAATCCTTTCAAACGTTTTAGCATTCCTCTTACAAATTTTGCTGTAAATTCAAAATTTTCATAATCTGTCTGCATGCTTGCTAATGATACAGCGATACTCGGGATTCCCATCATCGCCCCTTCCATAGCACAGCTTACTGTACCTGAATATAAAATGTCTGATCCTAGATTTGGACCATGATTTATACCTGAAATCACAATGTCAGGCTGCTCTTCTTTTGAAAGTATTGCGTTAATACCTATTTTTACGCAATCTCCCGGTGTGCCTGTTGTTACCCAAGTTCTTTTAGCTCCGTTTATTGGATCCAATTCTTCGACTCTTAATGGCGTGTGCAAAGTCAGTGAATGTCCTGCGGCACTGCGTTCTCTATCCGGTGCTATTACATAGACATCGTGTTCCTTAGAAAGCTCTTTTGTAAGCATCCTAATACCATTTGCTGCAATTCCGTCATCGTTCGATATTAATATCTTCATAATTCTCCTCTCTTACAAATATAATCTTTTTCTAATATATTTTATATTTCCTGAAAATACAAATTTGTAATAATTCAATATTATTAAGTAATGTAACAAATATAAAAATAATAGATAAAATATAGCAATTTTATATACAAAAATTTTTTTATATAAATGAACACGAGGAACGCTTAAAATTGAGGAATCAGACAGATTTTAAGCACACACTACACTTCACACTATTTGAGGAATGAATCAACGTTTATTCCAAGAGCCTTTCAAAAGAAGGCTCTTTTTTTTAGTCAAAGACTAACGATAAATCATATGAATTATTAGGCAAATCTCATTGTCCTTTTAAATTTTATTAAAATATTTCAAGTTGTTTTGATAATTTATTATATCTATTTTGTAACCAAAATATTAACCCAAGCAAGTTTTCCTCTTTTGTTAATTTTGAGAGGAATTTCCTTTTTTGTTTCAGCAGGGGCAAAATCAGATTTTTGATAATTAATTAAAAAACGCATAAATTCAGGGCTAAACATTAACACTCCTTGTCACACTTTTTTATAAATTTGAATAACACATACTACCAATTTGTATATATATAAAAACATAAAAAATCGTTTTTTTGTCAAATCTTTATGAATTCTTTACATATATTAATAACATTATGTTTTGTGTATAATTATTCAAGAGGAAAATATATGAAACAGACATCAATGATAGATATAATATCACCTGTAATGGTAGGACCGTCAAGCTCTCATACAGCAGGAGCAATTCGTTTAGGGCTTTTGGCTAAAAATATATATAACGAAGTCCCGGATAAAGTGACTTTCAAACTTTACAATTCTTTTGCTCAAACAGGAAAAGGGCATGGAACTGATAAAGGTTTATTATCCGGAGTTTTAGGCTTAAATGTTGATGATATTAGGATTAAAGATATTTTTAATTCGGAATTGGCAAAAGAATTTGAATATGAATTTCAATATTTGGAAGATTTCAACCGACACCCAAATGCTGTGGATATAATTTTTGAAGGTCGTAGAAATATGAAAATTTCAGGGAATTCAGTAGGTGCTGGAGAAATTGAAATTACAAATATAGATGAGTTTTCTGTCAGTTTGACAGGGAAATACAATACACTGCTTTTGATATATAAAGATGTACCCAATATGATTTCTCGAGTTACCAACTCAATCCATGTAAATATTGCATCATTCCACTGCGATCGTTATGCAAAAGGTGAAGAAGCATCAATGTGTATTTGCTTGGACGGTGAAATAAATCAAAAAATTATCGATTTTTTATACCTAATTGAAGACGTCTATATGATAAGATATATAAAAAAATTGGAAAGCTAAGATGAACAAAAGTATAAATACATTCAAAGAACTTGCAGAAGTTTGCCAGGAAAATAATAAACAAATTTATGAAGTAACCCAAAAATATGAAGCTGAATTGGCTGATATCACAGAAAAAGATATAAGACAAATTGTCAAAAAAAGCCTTGATGCAATGAAAGAATCAATAAAAAATGGACTTCAATGTAAAGAGATGTCAATAAGTGGAATGTGCGGGGACGATTGTGACAGGTTACAAAAAAAATATCAAACAGAAGGAGCAATTTTTGGCAAAACATTCGAAAAAATAACAACTTATGCTCTTGCGACAATAGAAGAAAATTTAAGAATGGGTAAAATTGCAGCTTGTCCGACAGCAGGTTCTTGTGCCATAGTTCCATCGGTATTGATAGGTGTAAGTGAAGATTTTAATATTTCAGAAGAAGATCAAATTAATGCTCTCATTACAGCTGGAACGATTGGAAGAATAATTTCCACTAAAGTTGCACTTGCAGGTGCGGTTGCAGGGTGTCAGGCAGAATGCGGAGTAGCATCAGCAATGGCAGCAGGAGCATTGACCCAAATGCGTGGAGGTAGTATTTCTCAAATTCTAAATGCAGTAGCGCTTGCTATGAAAAATTTGCTAGGACTTACTTGCGATCCTGTATGTGGGCTTGTAGAAATACCTTGCGTAAAACGAAATCCTTTTTTAGCAATACATTCAGTTACAGCCTCAGAATTAGCTTTAGCTGGTGTAGAATCTAAAATCCCTTTGGATGAAGTTATAGACGCACTGGAACAAACAGGAAAATTAATGTCACCGCTTCTTAAAGAAAGTTCCCAAGCAGGACTTGCTACAACAAAAACAGCATTAAAGTTAAAACAAACTTTGTTTAAATAATTAAATTTGCTTAATTTTATTTTATATGCTATATTCCAAAGGTATGGAATTCAAAAAAATTGCAATTTGTTATAATCCTAAAATCCAAAATTCTGTTGAGGTAAAAAATGAGTTAAGAAGTATTTTGGCTCAGCATTGTATTGATGCTAGTGTCATTGATATTGATACTCTAACAAACGGATACGACTTTGTATATGTAATAGGCGGAGATGGTACTATTTTAAAAGCTGCAAGATTTTTTGCCAAACATAATGCCGCTATTTTCGGTATAAATCTTGGACGTTTAGGATTTTTATCACAATCTTCAAAAGAATATTTAAAAAAATCTGTTGAAAAAATACTTAATGGTCGGTTCCATATAGAAGAACGAATTATGCTCCAAAGTTTTGATGCCATAGCATTAAATGATTTTGTTATAAAAGGTAATACTCAAGGCAGAACAGCAAAATTATCACTAAAAATTGGTGGAAATCCTCTTTGTGATTATCTTGCAGACGGTATAATAATTTCTACCCCGACAGGTTCTACAGCTTACGGATTATCTGCGGGCGGTCCTGTATTGTCTCCAAATTTGGATGCTTTTGTGATAGTGCCTATATGCCCTCATACCTTGACTGCTCGTCCGCTCGTAGTTCCGGATAAAGAAATTATTACTGTCTCAATGGGGGATTCTGAAAACGGTTTTGTGGTCTCAGTAGATGGACAAAATTTCTTTGAATATAAGTCTGATATAGTTATAAAAAAATCTGAATTCACAGCTAAGCTTGCATTGCTTGATGATTCCGACTTTTACTCTATTTTGCGTGATAAACTCCATTGGGGTGTTTCACCAGCAAATATATAACTTGGGACTTTTTATTAACTTTTGTTCATAATTGTTGTAAAATTCTTGTACTTTTTTTCTATTTAAAATAGTATGTTATTATATAATTGGGGAGTCCGTTAATTGACCAATCGGGCTAGTTCGCCGAAGTTATGTAATAAATTTAATATAAAAGAGGTAACAAAGTGGAAAATTTCGTATCAGATATCTTCGCAAAGAAAGAAGACACAACTAACAATCAAGCGCCTACAAATCGCTCTCCTATCAATCCTACAAAAATCAAGGTAGTAGGTGTAGGCGGTGGTGGCGGAAATGCTGTTAACCGAATGATTAAAGCAGGACTTTCAGGTGTAGAGTTCTGGTTAATGAATACAGATTTACAAGTTTTAGAGTTTGCTCAAACTCCGAATAAAATACAGTTGGGTGCAAAATCAACAGCTGGTCTTGGTGCTGGTGGAGATCCAGCAGTAGGCGAAAAAGCTGCAGAAGAAGCTCAACAAGAAATTACACAAGCTTTAGACGGAGCTGATATGGTGTTTATCACAGCCGGAATGGGCGGTGGCACTGGTACTGGAGCAGCTCCTGTTGTTGCTAAAATTGCTAAAGAATTAGGAATTTTGACAATAGCAGTGGTTACAAAGCCTTTCTCTTGGGAAGGTCGTAAACGTCAAAATCAAGCTGTACAAGGTCTTGAAAAACTACGTGAAGCTGTGGATGCAGTAATAGTTGTTCCTAACGATAAGTTGCTTCAAGTTGTTGACCGCCAGGTATCATTGACAGAATCCTTTATAATTGTTGATGAAGTACTATTACGCGGTGTACAAGGTATTTCAGATATCATTACCGTACCTGGCACTATTAACGTTGACTTTGCTGATGTTAAGAATGTTATGCAGGCTTCAGGCTCAGCTCTTATGGGTATTGGTCGCGGTCAAGGCGAAGGTCGTGCTATCAAGGCTGCTGAAATTGCTATCAATTCTCAATTGCTTGAAACTTCAATTAACGGAGCATCTGGTGTAATCGTTAATATTACAGGTGGACCTGATATGACATTGCACGAAATTACAGATGCAGCAAATATCATTCACGATGCTGTTCTTGATGATGCAACTGTTATTATTGGTACCGCAGTTAATGAAAATATTCAAGGTGAAATTCAAGTTACAGTTATTGCAACAGGTTTTGAGTTGAAAAATCAACCTGTAGAAGCACCAAAGACAGATGTAAAACAACTAAGTGCATCAGATTTCTTCTCAGGAGCTTTCAATAATAATGTATCAGCAGCTCAACCGAGAAGATCTTCAATGCCTCAAATGGGTTCAGGATTTACAAATATTGAAATTCCTGACTTTTTGAAAAAGTAATACTATACATTTTAATCACAATATAAGTTGGAAGTATATAGAGTGACCGAGTTATCGGTCACTTTTTTATTTAACCTGTTGAATGTAGACGCTTATTTTGGTATAATACCCATTGTTAAGAATATAGTAAAGGAGGAATTAAGGTGAAACACAGTCAGGATAATGCTTTCAGGGGGGGGGGGGCACCCGTATAAAAGCCCTGCTTTGGGATTTGGATTCACAATAGCAGAGGTTTTAATTACAATTGCTATAATTGGGGTAGTTATAGCAATGACATTACCTTCTATTATTCAAAAACATCAAGAAAAAGAATGGGTCACAGCATATTTAAGAGTATATGCTATTTTAGAAAATGCATACAAAATGGCTCAGGTTGAAAATGGAACTTTTGATAATTGGGCAGGATGTACATTAACTTTAGCGAATGATGGTGAATATAATCGTACAGCAAGCGATGGAATGAAGGTTTTTGATATGGTAATTAGACCATATGTAAAAACTAATGTTACTATTGAAAATCTTGCTACATGGAATGACAAAAATTGTTGGCCCGATAAATCTAATGATCTATTTGGTGATGATGCATCTATGGATAATAGTCATAGAGTTCCTGCCGTTAGTCTTATGTCAGGGGAGTGTATTATATTAGGTCATCCACATGCTGATTTTATGGTAGATCTAAACGGTAAAAAAAGACCTAACACAATAGGTAAAGACCAGTTTATGTTTTCATTTGATATTACAAAAAGAACTCGTTTAAAGCCTGGATATCATCAGAGATGGTGGACAGATTCTCCTGTATATTGTCATGAAAGCAAATCAAGTGCAGATGCGGGCTGGACACCTGGTGCATCTTGTGGTTTTTGGATTTCGCGTTATCATAATATGGATTATTTGCATATGTCATATGAAGAATTAAAGAAAAAGTGGAATGGCGGTTGGTGGTAAATTACACAAAAAGACCACTTTAAAAAAAGCGGTCTTTTTGTGTAATTTAGACTTTTTAAATTAGTCTTTAGCGTGTCCTGCAGTACCAAGAACGTCAACCATTTTATGTTTAACCATTTCTTTAACAGCAGTTCTGCCAGGTCCCATATATTCACGTGGGTCGAATTTTTCAGGGTGTTCTACAAAGAATTCTCTAATTGTAGAAGTCATTGCAAGTCTTAAATCTGTATCAATGTTGATTTTTGCAACACCGTGTTTAGAAGCATAGCTAAGCATATCTTCAGGAACACCTTGAGCATCAGGCAGGTTACCGCCGAATTTATTACATTTTGCAACGAATTCAGCAGGAACTGATGATGAACCGTGAAGAACTAATGGGAAATCATATCCTACAGCTTCATTAACTGCTTTTTTAATTTCAGCAAGTCTTTCAAAGTCAAGTTTAGCTTCACCTTTGAATTTATATGCGCCATGAGAAGTTCCGATTGCAACAGCTAAAGAATCACAACCTGTTTCTTTAACAAATCTTGCAGCTTCAGCAGGATCAGTGTAAGTTGAATCTTTAGCATGGACTTTAACATCATCTTCTACACCTGCTAATTTACCTAATTCAGCTTCAACTGAAACTCCGCGAGGATGAGCATAATCTACAACTTGTTTAGTTAATTTAATATTTTCTTCCAATGGGAATCTTGATCCGTCAATCATAACTGATGAAAATCCACCATCAATACAAGCTTTACAAATTTCAAAATCTGCACCGTGATCCAAGTGTAATGCAATAGGCACAGTAGTTGTAGCTAATGCAGCTTCAACTAATTTGATTAAATATGTTTGGTTAGCATATTTTCTAGCTCCAGCTGAAACTTGTAAAATAATAGGTGATTGAGTTTCTTCTGCAGCTTCAGCTATACCTTGAAGAATTTCCATGTTGTTTACGTTGTAAGCACCGATAGCATATCCGCCAGCTAATGCTTTTTTGAACATTTCGCCTGTCCCAACTAATTTTCTTTCACTCATTTGAGTTCTCCTTCTTTTTGTAAACTTTTTATACACCATGAAAATTACTACAAAAATGCTATACGTGCAAGTGTGAAGAAATGTAAATATTGTATATACAATTTTACAAATACCTCAAACCATTATATAATGCGAATGTAAGGGAATTAATGAATCTTAAATAAAAAAGGGACTAGCAAAAAAACTTTTTTGCAGTTTTGGAATAAAAAAGAATGGTTAAAATGGAGTAAATATTATGGCGATACAACCTGTGATTTCTTCTAGTTTTGGAATTAAGGCTACTAATTTAAATTTTGAAGGTAAAAAAAATAAAAAAAGTGTAGCAAAAAATGAGTTAACTAATCCTGTTACACCAAGTAAATTGTCAGTTCCTTTAGCTCTTGTGATGGCCATGAGTCCGGCTAACTTGAAATCAGCAAATGATTTTAATGTAAAAGATTCTGATAATTTTAAAATTGAAGTTGTTGATGAAAATTCAGCTTATAAAGATGTAATTAAAAGTCAGCGTTTCTTTGATTCAAGGATCCCTAAATTAGTTACTGTTGACGGGGATTTAAAGTGGGTTAAATTCAGCTTGTATAATAATATAAATCTGATCAATAAAGATTTACAAAGAGGCGATTTTGAAGATATTGAAATAGAGACTACAATTGGAAATATATCTGATTTAAAAGTTGTTTCTAAAATGACAGAGTTAGTTACTTATAATTACTCAATATTATCTGATGATGGAACAAGAACACCATTTGCAACAGTAAGAAGAATTTTTATGCAGAGTGAAGAAACTAACAATATAAATAATATTGAAACTGCTGCAGCTTGTGAGTTTGTTGCAAAAGAATTAAAATCATCAAGAAATAACAGTAATATAAAACAAACGGTCCGTAATATAGATCTTAGACCCGATGCTAAGTCAAGGACATTACAAAATGTTCCGAACGGAAATATTTTGAAAAATGCAAAACCAATAGACCGTTCAGCTTATAAATATCTTGGAGATCAAATAATAGAAGGGGATAATGGTAAGTATACATTTAAATATTATAACTATACAGGTAATAAATCCATAGAAGAAATTACAATTCAAAAACCAGGAATGCCGGAGGTACGTGTAGCAGGAGTATACCAGGGTAAAGCGAGATTTGGTGCACACACAGAAAAAGAGCCAGTACATTATTATTACTTAATATTATTGGAAGATGGTGATGGTAAAAGATATTGTATATCTGACCCTTCTTTAGCTGTAACTTTAGCTCAAGCTTTGGATGAACCTCAAGTATTTGGAGGTGCTTTTGACAGACAAGCTCTGGAACAGGATTATCTGTATACTCCTAAAGGGGCAGTAACTCCTGTAAATTAGTATGTCTTGTTCAACATAAAATGTAACGAATTGTAAAACATGTCAAAATCTTTGAAATACATGCATTTGGCATGTTTTTACATGAGTATGAAGTAAAATAAAGAGAGTATTATGTCAGAGTATGGATTATCAAATATAGGAATTAAGCAGGCTCAAGCTGGTGCGAATAATAGTGGTGCTTCATCTGCAAATGTAGAAAAATCATCCGCAAAATCATCACAAATATTTGATTTTGGTGCGGCTAATGAAGAGTTATTTAAAAAGTACGGATTAACTGAAGAACAATTTAAAGAGATATTATTAAAATATCCAGATTTTTCATTGTTAAATATACAAGAAAAAGAAAAGATTTTAGCAAGTTTTAATAATCAGGTACAAGCACAAACTGCTGAGTCTGATGAAAAAAATGTTGTTGAAAATACAAAAAATGAAAATGTTAATATATCAGATCAAAAGTCTTCTACTGAGAATAAAGCAGACTTAGTTTTTGATAAAGTTAAATATAATAACGCGACACCGGAACAAAAAATAAATACTTTGGTGTTAGAGCTAGCTAAAAATATGTATATGTATTCAGATTCTGACAATCCTAAAACTGAGCAGGAATGGATTGATTTATCAGATGAGGAGAGAAATAATGTTATTAATCAGCTAAAATCCAAAACAAAAGAAAATGGTGATGCAATTTCAGCCTTTATGTCAAAATTGTCTGACAAGGGTGCTGTATCGATAGTAGATGGAGCAATGTCAGCCGTCCAAGCTGCTAATCATGCAGGGATATCAATTGCTGAATATCAAAAAATGTCGTCATATCAAAAAGAAGAAATGATGTACGACTATTTGTATCTGTTGGATAATGATGATAAATATTACGGTCGAGAATCTTCTTTTAGTGATGTAGACCGTGAATTTTGGGATAGAAATAGTTTAATTGCAGAATCTACAAATTTTTATTTCAAACAAAAAGGTGAAGACCGTAATGTTTGTCCTGGTGATGCAAGCAGAATTTTAAGAGAAGAAAAAGTTTCTTTTGAAAAAGTAAAACTGGATTATTTGCAAAACAAAAAAGATAATAATAAAGAATTAAGTGAATATGAGCAGCAGCAGTATGAGTATCTTTCTAAATATAATAAAAATGGAAAGACTATTCTTGATAAGCTAGCTTCTCAAGAGGTAAGAGAATATAGTGATCCTCCGTCTGCATACATGGAATTGCTTGAAAATAAAGAACAGGCAGAATTCTTTAATAATAATATATTACCGGCAAAGAAAGCATCTATTATCAGCTCAATAGTAGAGAAAAAGACAGAGTTCGGTACACAGGAATATTATGAACGGATGATGGCATCAGCTAAAGATGCTTTAATAAAAGGTGATGATGAGTTAGCTCATGAATTAACACAAAAAGCATTGCAAAGTTGTCCGCAAGAAGCAATAAATATAGATAATGAGACATCTGCTACAGAATTACAATTAAAGACACGTGCAGGAAGTGTTGTATTAAGCGCTGAAGAATATGCACAACAGGCTGCAAGTGTAAATAAATTAGAAAATGAAGAATTACGTATAGCAACAGGTCAGAGTATGCGCGAAATAGCATCTGAGGATAAGATGATTGCTTTATCAGAAATAGAAGTCAAAGACACTGAAGTGCAGAAGTCTAATGTTGATATGCGAAATCGAGCTAAAGATAAAAAGATTCAACTAGAATTAAACAAAAATATTGCAGAAAAATGTAATATAGAAGCAAGAAAATATGCAATAAAAACAACCAAAGATTTGCATAAAGATGTACAAGTAGAGGCCTTGAATGAGCAGTTAAAAGATGCGGAACCAGAGCTTGTAAGAACAGCCGCCGAGGTCCCATCTACTTTGCATAAGGATAATCAGGTTGAAGCCTTAAAGGCAGTTAAAAAAACATCCCAAAAATTATCTGAAGATGATGCAAAAGAAGTAGAACTAATATTGGCTGACCAGGTTTCAAAATCTCATAAAGATAACCAGCTTGCAATGCATGAAGAAATTATGAAATCTGAATATTCAGAAGTTCAAGAGCGAGCAGCTGCAAATATAAAAGATTATGACCATTCAGTTCAGTCAAAAGCTATAGATGTAGTCTATGAATCCGGAAATTCAAATGCTGTTCAAAAGGTTATTGAAAACCTTGAGAAAATGCCGCCGGATATACAAAAAAATGAAGTCACAAGACTCGTAGGCGAGATTGCTTTAAGTAATTCAGTATCAGTTAATGAACTGGAAAAGCATTTAATGGGTGGAGAATTATCAGCAGGTGATTTAAGCAAAATGACTCCAACCCAGCGAAGAGAATATTTCTTAAAACAATTTGAGGAAGCTCCGCCAGCCAAAAAACTTGAAATTCTGATGAAAATGGCATCATCAATGAGTGGTATACACCAAAGAACTATTTATACAGTTATAGCAAGATTCTCACCTTCACTGCTAAAAGGCATGGTTGAAAGAGGATTAGGCAAGACAATGCTTGAAGCTGGATTGCCTATAGATGCTGTAAATAAAATTATAGGTGTAATGAAAACTTCTACAAATAATGAAGTTATAAGTCAGCTAAATGAATTAAAACAGGATTCCAATTTTGAAAAATATTTTGCTGATGAACAAGATATTCAAAATAACAAGAATGCAACAATACCAAATGATTTGAAAACAGCATTTGCATCACCAATAGACAAGCCTACTTATAAAAAACTTAAAGATAATAATGCTACAATGTATATAAAATCGTAAGTCCTCAGGTACAAAGTTTGTGGTGATAAAAGACCGAGTTTAATTTTAAACTCGGTCTTTTATTTTAGTACTTGCTTTTAGTATTTTTTTATAATTTAATATAAATACAGCGGTGTAAAACCGTTAGTCTAATAGAAAGAAGACAATTGTAAATTGCCGAAAAAAATTAAATTAGCAAAATATGCAGGTTTTTGTTACGGAGTCAAAAGAGCCGTTGAGACTGTTAAAAAGTTAAAAGCCGAAAATCCAAGAGATAATGTTTTTGTGTTGGGTGAGCTTATTCACAATGCTCATGTAATTAGCGAGTTGGAAGCTTTAGGCATTAAAACACTCAAAGAAATTCCGCATTCAGGGAGTGGTATTTGCATAATAAGAAGTCATGGAGAAAGTCCTGAGGTAATTGAAAATATTAAAAAAGCAGGTTTTACTCCTGTCGATTTGACATGTCCTGATGTCAAAAAAGTTCAGCAAAAAGCTGTAGAAATGGCAAAAGAAGGATATTTTGTTGTTATAGTCGGCAGATCAGAACATCCTGAAGTCGTTGCAATAAAAGCAAATGCACTTTTGTGGACTGACAAAGTTGCGGTTGCTGCAAATATTGAAGAATTAAAGGAATTTGAAAGTATAATAAAAAATCATAAAAAAGTAGGTGTAGTAGTCCAAACAACCCAAAGGATATCTACATTAAATGATATAATTTCTTATTTAACAGGAATATCAAAAGAAATTCACATAGCAAATACGATATGTAAAAGTACATCAATGAGACAAAATGAAGCAAAAGAACTAGCCAAAACAAGCGGTTTGATGGTGGTTGTCGGCTCTAAAAAAAGTGCTAATACTACCCATTTAGCTGAAATTTTGTCTGATATTACAAAAACAATACATATTGAAAGTGCTGAAGAATTAGTTGATTATAAAGAATTAATTGAACAAAATAATGAAATTTCTATAACAGCAGGTGCGTCAACCCCGCAAAATATCATAGAAAAAGTTATTGAGGAATTAGAAAAATATTAAAATAAAAATAATGTAAAACGAAAGGAAAAATACAAAATGACAGCAACATTAGAAAAAACAAACATGGATGAATTCGAAAAATTATTGGAAGAATCCTTTTCAAAAAGCAACGCAGTTGCAGACATCGTAGAAGGTACAGTTATTAAAAAAGAACAAGAAGGTTATTTAGTAAGTGTTCGTGGCGCAAAAACCGAAGCATTTTTACCTTCAAAAGAAATTCCATCAGCAGAAGGCGCTGAAACTGTAGATATTGGTGATATTAAAGAATTCTATGTATTAAAAGAAGAAAATGATGATGAAGGTATGCTATTATCTCTAAAACGTCTAGCATTTGCTCAAGCTTGGGCACAGCTAAATGATGCTAAAATTCAAGGTGATACAATTTTAGCTAAAGTTGTATCAATTGTTAAAGGCGGAGTTTTAGTAGACGTAGCTGATTTAAAAGGATTTATTCCATCATCACAATTAAGAACAGGCACTCCATTTGACGGTTTGATTGATACAAAAATTGAAGTTAAAGTACTTGAAGCAGATCCTAAGAAAAATAAACTTATTCTTTCACAAAGACAAGCTGTAGCAGAACAACGCGATCAAGTTGTAGATAATATTTTATCAACTTTGGAAGAAGATCAAATTGTAAAAGGTGAAGTAGTAAGAATTGCTGATTTTGGTGCATTTGTTGATATCAATGGAATTGATGGACTTTTACCAATTTCAGAAATTTCTTGGTCAAGAATTAAACACCCATCTGATGTTATTTCTTTAGGTGAAACTATAGAAGTTAAAATTATAAAAATAGATAACGAATTAAAGAGAATTTCACTTTCATTGAAGAGAATGGGTGAAGATCCATGGCAGCAAATTGAAGGACAATTTGAAGAAGGCCAAGTGATTACAGGAACTGTAAATAAAGTAACAGGCTTTGGTGCATTTATAAATATATTCCCTGGTGTTGAAGCTTTATTACCTGTATCAGAAATGGCTGAAGAAAACGTAAACCCATTCAACAGATTCAAAGTTGGTGACAGCGTAGAAGTATTGATTAAAAAGTTCACACCGCAAGAACATAGAATTGCATTAAGTGTAAAAGATATCAACAAAGACGCTGAATAATTTCTAATTCTTATGAAATGTAAAAAAATCGCTCTGTTTTTCAGGGCGATTTTTTAATTTAACAATTCCAGCTTGCAGTTTATAATTTCTGCGATAATTTTCATTTCTCTATAAGTTATAGTTTCGTTTCTCAGTTTATTGGATAGATTAGCAAGAGAATAAGGTTTATTTAAGCGTTTGGAAAGCTCCTCTGCTACAAATTTCAAGCTTAGACCTTTTTGATAAAGTATTTCTTTAACTTCTGTAATTATCCTCATAAATTCATGATTGCATATAGCAGATTATTTTCAACAAATTCGTTTATAAGTATTGACAAAATTAAATTAATATATTTATAATAAACGTATTAATTTATTATTATGAAAGAGAGAGTATGAATAAAAGCAAAGCATTTACATTAGCAGAAGTTCTGATAACAATTGGAATAATAGGCATTGTAGCGGCAATGACTTTACTGGGATTGATTAATAATAACAGAAATAAAGCTTTAGAAACGGCATTTAAGAAGAATTATTCGGCGATAAATCAAGCACTAAATATGTATTATGCGCAAAATGGTGAAAGATTAACTTATGATACCGTTGGAATACATGAATTAAAGCCTATTTTAATGAAATATATGAATGTATTATATGACTGTGGTTTCGGGTATTCAGATGAAGATTCAGCTTGTATTCCAAATTCTTCAGATGTAACTAAAATTTCAAAAGTATATAAAAATTTTAATGGAACTAATACAATAGATTTGCATCCTATGGATGATGGGCAATTTATATTAAATGATGGTAGCCTTATTTTGCTTGAAAACGCAAGGAGTTCAGGAGGTCTTTTTATTTCTGTTGATGTAAATGGGTATTTAAAGAATCCAAATAGGTTAGGATGGGATTTATTTATGTTTCAAATAGATGCTAAAGGTAATTTATTACCAATGGGTGCGGAAGGTACAAGATACTATAATAAAAACGAAATATATTGTTCTAAAGATACAACATATACTACTAATGGTTCTGGATGTACGATAAAAGCAATAAATGAAAAAGATTATTTTACAAAATTGCGTTGAAGTTTTAGTGTATATTTCAGGAGTTTTAAATGATGTACGCTAATAATTTTACAAAAACATTAATACTAATATTTGACCAAAGGTAGAAGCACACTTTGTATGTTATTCACCAAAGTAGTTTTTAAGTCCGACTGTGAGGTGTTTATTTTTGCAAAGTTTTTTAAGTTTTGCGATAGCTCTATTTTCGATTTGTCTGATACGTTCACGTGAAACCCCATATTGAGAACCGATTTCATCAAGAGTTTTTTTCGTACCGTTGTTATCCAGACCGTAACGAAGAATAAGAACATCTCGTTCTTTTGGGCTTAGTTGGTTAAGCATTTTTCTTATATCTTCAAATAAGTTTTCTTGAGAAACTCTTCCGTCAGGAGTAATCGTAGAATCATCCACAATAAAGTCAGCAATTTTAGAGCTATCTTCAGAGCTGTTTGCAGGAGTTTCCATACTGATAGTGCTTTGAGCCGATTTAATTATCGAGGTTAGTTTGTTTACGGAAATTCCAAGTCTATATGCAATTTCCTGTTTCGTTGGGGTATGGCCGAGTTCTGTCGTTAAATCTATTGTAGCTCTTCTAATTTTACCCAATGACTCAATCATATGAATAGGGAGTCTTATAATTCTTGCTTTGTCTGCGATTGCACGCGTTATAGACTGTTGTATCCACCAGGTTGCATAAGTTGAGAATTTGTAGCCTTTTGTATAGTCAAATCTTCCTGCGGCTTTCATTAAGCCCAAATTCCCCTCCTGAATTAAATCAAGAAATGAAAGTCCTCGTCCTATATATTTTTTAGCAATACTAACAACAAGTCTTAAGTTTGCGTTTACAAGCAGATTTTTTGAAAATTCATCTTGAGATTCGTAAATTTTCTTTGCTAAATCAAGTTCTTGCTCTGATGAAAGCAATGGAATTTTACCGATTTGCTGCAAGTATATTTTTACACTGTCATCAGAATTTACAGACGCTAAACTTTCTTGAACTTTTGGATCTTCGACTGAATTTATGATTTCATCTTCTTCGTCCATTGGCTCAAGTTCATGAAAATTTACATCTTCATCTGAAATATCTTCTGATATAAGTCCAAGTTTTTCTATTTCTTTTTTCATAAATTGTAAAACTCTCCATCTTCAAATCTATTATATTATGATTTTTTCGATAAAACTATTTTTTTACGTTGCTTAACTTTTGTTTAAGAGCTTCAAATATAATTACACTTGTGGCATTTGAAACATTTAAAGAGTTGAAGTCTTTCATCATAGGGATTTTTACCGAAAAATCTGACATCTTCAATAATGATTTAGAAACTCCTGCATGCTCAGCTCCCATAATGAGTGCAAAATTCATATCATCATATTTGATATCATAATAATTATCTTTTGCAGATGCATCAGTTGCAATTATCCACCAGTCTTTTTCTTTTAGTCTTTGAACTGCGTTGACAAGGCTATTTACTTTTATAATAGGTATGTGATTTATTGCACCGGCACTTGTTTTTTCGACAATGGAATTAACTTGGACATTTCTTCTTGAAGGAATCATGATTGCATCAACTCCCGCACATACACATGACCTTATAATTGCACCAAAATTATGAGGATCTTCTATTCCGTCAAGTATTACAACTGAAGAATTTTTGTGTTGTTTTTCAAGAAAATCTTCCAAATCTGTATATTTGAGCGGTGAAATTTGTGCAATAACTCCCTGGTGGTTAAATTCTGTATAAGGTTGAAATTTTTCTTTTGCTACAAATTGAAAGATAATTCCTCTCTCGCGTGCAAGTGATTTAATTTTTTCAATTTTGGTATCGGTGTGAATATTTTTGGAAATAAGAATCTTGTTTATTTCTCTTTCGCCACTGATTAAAGCTTCTGTTATTGCATTTTTGCCAAAAATTATATCATCCATTTTCTTTTTATCCTACTTTGATATTTCAAGCATTCTTTCAATACATTTAAGTGCTTTTTTTGCGATTTCATTATCTACGGTAATTTCAGGAGATTCATTTTTCAGAGCATAATAAATGTCAGAAACTGTATTCAATTTCATGCTTTGACAAATTGAAGGCTCATTGTTAATATCATAGAATTGCTTGTTTGGATAATCACGTTTTAGTCTGTCGAGAACACCTTTTTCAGTTGCAACTATAAACTGTTTTTCATTGCTGTTCTTAACATAATTCATAATTCCTGTGGTACTGCCTACAAAATCTGCTAGTTTTAAGAATTCTTCTGTGCATTCAGGATGTGCAAGCACAAGAGCATTTGGATATTGTGCTTTAGTTTCTTTTATTCCAATAGGCTCAAGTCTGTCATGAATTGGGCAGCAGCCGTTGTATGTTATAACTTCTACATTGCCAAGTTTTTTCTCTACCCATCTGCCTAGGTTTTTGTCAGGTAAAAAGAGAACTTTAGGCGCTTTTAGACTTTCTACAATTTTTATTGCATTAGAGCTTGTGCAGCAAATGTCGCATTCAGATTTTACTTCTGCGGTTGAATTTATATAACATACAGTTGGAATATTCGGGTATTTGTTTTTGAAATTTCTTAGTTGTTCCAAATTTATCATATCAGCCATGGCACATCCTGCTTTTAAATTTGGTAATAAAACTTTTTTAGCTGGATTCAGGATTTTAGCTGTTTGAGCCATAAAATATACACCTGCGAATATTATAATATCAGCATCAGTTTTTGCTGCCATTTGACTTAGGTATAGAGAATCTCCAATATAATCAGCGACTTCATCAACTTCTATATTCTGGTAACAATGTGCTAATATTACGGCATTTTTTTCTTTTTTAAGCTTTTTTATTTCGCTAATATAATTCATTTGGCAGCTCATCCTCCATCATTTAGTGTAAATTTATGTTAAATTTGCATCGTTCATAAAATATATTGTATAATAAAAATAAGAATTAAGTACATAGGAAGAGAAATTTTATACATTATGGATATATCTAACAGTATTACGGAATTTTTAAATAAATTGACAGCTGGAAATCGTCCGGATGTCTATTTGTCAGTTACTCCAGGGCTGGGGCTAGAGATGATTCAAATAGATACGGCAAGTCATACGGTAAAAAATTATACTTTCCGCCCTTTGGCTTATAATGAGTCATTGCGTGAAATATCAGACATGGAAGAGTTTAAAAGAGTTCTTTCGGAAATGTTTGAAGAACTTAATATTTCGCCAAAGTGTAATGTAACATTAAATCTTCCTACAGTATTATTTGGTTCAATTGAGATGTCTCTTATGCTTGGGGATGATGCTATTACAGGCGCTATTACATCTGAAGTAGAACAGTCTTATGTATTTAAAAGACATGATCCTATTGTACAATGGATTGACTCTAACACAAATACAGGTGAGAACAGAAGATTGTTTTATTCTGCGGTACAACAGTTAGTTGTTGAAAATATTAGTGCAGCTCTTACAGAGTTGGGTGCAGCGCTTGTTGATGTTGAGATGTCTTTGGTATCAACTCTTCGAGCTTTGGATTATACCGGTCTTGCATCTGAACAGATGAGAGATGGTGTTTCTTGGAATATGCTTACGGTTAATACTAATGGTTACACTTTAATTTCTATGTCCGGTAAAAACATAGTTGATTATTATGAAGAACCTATTGCTGTAAAATCTTATGAAGGAGATGAAATTTATAATGTAATAAGCTCTTCTGCGCAAATTACATTGATGAGTTATCCTGCGAATTATCTTTTGGTAATATCTGATACTGATTCGGTAAGTGCAGAAATGCTTGCTAAAAATTTGAATACTGAATCTTCGATTGAATATATCGAAAATAATAAATTCAAAAGAAAGGAATTCCTGCCTGTAAGTTTGGATGTATTACCGGATAATGTTTTAAAAATTTCATTACAGGCAATAGGTACTGCGATTACAAAAGTATCTGATTATCCAATAGCTTTTAATTTTCTATCAACAACAGGTTCTGATATTGCAGTTGAAGAAACTGTAACAATTCCGATTGGTGAAAATGAATATCAGGTTACACCTTCAATGGCAATGGTCATTGCTGTAATTGTGGATATTGTAATACTGTTACCTGTTATTATTGCTTTTCTATTACTACCTCAAATTAAGGCGCAAAAGCAAGCCGAGCTTGATGAATTGAATGCAAATATCCAACAAGTAGAAAAACAAATTGCAGATTTAAAAGAGCAACAGCAAATTGCAGGAAAGTTTAATATAAAAAGTGAAATTAACAAAGTTCTGCAAAACAATCGTATTAAGTTAATGTCGTACAGTGCTATCGGAGAGTCTGTTCCGCCAGAATTGTGGCTGACTTATTTTTCAACTGAAGGTGATGGCAATATTTCTATTAAAGGCGGAGCCAATTCTGTTGAGGATGTATATCTTTTCTTTAAGAATGTAAAAGAGTATCTTGTAAAGAGTGACTTAAAGCTTCAAAAGTTGGAAATGCAAGCAGATAACGTTGACGAGTTTATGTCTAATTTACCGGTTACTTACGATTTTGAAATATCAAATGCAAAAGCTCCAGTGGCAGCTCCAGCACCGGATAATTCTAAAAATAATGCAAAGGATGACAAAAAAGGTAATAAAAAGTCAAAAGATAAAAAAGGGAAAACAACAGGTCAAGCTGCAAATGTAGCGCCTGATAAAAAACTTTTGAGTGATAAGCCTATAAATTAATATAATGGAGAATTTTTATAAATTATGCCAGAAGAAACTAAAGAAATTTTAATAAAATTAAAAAATGCAGTTACAATATTAGCATTAGGATTGTTGGTTGCAGTTGCTATTATTGCAACTCAGATAGTGCCGGTTGTACAGAGCATTTTGGATATGAATGAACAATATGCTGCACAAACTCTTGTTTTAGCCGAAAAGCAAAAAGAGTTACAGGATTTGCAGCTTACTGTTAAAAAGCAGGATGATTTGTCAGATATAGAAAAGCAGTTATTTGTACCTGAAGAATCTGGACTTGATACAGAAGGTGTTATTGCTGGTGAATTCTCTGAAATTTTAGATTTAATAAGATCTAATACAATAAAAATGAGATCTATAAATTATACTTATGACCCATCTGATGATACCTTTGTAAAAGGTGCTCCGCAAAAGTTTAATGTAGCTCAACTTGATATGGAAATGATTGCTAATTACAAAACTTTTGAAAATTTCTTAAAAGATTTGTATAAACATGAGCATTTCTTGGATATCGCAAAAGTTGAAATTAATCCTTATGAAAAAGATAAATCCGTACTTTTAATTAATTTTACGTTAAAGCTATATGCTAAAAAAGGCTAAGAAAATTTTTTAAAGTCGATTGAAAATAATTGTTTTTTATTCTTGAGGCAGGTTGCACAAAAATCAGTCTCAAGAATATTTTTTTTTGCATAGTCTTTAAAGTTTGCACCGGATCTTCCTCTGTGGTCATTTGCAAGAAAAGGACAGGTATAAACACCTTTTGTTGTGAGTATTCTGCCATATTCACAATCCAATGATTCCCAATTGTTTTCAAAATTATTTTCATTATTAGTTTTTTTATACATAGTATTTATTTTGAAATTATTTTCATTAGCTTCAAAACCTATTTTTTGACATATTGGTTTAAATCCTTCCAATAGATTTTTTCTGCCTTCACTATAAAAATCAGTTACACATAAAATCGGGTTAAAACCGTATTTTACAAGACTTTTTATTGCATGTAATACCTGTCTGTATGTTCCTCTGCCTCGTATATCATCGCTTTTTACTTCGTCATAGTGGTCTATGCTTAATTGGAAGATTATTTCAAAATTGCTTTCATCTTCGACTTTTTTCAGAAATCTGGCTTTTTTTTCATTTATAAAACTTCCGTTTGTGCAAATGCATACATTAGTTGTTTTAAGACAAAGTCTCAGTATACTGTTAAAGTCAGGGTGGGTCATAGGCTCGGCACCTGTCAAATAAATACATTCAATATTTTCATTTTTAGTATCCTGGATTGCTTCTTTTATTAAATCTATTGAGATAAAATCTTTTATATTTTTGGATAATGGAAAATCTATATAGCAGTGTTTGCATCTTTGATTGCAATTTTTTGCAGTCAGTTCAATAAAAAGGTTATTTAAATTTTTTAGTTCACAGGTTTGTGCTTGAAATAAATTGTTCATTAACATATGCTCCATTAAAATCTATAATCCATAAATATTTTAGATTTTAAAGAACAAATAAAATCCGACAACAGGATATAAATAGGTATTACTTTTTGAAATCATCAGGGGTTTTATCGTCAAGCCATTTTTGCAAAATGTAATGTTCATAGCTTAGTGCAAAGTTGTATAATGCTTTAATTAAAGTTCTTCCGCTTTCTGATTTTGCGGTAATTAAAAAATCACCGTATTTATTTTCGGCTAATAGTATTTCTGTATGGATAATCTTGTCAACATGACCTTTGGGATTTTTTTTAATTACAAGTCTGATCCAATCGCACAAAATTTTTGTGGCGGTTGTTTTTCCTAAGGTTATTTCATCTTTACGAGATTGAATATATGTAGAAAACTCTTTTAAAATCATTATTCCTCAAATGGGGTTGTAGCTGCTAGACATGTTATATCAAAAATATTATGTTTATGGAATTCTTTTATCATTTCTTCAAATGTTGCACCTGTTGTACAAATATCATCAATTATTAAAATTTTCATAGGGAGCAGATTTTTTTCATTTACCTCAAATGCATTGTCCAGATTTATTATGCGCTCTTTTTTATTTAATTTATATTGTGGTTTTGTATCTTTAATTCTTTTGATTAAATCAATATTCAATGTACATCCTGAAAGTTTGCAGAATTCTTCTCCAACAAGGGTCATATGATTATATTTTCTGATTTTTTCACGCTTTGGGTAAATGGGGACAGGGACAACCTGAAAATTGTTTTTATTAGTAATTTGTTGAAAGTATTCCCACATAAATTGTGCAAGGTATTTAGCAAGCTCTTTTTGATTGTGGTATTTAATTCCTCTTATTAGTTTTTGCAAATTTTTTTCATATACTCCAGCGCAATAAACAGGTGTATCAAATTCACAACGGTTTACTTTATTTGGCAGAAATTCAAGAGAATTATAGCATTTAGAACACATTTTTACACATTCTTTTGAAGATCTGCAAAAATAGCATTTTTTCTTATAAATCCAATCTAAAAAACTAATAAGGAATTCTTTCATAATGTTTTAATTATATTCTAAGCGGGTAGCTTTATGCAAAACTCTGTTCTTACATTTTCTTTACTGTCTACAGTAATTTCGCCGCCGTGTGATTTTATAATCTGCTGAGATAAATATAACCCCAATCCTGTGCCTATTTTTCTGAATTTTTTTGCGGCTGAATAGTATTTGTTAAATATTAATTTTTGTTCATCTTCAGGAATTCCCTGCCCGTAGTCTATAACTGAAATTGTTATATACCCGCTGATTTCGCCTGTTTCAATATCTATATCTTTTTTAGTGTTGCTGTGAGAAATGGCATTTGAAATAAGATTTTTGATAACTCTTTCTAATTGCATTGTATCAGCAGATACGGTTATGTTCTTTTTTGGGGTAAAGTTTATAACAAGTCCTGCGTTTGTTGCAATCGGTTGTACTTGTTCCACAATACTTGAAATAAATTCGTTTAATTTTATATTTTCTTTTAAAAGAGGAATACCTGTTTCTTTGATTTTATAAGTTTCCAAAACTATTTGTACCAGTTCAATTAATTCCTGATTTGAAGATTTCATGTTTAAAAGGGCTACTTTTTGTTTATCATTTATTTCGCCGAATTTTCCGTCTATTAGGAAATTAAGAATATTGGCCTCAGCTACAATTGGAACTTTTAAATCATGGGTAAGTGTAGCGACAAAATCCTCTTTCAAAGTCTCAATTTCTCTTTGCATTGTCACATCTTTTATCAAAAGAACATATCGTTTTTTTTCATCAAGTGAAAGTTTAACAGAATTGATTATAAAATTGTTAGTTGGAGTATGTTTTATAAAAATATCTACATCTGCAAGTTTTTCAATGGATTTACTTTCAGAAATCTCTATATAATCAAAAACATTTTTACCTAAAATATCATTTCCTTTTACTCCAAACCAATCTATTATTTTAGGTGTAGCGCGAAGAATATTTCCCTGTTCATTTACGATTAGAATACCGTCTGATAACGAATTGATAACATTTTCCAGTAATTTATTTTGTCTTATTAATTCGGCTTGATATTCAACAATCATTTTTTCTCTGTCGTTAAGAGTCTCAACCATTCGGTTAATACTTTCTGTTACATTTTTGTAAGAGGAATGTTCAATTTTATCCATCTTGGTTGATAAATTACCATATCTTACAGAGTTTACGGTATTTGTAACCATTCCTAAATAATCGTTAATTTTAGACCATCTTTTGTTCATCTGTCTTGTAATTAGAAAAAGTGCAATGAATACAAGAATGATGCAAATATTTATTATATACCAAGCCATTTATTTCTTAATCCTTTAGCTTTTAACTACATTTTATGATATGATTCATTATATCAAATATCTTATCTTATGTTAATAGGTCAAATTAAGGATTGCAGATTTATGGGGAATTTAAAACTTCCGGATACAATAAAGATGGTAATAACCGATTTTGATGGAATTGTTACAGATAATTGTGTGTATATTTCCGATAATGGTGATATGTCAAGGAAATTAAATTTTTCGGATATTATGGGATTTTCTATTTTGAAGAAAAATGGGTATGATATAGCAATAATTTCAGGAGAAGAGAACAGAGCTGTAGAAGTGATAGCTCGAAAATTTGATATAAAAGAAGTGCATACAAATATACGAAAAAAAATAGAAGTATTAAAAAAAATAATTGATAAATATTCTCTTTCTCAAGAAGAATATCTGTACATAGGTGATGATGTAAATGATTTGGAAAGTTTAGAGTATGCAAAATACAAACTTACTGTATCTCATGCACCTAAAGCACTAAAAGAAATTGCAGGGATACAGATTTTAGATAAAGACGGTGGATGCGGAGCATTCAGAGAGGTGGCGGATTGTCTGATTGGTTTGAAAAAATAATAGATAAAGTTAAAACTCTAAATTCTAAAATTGATGATTATAAAAGTGATTCGGTAATCCAATCTTTACCTTCTGTTGCTTATGTTAATCGTGCAAAAAAGCTTATTGAAAAAGGTCAGTATAAAGATGCTTTAGAAATTTTAACTGAGGCAGAAAGCCTTCCTCAAGAGGATGCATTGGTCTATAAATACAAAGGAATTATTTATGATAAGCTTTTTAGATTTGATGATTCGGTTAAAGCATATAAAAAATCAGCCAATTTAAATAAGAATGATAAACTGATATGGAAGAATTTGGGATATGCACTTTTGAATGTAGGGCTTTATGATGAGGCGGATGAAGCGTTTGAAAATGCAGATAAAATAACTCCGACAAATTCAGAAGTTTTTTTAGGCTGGGGCATGTCTTTAATGAAGCAGGAAAAATTCAATGAAGCACATGAAAAGTTTATCCTATCATCTAAATATAACCGTTATAATTCAAATGCACTCTTTTTAGCGGCAGTAATGGAAATTAAATTGAAAATGTATGAAGATGCAGAAAATAAGCTTCAATTTCTGGCTAATGTAGCTCCTAATGAGGGGAATTCTTATGAATACGCTAAACTGAAATTTATTTTAAAGGACTATGATGCTTCGATATTTTATGCTCAAAAAGCACTTGATTTTAACAAAAACATGCTGCCCTGCTATCTTTTGCTTGGCAAGATTTACCGATTAAAAAATGAAGAGGATTCATCTCTTGAAAATTATAAAAAAGCTGAGGAACTTTCTCTAATAACACCAAACTTATACATAGAATGGGCTTTTTCTCTTATAAAATTTGAAAAATATAACGATGCTTTCGAAATGATAACAAAAGCAGAAAATATGGATGGAGAAATCCCGGAAATTAAATTGATAAAAGCATTTTTAACTGTGATAAGCGGAGAAATCCCTGAAAACAGTGAAAGTTTGGAAAGTATATTTAAAGAAAACTCAGATAATGCCCTTTCAAAAAGAGCTTTAGGTATCTTGAATTGTAAAAATGAAAACTATAATGAAGGTATTCATTGTTTCAAATCCGCAATAAAACAGGATTCTTCAGATGTAATAAACTATTATTACATAGCAAAAGCATATATGCATCTTGGAGACAATTCCAATGCAAAGGAATACTTTGAGACTTCTATAAAAGAAAACCCTGCAAGTTTGAAGATTTATATAGATTATGCAAAGTTTTTAATTTCACTAGATGACTATGCTGATGCAAATCGAAAACTCCGTAAAGCTTTGATTTATGCAGAAAATAACTTAGAAATATTAAATATGTTGTTTTATGTAAATTACATACTTGTCAAGGATAGAGTTTGTGAATATAATATAAAAGAAACATTGAACTTTGAACAAAAGATTAGAAATATAAATGAAAATGCATTTAAATACCCTGACAAATCGGCAGAATTGGCTGAAATGTTAAATAAATTGCAAGAAAAGGAATAAAGTTGAGAAAGGTTATTGTACAAAAATTCGGCGGAACTTCAGTAGCCGATACAGAAAAAATAAAGAATGTTGCCAAAACGGTCATAAAAGAAAAAAATAACGGGAATGATGTTGTAGTAGTAGTTTCAGCCATGGGGCATACTACAGATTATCTGGTAAAAATGGCAAAAGATTTAAGTCCTAATCCATCAGGCAGAGAAATGGACATGCTCTTATCAACAGGAGAAGGTGTATCTATTGCTCTCTTGGCAATGGCAATACAGGCGCAAGGTTATGAGGCTGTAAGTTTTAATGCTATGCAAATAGGTATTATGACCGAAAACGTTCATTCCAAAGCAAGAATAGTAGATATAAAAACAGATAAACTTAAAAAGAATTTGCAGGAAGGAAAAATAATAGTAGTTGCAGGATTTCAAGGTGTGACTGAGGACGGTGAAATTACAACCCTTGGACGCGGAGGCTCTGATACTTCAGCTGTTGCTCTTGCAGCAGCTTTGAATGCTGATCGTTGCGATATCTATACAGATGTCGAAGGCGTATATACGACAGATCCCAGAATTGTTCCTAAAGCAACAAGATTGAATGAAATTTCTTATGAGGAAATGTTAGAATTGGCACATGCTGGTGCAAATGTCCTTCACCCAAGAAGTGTAGAGACTGCAAAACAATTTAATGTTCCTCTAAGAGTCAGAAGCAGTTTTAAAACTGATAATTTGGGTACTTTAATATTAGGAGTGGATAAAATGGAAATATATAAACCCGTAACAGGTGTTGCAGCTGATCTTTCACAGGCAAGAATAGTAGTATGTGATGTACCTGATGTGCCAGGACAAGCTGCGAAATTATTCGGTAATCTTGCAAAAGAACATATTTCAGTTGATATGATTATCCAATCATATGCACGTAAAGTATCAAATACTAATGATATTGCTTTTACGATAGATAGTGCTGATTTAGACAAGACAATCGCTACTTTGAATTCAATGAAAAAAGATTTGAACTGTGGAGATATTCAGGTAAATGATAATATTGCCAAAGTCTCAATTGTCGGTGCAGGCATGATTGACAGACCAGGTATTGCTTCTGCCATGTTTGAAACAATGGCAGAGTTGGGAGTAAATATAAAAATGATTTCTACAAGTGAAATAAAAATAAGCTGTCTTGTAGACAAAGATGATGCTCACAAGGCATTGAAAGCTCTCCATAAAGTATTTGAATTGGAAGGTGAAGAAACTGCTGTTGTAAAAGGCGATTTACCTGATGTGTAATTAAAATTTAAAAAAAAGGAGTGAATTTGATGAAAAAGCGCACTATGACTGGATTTATGGGGGGGGGGGGCACCCGAGAATAACGCTCCTGTAAAGGTTAAAGAAAAATTTTTAGGATTTACTTTAGCTGAAGTATTGATAACATTGGGGATTATTGGTGTAGTTGTCGCAATGACTTTACCGTCATTGATAGGCAAGTATCAGGAAAAGCAGTGGAAAGTAGCTTATAAAAAGGCATATTCAGGTTTTTCACAAGCATTTTTGCGATTGCAGGAAAATGGTGAATTGCTTAGTATGACACCTGAAGGTTATGATGAAAACGGAACTGCAATAAGTCCTGGAGTAGGCGAGAATTTCAAAAAGATATCCAAATATTTCAATGCAGTAAAGACTTGCTTTGATAATAATGCAGATGAATGCTGGGTATGCGATGAAGGACAAGCAGGATATTATTATTCATCAGCACCTGATTATTTGGGGTGTACAAGGTCTAGTTACGCCTTTAAAGATAATTCAGGTATGGCGTGGTATCTATATAGAAATACAGAATGGCCTATTTTAGTTGATGTAAACGGAGATAAAAGACCTAATAGATTAGGTCAGGATCGTTTTGTAATGCGTTTTGCTGATAGTAGAGATGCAGGTAATAATTATGCATCAGAAGCAAATGTTATTAAACCTTTGAGTGATATAGAGGAAAAAGGTCGTTGGTGTCCTAGCGGTCATTGTCTTTATACAACTTGGCTTTTGCATTAGTCAAAAAAAAAGGGAGCTGAATTGCCCCCGTTGGAATTAAGAATAGCTGGAAGTATGAAAAAGATTATCTTTATTTAACAGGAAGATAATCTTTTCTTCAATTAACCGGTTAAGCAATATTTAAATATTGAAAATAGCTCAGCAAGAGAATAAAAATAATAGAAGCATGGGTATTTTTCATAGAAAAGTGTAAAAAAAACACTTTAAAATAAGTGAAGATTTTACACTTTATCCCTCAGATTAAGTTATGACAATGATATTGACCTCTTTACAAAAGTTCACAAAAGGGGTTGACAAATAAATTATTCTAGTTTATAGTGAAATTGTAAGGATGAAGTGTTAAATAAACACTTAATAAAACCTCAGAGAGGAGGATAAAGATGAAAATAGATAGAATCCAAAACACATTAAACAACAGAAAGTACATCTCATTCGGCGAAGGCAATATGAATAACATTACACCGAGTGTCGCTATCCTTGCTTTACAAAACCCCAATGCAAAAATCAATTTCGAAAACGATTTGAACCGTTCAAAAAGAGCTGATATGGTTCAAAACCCAAATATATTAACAGCTTTTGCAAACAAAGTAAGCAGAGCTATCAACGAGTTTAAAAGATCAAACAATGACAAAAACATTCATCCGAGTGTTGCAGGTCATATAAATTACGCTGCATAGTTCAGCTTATCAGACAAGAGTTATAATTAGACATTTACCCACCAGACTAAATTATTTTTACCCCAATAACCATACACTTTTTTCATAGCTTGATTTATCTTAATTCTTGAATAAGAAAGGAAAATCAAGTTATGAATGACAAAGTGCAAGATCTGCGCAGAAACTCTATTGAAGCGCAGAATTATTTTACTAAAAATTTAGCTTATACAATAGGACCTATTGAGTTGAAAAACCTTATGGACGAAGGCGAAATTAATCTTATTGATGTGAGACGCTTAGAAGACTTTCAAATTGCCCATATACCGAGTGCGATATCTATTCCTAAGGATGAAATTGAAAATAATTTCGATAAAATTTCAAAAGAAAAAGTGAATGTTGTTTATTGCTATAATCAGCAATGTCACCTTGGGGCAAGAGCAGCACTGATTCTTGCAGAATATAATTATCCTGTTGTTCTGTTAGAAGGTGGTTTTCAAGTCTGGACGGAAGATTTTAGATTTGCTACAGTGTCTTAACTTAAAGGCGGAATAGTTCAACTGTTCCGCTTTTTTAAACCTCTGCCCCGCCTTCATTTTGGATTTTATCTAAGACTTTTTTGCTTCCTTCAATTGATTTTGCATAATTTGTTGTAAAATCAATAGCTTCATTATCCCTTGCAATTGCTTCTTTTAGACCTGTCATCTCATCCAGTGTAAGGTTTTCTAGTCCTTTGGTATCTGAAGAGTTCAGGTATTTTCTGAATAGCTTTTGAGCTTTGTAGTCAAAACCTGGCAGCCCGCGATATAGTGAATACCATTTATAAAATTGATGCAGCATATAATACGGGTCAATTTCACCGTCTCTTAAAATAAACATAGGCTTTGTTTTCAGTGAAATCCCACAGTCTGTTAAAATATTTATATATAAAGCTTCCAGTCCTTTCAACTCACATACAAGCCCCTCATCTTCATTAATCAAAGCCAAAATTTTGTCGGCATTTGCAATTTTGACCACACTTGTACCATGTGCTTTTATGTATTCTAGTAGCATATAAGGATTGTTTTTTACGCCTGAAACTATCTCTGTGACAGATTTTAAGACTATTTCTTTATTTAGTTCTGTTTGCGCAGAAATCGTTACTGTCACGTTAGGTGATAAAAAGGTTTTGGATGTCTTGTTATTGGCTCTTACCTTTAAATGCTTGTCTAATCTTACTTCCAGTTGTTTTTCCTTTAGTTTTAAGAAAAAATATATCAATTTTTTTAGAATATTCATAAAAACAGTATATTATATTTTATTAATAAGTCTTTCATCTGAACAATGTAAATATTAAATTTGTATAAAGATTGTAAAAAATACACTTGCTTTTGTTGTGTATTTATCTTATAATGTAATTGTGAAATAATTCACGAATTGAAATTTTGGTATTATTTGCTAAAATAGATTTACGGAATAATAAAATAGCAATTGTCAAGTTACATTAAGGAGAAATAATTATGACAACAAAAAGCAAAAAGACAGTTGAAAACCTAGAAAAGGCTTTGAATAAGTCAAACTTGGTAGACAACGCAGAGCAATTGGAATTGCTTATTGAAAGAGTAAAAAAAGCTCAAAAAATTTATGCAACATTTACACAAGAACAAGTTGATGCAATTTTTAAAGCAGCGGCTACAGCAGCTGATAAAGCACGTATTCCTCTAGCAAGAATGGCTGTAGAAGAAACCGGAATGGGTGTATTGGAAGATAAAATTATTAAAAACCACTTTGCATCAGAATACATCTATAACAAACACAAAAATGCTAAAACTTGCGGTATTATAAAAGAAGATAAAGCTAACGGTATCAAAATAGTTGCAGAACCTTTGGGTGTAATTGCAGGTATTGTACCTACAACTAACCCGACTTCAACTGCGATATTCAAATCATTGATAGCTTTAAAAACAAGAAACGCAATAATTTTCTCACCACACCCGAGAGCAACAAAATGTACAATAGCAGCAGCAAGATTAGTTTTGGAAGCTGCAGTTAAAGCAGGAGCTCCGGAAGATATTATCGGTTGGATTGATCAGCCTGCAATCGAATTGACAAACCAATTAATTAAACATGATTCAATTTCTTGTATCTTGGCAACAGGCGGTCCGGGAATGGTAAAAGCAGCTTATTCATCAGGAAACCCTGCATTGGGTGTAGGTCCTGGAAACGCTGCAGCTGTAATTGATGAAACTGCTGATATTAAAATGGCTGTATCTTCAATTATGATGTCAAAAACATTCGATAATGGTATGATTTGTGCGTCAGAACAATCAGTAGTTGTTGTTGATAAAGTATATGAAGAAGTTAAAAAAGAATTTATATACAGAGGTGCATATCTTCTAAGTGCAGCTGATGAAAAGAAAATGATAGATTTACCATTCATCGACCCGAAACGTGGTACTGCACATCCTGATATTGTAGGTCAGCCAGCACACAGAATTGCTGAGTTAGCGGGATTTAAAGTTCCTCAAACAGCAAAAATTTTATTGGCAGAAAGACCTTCAGTAGATTGGGAAGATCCATTCTCAAGAGAAAAATTGTCACCAGTATTGACGATGTACAGAGCAAAAGATTTTGCAGAAGCTACTGAAATGACTTATGAATTAGTATCAAAAGGCGGAGCGGGTCACTCAGCAGATTTATATACAGATACCCGCAGTCAGGAAAGAGTAGACAAATTTGCAGAAAAAATGCCTGCTTGTCGTGTATTGATTAACTCACCATCAGCACAAGGCGGTATTGGTGATTTATATAACTTTAAACTTGAACCGTCACTTTCATTAGGCTGCGGTTCTTGGGGTAAAAACGCTATATCAGGTAATATCGGCGTTGAAAATTTATTGAACTACAAGACAGTCGCTGAAAGGAGAGAAAATATGCTATGGTTCAAAGTTCCTCCGAAAGTTTACTTTAAAAGAGGTGCAGTTGACCTTGCTCTTCGTGAACTTCAGGGTAAAAAACGTGCTTTCATTGTTACAGACAGATTCTTATTCAATTCTGGAGCAGTTGACAGCATAGTTAATGTATTAGATGAAATCGGAATCGATCATCAAATTTTCTTTGATGTAAAACCAGATCCAACATTATCTACAATCAATCAAGCAATGGAAATCATAAGACCATATGAACCTGATGTAATTATTTCATTAGGCGGCGGGTCTCCTATGGATGCTGCAAAAATTATGTGGTTAATGTATGAACAACCTGATACTGTATTTGAAGATATTTCAATGAGATTTATGGATATCAGAAAGAGAATTTGCAGAATACCAGAATTAGGCAGAAAAGCTACAATGGTTGCAATTCCGACAACATCAGGTACAGGTTCAGAAGTAACACCTTTTGCAATCATTACAGATGATGAAACTCATGTAAAATATGCGATTGCAGATTATGCATTGACACCGAATATGGCAATTATTGATCCTAACTTTGTTGATGGAATGCCTAAAGGTTTGACAGCTGCTTCTGGTATTGATGCTTTAGTTCACTCAATTGAAGCATATGTATCAGCAATGGCTACAAACTTCACTAATTCAAATGCATTGGAAGCTACAAAATTGGTATTCAGATATTTGGAAAGATCTTGGTCTGAAGGTGCTAATGATCCGATAGCAAGAGAAAAAATGCACTATGCTGCAACTATTGCAGGTATGGCATTTGCAAATGCATTCTTAGGATTGTGCCACTCTATGGCTCACAAATTAGGTGCTATGTTTAATGTACCTCACGGTGTAGCTAACGCATTGTTAATTAGACAGGTAATCAAATATAATGCTGTTGATTGTCCGAAAAAACAATGTATATTCCCTCAATACAAATTCCCGAACGCAAAAGCAAAATATGCTCAAATTGCAGATGAATTAGGTTTGGGTGGAAAAACTGATGATGAAAAAGTTCAATTGTTAATTGATGCAATTGACAAATTGATGAAGGCTGTAAATCTTCCAAATTCAATCAAAGACTTTGGTGTTAAAGAAGCAGACTTTAATGCTAAGTTAGATGAAATGGTAGAATTGGCATTTGACGATCAATGTACAGGTGCTAACCCGGCTTATCCGTTGATGGAAGATATCAAAGCTATTTACAAAGATGCATTTAACGGTGTTGTAAGAGATTACTACACTACAAAATAGCATTTTATAATATTGTTAATATGAAAAAAGGAACTGCCATTTGGCAGTTCCTTTTTATGTAATTACCCCTTCATACAATGAACATTATAGGGCACCGTCATTCTGAGGGCAAAGCACGAAGAATCTTTTTATTTATATACTTTGCTAACGCTCAGTATGACGTTGTTTTGAAAAATTTTGTAGAATTTGCTGTATCAATCACTTTTCTTATGGGAGTTACTCCAAAAGCCATGTTTTATAAAGACAGTTGCCGCTTGGACACCAGCGTACCTTCATCGTGTAATCTTCAAACGGTGCTATTCTGTCAATATGTTCATCGTAATTTCCGCCTTCTTTTGAGGCAAACTTCATCACAAACCTATCCTGACCAAGCCTGTTCGGCCGTTTATCCCCGTTTACATCCACCAAAATCGGGTATTCTACATTTCTATACAAATACCATGCCATCCCCGAAGCATCCACAAAAGAATAACTTGTTTTATAGCATCCAAGCCAATCAGGAGCACCTCCGCCTATATATCCGGACTGTCCCTCTTCACAAACCCAGCATTCATCCGCATTATTGTCAAAACATGTTTTTACAGTGTTGAAATACTTTGATATTGTTTTAAAATTCTCGCCGATTGCATCTGAAACAACCAATGTTGTTCCGGAATCAGTTTCTACATCATATGTATTTGAAATATCCTCAAATTCGCCGTTTTGCTGAACCCGCAGCAGAGCCTGAGATATGCCTGAATAAGCTTTTTTATAGGCGACTTTCCACTGTTTTTCTTGATATTTGCCTATTAAAGAAGGCAGAGTCATAGCAATAACGACTCCAAGAATGCCAAGGGTTATTAAAACTTCTGCCAAATTAAATCCTTTTTTCAAAACGCCCTCCTTGAAACTGCTATTTTAATTATAATTATAACAAACACTGCTATTTTTGTCAATATTTTAGTAGATTTTAATCAAATTAGTAATATTTTGGTATTTTGAATATCTCCTTTAAATATAAAATTGAATAAAGGAGTATTATGAATACTAAAGAACTTCTAGGGCTAAAAGTAAAAGAATTCAGAAAACAACGAAAATTAACTCAGGAAAAATTAGCTGAGATTATCGGAGTGGATAACGGTTATATTAGCAAGCTGGAGGTCGGGCAAAATTTCCCGTCCATCAGCACCTTAGAAAAAATAGCAGAGGCTCTCGGGGTGGAATTGTATGAGTTGTTCCAGTTTACTCAGGGAAAAGAAAAGGATTTTAGAAGCGAAATAATCTTTATTTATGACTCTTTGAATAAAGAAAAACAATATACCCTCTACCGTGTTGCAAAAGCTATGGAATAGGATTAAGCTATTTTAATACACACTTGCGTCTTGACATTGCGGTATGTCTTTTTTATCATAAAAGAATGAGGAACGGCGACATGGCCAAGTGGTAAGGCAGGAGCCTGCAAAGCTCTTATCCCCCAGTTCGAATCTGGGTGTCGCCTTTTTTAATTTAATAGGGGCAAGTATTTTAAATAACGGGTAGCTTTTATGATCAAAAAGTTTTTTATTTTATTAGCAGTTTCATTATTAATGGCATCAAGTAGTGTTTATGCTTCTGTTGTCGATGATTTAAAATTTAGTGGATATATAGCTGATAAAGCAGAGATTCTCAACGAAGAAACTGAAAAAAATCTTAATGAAATGTTGCATGATTTAGCTAAAAAAACAAGCTCAGTGATAGCTATAGTTACAGTTAAATCGTTAGATGGTGAGTCAATTGATTCTGCTAATGAAAAGATTTTGGAAACTTTTGCAATTACAGATCCTGAAACTAATAAAGGATTGATTTTCTTAATTGCTCTTGATAATCGTCAGCTGCAAGTTTTGCTTGATAAAGGTCTTGTAGGTGAAGTTAAACCTGAGGACTTGAAATCTATAATAGATAAGAATGTAATTCCATTTTTTCAAACTTCAGAATATGACAAGGGTATAGTAAGAGGTACATATCTTTTGGCAGAAAAAGTAGCTAAAATTAATGGACAGACAATAGAATATAAAGCAGAAGTTCCAAAAGTACAACTTACCTTGGGTCAAGTAAATAAAAATTGGCTTTGGCTATTGCTAATACCTGTATTGGGTGCAATTGGGGGATTTTTAGCTTATTATATTACAAGAAAAAATAAAAATAGTAATACTGATCAAGAGGTATAAAATGGGAAAAATTTTTGGAATTTCAGATAATCCGGTATCAACAATAGAATCTGCTATTGGGATGAAGCCGATTAAGATTTCATCAAGTGTAGAACACGTAGTTTCTTTTGATAAAAATAATAATGTTGATAAATTTATCTCTAAAGAAGCTAAAAATAAAAAATCTAATCCTTTCATTAAAATGAAAAACGGATTTGGAAAATTAATGAAACATTTCAGTCATAAAAACTAAGTTTAATACAAAAATGGGCGATTAGCGCAGTTGGTAGCGCATCACATTGACGTTGTGAGGGTCACGTGTTCGAGTCACGTATCGCCCATTTTGTTTTGTCAAAAAATATTTTTTTGATAAAATTTTGTTATGTTCAGAAAGATTCAAAAAAAAGACAAAGAATTTTATATTAATTCAGCAAACGAATTTTACAATTCAGATGCAGTAGATCACAAAATTCCGATAAAAAATATAGAAAAAACCTTTAATGAGCTTATGCGCTCAAATGAGTATGCTGAAGGATATATATTCGAAAAGGATGGAGAAAAAGTTGGATATGCGCTTTTGGCAAAGTCATTTTCACAAGAAGCAGGCGGAATAGTTATATGGCTTGAGGAAATTTATATTCTTCCGCAATTTCGTTCACTAGGACTTGGGGGTGAATTTATTAGTTTTTTAAAAGAAAACCAAGACTGCTCAAGGCTAAGACTTGAGCTTAGTCAGGCAAATAATAGAGCTTACAATGCTTACAAAAAGCATGGATTTGAAGTTTTAGATTACAAGCAGATGATTTTTGATAAGAAATTTGACTAAGATAATCAATTTAGATATTTAGCAAATATTTTTCAATGTCCTCATCAGAAATCATTTCAGTTGCAGCAACAAGAATTCTTTCAAAATCAAGTTTTATTCCGCCTAGAATTCCTGCTGATTTTAGTTTTGATAAAAATTTATCAGCATCATCTACTTTTATTACAAATTCATTGAAGAAATTTTTATTTAAAGTAGGTATTCCTTTTAAAGAAAGTTTCTCTGATAATTTATGTGCTTGTTTAGCACTCAAAAATCCTGCTTGTTTGAATCCTTTTTCTCCTAATAAACTTAGATATAAAGTAGCACAAAGCCCTATTAAAGCTTGGTTTGAGCAAATATTACTTGTAGCTTTTTCTCTTTTAATATGCTGCTCACGTGTCTGAATTGTAAGACAAAATGCTTGATTTCCATCCTTATCAACAGTACGTCCTGCAAGACGACCTGGAATTTGTCGCATATATTTTTCACGACAAGCAATAAATCCAGCATGCGGTCCGCCAAATTCTTGAGGTATACCAAGAGTTTGAATATCCCCCACAACAATGTCAGCCCCATATTCACAAGGCGGTTTTAAAATTGATAATGTTGAAATATCAGTACATACAATTAAAAGAGTATCATTCGGTTTGATTATTTCTTTAATTTCTCCGAAATAATCAGGGGTTTGCACTAATATACACGCGAAATCTGATGTATTATTAGGAATTTCATCAAAATACTCAATTTCAATTTCATTTGCCCAGGCATAGGTATCAATAACTTTTTTGTATTCAGGATTAATATCTTTAGATACAAGTGCTTTAGCCTTTTTAGATATTCTTCTAGCCATTAATATAGCTTCAGCACAAGCTGTGCCACCGTCATAGACTGTAGCGTTTGATATATCCATACCCGTAATCCTTGAAATCATAGTTTGAAACTCATACATTACCTGTAAAGTTCCTTGTGAAATTTCAGCTTGATAAGGCGTATATGCCGTTAAAAATTCAAATCGGTTAGCAACTTGTCCTATGCAGGCAGGTATAAACTTGTTATATACACCTCCGCCTAAAAAGCTTATATAATCATTTTTATTTTTCTTGGCAATTGCTTTTATTTTCTTTTGGACATCCATTTCACTGAGTGCTTTATCTAAATCTAATTTAGCCATTCTAGCTTGTTTAGGAATCATTTTGAATAAATCTTCAATAGACTCAACTCCTATAAAATTTAGCATCTCAGTTTTTGTATTATCATTATGTACTAAAAAATTTTTCATTATTCTAATTCTTCTTTGTAATCTTCGTATTCCATCAAATCACTTAATTCAGTTTCATTACCTGTCATTTCAACTTTAACAAGCCATCCTTTTTCGTATGAATCCTCATTTAAAATTTCAGGTGAATCAGCGATTTCGTTATTTACTTCAATAATTTTTCCGCTGATAGGCATATAAATTTCGCTTGCAGCTTTTACTGATTCAATAGTTGCGAAAGTTTCTCCTTTTTTATATTCGGTGTCTGCTTCCGGTAATTCTAAAAATACAATATCCCCAAGCTGATCTACAGCATAATCTGTCAACCCTATTGTATAGGTCTTATCAGAATTCTCGAGAATATATTCGTGAGTTTTTGAACATAAAATTTTTTCTGTGATACTCATTTTTATCTCCTATTTAGTTTTAACTATATTTCTTTTTGTTACAAATGGTCTTTTAACAATTTTGGCATCGTGTAATTTCTCTCTAATCATAACTTGAACAATGCTGTCTGTGCAAATTTCTTCAATATTTTTTACATAAGCAAGTGCAATATTTGAGTTTAATATAGGAGAAATTCCTCCGCTTGTAATTATACCTATTTTTTCTCCTTTATAATACACATCATATCCGTGTCTTGCAATATTTTTATCTAGCATTTGCAAACCTACTAATTTTTTTACAACTCCGTTTTTGATTTGGCTCATAATCACTTCTTTGCCGTTGTAATCAGCAGTTTTATCTTTCGGCACTGACCAGGATAGACCTGCTTCAATGGGTGTTGTATTTTCGTCCAAATCATTACCGTATAAATGCAAAGCAGCTTCAAGTCTAAGAGTGTCTCTTGCTCCAAGTCCTATAGGTTTGATACCAAAAGGTTTGCCGTATTCTAAAATTTTATCAAATAACTCTTCGCTATATTCATTTTCTACAAGCAATTCGAAACCGTCTTCACCTGTATAGCCAGTTCTTGATGCAAGCAATTTTATTCCCGCTACTTTTGCAGGTCGAATTGTAAAAGAGTTCTGATTTGTGTTAAGTCCCATATTTTGTAAAAGCTCAGCTGCTTTAGGTCCTTGTATTGCAAGAAGTGAATAGTTATGTGACTGGTTATCGATTTTTACATCAAGTCCTTTGCTGTTCCTTACCATCCAGTTGAGATCTTCATCAATCCTTGCCGCGTTACAAATTATCATATATTCTAATAGTCCGAGTTTATAGATAATTAAATCATCAACCAACGCACCTTTTTTATTTGTTAATTGGCAATATACAGCTTTTTCATAAGTTAGTTTTGAAATGTCTTGGGGAACTATTTTATTTAAAAATTCTAAAGAGTCTTTTCCTGAGACAAATACCTCGCCCATATGCGATACATCAAATAGTCCAACATTTTCTCGAACAGTTTTGTGTTCTTCTATAATTGAAGTATATTGGACAGGCATATGCCAGCCTGCAAAATCTACCATTTTGGCACCTAGTGCGATGTGTTTGTCATGTAAAAAAGTCTCTTTTGTCATACATACCCCCTTACTGTTTATTTTCTTCTTAATACTTTAAAATGTCAATGAGTATATGTTTTTTGTTATATTAAATTACATAAAAATTGTTATCAGAACATAAATTTATTATGTAGATTCTTTTCTTTTGTTGCGATGCAAAAGAAAAGAATCTACCAAGAAAAGAAAACACGCTGATTGTTTACTACCTACTAAACTCAACATAAAGCGGATTAACTCGCTATCGCTCAAACAAAATCCGCTTTGTTATCGTTTTGTTAAGTAGGTAGTATTTAAAATCCCCACCCCCCGCGAAATGAGCAATCAATGTATGCGTGGCAATGACAAAAGCAAATATTGTTTAACCGAAAAGAGTTTACTTACTTTAAGCTGAGCATTACAGTTAACTAGAGAGTGAAGCAAAAGGTCGAGAATTTCTTTGGACATTTCTTGTCGGTACAAGAAATGTCATATAATAAATTATTAAAAAATTATAGTAAAATAACAATTTTTATGTATTAAAAAAGCCACCTTGTAGGTGGCTTTTGATAATCTGAAATAATCGATTAACGTTTTGAGAATTGGAAACGTTTTCTTGCACGTTTGCGTCCGTATTTCTTACGTTCTTTAACACGTGGGTCACGAGTTAATAGTCCTTCCAAACGTAATACGTTTCTGTATTCTTCGTTAGATTTAACAAGAGCTCTTGCAATACCGTGTCTGATTGCTCCGCATTGAGCAACGATTCCGCCGCCTACTGCTTTTACTCTTACATCATATTTTTCTTGATTGTCTGTAAGTACCAATGGTCTGTATACTAACATCTCAATAGCAGGTCTGTTGCCGATATAATTTTTTAAGGTTTTACCGTTAACAAAGATTCTGCCTTTCCCTTTAACTAATTTTACCACTGCGATAGAGGTTTTTCTGCGGCCTGTTGCCATAATTTCTTGATCTGCCATTATTTAGCCTCCTTTTCCAACACGATTGGTTTTTGAGCTGCGTGTGGGTGTTCGCTTCCTGCATAGATTTTTAATTTAGTTAATTGTTGTGCACCTAATGTGTTGTGAGGTAGCATACCTTTAACTGCTTTTTCTAATGCAAGTGTACCGTCTTTTTCCATTAATTCTTTAAAGCTTGCGCTTTTTAGTCCGCCCGGATATCCGGTGTGGTGGTAATAAATTTTATCAGTTTCTTTTTTGCCTGTTACACGAACTTTGTCTGCGTTGATTACTACTACGAAATCGCCTGTATCAACATTAGGTGTGTATTCAGGTTTGTTTTTTCCTCTTAAAATATCAGCGATTCTTGTTGCAAGACGTCCTAATACTTCGCCTTCAGCATCAATCAAATACCACTTTCTTTCTACTTCAAGAGGTTTTGCTGAATATGTCTTCATGCTAATGTCTCCATTTATTTTTTTAGTATTGTACTTCTATCAATGTCAATCCATATGGACTGACTGTCTGTCCCGCTTTGGTGCGGTCCTTTGCCTCAAGAACTTTTTTCATATGTTCATAAGACAAGTTATGCCCTTCTATTTCTAAAAGGGTTCCGACAATTGCTCTTACCATATTATAAAGAAATCTATTCCCTACAATATCAATAATTACTTTGTCATCATCGAGCTTTTTACACTCGGCCTTTTCTATAAAACAGACTTTGCTCGGGTTCAGCGATCCGGCACTTTTGAAACTTGAAAAATCATGTTCGCCAATTAAGTAATTTAAGGCTTTTTGCATTCTATCAATATCGATTTCATACTTTATTCTCATCAAATCACCGTCAAATGCATCTTTGTTTCGTCTATTTATGAATTCGTAGCGATAATATCTGCGTTTAGCGGATTTTTGAGCATGAAATGTTTCTTTTGTTTCCTTAAAGTCTCTGATTGAGATGTCGGGAGGTAATATTTCATTTATAGAATATACAAACTTTGAAGCAACAATAGGTTTGTCATATTTAAAATGGACTACCTGCCCTTTTGAGTTTACACCTTTATCAGTTCTTCCGGAAAAGACTGTTTTAATCGGTCTTTTATTATTTTCAGTTGTTTTTTCACCTGTCACTGTGCAAATTGCTTTTTCTAAAGTCCCTTGTATTGTCGGTTTTTCTATTTCTTCACCATTTTCAAATTGGATTTGGCTGCCGTAATAATTTTTGCCGATATACCGAACTTTAAAAGCATATTTCATAATTAGCTTATACCAATTGAATTAAAGCCATTTCAGAAGCATCTCCGCGGCGTGGAGGAAGTCTAAATATTCTTGTATAGCCGCCTTTGCGGTCAGAATATTGTTTTCCGATTATTACAAATAATTTTCTTAGCACGGTTTGTTTGGCTAATTTTTTATCTGCTGCTGGTGCTTCAAATACTTCTCCGGTTGTTAAGTCCATGAACTTACCGGTTTCTTTATTATAAATGTGTCTTGCTGCTTGGCGTATTGCGTGAAGATCGCCTTTTTTTGCAAGGGTGATAATCTCTTCAGCATATGGTCTTAACGCTTTTGCTCTTGCCATTGTTGTTTTGATTTCACCGTGTACAAAAAGTTCAGTCGCTAATGAGCGTAAAAGAGCATCTCTTTGATCTTTTGCTTTGCCCAGCGTATGTTTTTTTGTCATGTGTCTCATTGTCTTATTCCTTTTGTTTTTATTATATTGTTTTCTTATATCTAAAAGTGCGGGGACGTGCATAAATGCAGTCCCTGCTGCTTTTATGTTAACCTATTTCTTCTTCGATTTCAGGGTTTGGAGCTAAGTCTAGTCCAAAATGATGTAATCTTTCAATTACTTCATCTGAAGATTTTTTACCGAAGTTTTTGATATTCAATAAATCATGTTCAGATTTTTTGAGTAATTCTGCCATTGAATTTATGCTTGCGCGTTTTAGGCAGTTATATGCTCTTACTGATAATTCAAGTTCTTCAATTGTCATTGAAGGTACATTTGAATCTTCTTCTGCTTCATCAGTTATGCTTAATGTCGGTGCAATAACCGGTTGACCTGTTATTGCTGATATTTGCATAAAATGATCAATTAGAAGATTTGAAGCCTGGCTTAGGGCTGTTGTTACTTCTATTGAGCCGTTTGACCAAATTTCAAGAGTCAATTTATCAAAATCGATTGAATCTCCGACACGAGTGTTTTCTACATTGTAGCTTACACGTTTGATTGGCATAAATGTTGCATCAATCGGTAATACATCAATAGATACACCTTTAGAATCTCTAGGTACATCGTTAGCAATGTATCCTTTGCCTGTTTCTACAATGACATCAGCGTGAAAACTGCCGCCATCTGCTACTGTACAAATTAACCAGTCAGGGTTTACTACTTTTACTCCTGCAGGTAATTGAATATCACTTGCTAAGACAGGTCCTGGACGATCAACGTCTATTCTTAAGTGTTGAGCTTCTTTAGAATCTGTTTTTACCACAAGTCCTTTAAGGTTTAGCATTACATCGATTACATCTTCTAAAACCCCTGGAATAGCTGTGTATTCGTGTGTTATACCTTCAATTCTTGCTGATGTTACAGCTGTTCCTTCCAAGCTTGAAAGTAATACACGTCTTAGAGAGTTTCCGATTGTTGTTCCGAAACCTTTTTCTAACGGTTCTATTACGAATTTTCCGTATTGTGAACCGTCTGAACTTGTTGTGGTATTAACGCATTTGATTTTTAATTCCATGTTTTAATCTCCTAGTTTTTTAATTAACTATTGTGGATTTCTCCGTTTGATTTTCTAAATCGCTTGGGTTATATGCCCATCAGATTATTGCTCTGCGCATAATCCGCCTACTTAGAATAGTACTCAATTACGAGTTGTTCTTTGATTTCAGGATCTAATTCTTCTCTTTCGGGAATTCTATCGAATGTGATTTTTAATGCTTCTTTATCTATTGTCATCCATGCTGGTGCACATGCCATATCTATCATTTCTGTTACTGATTTTAAGAATGCTGTGCTTCTTGCTTTAATAGTGATTACATCACCGGCTTTTACCAAGTATGATGGAATATCTACTTTTTTACCGTTTACTAAAACATGACCATGGTTTACAATTTGTCTTGTTTGTTTACGTGTAATTCCTAAACCTGCTCTGTATAAAATATTATCTAATCTTGATTCCAATAGTTGTAATAGGATAGTACCTGTTACACCTTTTCTTCTTGCAGCTTCATTGTAGTATTTTGCAAATTGTTTTTCACTTACTAAATATGTGAATCTAATTTTTTGCTTTTCTGCAAGATGAATTGCATATTCAGATAATTTCTTTCTTACAGCACCATGTTGACCTGAAGCTGTTTGTCTCATTGATGAAGTTAATTTTCTGTTTGAAAGATCTTTTACTTTCTTATTTCTAAATAATTTGTTTTTTGGTCCTGTATATCTAGCCATTTTGATTTTTCTCCTTTTTTCTTGTGACGGGGCATCTATGGTTTACGTTTTGGCTGTCTACGCAAGCCCCCGCCTTTTTACTTATTATTTCGCAGATTAAACTCTACGTTTTTTAGGTGGACGGCATCCGTTGTGAGGAATTGGTGTTACGTCTTTAATTAACGTAATTTCAAGTCCTGCAGCTTGGATTGCTCTGATTGCTGTTTCACGACCAGAGCCTGGTCCTTTGATGTGTACTTCTACTTTTTTCATACCTTGGTCAATTGATTTTTTAGCAACTAATTCTGCTGCTGATTGAGCTGCAAAAGGTGTACCTTTTCTTGCTCCTTTGAAGCCTGTTGCTCCTGCTGTTGCCCAAGCAATAGCATTACCTTGTGTATCTGTAGAAGTTACTATTGTATTGTTGAAGGTTGATTGTATGTGTACAACACCTTGCAATACATTTTTCTTTTCTTTTTTCTTTGTTTTTTGTGGTCTTGCCATTTCTTTATCCTTTTTCTTTTTTACTTTTTCATTTTAATTTGAGTTAAAAATTATTTTTTCTTAGCTACTGCGCCATTTTTCTTTCCGCGGCGTGTTCTTGCATTTGTTTTTGTTCTTTGTCCTCTTACAGGAAGTTTTCTTTTGTGTCTTAGTCCTCTGTAAGATCCGATTTCTTGAAGACGTTTAATATGCATTGTAACTTCACGTCTCAAGTCACCTTCTATATGATAATTTGACAATTCGTTACGTAAGTTTTTGATATCTTCTTCTGTTAAATCGTCTGTTCTCAAATCAGGTGAAATACCTGTTGCTGCAAGAATTTTTTTACTTCTTGTAGGTCCTATACCGTAAATATAGGTTAGAGCTATTTCCATTCTTTTGTTACGAGGTAAATCTACCCCTGCTAGTCTTGCCATTTTCTTATTTTCTCCTTTTCTTGTTGTTAGATTTTTTTGTGTATGAGGCTTAAATACTTCCTCACCACCTGCTGTCGCCCGCAGGTTCGGCTTTAAGGTTCTTTCGAATTTGTTTTGTACCAAATTGAGTTTGTTTGTTATAACTTACCCAAATTTATACAAAACTTAGCCTTGTCTTTGTTTGTGTTTAGGATTTTCGCAAATTACAGCGATTCTTCCTTTTCTTTTAATACATTTGCATTTATCGCAAATCTTTTTTACTGATGATCTTACTTTCATTTTGTTTTCCTTTATTATAATTTGTACGTGAGATTTTCTATTTAAGTCTGAAGGTAATTCTGCCTCTTGTTAGATCGTAAGGAGTCATTTCGACCTTTACTTTGTCTCCAGGTAATATTCTTATGAAATTTTTTCTGATTTTACCTGAGATATGTGCAAGAATTTCGTGGTCATTTTCCAATTTTACACGAAACATTGCATTAGGCATTGATTCTATTATTGTACCTTCTATTTCAATTACGTCTTTTGACATAGTTCCTCTTTTTCGGCTAAATTTTTACATGTGCACAGATTACCCTTTTTAAGGGTACATGTTTATATTACTTGGAAAATATTTGTTTGCAAGTATATTTAAAGCATTTCAGATAAGTACAAATACTTGTTTTGAATTGATGTTTTTTTAATAATACCACACAATCAATGCAGGATTGCTTGTTTGAAAAACAATTATATCGCAACTTTTGACAGGTATTGTAAATTTTTCTTAATATTTTTAATGTGTGTATTTTTAATTAATAAATCATTTCAGTATGAGATTTTTTGAGGATAATTTTTGGGGATAGTCCAGTTATTCCTTTGTATTATCGTTGTGCAGTAGAATTGATTACCTGTTTTGCAGGAATAAATTGATCCTTCTATTAATTGTTCATCAGTTCCATTCCAACGATATTTATATGGTTCAATACCTTTGCCATAATGCTTTTCCCAACGGGTGTCACCTTCTATGGGGTGAAATCCAAAAGCAAAACAACAGATTCCATAGCCTCCATTTAGACCATATTTATCAATACATTTTTCAGGATTTACTGGATAGTAAAACCAGTCACTGGTTGTATTTTTCTGGGATTTAAGAGCGCTTCCATAATTAAAATAGACAATATAGGATCCATCATTGTATAAAACTATGAAAGATGATAGATTATTACAACTTGGTCAAAAGATACGTTATGAGAGGTTAAAAAAAAGGCTAAGTCAGGAGGATTTGGAAGAAATGTCCCTTTGTCTCAAGGAGAACAATTAGTGAAATTGAAAGAGGTAATGCGGATATAAGATATACTAATTTGTATCAAATTGCATCTGCATTAGGTATGACGGTATCTGATTTACTGAAATTCAGTTTGTAAGATTGTTAAGTTTTTATAAGAAAACGTTTTCTGTTGAAATTAGAGGGGAATATTTTACTTTATATATGTAAGAACGAAGTGTTTTTGCAAAGGAGAGTAAAATATGGCTGATAAAATAAATAGTATAGAGGATTTAGAAGAAGTTAGAGCTGCGGCAGCTTCACAAGGAACTACAGTCCCTGATTATTATCAGTGGTATCAAGTTATGCAGCAATTAGAAGAGCTTGGGGTTGAATCTACGGGGTCTTATGCAGGAGACAAGGCTAAAATAGAAGAAGTTCGGCAAGCTGTGGATGATTATATAAGAGAGGCACAGATTGAGCAAACTGCGACAGAAAATAGAAAAGAAAACAAACAGGTTAAAGAAATTGCCGAGACTGATAGTGAACAAACTGTAAAAGCTAATGTTGCAAATGCGACAAGCTCTCAACTAATTGCTGATTATATGAAAATTTATCATTTATTACCGTAATTTTTCTATGCGGCTTAAAGGCCAAAAAATAACAACAGCGCGTCCTATAAATCGGTCTTTTTTCAATAGCCCCCAATATCTGCCATCTTCGGAGTGACCTCTGTTGTCTCCGAGCATAAGATAGTAGTTTTCTGGGATATCAAATTCACATGTTACACTTTCAGAGCATAGGGGGTATTCATATGGGCTTTCAATATAAGGTTCATCAAGTGCTTTGCCGTTGATGTATACAGTATATTTACCGTTTTCATCGGGGGTTATTTTAACTTTTTCTCCAGGAAGTCCTATTACCCGTTTTATGTATGCGATATCTTTACAGAAAAAACCTGTAAGTCTTGAAAAAACTTTCCAAGGAGTATTTTTCAAACGTTCAAACGGCGGATAAAATACCATAATATCCCCTCTTTTGGGTGTTCTGTAAAATCTTGAAAATCTTTCTACTACTATTCGGTCACCTTCAAGAAGTGTAGGGTGCATTGATGCTGAAGGTATCCAGCGAATTTCTCCTATGAAAAATCTTATAATGATTACCATAACCACCACAAATACAATTGTTTCAATAGTTTCTCTTGTAATAGGGTTAAGAGTTTCATATTTAGATTTTATTTTTCTGTATGTGGTTATTATATTTTCTTTTATATTATATTTCATTTAGTATTTCCAAAAGCTCCCAAATCGCTCGTTTATATTTATTATCCCTTAAATCAACTAAAGCATTTTTAGCTTGTGCTATATAATTATTTAACAAAGATTTTGTTTTTTCAATCCCCTCTTTTAGATTATTGGTATTTCCTGAAAAGATTACAGGGGCATTATAGATTCCGTTATCAATGTCATTTTGAATTGGTTTAAGATTGGCTGTATCTGATATGTTGATTAAATCGTCACGTATTTGAAATGCTATACCGAAGCAGCGGGCAAATTCTTGAATATTTGTGTTGTTACTTTCCCCAGAAAGGACAGCAGCTCCTTCCAGTGCTGTTTGAAATAGATTTGCGGTTTTTTGTTCTGTCTTTTTTATATATTCTTCAATTGTAGTTAGTTTATATCTGTTAAAGTATTGATTAATTTCACCTTTGCACATATTTTCAAGTGTGTTTGAGCATAATGTCATAATTTTAGGATTGTTTAGTTGGTTTAATTTCTTCAGAGCAATAGATAAAAGATAATCTCCTGTTAAGATAGCTGTTTTGTTGTTAAAATTTGCATTAAGAGTTTTTTCTCCTCTTCTGACTGTACTTTCATCTATCACATCATCATGAATGAGTGAAGCGTTGTGTATTATTTCGATTATTGTTTGGTAAGAGTATTGAATTTGAGTAATCTCTTTTTCTGAAGCTCTTAAATAAAGAAAAGCCAAAAGAGGTCTTATTCTTTTTGTGTTTTTTGTTAGAAAATCTTTTAGGAGGGTATTTATATATGGTGAAAAATCTATTTCAGAAACTAGCTCTTGTTCAAGTCTTTTCAAATCATCCGATACGAGATTTGATATTTGATTGTATTGTTCTATAAAGCTCATAGGCTTATTATATCATAAATTCTAATTATAGAATTTATTTTAGTATTTTTGATTTTATGTTTAATTAGCTATACTTACATAAAAAAAAACGACCTGATGGTCGTTGAAAATTAATAGGAAAAAGGGAAAGGAAATGTTTATAAATTTTTTATTTTGTTGTTCATTTATTATTATGGTTTGTAAACTTCTCAATCCTTAAATTATATATTTTCAAGGCTTGATTTTTTGATTATTTTGAAACATTTTATTGTTTCTTTTTATTTAAATTTATCCGAAAGTTTTGAATGTAGATTCAGTATTTTTTTCAATAACTTTTTGTACGGCATCCATTTCTGTTTGTATTGCGCTTTGTTCAGTATCAAGTTGTTTCAATCTCAATTCAAGATTCTTATCTTGGGCCTGAATAATTTCTATTTTTGCATTTATATCTTGAATTGCTTGATCATATAGGTATTTTTCATGTTCATATTCATTCATTGCATCATTGTATGCATCTTGGTCTGTTACAGTGGTAGTTGTAAGTGCATATTCAGTATAAGTTCCAGTACCATCATTGTTCGGGATATGGATTGAAATAAATCTTCCTGAAGAATCTCTTTCAACGCGGCAACCTTCAATTGCCTTTATTTCTTCAACTTTTGTATCACTTCCGATTGTATAGCAATTAATATTGTTTAAAATATTTCCGTTTTCATCGACTTGATTTGCATTATTGTCGATATCAGTTTTCTTATAAAAATATGGTTTTTGTGAACCAGTTGTAGAATCACTTACGTATCTTACATACCACATTTCAGCAGGTGTACCGTATTTATCTTCTAATTGCTGAGCCCATGCTGCTTCTTCTCTTAACATTGCATCAATTTGATCTCTTGTCATTGTAGAGAATGTAGGGTCATCAAATGCTCCTGCATAATTAGTAATACTATCTATTTGTTCATCAGTTAAATATTGTTTACTTGTTACATCCTCATAGCCTTCTTTGCTGTATGTTCCGTCTTCATTTTTCTGAACCAAAGTAACTGCATTTTCAGGATCTGTTTCTGTTTCATCCCATAAAGATATAATTAAATCTTCTTCGGTTATACCTGGTAAATCGATTTGAGTACCGTCTTCATCTAATTTATAAAATCCGCCTGTTTCCTCATTTTTGTAAACAGTTTCTGCTGATGTAAAGTCTTCATTGAATAAATAATACTCAAAATTAGCAATATCTTCATCAGTACAAGGCACCATTGCTTTAACTGATTCAGTCTTTTCTATATAGTACCCGCTTCCATCTTGCAATACAGGATATGTTTCTCCGCCTAAAATGATCTCATCATTTACTTTAAGTTCTGCATCGATAGAGCCTAAGATTCTAAGAGCAGTAGTCCCAACATAATAGTTGCCATTTTGTACATTAATAACACTTGTAGATGCTGCGACCGGTACGTAATCATCTTGCCACTTTGAAAGATAGCTGAGAGTATAAGTTCCGTTATTTTGCGCTATTAAAGATGTAATTTCATTTGTCAAAGCACCATCTTCAAATGTATAAACAGTTTTTGTATAACTATCAACAGACGGGGGAGTAGGTACAGACATACCCAGCAGGTCATTATAATAGTTTGCAGACTGATTAGACAATGATGTGCGTTGTTGGTTAATCTGTTGACCTTCAAACTCAACATTAGTCTTGCGGGCTGTCAAACCTAAAAATCTAGCTTGTGACGCTGCCATTCCCATGACTGTCTGTTTCCCTTTCATTTTTTCTTGTGTACCTATACGCATGTTTACGACATCATGAGTTTTAAACTTTAATTTTTGATTTTTAAATATTAAGAAAATGTAACAATTTAAAAATTAACTTATTGTTTAAATTTGTTCGAAATGTATGCTAGTATTGCCCCTCCGACTTCTTCATTTGGATCAAAGTTTGCTTGTGGAGGATTTATGGAATTTCTGATTAACATAGATATTAGAGGTCCAAAGGCATCAGGAACTTGTATTTTTCGGTAAATTCCTGCTAAAAAAGTTTGGATATTAGGGGAATTTGTCCAGTTAAAACGCGATAATACAGGATACATTTTGTCTATTCCTTTTGTGCCTGCATCTATAAGACGGTCTGTTATGTATAAGGTTTCTGTAATTTCAGCTTCATCATTTGAGGTAGATAGTATATTATATATATAAGGAAGAGCATTTTCTTTTTGTTTTACAAAATTATCAACTTTTATCGGGTCTACAAGAATGTGATTTCTGCTTCCTGTAGGCATTTGAATAGATTGTGTCTGTTGTATTTGAGATCGTTTAGAATAAACGTAAGTTTGCGGGGACACATTATTATATATATAGGGTTGTATCGGTTGAATCATTTTAATATCCTTTTTAGTTTAAATTTATACTATGAATATACAAATGGCGGACCATTTTTGATTTCAAGAAGAATGTTTTCTGCCATTGTTTTTAATTCTTCTTTTGGTTTGCCTGATTTTGCCTGTCTGTAAAATTCATCCATAAGAGGTTGTATTGCTGCATCTTTTTTCGATTTAAAGTTTCTTAATTCAGTAGATACAAGTCTTTGCTGTAAATTTACTTCAGTATCAGCATTAAGTTTTTTAACTTGAACATCTTTTATTGCTTCTCCGACAAGTTTTCCTCCGTATCCGACAGCTGCAAGTCCGGTAGTACCGAAAAACAGAGCTTTAAACTGCTTGTTATCCGTATCAAGCAGATAGTTATAAAAGAAGGCTCTGAAATCATCTACATGTGAATAGAAGGTTACTTTTGGAGTAGAACCGCCTCCGCAGCTCGGGTTTGCATCTACTGTAGAGCGTTTGAGATCTTTCAAAACAGATTGAATAAAATCCTCTTTGTTTTCTAATTTAAGATCTTTAAGATATTCTCTTATTTGCAATTCAGAAGGTTCTATTGACTTAAACAGATTTTTTAAATCAGCTATTGTCTGTTTTTCATTTTCTTTTGTTGAATTTAATACTACGTTTTTTATCTCTTTTCCTGTTTGTTTTATAAAGTCATTAATATTTCCTTTGCTTTTAGTAAGGTTTTTTAGTGAAATAAATCCGAGTCCGACTATTCCTGCGAATGTTGCAAGTCCCATTAATATATAGTTAATATTATTTTGCTTTGAATACGTTATTGAGGCTTGTTCTTCTGCTCCTTTAAACATAATTGCTTTAAATGTCTCATCAGGTGTTTTTCGTTTTTGAGGTTCGTATTTTAAGTATTTACCTAACTCTATTGCTTTTTGGGAAAGCATACTTCTTGTTATTTGAATTTTGCCTGCAAAGGATTTTGTTTCAATATCAATAAGTTTTTCCTGTAGATTTTTTTGGATGTCGGCTTCACGTTTTTTAACCCAGACATCACGAAATCCGTCAAAGAAAGTCTTGCCCATAAAAGCCATTGCTGTAAGTGCAAAAACTCCGGTTCCTGCAGTTATAGTCTTCCAATTCGGGCATTCTACAATTCGATATAGTGCTTGTACGGGTTCATCGTTAATTGCTACGTTTCTTAGAGTTGAGGGAACTCGTTTTAAGGAATCGATATTAAGATTAATTTTGGCGCTGTGGTGTATAAATGCTGTAATACCTGCAATGATGCCCATTACACCAAGTGCTATCCCGCTTATAGGAAGAAGTTTTTTTTCTCCTTGTATATCTTTTTCGTATAGTTTATTCGGCATTTGGGTATTTTTTGATATTACAAGGGTATCCATTGTCTCGTTAAGTGTCAGGTTATTACTTGTATCAGTTTCTTTTATGAATTGATTTACGAGTACACCTTCTTTTGTATCTGAATTTGTTCTTTTTTGTGCACGTGTCAGGTTTTTTTGTTGGCGTAAAGTTTCATTATCATGAAATGTGTTATTGTTGATGTTCATTATTTTCTAAATCCTTTTCATTTTCAGTAAGTTTTTTATATAAATCGTGAATGAAAGTTCTTAATTCGAAAGTTTTTTTAGTCTCATCAATTTGTTTTTCATCGTTGTCTGCATCAAGTGGTTTGAATATTCCAAACAGTGATTTTACCTTTTTCTTCAATTCATTAAAAGTCTCAGAAATTTTCTTTTCAATTGAAGCTTTTAATTCACCCATCATTGCGGTCAGTTTATCTGATATATCGGCGAGTTTTTGTTGAATGTTTTGTAGGGTATTAGTGATTGTTTGAGGAATATTTTTAATAAGATTAATCGTACCGCCTATTATTGTATTAATTATAAAATTAGCAGGCTTTGCAATAATTGAGGGAGTGTTATTGTTGAAAAACTGTGCCAATTCTGCAACTTTTAATCGGGCATTACTCATTGTATTTTGAAAATTTTGCATCTGAAGTGCGAAATTTTGAATATCTTGTTGTCTTTGAGCTTTTGCATTTGCTTGCGCTTTTAAAAAAGCTCCGATTGCTGCACATTCATTCCAACTCATTTCACCTGGTTTTGCGGAAAAGTCAGCTTTTTTCATTCCGCTTCCCCCTCCCATTCCGTTGCAGATGGGGCAGGCTCCTATTGGCAATCCATGCGGGCATGTGCCTATTCTTGCATTGTTTGTGCTTATTGTTGCTAATTGCATTAAAAAATCCTCTTGTCGCTTGTTGGATTTTGTATATCCAAAATACGAGAGGACACTTAGAAAAATTTTGAACTCCTCCAAACAGCACGTGAAGAAAGTTATTTCTCTGAGTGTTCCGGCTTTTACGGCTGCGGCTACAGCTGGAGATGTTCACTCCATTTCCTCTTGTATTTAAGGTTAAAATAACAAAAATTTTATGTCAAACTTTTGTTATGTTTTATTAAATAAGCATATATATCTATATATATAATATATAGATAGTTAGAATTTATGTAAATTAATTTTTTTTTACTACTAGCAAAAAAAAAAATTCTTAGGTATTATATATTCCATATAAACTTCTTTGGAATTATATATGCAGTTACTCATTGATAAAGAATTAAATTCAAATGATAAAATTTTAAAACCTGACTTTAACTCAAGAACAGGACGTGAACTTTTAGCGTTTTACTTGCAGACAAAATTCAAGCAGATAATAGCTTATGATAAGCGTTGTGAAGCTCCGATTTTTAAAGAGATAAATCCTTTTTTTATTCAGCGTTTTTCAAAAAGACTTATAACTAATCCTCACAAACGCATATTGATAGGGATTACAGGAGAGTCAGCATCAGGTAAATCTACAATATGCAGAGAGTTGAAAAACTTAATAGAACAATTATCAATGCCTGTGTCTGTTTTGAGTACTGATAATTATTTTAACGATATATCAGAATTAATTAGCAAGTATGGTAATTTTGATAATTTACGTGATAATGGTTATGATATTGATTCCCCTGCAAATTTTCAATTGGATTTGTTAAGGGAAGATTTAATAAAATTATCTGAAGGAAATGATATAAAAGCTCCAAGATATGTTCCTAATGGTACTGGTATATCAATTCCAAAATCTATTGATGTAACTTCTGATAAGTTGATAGTTGTAGAAGGAATTGCAACCATGTACAAAGAAGTTCAAGATGTATTTGATTTAAAAATTTATATTGAAACTACTGAAGATATACGTCGTGAACGTTTTATGAGAAGAGCAATTGAAGAAAGAAATCAAAATACAGAAAATGCAAAAAAACAATGGGATTATATTCTTGATGCTGGAATTAAATATGTACAGCCTTGTAGAAATTCGGCAGACTTTGTCCTTGATGGAAATGTTAATTTAAAATATTTTGATAAAATTTTAGAATATATCCATACTATAACTAATAATTTCCAATAAAATTTTACGAATGCTTAACACTTTTAACTTATTTTGCAAATAAATTTAAAATATGGTAGAATTTTTATAATCTGATATAGTGCGTTTAAATTAGAAGAGTTTTTAGAATTAAATACACTAAATAATTGATACTATAATTTATTAATTTTACTATAATTTATTTGTACTAAAAATGGATAAGTAAATAGGTGGCAAGTGATTGAAAAGTTTATGAATAATTTTAATAAAGTGGTAAGTTGGGTTAAAAAGCCCAATAATAGACAATATAGCATGTTATTTATGTGCTTGTTTTTGTTGGTTTTGATATTTTCAGCCGCAGGTTGTACGGGAAGTAATTCTAATCTTGAGCCTAATGCACCACAAATGGATACTCCTTCAGCTGATAAGCCATCAAAGGTAAGTAATGAAATAGGTAATATTGCGCCAGATGTGAATTCTGATGATATTATGGTAGAACCTGGAAATGCAAATGATATAGGTGCTACAAATAATAAAAATAAAAAGGATAAAAAAATATTAAAAGATTCAAATGAAGATGAAATAGACATAATTGCAAATAAAACTGAAAAAATGGTTCCTTTAGTAGTAGAGGAATCTGGTCGTGCAGACCCGTTTTTACCGGCAAATGAAGCGGTTAATAAAGATGAAGCCAGTGCTCAGAAACTTTTGGAATTGCAAAAGGCTAAGTTAAAATATGATTTAATAGAGCCTCCAAATTCAGCCCAAGCGAATGAGGATGCACAAAAAGTATTAACAACAACTGTCTCTGGTATCATGTATGATCAAACCAGCCCTTCAGCTATTTTGAATATTGAAGGATCTGATTTTTTGGTAAGATCCGGGGATGTTGTAAACGGATATAAGGTTTTGGCAATAAGTCCTTCTGTTGTAACTGTCCAACTAGGTTCAAATATATATAAAGCAGGAGTTGGTCAACTACTAGTAACAGATGGTATAAATTACAATACAGTGCCGAATTTGAGTAAAAAATTTGGCGGTGCAAAAAAATAAGTTAAATAAGCAGGAGCAGATATGAGAAATACAGTTACAAAGAAATTTTTAGCAGGAGCAATGTTACTAGCGTTTGCATTGCCGAATTCTTCAGCACTTGTGTTGGCTTCCGAAGTTACCGATTATATTAACGGCGGAAACAATGTCAATGGAATGTTGTTGGCAGAAGATCTTGGAGGCTTGAGAGGGTTCAGCTCGGATTCAGCAGCTCCAGATGTATTTTCTGGTGTATCAACCCAAGAAAGAAAAATGCTGGAAGATCAGTACAAGCCTACTGAAAATATAAAACTTCGCGGTGAAAAATCTTTGACAAATAAAGTTATACCAGTCACATTAAGTCTACGCGATTCTGATGTAACTCAAGTATTACGTATGTTTGCAGATAAGGCTGGTTTGAATATTATTTTTGATCCTAATGTTTCTGGTACTGTGACTATGGATTTAGTGGATGTGCCTATAAATGATGCTTTTGAGCTTATTATGGAAATGAATCAGCTTTATTATTTGATTGATAATAATACGTTGATTGTATACTCAGATCCTGCTAATTCAACATTGAACATGAAAGAATTAATTCCTATTCCTGTAAAATATGTTGATGCTATGCCTATGGCAAAATTCTTAAATGAAAATATTTTTGGATTAAGAAAGCCTGGCATATCAAATACTTTTGTAGCTACGACAAACCCTCGTAAGAATGAAGTTTTAATCTTTGGTACAGATAATGATGCTGCTATTGCACGCAAAATTATTGAGCAATTTGATGTAAAACCAATGTTTAAGACATATAAAGTAAATCATGTAACTCCTGATGTAATGGCAGAAATGATTTGTACTCAGTTGCTACCTACTATAATTGACATTGATGCTGCCAAAAAAGGTGATATAGGACAACTTACAGGAGCAGCTTCAAGCAGCAGTGATCTTTCAATAGGTGGAAGCGAGGTAGCTTGCGGATATACTTCAAATATGGAAACTAAAAATTCTTCAGGTGCAGGTATTGTATCATTTTCTTCAATGCCGTTACTTTCTTTGGAAGTATCATATTCAGCAGGTTTGGGTACGATAAGTGTTATGGGGGCAAATCCTAACCAATTGCATATGATTGAAGATTTTATAAAAGCTAATGATAGAAAAGAACCTCAAGCTTATCTTGAAGTTGCAATTATAGAATTAAACGAATCAGGAAGTAAACAATTTAACAATACTTGGAGCTTTATAAGTGATAACTTCAAGGTTTCTTTCGATGGTGCTTCTGGTATAAAAACAAACCAGCCTATATATATTGTTGACAACGGTAAATGGGATAATGGTCCAGGCAGACCCTCAGACAGATATCAAAATAGTCCTGCGCCATGGGCATTATCTTGGACGATAAACTATCTAATCGAAAATAACAAAGGTCGTGTTGTTGCTAATCCGCGTATTTTGATTACAAACAGCCAAGAGTCTGTAATTGACTTGACTTCAGATTACGTAAAAACTGTAACTTCTCAGGTTGTACAAGGTGTTCAACAAGCTACATCACAAAAAGACTATGAAATCGGTGACGATAATGGTATAAAAGTTTCAATTACTCCTTTCATAAGTCCTGACGGATATGTAACTCTCAATATTACACCAGAATATGCAACTATATCTGAACAGATATTTGCTGTAGGTGAAGATCCAGAAAATCCGGATTTGGTTGCTACATTACTTCAAAGACGTAATTTAGAGTTAAAAAATGTAAGAATTAAAGATGGTGAAACCTTGATAATTGGTGGTATGCTAAGAGATTCTGAGACTAAACAGGTTCAAAAAATCCCTGTATTAGGTGATTTGCCTTACATCGGAGCTATCTTCAGAAGTACAAGTACTGAAAAAACTAAAGAAGAAATGATTATCATGATAACACCTAAAATTATTACTGATAATGAAGATGCTATAAGCGAACAAGAAACTTTGTAAAGAACTGAAAATAATGAATGAAGTTTTAAACAGATTAAAAAATAGTGTAAATAAACAAATCCTTAATAAAGTTAACAGCTCACTTATGGAACAATATAGTTTTGTTCCTATAAGTGTTAAGGATAAATTTTTGTTTGTTGCTATTAATTCTAAATCTGATAAAGATCTAATTAATTTGAGATTAAAAGAAATTTTTCCGTTTCAAATTAAATTCATTCAAATTGCGGATAATGACTTGAGTCAATTGATTAGTAGTTTGAAACCACTCATGATGAATGAAGAAACTGCTTCTCTTGATACTACAGAAGGGCAAGCTAAACTAGGCGAATTGCTTATTAAAAAAGGTTATATTTCTGATCTGCAATTACTTCAAGCACTTGCAGAGAGCAAGCGCTTAAAAATGCCTATAGGTTCAACTCTTTTTAAATTAGGGTTTATTACTCTGCCTCAATTGAAAGAAATTTTGCATGATCAAACCGGATTTGATTTGGTAAGCAATGAGCAGTTGGCAAAGCAAGATAAATTTATTAATATGTTGCCGGAAGACTTTATTAAGACAAATAAAGTTGTCCCGATATCTTCTGATGGCAAGACAATATTACTTGGGGTTGTCACTCCTTTAAAACCGGATGTTTTGAAGGAAATTATTTATTTGACTGGACAAAACCCGAAACAATTATTGATGACTCATTATGAGTATCAAAATTCTCTTGATACATTCTTTAGTGAACAGAAAAAAGAAACAGAAAGAATCATCAAAAAAATTGAAGAAGAATCTGCTGAAATAGAGAAAGAAGAAACTTTATGGGAGCAGGTTGACAATGAGTTGCAAGATTCTACGGGTTCTATTGCAAAGTTTGTAAACCAGATAATTACAAGTGCAATTGATAGTAAAGTTTCAGATATTCACATAGAACCAAGATTGAATGGTTATATAGTTCGATATAGAAAATATGGTATGTTGCAAAAAGTGCTGGATATTCCACCTAAGGCAGAAAGTTCGGTTATTGCCAGGTTTAAAGTTTTGTCAAGAATGAATATTGCAGAACACCGTAGACCTCAAGACGGTACATTTTCTATAAAATACAAGGACGGATCTTATGACTTTCGTATAAATACATTACCTGTATCAGGAAAAGAAAAGGTCTGTATTCGTGTACTTGCTCCAGCCGTAAGTTTAAATGCCGCTGATAAAAATATAAAACTTATAGGTGGCTCTGACGAAGATATTGCTAAAATTAAGAATATGGTAAGTTGTCCAAACGGAATCATTTTGACATCAGGACCTACAGGTTCCGGTAAAACAACGACTTTGTATTCTGTATTAAAAAGTTTGAATGATGAAGATGTAAATATTACAACTATTGAAGATCCTATAGAAATTAAATTGGAAGGTATTAACCAATCACAAATAAATGCTAAAGCCGGTATTACATTTGCATCTTGTATGCGTGCGATATTAAGACAAGACCCTGATATTATTCTAGTCGGTGAAATTCGTGACTATGAAACATTAGAAATAGCGATATCAGCTGCACTTACAGGTCACTTGGTATTAAGCACAGTGCACACAAACTCTGCTGCTGCGACTGTTACTCGTTTGATTGAAATGGGTGCAAAGGATTATCTTGTTTCATCCACATTATCAGGTGTAATTGCACAACGTTTGGTAAGAAAATTATGTGATGATTGTAAAGAGGAATATTACCCGACTTATGAAGAAGCAAGTCAGATTTTAGTTAACGAAGAAGATATTCAAAAGTTAATGAAAACTCCGATATATCGTGCAAAGGGCTGCAATAAATGTGAATTTACTGGATATAAAGGACGTTTAGGTGTATACGAAATAATGCAGATAAATAAAGAAATTAAACGTCTTATAGCTATGGGTGCACATGATTTGGAAATCGAAGATGCAGCTGTTAAAAACGGTATGAAAACACTTAATCAATCCTGTATGGCACATATTTTAGCAGGTTTGACAACAATTGATGAATTCGTCAGAGTTCTGGGTGTTGTAAATGAATAGGTATAAAAATGGCAATTTATAATTATGTAGCACTTAAAAATAATAAAGATATAGTAACTGGGAAAGTAGAAGCAGGAAGTCTGAGAGAAGCCAGAGATAATGTACGTAAACTCGGATTTTTGCCAACGAAAGTTACTGAAGAAAATTTAAAGAAAGAAGATATAAAGCAGGATAATAGACCCGGTACGATGAAAAGTCTTGGATTGCAGGACAAGATTGAATTTACATCTACCTTGCAAATTCTTGCTCAAGCCGGTATACCGATTATTGAATCTTTAATGTTTATTGAAAATGATGCTGCAAAATTAAAGCAAAGACTTGTATCAAAAGAGTTACGCCGTCAGATTATGGGTGGTGCAACTTTTGCTGATACTGTAGCTAAGTATCCCGAAATTTTCGGACAGGTATACATCGGTCTTGTAAAAGCTGGTGAAGATTCCGGTGAATTGGAAAAGACTTTGGAACGTCTTTTAGAATTGTTGAATAAAGAGGCAAACATAAGAGGTAAGGTTATTGGTACATTGATGTATCCGATGTTTGTAATTTTACTTGCTGTATTTATTGTACTTGTCATGTTGATGTTCGTATTCCCTGTATTTAAGGATATGTTTGATAACATGGGACAGGAATTGCCTTGGATTACTGCAACTTTGATGAGTGCAGGTATTTTCTTAAAGACTTACTGGTATTTTGTACCGTTAATATTTATAGCCATTTTCGGAGGTCTATCTTTTATATTTAAATGGGAACCGAGCAGAAGAAAAATTGATGAAAACGTATTAAAAGTACCTGTTTTAACAGATTTAATACAATATTCTAATTTTGCTAACTTTATAGCTGTTTTGCAAGTTGCATACGATGCAGGTGTTCCGATTATTGAATGTTTGTATTTGTCTATTTTGACATTAACTAACTATACTCTAAGAGAACAAATAGCAATTGCAACCAATAAGGTGCAACAAGGTCAGCATTTGTCTACAGCACTAAGAGCGACAGGTGTTATGCCTAAGATGATTTTATTTATGATATCAACAGGTGAGCAATCTGGTCGTTTAGGTGATATGATGGGACAAGCTACAAAGTTTATTGACAAAAAGCTTGATACAATCATTGATACAATGACTAAAATGATTGAGCCGATAATGTTATTGGTAATAGGTACTATAGTACTTATTTTGGCATTAGCATTGTACTTACCGCTATTCGGTTCATATATGGGCTTGTAATGGAAAAAATAAAAAAATACGTAATTACAGGTGCAACTTCAGGGATTGGCAACGCTCTTGTCAAAGAGTTCTCAAAGTCAGGAATAGTTTTTGCAGGATATAGAAATCCTGATAAAGAAAAAGAGCTTTTGGATATTTCAGAGAATGTAATCCCTTTTTATATAGATATGTCAAAGTCTGAGACTATTCTTGAGGCTGTAGATTTTATAAAATCCAAAACAAATCAAATAGATACCTTGATAAATGTCGCAGGGTGTGTACTTGCAGGTCCTGTCGAGAATCTTGATATTAAAGATTTAAAATATCAATTTCAAATAAACACTTTTTCGCATTTAGAATTTACACAAGGGCTGTTGTCGATTTTAGAAGGCGGAAAAATAATAAATATAAGTTCAATGTCCAGTTTTGGGATATTCCCTTTCATATCTCCATATTGTGCATCAAAAAGAGCTTTAGATATATTATTCAATTCATTAATTTTAGAGACTAAAAAAGATATTAAAGTTATTTCTGTAAAACCCGGTGCGATAGCTACCCCATTGTGGGAAAAATCTGTTAAAGAAAATTCAGACCGTTTGAAGAAGAATAATCAGTTTGAAAAAGAAATGAAATTTTTAGAACAAAACGCTTTAAAAAACGGTACAAAAGGTTTAGATGTAAAAAAAGTTGCAGATATCATAAAAAAAATTGACAAAATGAAAAATCCGAAAACATCTTATTTGATAGGTAAAGATGCTTTTATTTCAAATATAATGGCAAAATTACCGCAGGATTTTTCTAATAAATTAATTAAGCATGCAATGAAATATCGTATGTAATTGATAAAAGTAAGAGCATATGGTATAATAAAAAAGTAATCAAAAAACAGAGAAGGAGCTGGAAATGCAGACTATGATTGAAGTTATGGGGGGGGGGGGCACCCGAAAATAAGCTCCTAGTTGGTAAAAAAATAGGATTTACATTAGCAGAGGTCTTAATAACCCTAGGGATATTAGGTGTAGTAATAGCAATGACAATGCCGACAGTAGTCGGGAAATATAAAAAACAGGCGACAATATCCCAATTAAAAAAAGCATATACTGTACTGAGCCAAGTAGTATTACGTTCTCAAGAAGATAATGGTGCAGTTGCTTTTTCATCAGATGCTGTGGATGCTAGTACTGTAAAGAAGTTTTTTGAGCAGTATTGGTTACCTTATTTTAATAGTCCTACTGTTTCTAAAGAAGGTACATATCCTTATGGTGTCGATACTCCATTTCTAGGTCTTAATGGTAGTTTAAGTGGTGGTGTAGGAACAGTTTATAGTGGAGGAAGGATATATTTTACGACAATGGACGGGACTGCATATTTTATAAATATGATGCGGTGGGAAACACAATATGATGAAGAAGGAAATCAGTTACCAAGTATTGCAAAATATTCATCTGCTCAATCAGTTCAGGTAGACTTAAATGGTATAAAGCCTCCAAATATTTTTGGCAAAGATGTTTTTGTATTTCAAGTATTTTTCGATAAAAACATAGTAAGACCATACGGATACGATAAAACACAGGCTCAAATAAACAGTAACTGCAGTTTAAATGGTATAGGTAATTATTGTGCAGCAAAGATAATAAATGACGGCTGGGTGATGCGCAATGATTACCCTTGGTAGATACCTCAATGTTGATTACAAAAAATATTATTCATGCTAGACTTGGTTTGTAATCAGAAAAAGAGGTAAAAGATGAAAATAGCATTGGTAAATCATGGATGTGCAAAAAACTTGGTGGATTCTGAGCTTATGCTTGGTTTTTTGTCTGAAAAAGGTTATGAAATAACTTTGAATGAGGATGATGCTGAAATTGTTATTGTAAATACCTGCTCTTTTATTCATGATGCAGAAAAAGAATCTGTACAGTCCATTCTTGAGCTGATTAATAGTGGTAAAAAAGTTATAGTAACAGGATGTCTGCCACAAAAACATAAAACTGAGTTAAAAAATGCAATTCCAGAAATAAGTGCAATGCTTGGGACCTCTGATTTTAGAGAAATAGTTGAGACTGTTGAAAAAATTGCAGATAAAAAGAGTGAAGAGTATATAGAAAAAATTTCAGAAAAACCCGAATATATCTATCCTGAAGATGTAGCTCGCCAGCAAATTACAATGGGAGCAAGCTCATATATAAAAATAGCTGACGGTTGTAATTATCATTGTGGGTATTGTATAATTCCTCAACTAAGAGGCGCATACCACTCAAGATCTATCGAAAATATAATTGAAGAAGCAAAAAATCTTGTACAAAAAGGTGTTACTGAAATAGACCTGATTGCTCAAGATACGACAAGTTATGGTATAGATATATATGGCAAACCGTCACTAGCTAAGCTTCTTGAGGAATTAAACAAAATAGACGGACTCGGTTGGATAAGGATTATGTATGCATATCCATCTCAGCTGAATGATGATCTAATTAGTGCAATTGCAAAATTAGATAAAGTTGTAAAATATATTGATTTGCCACTGCAGCATTCTGATCCTGAAATTCTGAAAGCTATGCGCAGACCTGCTTTTGATTACGAAGTATTAATCCAAAAGTTACGTGATAAAATTCCAAACGTAGCTATAAGAACAGCTTTTATAGTGGGATATCCAGGAGAAACTGATGAGCAGTTTGAGCATTTATACAAATTTGTCGAAAAAATGAGATTTGATAGAATGGGAGTATTTGAGTATTCAAGAGAAAAAAATACAACTTCTTATTCTATGCAAAATCAGGTGCACAAAAAGATTAAACATGAGCGATATAAAAAATTAATGGCGTTACAGCAGAAAATTTCTTATGAAAATAATCAGGCAAAAATCGGTAAAGAAATTTCTTGTATTGTAGAAGGTTTTACTGATGATGGAGTAATTATAATGCGTTCGTATGCCGATGCTCCTGAAATTGACGGACTTGTTTATGCAAACAGCGAAAATCCTGTGGTGCCGGGTGATATTGAAACTGTTTTAATAGAAAAAGCTGATGAATACGATTTGTTCGGTAAAATTGTTTAATTAAAAAAACTAAAACAAGTTTTATTTATGTCTATAAATCTGCTTTGCAAGTTTAACAATATCTTGATATATTGGTTTCAATGCTTTTACTACCATATGATTATCCCGTGCGACCTTTGCACAAAAACAGGTACAGCCATAGGATACTATAAGATTAGGTAACATATGAGAAATTGCATTGTCAATCCCGATTTTAAGATTTAAACCGGAAACCAGTAAAGAAACATTTCTGGCAAACTTTGCATGTTTGTATTTTCTTGTTACCATAAATTTTGATGTGTCTAAAGTATTAATTCTCATAATATTTATATAAAATTCAAACATAAAAATTTTTGCTATTTTTTTATCTAGCGCAAAAGAAAATTTTATAGTAATATAAATTTAGTTTTAGTTTATATGGAATTTTTGGATGAAGTTTGCAGAAGATCAGGCGGTAGATAATGAACAATTAAATGCAATATTTAAAGATATTGTAAAATATTCACCATCAAAACTTTGCGGAATGCTCGGTAATGCTTTGATAGTTCCTGTGTATACAAATATTTTGCTTCCTGAAGAATATGGACTTTATTCATTGTCAATCGCATTTTTATCATTTTTATGCATAATTTTTTCTGACTGGGTAGGTTTATCAGGTTTGAGATTTTTTAGATCTTTCCAACTCGCTGATGAATTGCCTAAATATTTATCCATGCTCGTTGCTATTTTAGTGTTCAACATTTGTACAATGTTTGTTTTTGCATTTGCATTCAGACATAATTTTTATGACTTTTTCAATATTCAGCCAAAATATTTCTTCTGTATTTTATTGCTGATTATTCCTGTAGCAATAAGAGCTCTTCTATTCCAACTTTTGAGAGCCCAATTAAAATCAATTTCGTTTACATTTTCTACAATAATTAACCAAATTTTGACAATGGCATTGTCGGTGTTAATTGTAAAAGTTTTTCACCTTGGTGCATTATCATTGCTTTTAGGTATGGGGATTTCTATTTCTTTAATAGATATTCTTTTAATCTATCAAAGCGGAATTTTGAAATACTTCAGAAAACCAAATTTGCAAGCAAAAGTTTTGTTGCCAATGTTTCAATATGGAATTCCAATCGCAGCAACCTCTTTGAGTGCCTGGGTTATAAATCAAAGTAATAAATTTATTATGAATAGCATAAGCGGGTTTAAAGAGGTCGGACTTGTAGGGGTTGCATATGGACTTACTCTGCCTTTGTTCATGACAATTTTCTCTATAATAACTGTTGCTGCGGTGCCTAGAATTTTTAATATGTTTGAAGAAAAAGTTGATGTGCGCCCCATTGTTACCAGATTTACCGGCTATTTTCTTGTCGTATCTGTGCCTGTAATAACTTTGGTCTCTGTATATGCTCCAGATTTTGTAAATCTTTTTGCTAATACAAAATTTTCTGATGCTTATAGATTAGTTCCATATTTTGCTTTTGGCTGTTTGTTTATGGCACTTTCTGATTACACAACTTTGCAGTATCATTTGGCAAATAAAACTTACATTGATTTTATTCTAAAGCTTATATCAGGTATTGTCGGAATTGCTGCTAATATAATACTTATACCCAAAATGGGCTTGGAAGGGGCAGGTATTGCAACATTGGGAGCTAATTTTGTCTATTTCTTTTTAAGTACAATAATAAGAATTCCTAATCTCGCAGCTTATTGTCCAGTAAGAACATTATTACGTTTGAGTATTGCTTTTGTGCCTACATCATTAATTTATTTTGGTTTTAAATATATTGCATATATTCCTGCTATAGTTCAGATGCTTATTTTAATGTGTATATTTTATGCTTTCTATTGGCTAATTACAAAAACTTTGATGAAAAGACCTGTATAGTATAATGCTTAATAAAAATTTACAAAATAGCAATATTTTTTATTTTTAAATCTTTATTTATTTATATAAATATGTATTTTAGCCAATAAATGCGCATGCTATTGTAATAAATGGTAACATATGATAGAAAAATATAAATCAGCTGGTTATAATAGCACATCAGGATTTAAAGGTTAATCAGATTTAGAATTAGGGAAAAATTGAAAGGAATTAAGCCATGACTCAAAAAAACGCTAGAAATATGAAACTTGTACTTTCAGCGCTAACATTGTGTCTTGTCGCTCAGCAATCAATAACATCACAGGCTTCAGCGAGTATGATCACAGGTGTAAAACCTGAAGATATGGGTGGAGGTCACAATAGATACGATATAACACCTGAAGGTCTTTTTGGAAACAAAGATATTGGATTCAAAACATATGGTAACTTCAAACTTGATGAAGGTGATGTTGCTAACCTTATTTTCAATTATTACGGAAAAGATATTTCAAAGTTTGTAAACTTAGTTGATAATCAAATAGATATTAACGGTATAGTAAACGCTGTCAATGCAAATGGACAATTTAACGGTGGAAATGTAATGTTTATTTCACCAAAAGGTATGGTTGTCGGTGCATCAGGTGTATTAAATGTCGGCTCATTAACAGTTTTGACTCCAGATCAGAAAAAATATGAGGATTTCGTAAAAGATCCAAGTATAAGAACTGATTTGTCAGATTTATATTCAGAAGGTACGGGTACTGTTACTATTGACGGTAAAGTAATTGCACGTGGTGATGTTGATATTAGAGCTGCAGCTGTGAATATTAACAATTCAATAATGGCAGGTGTAGGAAATAATAATGAAGTATTTACGACTAATAGGCAGGCAGATATTTTATTTAACAGCCTTGTAAATACAGACAATTTGAAACCTGGAAATAGCTTTGCAAGTGATAACGGCAATATAAAAATTACCGCATACTCAGGCGATGCTGGTGTAAAACTGGCACAAGGTTCTACTCTTAAAAATTTTGGTAAAGGTAATATTGAAGTAACAAGTAAAGGTTCTCAAGGTATAATTGCAGACGGTGATATAAAAAATCCTAACGGCAATGTAATTTTGACAACCACAAACGGTTCAATAGAAGTAAATGGAAATGTTGTAAATCGAAATGGAAATATTCAAGCTGATAGTGCAAATGGCATATATTTAGCTCAAAATGCAGAATTGAATAATAAAAACGGTGATATTACACTCAAAAATAAAGGAACCAAAGGTATTGATATCAAAGGTTCTATTGAAAATGTTGATGGTAACTTAACATTGGATAATACAGCAACAGGCGGTATTATAATTGACGGAGCTCCGGTAAACAACTCAAACGGTGATATAACTATGAAAAATACCGGGGAAGATGGAACTATAATCAACGGTACTATAACAAATACCAATGGTAATTCAGTATATACAAATAAAGCAGGTTCAATTGTTGTTAATGGAAAAGTTAACAACAGTGACGGACTTATGAAATTTGATAATACTGGTAATGGAATTCAAGTCAACTATGGTGCTGATATATCAAATACAAAAGGCAACACAGAAATTCTTAATACTGGTAAAGATGGTATTTTGGTAGAAGAGAATGCAAATATTATAAATAAAAGCGGTAATGTATTTGTATCAAATACCGGTGAAGGCGGTATGACTATAAACGGTAACGTGTCAAATACCAATGGTAATGCGGAGTTTGTAAATGAAGCAGGTTATTTAAGAGTAAATGGTACTATAAGTAATAATGATAAATTACTTTCACTTAAAAATACTGGTTTAGGACTAAATATTAATGACAGTGCCTTGATTGATAGTGAAGGGCAACTTTTAATCGATAACAGTGGTGTTGAAGGAATGAATATTTCCGGTACCATAAAAAGTATTGGTGATGCTGATATTATCAATTCAAACGGAAATTTAAATATTCATAATGGTGCTGAAATTTCTCATAAATCAGTATCTAAAAATCATCTAAATATAACTAATTCAGGAAATCAATTATATATTGACGGTAATGTAATATCAGAAAATGGTGAGATGAATATTTCAAATACCGGTGTTGGCGGATTACATATAGATAAAAATGCCGAAATAACAAACAAAGTTGTATCTGAAGATGACGAAATTCCAGTATTTGAAAAACATAATCCTAAATTAAATATAACTAACGACAGCATAGCTTCAATGGATATTGACGGCACAGTTAATGTTGAAGGCAGTTATTATAATATAACAAATCTTGGTAACGGTTCATTAAACATTAACGAAAGCGGTGTCATAAACGGTAATATAGCAAAAGAATCATATATTACAAATAAAGGTGACGGCGGATTAAATATTGCAGGTAATATCAATACAAATAATGGTTCAAGTGAAAATGGAATTCTTGATGCAGGTTTAACAATTCAAAATGATAATTTACAATCAGGAATACATATTACCTCAACAGGTCATGTAAATTCAGAAAACTCAAATCATACATATATTTCAAATAATGGAGAAAAAGGAATTCTTGTAGATGGTAAAATTACTCAAAATTCAGTATCAGGTATTCCTAATTCTTTAAAAGTAACAAATTCAGGTCGTGATGGAATAACTATTACATCAGAAGGTCGCGTAAATAATACCTCAAGTACTTATATTGAAAATAGTGGTAAAGAAGGCATTAAAGTCGCTGGTCTTATTAATACAAATGGATTGAATGTTGAAAATTCAAACTCAAATGTTGTAATCGGTGACAAAACAAGAAATGATAATTACATAACATCAAGTGATGACGTAAATATTAATATAGACAATGGCAGTCTTTTAAATTATGGAGTTGATAAAACTCTTATAAAAACAACTGATGGCGGAAACTTAAATATAGAAGTAATAGACGGCTCAGTTGGTCTTGATGATGGAAATAAAGGAACTTATATAGGTGTAGGACCGGATTCAAGAGATTTTACAAGATCAATTAATGTAAATGTTGATGGTGCTATTTCTGCAACTACTGAACAAAATCAGTCAAAAGAAGATTTGAATGTAAATATAGCAGGCAAAAATTCTGATCTCAAAATTGATCATATAAAAGCAGATGGAAAAGTTATATTAACTACTGCTGATTTTGACGAAAGTAAAAACGGTTATTCAATATTGAATGCATCTACAGATCCTACAAAAGCAAATATTGAAGGAAAAGGAATAGCATTAATAGCTAGTGATAAAATCGGTGATGAAGAAAATAAATTAACTTTCAACCAAACCGCCGGTCAATTCAATACCGCTGGTTATGATTTGGATAAACTTGAATATACTCCAAATGCCGAATACGGTATGGATGTACTTGCAATAAATGATATCAATATTAAAGGTCAGGATGACAAATACGATACAAATGTAGGTACAATGATTTCAAGAGAAGGTTCAATAAATGCTGAATTCTCAGGTAATACCTATATAAGAGAAGTTACTGCAGATAAAGGCTTGAATCTTGTAACTCGCGGTGCTGAATTTGTAATTGATAACTTAGGTACTGTTCCGAATACTCCTGAGGATTATTTCGGACCGAATGGAGATATAGCCCCAGATACAGTTATTGTGAAAGCTTTGGATATAAATCCGAATACAAGGGTTGATGATGCAGGGCTTGTAGATGGTATACATAGTCATTGGGCAGATTCTCATATCATTATAAAAAATGGTAAAGTTGATGATAATGCGAAAATTGTATTGACAGGTGATAATGTCTATGCTGGCGGATATCGTTTCTATATGGGTAAAGAAAGAAACGAAGAAGGTAAAACATATTGGGTATATGACGACAGAACTGCAATGACTGATATGAGTGGTAATGATCCAACAATAAGAGTAAATGCAGTAAGAGAAGATGATGTAACATCAATAGGTAGACAAGAAGAAGAACGTAATTACTATACAGGTGGTAGTGTTCAGGAAGATGAACCTTGGTACGGAGATGATGACGATGATGACGATCATTTAATTGTACCAGAACCTGGAGACGATGACGATGATGATGGTCCAGTCCCTGGAGATGATGACGATGATGATGACGGTCCAGTCCCTGGAGACGATGACGATGATGATGACGGTCCAGTCCCTGGAGACGATGACGATGATGATGACGGTCCAGTCCCCGGTGACGATGACGATGATGATGACGGTCCAGTCCCCGGTGACGATGATGATGATGATGATGACGGTCCAGTCCCCGGTGACGATGATGACGATGATGATCATGGCGTAACTATGGATGATGCAAAACGTACTTGGAAAAAAGTTATCGCTGATAACATCAACGTTGTAGATAAGCGTCAATATATGAGATTTAACATAGATTCAAATAATATTCCTGTTCAATTTGAAACAAATGGTAAAATTTCATCATTAGTTGATATATCAAGAGGCGGTATTGCGGTAACTCACAATAATAGTTTGAAAGTCGGTGATGTAATTCCTGTACATATTACTTATGGTGATGTAGACATACATACTGATGTAAAAATAGTTACAGCCTCAGATGTAAGGGCTGGTGCAGAATTTGTAAATCTTGACAGCGCTGCTGCAAACAGAATTTTATATTTGAACTTGCTTTTAGAAGAACAGCAAATGCTTTCAGCTAATGGTGCAGGTAAACAAATATAAATTTCGAATAAAATATAAAAACAACAGACTTATTTTACATAGGTCTGTTGTTTTTTAATTTAATGGCTGTTTATTATAAATCTTTTAAATTTGCTTTAAAAAAATATTTTTGTTAGAATTGATATGTAAATAATTATTGATGAGGGAGAAATAACTATGAAATTAATGGAAGGTAAAAAGGGTGTTATTTTTGGAGTTTCAAATACTCATGGTATTGCATATGCTATAGCAAGACAGCTCTATGAAGCAGGTGCTGATATCGCATTTACTTATGCAGGCGAGCCAATGGAAAAAAGAGTTCGTCCGCTTGCAGAAGAAATGGGCGCTAAAATTATTATGAACTGTGATGTTACCAAAGAAGATGAAGTCGCAGCTGTATTCAAAGAATGCGAAAGAGTATATGGAAAAATAGATTTTGTAGTACATGCCGTAGCTTTTGCCGCAAAAGAAGATTTACAAGGCAGATTTATTGATACTTCTCGTGCTGGCTGGGATCTTGCAATGGGTGTAAGTGCTTATTCACTTATTTCTCTGTGTAAACATGCAGAACCTATTATGAACGAAGGTGGATCTATATTTGCTCTTACATATTTAGGTTCAGAATATGTTGTAGCAAACTACAACATCATGGGTGTAGCAAAAGCAGCATTAGAATCTTCAATGAGATACTTAGCAGCTGATCTTGGTAAAAAAGGTATTAGAGTTAACTGTATTTCAGCAGGTGCAGTTAAAACGCTTGCAGCTAAAGGTATTTCAGGATTTGACAAAATGCTTAAAGCTGCTGTCGCTAAAGCACCTCTTGGACGTAATGTTTCACTTGATGATGTCGGCAAAGCAGGTCTATACTTGGCTTCAGATTTATCAACAGGTACAACAGGTCAGATTTTGTACGTAGATTGCGGATGTCATGCTGTGTATGCATCATTAGATGAAATGGAAATTATCGCAAATTCTATTCCAAAGGCATAATCAATTTCAAATACAATTAAAATAAAAAAGACTGCCTTATTCAGGTGGTCTTTTTTTGTGTGGTAAAGTTAGATTTTTATAAGAAAAATAAAAGGATTTTATATTACGAAATAACAGAAATAATATTTTTACTCAAATCTTTTTTTATGTTATTCTTTTATACAGAAGTGTAATAAAGAAGGATAGAAAATGACAGAGACTGCAATAAAAATAGAGGATTTACCAACAGTATATGACCCAAAGGCAACTGAAGAAAGTATTTACAAATTTTGGGAAGATGGCGGATTTTTCAAAGCTGATGCGACAAGCAACAAACCACATTATTCTATTGTAATACCTCCTCCAAATGTAACAGGAGTTCTTCATATGGGTCATGCTCTTGATGAAACATTGCAGGATATTCTAACCCGCTACCATAGAATGTCAGGTTATGAAACACTTTGGCTTCCCGGAACCGATCATGCGGGAATTGCTACTCAAAATGTAGTTGAGAAAAAGTTGCGTGAAAAAGGACTTTCAAGATACGATTTAGGTCGTGAAAAGTTTTTGGAAGAAACTTGGAAATGGGCAAATAAGCATAAATCTGCCATTTTAGATCAATGCAAACGTTTAGGAGCTTCTTTTGACCGTTCAAGAGAAAGATTTACTTTTGATGAAGGTTGTTCAAAGGCTGTTAAAGAAGTTTTCGTAAGACTTTATGAAAAAGGTTTGATTTATAAAGGTAAATACATTGTAAACTGGTGTCCCAGATGTAACAGTGCGATTTCGGACGTTGAAACCGAATACGTAACTGAACAAGGACATATGTGGGAAATTTCATACCCCCTAAAAGGTGAATCAGGTGCGATAATTGTTGCAACGACAAGACCTGAAACAATTTTTGGTGATGTTGCAATTGCAGTCCACCCATCTGACCATAAGTATTCTGAACTTGTAGGCAAAACAGTTGTAATTCCGCTTTCAGGACGTGAAATCCCGATTATTGCAGATGAATATGTAGACAAGAACTTTGGTACTGGTGCTGTAAAAATTACACCAGCACATGACCCGAACGATTATGAAGTTGGCAAACGTCACAATTTAAAACCGATTTGGGTAATTGACGAAGAAGGCAAGATGAAAGCATGCGGTGAAGTTCCGCCTGAACTCCATGGGTTAGACAGATATGAAGCAAGAGAAAAAATTATCGGAATGCTTTCTTATAAGAATTTCTTGTTAAGAACTCGTGATCATGAGCATAATGTCGGCAAGTGCCAACGCTGTGGAACAACAATAGAGCCTTTGCTTTCTGAACAATGGTTCGTTAAAATGGAACCGCTTGCGAAAGAAGCTATAGCCGCAGTAAAAGACGGACGCATAAAGTTTGTTCCTGACAGATGGGAAAAAAATTACCTAGGATGGATGGAAAATATTCGTGATTGGTGTATTTCACGTCAATTGTGGTGGGGGCATCAAATTCCTGCATATTACCATAAAGTAACAGGCGAAATGGTTGTTGCAAGAGAAAACCCGGATCCTGAAAATTACGTACAAGATCCTGATGTTTTAGATACCTGGTTTTCTTCAGGTTTGTGGCCATTCTCTACTATGGGCTGGCCAAACACTGATTCTGAGGACTTTAAAAAATTCTACCCGACAACAACTTTAGTTACAGGTTTTGATATTATTTTCTTCTGGGTTGCCAGAATGATTACTATGGGACTTGAATTTACAGGCAAGGCACCGTTTTCTACCGTTTATATCCACGGACTTATAAGAGATGAAAAAGGTCAGAAAATGTCAAAATCAAAAGGTAATACAATTGATCCTGTAGAAATTATTGACAAATACGGTAGTGATGCATTGAGGTTTACGATGACTTCATTGTGTACTTACGGCGGACAGGATATCAAAGTAAGTGATGAGCGCTTTGAGTACGGGCGTAATTTTGCAAATAAAATCTGGAACGCATCAAGATTTGTATTGATGAATTTATCAGGGGTTGATAACAAAGATATCGATTTTGACAATCTTACAATTGCTGATAAATGGATTTTGAATGAGTTAAATAATACATCAAAAGAAGTTAATGAAAATATTAAAACTTATAGAATTGGTGAGACAGCGCATGTTTTGTATGATTTCTTCTGGAATAAATACTGTGATTGGTATGTAGAAATTGCAAAAATTCAATTGCAGGATGATTCATTAAAACTTAATACACAAAGAGTATTAAGATATGTTCTGGATATGTCTTTAAGAATGCTTCATCCTATAATGCCGCATATCACTGAACGTGTATGGCAGTTGATTCCTAAACAGACTGATTGTAAAGCTTTAATTATAGCTCAATACCCTGTGTATAGCGAAAAATTAAGTTATCCAAAAGAAACAAAAGAAATGGAATTGGTATTTGAGACTATTAAATCTTTAAGAAATCTTCGTCAAGGTTTCAATATCGCAATGTCTGTGAAATTTGATATAGAAATTCGTGCAGAAAAAGACGAAAAGCCTATATTTGAAGAAATTGAAGCATATATAAAACGTCTTGCACGTGTTGAAAATATAAAATACGGTAGTGATTTGACGGAAGCCCCTAAAAAATCTGCAACAGCAGTAGTTTGGGCATCAAAAATTATAGTTCCGTTAGAAAACTTGATTGATTTCAATGAAGAAATAGCTCGTCAGCAAAAGAAATTGGATAAATTGACAGGAGAAAAGAAATCTCTTGCTGGCAGAATTAATAATCCGAAATTTGTTGCTAATGCTCCTCAAGAGCTTATTCAACAAACAAAAGCAAGAATTGAAGAAATTACAATTCAGGAAAATACAATTCAAGAGTTGATCAATTCACTAAAAAATTAAATATTTGCATAAAAAATTATTAATTTTATTTCCGGCTCAATTCGTATCTTTTTTAAATTTTGTTAACGAAAGTTAAAAAAGATTTACAAATTGACAAAATTTTGTTACAATAAATTATGTAATTAGTTAATGTCGGTGACAATGGAGTAAAGATGGCATCAAGTGAATTAGATTTTGAAGAATTGTTGAAACAGTATGATTATAATTTTCAGAAAGGCGATCTTGTAAAAGGATTGGTCTGTGGCTATGACAGTCAAGGGGTAATGGTAGATATAGGAGCTAAAACTATTGCCGTTGTTCCGACTCGTGAAGCTGTTGATAAAGATGAAAATATAGAAACTAAATTAGAAAAAGGTAAAGAATACGAATTTTTGATTATAAAAGAAGAAGATGAAGATGGTAAATTTCTTCTTTCTCGTAAAAAAGTCGATTTTGCTTATGCTTGGAAAGAATTGGAAAAAGCTAAAGCTGCAGATGAGACTATTCTTGGTACTATTGCAGGAATTGTTAAAGGTGGAGTATTAGTAGAAATTTCAGGTGTAAGAGGTTTTGTTCCGTCCTCTCAATTGAGAAGTAAAGAAACGGATTTTGAAGTTGGCGGAAAACTAGAATTAAAAATATTAACTCTTGATAATCAGCAAAATAACTTCATTTTGTCAAATAAAAAAGTCTATGAAGACAGTGCTGTTGAAGCAAGAAAAAATGTCTTTTCACAAATTGAGCCTGGTCAAATAGTTAAAGGTGATGTTGTAAGAATAACAGATTTCGGCGCATTTATTGATTTGGGCGGAATTGACGGACTTCTTCCATTATCACAATTAAGCTGGAGATGGATAGATCACCCAACAGATATCTTAAAAGTAGGTGATAAAATTGATGTGGAAGTAATTGCTGTAGATCACGATAAGCAAAGAGTTTCTCTAAGTCTTAAAAATCTTGAGCCTGATCCTTGGCTTGAAGCTGAAAAACAAATTAAAGAAGGCGATAAGCTTGAGGGGACTATTACAAGAATTAAACACTTTGGGGCTTTTGTTGAAGTATTCCCGGGTGTTGAAGCCCTTTTACCACATAATGAAGTAGTTGAATTGCAAAATCAAAAAGATTGTATTTTACAAGTAGGTGATAAAATTGAAACTTATATTCTAAAATTCAATCCTACTGATAAGAGAATTGCATTAACGGTAAACGAGCCTAATGCTTCAGAAGAATAGTTAATAAAAAAATAAAAAAGCGCTGTCATAAATTAGACAGCGCTTTTTTATATACTTTAAATAAATGAAAATTTTATTCCATGCTCCTATAAATGGAGTATTTTTATATATTAGATGTGTATATTTAAGAGGATATACCGTATAATTATTATAGATTATATTGACTTTTGCAAAAATATAATTATATGTAAAAGTGAAGTAGGTAATAATGAGCTTTTTATAAGGAGAGAACTTTATGGGCATGGCAGCATCACAGGCAAGATATTTAGGTTTGACCGCAAGAAAAACTAATGTAGAGTATGAAGGACAGCAGGTAAACCAAGCACGTACAGCTTTGGCTATGGAGTTAAATAATACATTTAATGATTTAATAGCCCTTGAAGTCCCAACTGCTCCGAGTACACAGGATTATACAACAACACAGTATTCTTATGAGGATGGAACTGTTGGTGAGACTATTTCAAGTATGACACCATTAGAAAATGATCCAGATGGTTATAATTATTTAGTAACTCATTTCCATTATTCTGATGTGTATACAGGTGTAGAAAATAAAAAACGTAATCCTCAGGTATATGTGAGTGATAGGGTTGATAATAAGGAAATTGATGAAAATCAGATCCAAACAACTGTAGATGGTGTAACTGGTGAAACCATATATAGTATAAAAGGAAATCAGTGCAGTGCATATGATGAGAGTGATGCAGAACAAAAAGCTATATACGACCAGTTATCAAACAGCTATAGTGATATACAAAATGCGGATCCTGCAGATCTTTTGACATATAAAGATGCCGGTGGAAATATACACTTTGTAGTAAAAGACCAACTCGAAAATGCTGTAGCAGGAACTGTTGATCCAAATACTGGTACTGCGGATTTATCAGATTACTATATTAAGTATTCAAAACCAACAATGGATACAATTACTGCTAACACTGTGACAATGGTTAATGATCCGGAGACTGGAGAATCTTCATATGCAGTAAATGGTAATACTTGTACAAAGTATGATGAGACAAACGAAGAAATGAAAACAGCATTTGAAAAAGCAGTTGCTGAAAATCCTGCATTGTCAAAAATTAATCCTGATCAATTGTACACATATACAGATTCTGAAAACGGTATGCATTTTATAACAGAAGATGACTTAAATAGTATAATGGATGGTACTGCTTCTGGTAATGATTATTCTGTTACATCAGGTGTACCTGTAATGCTTGGTAATATTGAGTTATCAGTTTATGATCCAACAGATAAAGAACAAAAATTAGCTTATGAACAAATTTTAAAAGATTGGCCAAATTCAGTCTTTGCTGCAACCGATTCAACCATATATACTTGGGAAAGTTATGGACAAAGATATTTTGCATGTGGTGAAGAACTTATGGCATCTTGGGATAGTGCTCCGGATAAGACAAAACCGACTGAAAATCAAAATACATTAAATTATTATTGTGCTCAAGATGTATCTACCAAAATTGAAGTAACAGAAAGAGCTATAATTGATTTTGATGAAAAAGGCAGAGCAGAATCAATAAGATTTGAGGATTCTTCTGTAGTAAGACCTTTGATAACCGAGACTATAACAGATCAAGAAGCTTACGAAGATGCAATGAATCAGTATAATTACAATCAAGCAGTTTATGAAAAAGCAATAGAAGATATAAATGCAAAGACTGAAAAAATTCAACAAGAAGACAGGACTCTTGAGTTAAGATTGAGACAGTTAGATACTGAACAAGAGGCTCTTCAGACAGAAATGGAAGCAGTTAAAAAAGTAATTGATAAAAATATTGAATCTACATTCAAGACATTCGATTCATAGATATTAAGAGGTTAAAATGGCATACAAAAATGACAGTTATCTTGTAATAGCAAACAAATTCGGTTCAGCAAGCGGAGATGCAAAAGCACAGCTTTTTGAAACGTATGATAAACTACGGGATCTTACAGTATCAGGTAGTGGTACAGGTACCGGATTTGAAATGACAGGAAGCTTTTTATACAGAATGGCAAGTTTGTTTGCCCCATCATCTTTTGCTACTGTATTTGGAGCATCTGAAACAATGAATGTGCCAGGTACTTCTTATGCTTCTCAATTTAGTGGTAATTCAGCATTTGGTTTGGATTCTTTATACAATTATTCAGGTTTCCCCGGAGGCGGTGCTGCACCGATTTCTTGGGGATTAGATGGATATGCTACTGGAGGAGCTTCCTCAATTCTTTCAGGTTGGGGAACTGATACGGGGGTTGCTACAGGATATGCTTCAGGAATTGGTGGTATAGCTGATATCGCAAGTGCTGCAGCATATGGTGTAGGTACTGCAAACGGTTTTGGTATGGCAGCAAGAAATATTGTACTTCCAATTGCTGGTGTAATTTCAGGTTGGGGTGGTATAATGCAGGCAGCTGCACCATATCTAGGTGAATATGGTCTGCCAGCACTTGTTATGGGTAACTTGATGCAGGGTACTACATCCGCCGCTCTGGCTGCTTATCAAAATGTCACAGGTAACATAACCGCTAACGCTGATGTAATTCTTTCTAATAAAGTCAGAAATATTGAAACTGTTTGCAAAATGCTTGATACGCAAGGTGATGTCGTTAAAAAGATGCTTAAAGAATCTATTGACGGTGACAGTAAAGCTATTCAGAACTTATAGGTTATTTTTATATAAAATTATACTGAAAACCTCGAAGTATAGTCCTTCGAGGTTTTCTATACAATTATTAATATTTTTATAAAATTATTAAAGTTTTTATTCAAAAATGTCGATAAAATTTTTGCAATGACACAAGATTAGGTGGCTTACAACGTTAAGACATGTTAAGAAAACCTGAAAATCATGTCAATTATTAGGTTTAGGATGTTTTTATATAGTTGTAGGTCTAAAGTGTAAAGGAATATTATGAATAATATGTTTCAAGAAACTTTAGAGATGAATATGAGGCGATTTATAGATTTCGCAATATATTCAAAAAATTTCCTGATAAGGAAAAATCCCATAAAAGCAATGATAAATTCATTTATGGATGGACTTAGAGATTTTCTTACTATCAATAAGAAAAGAAAAATGGCTCAATACAGATTGAATTATCATATGCATCAGTTCAAAAAAATGGAACAGTTGATTGCAGAAAATAATCAACATACATTTTTGAAAGGTAACAATCTTAACGAAACAAGATAAGGAATAGTGTAAAATGGGTGTCATTGTAGATACAATCAGAATGCAATACTTGAGTAATGTCAAGATGGATTTGGAATATAAAATCCAGCTTGTGACCCAATCAAGAATGGGGCTTACTCAGGCAGCAAGTGATTTAATGCAGGTGGGCACTGACTATTCACCTGATTCTCCTGTTGTAAAGCAACTTAATCAACGTCAGGCAAAACTAAAAGCACTAGAGCAAAAGCTAGAGCAACAAATGATTCAATATCAATCAAGACTACAGATGGTAACAACAGAACTTGAATCTTGCAGAAACAGATTATACCAAAATATAGGTCAATCTTTCAGATATAACTAATTACCAGCTTGAATAAATAAACTGATTATGTCATTTAGCATTGAATATTGCCTGTGCAGTTTGTGTGTTTGATTTTCTAAAATATTTATTTGACGTTTGTATTCGGCAATATTATTTTGACATTCTCTTGCTGAAACATTAAGTTTTTCCTGTGCCTGCTGAGCTTCTTGTAAAACTCCCTTCATTGAAATTCCAAGAGCTTCCATTGTTTGTTTTATAATTTGAGCGCCTGTTTGTTTGGAAACATTTGATGGAATTTTGGTTATTAACTGTCTTAGAACTTCAACATTCGCCGGCAATTCAATATCTGCAAAATCATTTGATAAGATATCATTATTTGATTTTGTTGTATTATCAGTATTTGGTAAGGGTTCATTTCCTGAATTTAATTGGAATTGAGAGGAAGTTTGATTGCTAGTATTTGAAAAGTCTTCATAGGACATAGATGGCTCACTGTTTTTTAGGTTTGCATCATCTAAAAACTCAAATGCAGGCATTGATTCTTTACCTAATATAACAGGCTCATCATCATTTGTATAATTTTCATTTGTTGTTGGCTGTATAATATCAATATCGCTCTGTTTTTTTAGTGCGTCAACAATTTTTTTACCTACACCTTCTGTCATTCTGTTATTAATCATCTTATTCCTCTTTTTGTTTCTCTAAACTTAAAAAAATTATACATGACAAACAAATTTATTTCAAGAAGAATGTGACTTTTAGAGAAAAATGATTACAAAATAATAACAGGTAATATTGCATGTGTTATAATGATGTGATATATTTGAATTCAAGGTATATATGAGGGTGATATGAGCAAAAAAGTTTATATAAGTGTCTATGATTTTACAGGAATAGCTGATTATGCAAAAGTATTAAATGAAAAATTTGATTATGAAATTGTATCTTCAGGCAAGACATTTGAATATCTTTCCAAAAAAGGCTTGAAAGTTATTGATATTTCTGATTTAGGCATAGCAGATGGTTTTTATGCAAGAACTTTTATGGAGACGTTTATTCATAAAAATTTTGATATGGTAATTATAAATTTAAGACCGGTTCAAGATATTGCAGAAAAAACTGATGATGTTCGACAGTTTATGGATGCTATAAATGTATTAGATTTTTCAATATTGCGAGCAGCAGCTAAAGATTTTAATGATACTATTATAGTTACTGATATTTCAGATTTTTACAAAACTATAAATGTTAATGCATATGACAGGCAAAAACTTGCGCTAAGAGCTTTTCAGTATATGGCTGATTATGATGAAGCCGTTTCTGAGAAAATTGGAGTATATTCAGGCGAAGATGAGCGTAAGTTAATCAATATGGCAAAAATATGTGAATTAAAATACGGCTCTAATCCGCATCAAAAAGCTTCGCTTTACAGACCAAAGACAATGGCAGATTACAAATTGTTAAATGAAGGTGAACTTTCTTATAACGATATTAAAAATCTTACAACTGCAATAAATTTGATAAGTGAATTTTATGATATGAATGCTGTTGCAATTGTAAAACATGATTTGCCTTGTGGCGTGGCATTAGGACGTAGTATTTTTGAAGCATACACTAAAGCCTTTGATTGTGATCCTTTTGCAACATTTTCTGGCACAATTGCATTTTCTCAAAGTGTAAATTTTGAAGTAGCAAAACATCTTTCTTCAATGGCTGTAAAAGTTGTTGCAGCTCCTTATTATGAAGATGAAGCTCTAGAGCATCTTAAAAAGAACCAGAATTTGAAAATAGTAAGAATTTTTACGGAATTGAAAAATTTCAAAAAAGTTTTAACTGAAGATGTTAAAATAACACCATTTGGAGTGCTGGTTCAGGAAAATAATAAAAGTGAATTGGATAAGGATTTATTTAGGGTTGTGACAAAAGTTAAACCGACAGCAGAACAGCTCGAAGATGCGATTTTTGCTTGGAAAGTTTCAAAATTTGCAAGGACAAACTCTGTAGTTATAGCAAAAGATTTTAAAACGGTCTCAATAGCTCAAGGGCAGACAAATCTTATTGCAGCAACTGAACTTGCTATGGATATTGCTTGTGAAAATTCAAAGGATGCGATTTTGGCGACAGATGAAGCAATTCCGGCAGGTGAGTGTATTAACGCTGCAGCACAAGGTAGAATTTCTTTAATAATTCAGCCCGGTGGCAGTATAAGAGATAAAGAGGTAATAGCTATGGCTGATAAATACAATATTTCTATGGTGTTTACAGGAATCCGCAATTTGAGTTTTTAGTAAATTTGTTTGAGTAATATACACAAAAAAAATCGGTGGATACCCACCGCATTTTATCGAGAATGATAAAATAGTTTGTTTTTCGGTTAATTGTAACTGAAAAATTGGAATTATAAAGTCTTATTGTCTCATTTCTGCTATGTTTAGTATTTACCCATATTTTTAACAGTAAGGCTGATGATTTTCATGTTTCTCAAATAAATTATAAGACGTATAAAGTCTTATGTCAATATTTATTTCAAAATATAAGACTGATAAAGACCTTAAATAACTGTAAAAATAAAGTTAATATTTAAAAAAGGAAGGTCGTTTATGTGTAAAACTCTTAAACAAAGTTTTGGTGAGCGTCTAAAAGAAATAAGAAAATCAAGAGGCATGACACAGGAAAAACTTGCTGAAAAACTTGATATTGCTCCTAGACAGCTAACAAGACTTGAGCGTGGAGTTAATTTTCCATCAGTTGAAACTCTTGCAAAGATTAGTTTGTATCTTGAAGTAGACTTAAAAAGTCTTTTTAATTTCCAATGGGACAGGGAATACACTCTTTGTGCTACAGGAACGGATGAAAAGCCTGTATTGGAAATTAACGAAAAAGATAAAATTGTTGATTTAAGTAGTTTTACAAAAAAGAAGAAAAACAATTCTTCATATGATTTGAAGCAATTGATAAATGTTCAAAACTCAGATGAAAGTATGCTCAAATCAGCCAAAAATATAAACAGGCCTTTTACAATAATTTTTAAAAACGGTGATGGTGAATTATCTCATGTAAAGACTTATTATCCTGATGGAAAAATAGAAGAAATTTTATCAAAAGAAAAAGTTGAAACAGAAAGAATGTATAACAAACTAATAAAAGATATCGAAAAAATTTCTGATGATATGAATAAATTACAATTTATTAATTTAGCATACAAGTCATTGACAGATAAAAACTCTATTAGCGAATTAAAAAGTATGATAAAAGGTATAGAAATTGTTTTGGATTCAAAATAATTTGCACAACCGATATCTTTTATATTAAAATTATTCTGGGATGAATTTTAAAGGAATGGAATAATGGAAATAAAATCTTGGAATGAATATTTTTTGGATTTAGCAAAGACCTGTGCCAGTCGCTCAAATTGTATAAGAGCACAAGTTGGTGCGGTGATTGTAGGTGAAGATAAGAAAATAAAAGCAACAGGCTATAACGGAACACCTTCTAAAGTTGAATCTTGTGCAGAAAGAGGCGAATGTTATAGAATAAAAAATAATATTCCATCAGGTACACGATATGAGACTTGTAGATCAATTCATGCAGAACAGAATGCCATAATTCAAGCAGGACAAGATAGATGTAAAAATGCTACAATGTATATTTGGGGACACGATTTCATTTGTATATTGTGTAAGCGTTTTATAGTTCAATCTGGGATTAAAGATGTGTATTTAAAGAAAAATGAAGATTCTCCCATACACTACGTAACAGTGGATGACATAAGAAAAGAACTTGATGCGACAAGATAAGTCATAAATAATTTAATTTTTCAAATATTTTATGATGAGTTTTATTTAAAATCAACTTGTCAAAAGTAATAGAAATTGATATAATTAGTAAGTAATGAAAAACAGAGAAGGAGCTGGAAATGCAGACTATGATTGAAATTAGGGGGGGGGGGGCACCCGAAAATAAGCTCCTGACAGGTGAAAAAACAAGATTTATACGAAAATTATCCGTAAGTAAGTTGTGTCGCCAGATTCACCGATGCATAAAGTATAAGCACAAAAGAGCTTTTACAATGGCAGAAGTGCTTATAACAATCGGTATAATCGGTGTGGTTGCAGCAATGACAATACCGGGGCTAATTGCGGACAAAAGACGAACTGAGTTGTATAACCAGCTTCAGGTTGCATATTCTTTGATTTCTCAGGCATTGACGAGAATGAGTGCAGATATTGAATATCCGGTTTTACCTTCAAATTATCAACTAAGAACATTTAAAAAAGAATATATAAAGTACTTTGAGAGTCCAATAGATTGTGAATGGGGAGGTGTACATGCAACTTCAAATTCTCAATTATGTGCAGGAGGCAGTGAAGTAACAGGCGAAGATGGTATAATTAGCCAATTAAGTGATTCATACAGTACTTATAATAAATCATCCTCTTCAATAGATGCAACGAAAATCGATGATGGGCAGTTTGCTCTTAAAAATGGTATGTTAATAATGATTGAAAATATGTATAAAGTATATATTACAGTGGATGTCAACGGCGTTGGAAAATCACCAAATATCTGGGGGCATGATCTTTTTACATTTCAATTGATGGAAGATGGAAGACTTTTGCCGATGGGAGCTGAGGGCACAGATTATAATTATGAGGATTATTGCTCAAAAACATCAAATGATAAATCAAACGGTATTGGCTGTACTTATAAAGCTTTAACAGATAAAACATACTGGAGCAAAATATAATTTTTTAAAGGGTGGAATGAAACAATCCGCCCTTTAAATTTATTTGGTGATTTTTATTTGTTACTTGCATTCTGATATAACCTTAAACTCTACTACCCAAGTCGAGGCTGTAGCATGACTTTTAGTGAAAAATCATTAAATTAAACATATGAAATAACATAATTTACATACACTAAACGAATGATTTTTTATTAAATTGTATTAACAAACATACGTGGTATACGTTAATATATAAGATAAGAAAGGCAGGGAAATAATGCAATATAATGCGGGATGGATGCCAAAGTATGATTTAGAAGCTCGAATACAGCATACAAAGCTTGATAGCGGTTTGTATGGAATGCAGCCTATGCGCCTAGAGCGTATGGAAAAGCCTGCAACGCAAGATTTTAAAACTGTATTTTCAGGACTTGTTGAAAATTTTAATGCGGAATTGAATGCACCTGATAATCTTTTAAAAGATGTGATGAGCGGTAATAATAATATCGATATTCATGATGTAATGACAGCTATGGCAAAATCTGAAATAAGCGTAAACGTAGCGACTCAAATCACAGGAAAAGTCATCCAAGCGTATGACAAAGTTATGCAAATTCAGGTGTAAAATAGATAAATAATATTCAAATCCAGATATAAAAATAATAATCTAAGAACAGACCGGGGAAAATATGGACTTTCAAAAAATACTTGAGAATAAACCTTTATTATATGGGATTATAGGCGGACTAGTAATTTTGCTGGCTATTTTTACGACAATCGGAGTTGTTGTAAACAAGAATAAAAATACAAACGGCGCAGCAAGAATAGTAAGTGAAAAACCGATAAAAGAGCGCCTAAATCTTTTGACAACTGATAATTTAGGCAAAGCTATCGAAATACAAGCTCTTTTGGCAAGAGAAGGTATCGTAGCAAGCAGAGAAGAAAACGGAACGAAATCAACTATTTTTCTGAAAGAATATACAGCAACTCAAAGAGACCAAGCACTTTTAGCAATAGTAAAAAGTGGTCTTATGGATCAGAATGTAGGATTAGAAATCTTTGATAAGGGTGATTTTACATCTACAAAAGAAGATAAAAAAATTCGTCTTGCTCGTGCAATAAATGGTGAATTATCAAGGTTAATAAGAAAAATTCCGCCGATTGAAAACGCTTCTGTATTTATTTCAATACCAGAACAATCACTGTTTACCTCAATGCAAAAGCCTGTAACGGCAACTGTACAAGTAACAATTCCAGTCGGAGATAAGCTTGACCCACTAAAAGTTAAAGCCATATCAAACCTTCTTTTAGGCAGTGTGAGCGGTCTTACAACCGATAATATTTCAATTACCGATACAAATGGTAATGTATATTCCAGCATGATGGATGCTGATGATGAAATGCTTGAAAAACTTCAAGAAAATGATAAGTACATGCAGCAAAAAGTCTCAAGACAATTGGATAGAATGATAGGAGCCGGTAACTATACCGCAACGGTAAGCACGTTTTTAAGACAAGCGCCAATGGAAAGAACTCGTATTGAATACGATCCTAATCAAAAAACAGCTGTTTCAGAACAATCTTTTACAGAAGGTTTAGGAGACCAAACTCGAGATACTAATAAAAATCCTAATGCCGTAAGTGTATATATACCAAATGGTCTTGCAGCAGGCGGGCAGGATTCAAGTCAGGACAGAAGCTATTCTCGTTCAGCTACTGAAACTCAATATGGGGTATCCAAAACACAGACAAGTGAATACATAAAACCTGGTGTAGTTGAGGAGATTTCAATAGCAGTTACAATGGATAAAAGCGCTATGCCCGCAGAAACAACAGTAGAAGAATTAAAAGAGTTGATAGCAAGTGCTGCAAGCCCGAAAGCATTACCTGAAAATGTAACAATAGCATTTTCTGATGCTTCAGATTTGAATTTAGCAGGTGACAGAATGGCAAATCTGCCAAAACCTGATGAGAGTGGAAATCCATGGTGGCTTACTCTGGCTTTATGTGCAATTGGTCTGATAACTGTATCAAAAGTTGTACAAAATAAATTGAGAAAGGCACAGGAAGAGCACGAACAAGAAGTCCAACGCTTGAAACAAAAAGAAATGGAACAAGACAGATTGATTCAAGAAATGGATTCAAGAGCAGCACAATTGACTGAAAGACAGTCAGAATTGGCGAAAGGTCTTTTAGAAGCACAACAAAGAGAGTATCTTGCATTGCATACAACTGATGATTTGGTAAATACTCTTACAAATATGTCAGCTAATTTGGCTGAAGCAAATGAAGAAGATGCTGCTGATAAAATTAAGAGCTGGATAGAAGAAACTTAATTCAGCTGTATATCATAATAAAAAACAAAAAGAAAAGGGAAAATAATGGCAATAAAAGGGTTTGACTTTGAGGCATTCGCGAAAAATTTAACAGCACAAGCACAAGAAATTGTGCCCCAAGACTTTAATGAAAACCAAAAACAATATGTCGTAAATACTTTGTTTAATTTTTCACGTCTTGCTGGTGAAGCTCTTTATAACGATAAAGAAAGCAATTTTAATGCAGACCAGGCTGCTATGATTACGCAAATTATCGCAGAATGGTCGTATCACAAATCTGTTGACCTAATAAGATCAGGGATTCCGCAGCAATTTTGGGATAATATAATGCAAAAAATTGCATTTACTATTTTTGAGATTGCAAAACAAACTTTTAAACAAAATTTACCTCAGGATCAAATTTTACAGCTAATTGAGCATCATGTAAAAAAGGCTTATGAAGAATCAATAAAAGAATTAAAAACAAAAAATCTGATAAATGATGCGCTAATGGATAAAGCAATTCATCAGTCAAATATAGACAGTATGATGCAGCAGATGCAAGAAAATCAGGAAATAACACCAGAGCAGGCTAATGCTGTAGTACAACAACAAAATGTAGCAGCACAGAATGTTCCTCAAAATACTCCATCGGCCCCGGTATCTTCAAATGTGCCAGCTGCGCCTGTTGATATGTCAAAACCTATTGAAAAATACAAGCCTCCAAAACTTTTGAAACTCGTTGCAGTGGCATTGTTATTAAAAAGAGTAACAGATGACAGAGTACAGTCAATTCTAAATCATTTTGAGCAGGATGATGCTGGAACAGTTTTGAGATATATGTACGTGGATAACCTTGAAGAAAAGGTAGATCCTTCTGTTACAATGAGAGTCTTAGAAGATATTGGCAAAAATTTACCTTCTGCAACAGAAGTTAACACAAATTTGCTTGTAGATAAAGTGAAAGCAGTAGCTTCAATGATGGATAGAAAGAAGCTGGAAGCTATGGTACAGCTTGAAAGACCGAATGTTAGAAGATTTATTTTTAATGCGTTGGAAGATGAATTCTATAAAATGCCCCCGAGAGTTGCGGCAGTTATTGCCTCACATTTAGAACATAGTGTATAATATAATTAAATCATGATTATAAAACGAAAAACAGTCAGAAAAACTGAAATTCCCAGGGAGGAGATAGCAGAAGTTCAGACTCAGGCAGATGGTTTAATTATGGAACCGATGCCCTCAGCTGAGCAATTTTCTGATGAGGAGAGTTTTGAAATAACTCCACAGGATATAGAAACATCTGAGCAGATATTTGAGCCCGAAAAGATACAAGAACCCGAAGAGATAGATTTGTTCAATCTTGATAATATTGATTTTAAACAGCGCCAAGAGCGCCGTAGAGGAGATAGGCGCAGAGGTTTTCGCAGAGTTGATGATAGAAATCTTATATCAAGGGCAAGAGAAGAAGCTGATAGCATAAGAGAAGCTGCTAATAAAGAAGGTTATCAAGAAGGACTTAATCGTGCAGCAGAAGATATTTCTCAGATAAAAGAGAGTCTTCAATCTTTTTTAAATGCACCACAAGAAGTTTTTGAGTATATTGCTCCTGATATTCTTGAAATTAGTCTTGAAATTGCACAGAAAATTATTAAAGATGAAGTAACACAAAATCCGCAGATTGTAGTGGATAAAATTACGGAAATTCTCAAGACATTGTCAAAAGAAGAACCAAAAGTTACGATTAGGGTAAACCCTATGCAAGTGAGTATTGCAAAGCAAGCTATACCTGAGATATTGGATTCAGCAGGATTGGAAGCAAAAATTGTTATATTACCTGATGAATCTGTAACAGAAGGCGGTTGTATAGTAAGTACCAATAACGGTGTAATTGATGCTACGATAGAAAGTCAAATTGCCGTAATTAAGGAGGCATTGAAAGAAGTATAATGGCACAAGCACAAGGCTCAGCAGGGGGAACAAATTTAAGTGAAGTCGCTATGGCGATATTCGTTTTGCTGTTAATTGTTCTTTTGCTTGTTGAATTGCCTAATTGGGTTGTAAACGTTTCAATTTGTTTGAATATAACCCTTGGGGTTGTGCTTTTGATGATATCTTTGTATGTTCGAAAAACTCTTGAATTGGCATCTTTCCCTTCAATTATTCTTATCGGTACGATGTTCAGACTTGTACTTTCAATCGCATCAACAAGACTTATTCTAGCCAAAGGTGAAGCCGGAGAAGTAATCCATGCATTTGGAACATTTGTTACCGGCGGTAACATGGTAGTCGGAGGTGTTATATTCCTTATTATCACAGTTGTTCAATTTATGGTAATTACCAAAGGTGCCGAGCGTATAGCAGAAGTTGCAGCAAGGTTTGCGTTGGATGCCATGCCTGGTAAGCAAATGACAATTGATGCCGATTTTAATGCGGGATTGATATCTCCAGAAGAAGCCACTCAAAGACGTGAAGATTTGCAAAGAGAGTCAAATCTTTTTGGTTCCATGGATGGTGCTATGAAATTTGTAAAAGGTGATACAATTGCTGGTATCATCATTGTTTTAATAAATATCATAGGCGGTTTGTGTGTCGGATGTCTTATGAATCAAATGCCAATTGCTGATGCTGTTCATACTTATACGGTATTAACAATAGGTGATGGTCTAGCATCTCAGTTACCTTCACTTTTAATGTCAATTGCAGCCGGTATATTTATGACACGTGCTTCTGCTGCAAATTCTTTGGGTACTGATTTTACTTCTCAAATAAAAAGCAAGCCGAATGCTCTATTTTTAGCTTCAGGTTTTTTATTTCTACTTGCTTTTACTGGTCATACTTGGTTTTGGGAAGGTACGGGGCTTCCGTTTTTACCATTTTTCCTGTTTGCTATAGGACTTGGAATTACCGGATTTTCAACTCTTATCAATGCCGATGTTCAGTCTCAATTAGGACAGTTAGAGAGTGTGCGTCAAAATATGCAGGATTTAGTTAATCCTAATAGGATGTATGAGCGCTTAGGGGTAGATATTTTAAGTTTGCAGGTCGGATCTAATTTGCTTGTAATTGCAGATCCTGACCAGGAAGGTCAATTATTGGCTAAAATTGCAGCTTTGCGTCAAAGAATTACTGATGAATTAGGTTATATTTTACCAAACATAAGAATTATGGACTCATCAGCGTTAGATGCTAATGAATATATGCTTCAAATCCGAGGAAACACTGTCGATACAGGATATGTTTATCCAGGAAGACTTATGGTAATTGCTGACCAGTGGGATGCAGTAAAAAAAGAGGTCCCGCAGGATGCTATTATCGGTATTGATCCAACCTATCAGACTCAAGCTTACTGGATTACACCTGATGATGCTAAAACTGCCCGTTCTGTCACTGCATTTGATTCTACTGATGTAATTGTTACACACTTGCAGGAATGTGTAAGAAAACACGTTGATGAAGTAATGATGAAAACTGATGTGCTTAAACTAATGGAACTTGTGAGATCGCAGGATCCTACTCTTGTTAACGATCTTGTGCCAACTATTATTTCAACAAGTGATTTGCGCAAAATTTTTGTTAACCTGATTAGAGAAAAAGTCTCTATAAAAGATATTATGTTTATTTTTGAAAGATTGTGCGATTATGCGAGATTTTCAAAAGAGCCTGATATCCTTTCAGAGCGTTTGCGTGCAGCTTTGGGCCGCCAAATTTGTTTAGCAAATGTTGAGGATGATAAAGTTTTATACGCTCTTACTCTTTCTCCAGAGTGGGAAAAGACATTGGATGACAGTTGTCAAAGAACAGAGCTTGGAACGATGTTTCTTTTAAATCCGATGCAGGTACAGGAGCTGATTGAAACAACAGCATCTACGTTAATGCGTGCAAATCAGGCTTGTGGTAGAAATCCTGTAATACTTTGTTCTCCAAGAATAAGGCTACCTTTGTATCAGCTTTTGGAAAGACATATTCCGACTATAGTTGTAATTTCTTATTCTGAGCTTATTACTGATATAAAAGTAGAAGCTGTTGATACAATCGGCGAAAGCTATGTTTAGGGCTTGTATATGAAAAAGGTGGTTTTATTTTTAATTGGAATTTATCAAAAAATTTCTAAACATACACCTGCAGTATGCAGGTTTTATCCGACTTGTTCTGAATATACAAGACAGGCTATTGAAAGGTATGGAATTATAAGAGGCGGTTGGCTTGGGATAAAAAGAATTTGCAGATGTCATCCGTTAAATGAAGGCGGGTATGACCCTGTGCCTGATGATTTGGAAAAATAAGTTTATTTAATCCATTTAAAGCTTCTTACATAATTTGTGCCGTTGATATCACCAAAGATTTCTGCATTAAAAATCCTATAGATATTTTGGGAACCGTAATTTGGAATTTTATTTATTTCTGATAAAGTTTCCGGCTCAAGTTCATTTTTGTTTATCCAAGGTATTGTATTCAAAAGAGTATTCAATGAAACATTTTTTACTTTTCCGAATACATTGGTAATGTTATTTGATAGTGTTCCGTATACTTTCATATCAGCCATTGCATTTGAAAACTTGTACGTTCCGCTAAGGTACATATTCAGGTCTTTTCCGCTGGAATATATATTGATGTTTTGTGCTATACCGTTTTCGATATTGATATTCCCGCTTATACTTTCAAATTCACCTGTTTTTAGTGGTGTAATCAAGTCTACAATACTGTTTATTGAAAGTCCGGTTATGCCTCCTTTTAATAAATTACCTGCTTTTAGAAGGTATTCAAGTGAGCCTAATTTAGGCATTTTACCATCAGCTACTATGAAATAACCATTTCCTGCAAGAGTATCTGAGCAGGTCTCATGACTTTTTGCATCACAACTTAATGCTACATTTCCTGTGATTGAGCCATAGATTTGGTTACGGATGTCAAATAATGCTTCAGCCATTATTTGGGCGTTTGAATTGTTCATGTTTATGATTGTGTTTATTTTATTTGTTATGAAATCGTATTTTAATGAGCCGTCTACAATTCCTTCTGCAAGTTTAAATTCAAAATCTTTGACGTCAAGCTGCATTTTTTCATTGAAACTCAGGTGGGTAGTAAAATCCTCGGCGCTTATATTTCTAACTTTGATAGTATCTGCGCCGATTTCTGCATTATTGATTACGATTTGAGATAAATCTATATTTTCATTTGTTGCTGTTTGAGTTTTATTTCTATATAAATCGGATTCATAATCTCTTATTGCATCTGTTATTTTATTTATATTTAAATCATTTAGTTTAACTTTTAAGTTTTCAATTTTTAAAGGTGGTACAAGGTTATTTGCCATTACTGCTGATAAATTTACTCTGTTTGTCAGAACAACACCTTTTGATTCTATATTTATTTTATCGGGTTTAAAATCCAAGCTAACATCATTTATGGTTGAGTCAAAGAATGGGATATCTATACTTGTGATTTCAAATTTACCAAGAATTTTAGGTCTTAAAGTTGTTCCGTTTATTAAAAGATCAGATGTAAAAATTCCCTGTTTCATAAAGGGTTTTCTAAATATTATGTTGAATATTTTTGCATCTGTCGGGTTTTCTGTTTTTACTCTGAAATTTTTAAATGCGACATTATTATTAGGCAAAAATTCCATAGTACCGTTTGATATTAATTGTGTGTTTGTGAAATTTTTGTTATTTTGAGATGCAATTATTTTATCATATTTAAAGTCATTTATTTTTAACCATTTTGGGGTGTAAATGCTGTCAAGATAAAGTTTAACAGGATTTGAAACATCTCCTATTGTTGCACCCATATAGTATAGATGTGAATTTTCAGCAATTTTCACATCTGTTTTTGATGTGATTTTATCTTTTGTCCCGTTTATTCTTGATGAAAGAATAATATCACCTTTGAGTTTTATCGGATATACGGCTTTGTTATTGAAAAATTGATCAAAGAATTCTTGAGTAGGTTTAGCGTTAACATATAGACTCAAATCAGGGTTTTTATAAATGTTATATATTTTGCCGTCTGTAAATATTGGCATTTCACCAAAGTAAGCATTTATTTTATTTAGTGATAATGTGTCGTTTCTGACTAAGATATTTCCGCTATTGAATTTTATTTTCATATGCTTAGGTGCATATACAAATTCTGTATTATCAAGTCTGGTAAATAATGATAGGTCGTTATGACGCATTCTTGCTGTAATATCCAGCACACCTTTCATATCTTGTATATCCTGAGGATTAAAGTTTTTAGGGAATATATCAAGTGTTTTTAAATGTTCAAGATTAGCGAGGTTTATATTTGACATTGAAAAATATCCGTTGATATCTTGTTTGGGTGTTAAAATATTTGAGATATCTGCAGTTAGAATGTAGTTATTACTATTAAAAGTACCTTTTAGCGGGGAAATTTTAAGTTTTGAATGGTCAAGATTAAATGTGCCTCCATCTGTAATAATTATACTTTTGCTTCCTCTGTTTTTATAAATTTTCCCTTTTACAGACAGTGCATTATAATCAATTTTGTCAATTTTGCCTTTGTATTCGGCTGCAAAACTTGTGCTTATTGTTGAAAAATCTTTCAAGAACGGTATTTTTTTATTTTCGGGAAATGCCATTTGTAATGCATCTGATAATATAAATTTATCTGAAATTACATTTGCATTTAAAATCATATCTTTTAATTTCCCGCTGGTTCTTATTTTAGAATTTGCGGTATTTGATGAAATATTAAAGTCGGCATCAAGATTATTAAAATTAATATATCCAGATAAATTTTTAAGTTTTAGCGGTACATCTTTTATAGAAATTGAATTGTTTATTAACTCGATTTTTCCATTTGCAAATATATTTTTGTTAAATACGACATCATAGACGTCTTTTACTTGACCTGTGAGGTTTATATTGATATTCATAAGCCCGTCAGCTGTTTTGATTGGAGATACCAAGTTTTGAATATCTTTTAGCATAGGTGATGTCTGTATAATTTTCAAAAGATCTGAGGATTTTTGATTGAGACTTGATACTTTGAAATTTAATACTCCTAAAAGAGTACAGGTCCCATCTACAGATACCGGCTTTTCGTTTAATGTGGCATACTCTGTTTTGAAATGGGTATTTTGATCATCAAATTTTAATGAACCTTTACCGTTTTTAAGAGTCATATTATGAATATCAAGGAAGGAGGCTGTTGTATTATTAAAATTGAAAACACCCCAGGCATGAGGATCTTTTTTATTGCCGACAACATGAAGATCTATATTACCATTACCTTTTATATCCATAATTGGTACGGGACCAAGATCAAATTTGAGAATTTCATGTAATGGGTTAAGTACGTTTTGGGCTGTTTTTAAATCTACATTATTGGTACTTTTAATAGTTAAATCTGCGGCTTTTGATTTATATAATTCGATGTCTCCTTTTACAAATACAGTCTGAGTCTGACTTGCCGGAACTGTAGCGTCTAAAGTCGTTTTGTTTCCTTTAAATGCCAATTTTATAGTGGCTTTTGGCGTGTTGTTTGGGATAGGAGATACAAGATATCCTTCTGTTGATAAAATGTTCCCTGTAACTGCAGGTTCGGGTAATGCTCCTTTTATTTCAAGGTTTCCTATTATATCACCATAGTATTTATATTTTTTAAGCAGATACAGATTGAATTCAGGTACGAGATTTTCTTCTCCAGGTATAAGTGGAAGAATATCTTCTATTCTTGATTTATTTATTGATATTTGCAAGTCTGTTGTAGGTTTTTTGGAGTTTATTTTTTCAACTTTGCCTGAAATCAGGGTATCAATCCCTTTAGATTTTATTTTCAGTTCGTTAATTTCTATCCCGTTATTTATCAGGCTGAGATTAGTGTTTATATCTATTTTGTTTTTATTATAGATAGAGGCTGTTAAATCTTTTTCTATTATTCCAAGGTTGTCAACTTCAATATTTCCAATTAATTGTTTTTGATTATCTATACTTGTTGAAGTGGCTATATTTAGGTTAATTATACCGGAAAGTTTTTGTATCTTATTCTTTGAAAGATATTTTGCATAAGTTGAAAAATCAGCAAGATTTAAATTTTTAATTTTGCCGTTAATATGTATTTTGTCTTGGGTTATTTTTTGTAGTGGAAGTTTTATATCAATATCAGCTTTGATTTCTGATATTTTATTGCCAATGTATAAATTATTATTGGATGAAAAATTTATACGTTTATTGTTTGTAAAATCGTGTAATATAAAATCTTTGCCGTCTAAAATAATATTTTTACTAACGGTTTCATCATTTAAAGTAATTTTATATTTATTAAGTTTTACTACTGCTTTATTTATATTAATTTTGGGTTCAGAAAGCCCTATCAGCGGGTATTGTCCGAGTTTTAGCTGAAGATTTTTATCATAAATTAAATTAATATTTAGTTCTTGAGCTTCAAAATGACTTATTTCAGCTTTATTGAAGATTAAAGGAAGAAGTTGTATTCTTGTATTAATCCCTTTTATACTTAAAGCTGATGTATCATTGTGATTTAAGATATCGAAACCATCTGCTTTAATCCAAATAGCAGGCAGATATCCCATTTTTATTTTGGGATTTGTAATTTTTGTATTGAACCCGTATTCTTTTTTTATGTATGCTTTTAAAAAATCAATATTTTCAGAACGGTTCAAAACGGCAGGAATGCCAAAATAATACCCCCCGTATAATACGAAAACAGTTAAGATACTTATAAAAATTTTTGATTTTATTCCCATATCCCTGCTATGTATTATATGACAAACATGCCGTTTTTACCATTTTTTTACAATTAATATTTTTCGCACAAAACTTCAAAGTATGCTCTTGGGTGATGACAATTCGGACAATTTTCGGGTGCTTTCGTGCCGTTATAAATGTAAGCACATTTTCTGCACATCCATACGGTCTCGCTGTCTTTTTGGAAAACTGTATTATTTTTTACATTCTCCAGCAATTTTTTATATCTGTTTTCATGATGTTCTTCGCAGTTTCTGACATTTTTAAAGGTATCTGCAACCTCATCAAAGCCTTCAGCCCTTGCAATTTCTTCGGCTTCCATATATAGTTTTGTCCACTCATCATGTTCGCCATTAATTGCACTTTCAAGATTTTCTTCGGTTGTACCCATTTCAAAAGGATAAGTTCCTGTCACTGTACCAAGAGTGTTTCCTATATGTTTGTAAAATAGTTTTGCGTGTTCTTTTTCATTTTCTGCTGTCAATAAAAATATTTCTGAAATCTGTTCATAACCTTCTTCTTTGGCTTTTTTAGCATAAAACGTATATTTATTTCTGGCTTGGGATTCTCCGGCAAATGCGTTTATTAATGCTTGTTCTGTTTTAGTGCCTTTTAATTTTTCTGTATTCATTATAACCTCCTTTGTCTTTTAGATGTTAATAATTTTTTGTATTTTATACAATTGTCAGCCGGGATTAGCCGAATTAATTAGATAATTAGCTAAAAATTGCACTTTATAGGGATTATATGGCGTACTAAAAATTGCATAATACAAGTATGTAATAGTAGGAATGATTATATGAATTTGCTTAATTATACTAAAAAATTATCTGAAAGAATTTCATATTACGACAAATTGACAAAGGAAAGTGCTAAAAAATTTTCAATGTCTAATCCGTTTTCTATTCCGGTAAATATGACTGTTATCTGGATTGAAAATTGTAATGAAAAAGATAATAAATAAAATAGCTAATCAAAATTAATAAGTTTTTGTAGCGGTACCTCAAGTACATCAGCGATTAAGAAAAGTTTTCTCAGGCTGATATATTCTTTTCCTGTCTCAATGCAGGCTAAGTGTTCTCTTGAAAGATCAACCATTTCTGCAAGGGCATTCTGAGAAAGTTTTTTTGCTTTTCTGTAAAGTTTTATATTTTTCCCTAAATTTTCAAGTCTTGACATAAGTCAATTTTGCAACAATAATATATATAAATATGTAAGATAACATCTTACAAAATTGCTAAAATAGCTGGAGGATTTATGAATAAAAAAGCATTCACAATGGCAGAGGTATTAATAACAATAGGGATAATTGGAATAGTTGTAGCAATGACGATGCCTACAGTCATTAATAATGCAAGAAATAAACAACTAGAGACACAATTTAAAAAAGCTTATGCAATGTTGTATCAGGCAGTTCTTTTAATGAGTAATGAAAATCCTCAACTATGGCAAAATTATTGCGGTGCTGATCAGTATGATTCTGATTACAGATTTATTACCGATTTTTCGAAACAATTTCAAGTGTTAAAACTATATGGTGAATATACCTCTAACTTGAATTTTTTGGGGTATAAACAATTAGCTTTTTATCGTTCAGAGAATGGTAAATTAAATTTCAATCAAGATAGTCATGATAATGGAGCCTTTGTAACAACAAATGGAATGATAGTCTTTTCAAGCGGCTGCTGGTGGGACAGGGCTTTGGATTTTGTAGTTGATACGAATGGTCTAAAAGGTCCAAATAAATTTGGATATGATGTATTTTATTTCCAAATATCTAAAAATGACCAACTATTGCCATCAAGTATGAATACGACATTCGCTAATGTAGGTTCACAAAATGCAGGTTGTTGTGCTTTTGATGGTAATGTTGCATGTGCTGTGACCAATAACGGTTCAGCATGTTCAAGATTTGCATTAATGGATAGATTTCCAGGAAACGAGAGCAAGTCATATTGGAAAAATCTTCCGACTCCATAAATAACAGCCTAAGAGTTTGTATACATTCTGGTTTAAACTTATGCAAAAAAAGATTAAATCCTTTTACCGTTTTCGGAATTAAATAAATAAATATCTTCTTTTCTTATACTTAATTCAATTTCTTCTTTTATTTCATAGTCAGGCGGAAGTTTTGCACTGCATTTTGAATTTCCTATATTAAAATAAACTATTTTCTCACTTCCTAAAAGCTCATATATATCGACTTTTGTTCGAAATTTTATATCTCCGTCACATACCATTTTTTCAGGACGAATTCCTAAAATTATGTTTTTACAATCTGGGATGTTGTCCAAGCGAAATTGTACATCTTCAAATTCTATTAAATCGTTTTCGACAGTTGCATTAATAAAATTCATTTGCGGAGAGCCGACAAAACCCGCTACAAATGTATTCGCAGGGTTGTTGTAAATTTCTTCCGGGGCATCTACCTGCTGGATTATACCTTTGTCCAAAACAACAATTCTATCGCCCATAGTGAGAGCCTCTGTCTGGTCATGAGTTACATATATGAATGTAGTTTGGAGTTTTTCATGTAACTTTTTGATCTCAGCTCTCATTTGCACTCTAAGTTTTGCGTCCAAATTTGAAAGAGGTTCATCCATTAAGAACACTTTAGGATTTCTTACAATAGCTCGTCCAAGAGCCACTCTTTGTCTTTGTCCGCCAGATAATTGTTTGGGTTTTCTGTCAAGATATTCAGTTAAATTTAGAATTTCGGCTGCTTCTTGAACTTTTTTTTCAATTGTAGCTTTATCAACTTTTCTCATTTTGAGACCGAATGCAATATTTTCTCTCACTGTCATATGCGGGTATAGCGCATAGCTTTGGAATACAAAGGCAATATCACGATCTTTAGGGGGAATATCATTGACTTTTTTGTCGCCTATTAGAATTTCTCCGTCTGTTATTTCTTCCAGTCCGGCTATCATCCTTAAAATTGTAGACTTCCCACATCCTGAAGCTCCTACAAGGACTATAAATTCTTTATCTTTTATTTCTAAATCAATATTGTCTATTACGACTTTGCTGTCGTATTTTTTACAAACATTTTTTAATGTTACGCTACTCATCTTCTAAAATAATTCCTTTTTCAATAGGTAATACAATATTAAAAGTTGTACCTTTCATAACTTCTGATTCAACCCATATTGTACCGTTCAGTTTATTAATTAACGTTTTTGCAGTCCCAAGACTTACTGTTCTTACAAAATTCTTTCTGTTAGATTTTTCAAGTTGTGTATATGGCTCAAAAAGACCTTCCAATTCAGTTTCTTTAAGTCCCATACCGGTATCTTTAATTGAAATTAGAATATAAGAGGTGCTTTCAGCGTTATTTATGACTTTTACTCCACGTTTGATAATTGTCTCTAAGTCAGGATTGGAAAGCTTTATATTAATTGAGCCTATTTCTGTTAATTTGTTTGAAATTTCCAATATATTTTGCAAGACTGTTTTAATAACACTTTCATCTGTTGTAATCGGTCTGTTTGCTAATTCTTCATAGTCAAGTGTTATTTCTATTTTTTTGTTTGAAATTGAGCTTTCATTTGATTTGATAATCTCTTGGACTGTATTCACTATATCAAAAGTTTTTAATTCAAACCTGACAAGAGATGATTCAGCTTTTGAAAACTCGAAAAATTTCTCCATAAAATAAAGCAGTTCAGAAGCATTTTTGTTTATAATTTTTACATATTTAGCTTGTTTTTCTGTAATATCACCGCCCAGACCGTCTATAAGAGCAGTTGAAAATCCAATGATGGATTGTAAAGGTGATTTAAAATCATGAGAAAGCTTTGTCAGCATTATATTTTTATCTTTATTCAGTTGTCCTGTTTTTTCAGCGTTGGCCAAAACTTTTGTCATTGCGGTCACATCTCGTATTGTAATTAAAAATTGATCTTCCAATTGAGAGGTATTCAATTCAATAAAAAATTCTTTTTCATCTTTAGTTATGGCGCCTGCTATTACGGGAGTTCGCCTTGAGGCTGACTGATCTGCGAGTTTTGTTCCATTACTTACGAAATCATCTAAATAATAATCAACTTCCTCACTCATATCAATTCCAAACATAAATTCAGCTTCACGATTTGCCCAGATAATTCGGCCTTCTTCGTTCACTACTAAAACAGCATCTGGAAGTTGTTGGATTATTTCTTTTAAATTAAGACCTGAGAATAAATTGAGAAAATTCATTTTGTGTAAAACCTTACTTTACTTATATAATAAATGATAACATAAAAATTTGCTGTTTTTTTTACAAATATTAATTTTTGTAATTTTTTTTAGCATAACTAGCAAAAAAAATATTTTTTGTGTTTTAAAGCAAAAAAGCGCGAGTGAGATTTGCAAAATTATATAAATTGTATATAATAATTATAAGCATGTAAAAGCTCGTGCTTGAAAGGTATAACCCCGAAAGTAAAGGATGTGAACCATGAGAGAAATCAATAACAATACAAACAATTTGAATTTTTCAGGCGTTCAAAAGTATGATCAGCAAAAAGAAAATAATCAACAATCTCAGGACTTGAACCAGACTGAGAATGTGCAACAAGCTGAAACGCAGGATTTGTCTCAGATGCCTTCTGCTGTTACTGGTCGTTCTTTAGTATTTCAGGGAAATTATATAGATAAAGATATAAAATTTTTAATGGAAAATCCTGAATTTGTCGAAAAAGCAAACAAATTCTTTGATGCTGCGGAGTCTAAGGTAGGATATGAAAATGCGGCAAAACTTATGGATGGATTTGTAAAAGAATTCCAAAATTGATTTTTTATAATTTGTTTTTAATATAGTCGCAAAGTCCTTTTAGTGCCAGTTTATAGCTGTTAATTCCGAGACCTGATATTTGTCCTATGCATACAGGTGCAATAAGTGATTTTTGTCTAAAATCTTCTCTTGCGTGGATATTTGTCATATGAACTTCTATAGTCGGGAGATTTACTGCGCTTATTGCATCTCGAATAGCTACACTTGTGTGTGTATATGCGGCTGCATTGATTGCAATACCGTCAATTCCTTCAATTTTTGCTTGTTGTATCTTTTCTACAAGCTCCCCTTCGTGATTGCTTTGGTAAGTGTCGATGTCAATACCTAACTCAAAAGAATATGCATATAATTCTTTTTCCAAGTCTTTTAAAGTCATGTTACCATACTTTTCTGGTTCCCGAATCCCAAGCATATTCATATTTACGCCGTTTATTACCAAAATTTTCATGTCCATTTTCTCCTGCAACAATTGTAATATAAAATCAATTAATTGTAAATTTTTATTAATTTTTTTGTGACTAATGTAACAAAAATAACATGCTTGGCTTATCATGCATGTACAACTATCCCCAAATCTCCTCCCAAGATTATTGTTCAAAGTCGCACAAGTAATGTGTGACTTTTTTTTATTAAATTTATAATCTTGACTTTATGCAAAAAATAACTAAAATATATGTTATAGACCATACTTTTCGGGGAAGGTTATTAATATATTTAAGGATTTATTTATGAGATTGATAGAGAAATTGAAAGAGTTTGAACAGCAATATATGTTTATCCGTTGGGCTATGGGCGGAGAGTATGGAAAACTTGTCTATGCTGGAGATGATTTTGTTGAATTTAACGTAATCAATGTTGATACAATGGAATATTCTGAGACGGTATTTATTCAAAGTCCATTGATTTTGGAAGTCGCAATAGGCGGGTCTGACATTTCAAGAATTGTTGCAGAAATGTCTTCTAAAATCACAATGGAATAGTTATTTAAGTAGAAACTATTTTAAATATTAAAGCTTTTTCTAGCGCCTTCTTCGTGGTAGAAACCGCCTCCGCATATGGTTTCCACTACTTTTAGAGCAAACTCTCTTGGTGCATCTACTTGATTGAGGTAAAATTCACGATTAGGCAGGTGTTTGATTTTCATAATAGAGTTTTGATTCTTTTCTGCAGGAACAAACAATGATGCAATTTCATTATCCAAAAGTCTTACCATTTCTTCATCATGTTCCATTACACCTTTCATAATTTCGTAATAGTTTCCTCTTATCGCCATAATTCTGCCTGAGAATACGTGTTGTCCGTTTTCTCTGTATAATGCTTGGGGCTGGAAGTTGCATCTTGTTGTAAAACTTATTTTATGCCACAAAATATTTACGATAATAACTGATTTTTGCGGGTCAATATCTAAGTATATGTTTTGTGTTGTGATGTTTCTTGAGGCAAAAGCTTCTTTAAGCGTATCTACTACATCTTGCAAATCTGATGCCATACCAAGAAATATTTCATTGGTATTTACTGTTGCGTGTTGGTAGTCCAAAAATTGCTTATACATATGAGTGGATACAAGTCCGACACGTTCTTGAATAAGTGCGGATTTTCTTGAAGATGTTTCAGAATTATCAAAGCTTTCGTAATTGTTTAACAAATTATTGCCCCTTAATTGCTTAAATTATATCACATTGTAATAATAAACATGTATTTATGTAAAGATTATATATGTTTTTTTTACAAATTTGAATACATAAATATATCTATTTATTTTGCATGTAATAATAAAATTTAATTTAACTTTTGGGCTATTAAAATTATCGGAGTATATGTGAGAGTTGTCTTTTCAAAAGTCTTTTTGTACTTTTGGCAAAAATCTTTTACATCAGAAAATTCCCAATGTCTTCCAGAAAGGGAATTCACTCCGGTGTTTTTTAAATGATATAACAGTTCTAAGGGAGTATTAAATTCAATGACTTTTTTGTATGATTGTAATTTTAGAATCTTATAATTTTTTTCAAGAATTTTTTTTAGATCTTTTTCAGATTTATATTCAAGAGAAATTCCGGTGAGGGTTTTTAATTCTAAAAAATTTTCATCGGAAAAAGTAGTAAAAGCAAGAATACCGTTTTTATTTAATAAAGTCTTATATTTTAAGACTACTTCATCAAGATTTTTGAACCACTGAAACATTGCATTTGAAATAATCAAATCAAATGTAGTATGAGGGGAAATTTTCTGTGCATTTCCTGATATAAAAGTGTAGTTTGGTAATATTTTATCAAGGTATTTTTTCGATTTTTCAGACAAATCATTTGCAAAGTATGATTTAAACAAAAGTTTTTCTTTTAATTGTTTTGTCAAAAGTCCTGTACCACAACCGAGTTCAAGAATATTTGTGTAGTTTTTTCTTATTAAGGCTGTTTCTTCTGCCAAAATCTCAGCTAAAAACTTTTGGACAATTGCATTTTCATCATATTTATCCATACTTTTTTCAAAATGAGATTTTATTATTTTGGGATTAATTTGCATTTATTTTTGATTTTTATTTATTAAGCTATTCGGCTGTGCTAATAATATCACTCCAGCTTTCAAAATTATAGAACGGAAAGTGTCCGCTTTCAAGTAATTTATATGGAGCATTTTTTTGCCAAAAATTTATTTGATTCGTTGTAGGAATTATTTTATCAAACTTACTTATCAGTGCAAAGTCATAGAAATTTTCGTATTTCAGATTGTTTAATTTTATTCTTTCATATAAAGCTTTTAATTCATTTTCTCTGTTTTCAATAGTCCGTTCAACAGGAGTTTTTAAGTATGTTTCAAGTTCTTCATCTTTATAGAATATATTCTGATAGAATTTACCTTCCAGTCCAGTCTTTGCATGTCGAAGAGTTAATAAAAAAGGTTTTTGAGGTATTCCAAAATTGTCATCTACAGGAAAAGGTGTTCCGTTAATTGCAATATTTTTGTCAAATTTGGTAAGATTTTTCTGTATTTGATAAGCCGTAAATACCCCCATAGACCAAGTTATAAGATATTTATTTGAATAGTCTTTAATTTCTTCAGGCAAATTGCTAACTTCATTGTAGTCATATACAAACAATATATCGAAATCTTTACATTTTAAAAATTCAAACGGTTTGTAATCAAAACTCCAGCCTGCGAAAAATACTATAAGTTTGTCGTTATTTTCCTTGTTAAGCCAATGATATTGCATAAATTTTCTATATCCTTTTCTTCAATTTCAGTAGTTAATGACAGCCTAAGTCTTGATGTTCCTTCTGGTACTGTAGGCGGTCTTATCGGTAGTGTAAAATATCCATTGTCAAATAGTCTTTTGCATACCTGCTCAGTCTCAGCGTTTTCACCTATAATGACAGGTATTATATGGCTGTCACTACCAAGACTTCTACCTAATTTAAGCATCTTTTGCCTTTTTTCGAAAGTATAAGGTAGTTTATTTTCAATAATCCATTTTGAAAAAGCAATATTTATAGGTGGTAGAGCTGTTGAAAAAATAAAAGATCGTGCTTTATTTATCAGGTAATCGATTAAGACTTTCTTGCCAACGGCAAAAGCCCCCATAGATCCGATAGCTTTGCCAAAAGTTCCTATAAGTAAATCAATTTCTTCTAAAATACCAAGTTGTTCACATACTCCTAGTCCTTTTTCCCCAAAAACGCCGAATGCATGTGCTTCATCTACCATAAGCATACAATTATATTTTTTTTTCAATTCAATTATTCTTTTTAAATCTGCAATGTCTCCATCCATAGAAAATACACTTTCAGTTATGATTATTGCGTTATTAAAATTTTTGCGCTCTCTTGCTAATAATTTTTCAAGACTTTCCATGTTATTGTGAATATATCTAAAGAACTTCCCTTTTGATAACTGCATACCGTCAATTATGCTGGCATGATTGAGCTTATCAGAAAAAATAACATCATTTTTATCAATAATTGAACTGGTGATACCTACGTTAGCGTGGTATCCGCTGTTGAATAAAAGAGCCTTTTCTTTTCGAAAAATTTTGCAAAGCAAATCTTCTAGTTCAATATATACAGGCAAATTCCCGGTTAAAAGTCTTGCAGACGCACTGCCTAAAGGATATTTACAGCCTGCATCATCTAAAAATTCTTTAGTGATTTCCCTGTTATCAGCAAATCCGAGGTAATTGTTGGAAGATAAATTTAGCAGTTTTCTTCCTTTGTAATAAATATATTTTTGATCTTTATTTTCAAAATCTTTAATATCTCTAAAATGTGAATTAGAAACTAAAAGATTAATTTTCTCAAGATAGTCTTCATACATATTATAATTCTAATTCAAACAATAATTCCTGTCATAAAGAATAAATTTAATTCGGTAAAATGTTAATTTTTGTAAATATTTTTTAAAATATTGAAATAATAGCAACAAATAAAACTTTATATATTTAAGAAAGCAAACAAAGGAGAGAGTTATGGTCGATATATCAGGAGACTTTAATGCAAGAATAAAAGCCCTCAATAATAAGAATAATCAGGCTGCATCATCCGGTAAAACTTCAAATACTGGTAATCAAGATACAAGAATGAGTAAAGATGGCAGTATTTTTGCCGGCGGTAAAGTTTCTACGTCTGCAACGGCCAGAACTGAACAAAATAAACAACCTGATGCGACATCAACAAGCACTTCAAATGCTAGAAATGTCCTTTCACAAGCAAAAAATGATGAGGCAAAAGGTGGTTCAGGTGTAAGAGGTTTTATTAATTCAGCTTCTCAATACTCACAACAAGCTTCAGCAGCAACTGATGAAGCACAAAATATATCTCAGTCAATGGCTGATGGAGAGGCTGAGCTTAATAAAGATTTAACTAAGTTCAATAAAACTGTAACAACACAGAATAAAATGCAAAAACAAAACAGTGAACGTATTTCAAAGAATGAAGCACAAGTAACTGAGCTACAAAACAGACTGCAAAGCGCTGTCGAAACTCGAAATGCAATGGGTGCAAATGGCGGATTTATGGGCGATGGTACCAGTGATATAAATGGTATGACAGCAGAATTGGAGTCATTAGGTACTGTTAATGCAGATTTGCAAACCAAGACAAATTCTTCAGCAAAACAAGTAAAAAATGGCTATAAAACGATGACAAAATCGTCTAAAAATCTTCAAAAACAAGCTGCATCTTATAATAGGGTAACAACAAGTGCATTAGCATTAAATTCAAAAACTCAGGCAGCGACAGCTGATGGAATAAAAAAATCACAGACATTAAATGTTACAGGACAAGTTACAACTACTGTTGGTTCTGGACTTCAAGCAACAGGTCAGGCACTAAGTTCTAATCCATATACAGCAGCTGCAGGTCAAGTTTTGACATATTGCGGTATAGGAGCACAAACATCAGGTGGTGTTATGACAGCTGTTGGTACACAGGGGCAGACTGCCGGAACTAATACTATGGGTAATTTGACAACCGCAGCTGCAAATTTGAATAAAGCAAATACTGTAATTAATAAAACAGAAAACTCTGTTGATAAAATAGAAAAAGATTATACAAAAACAAATAAAACTTTTGATAAAGAAACTAAAAAGACAACACAACAATTGAATAGAATAAATCAAGAAATTGAAACTTCAGAGCAAGACCTTCAGGAAGTTCAAGGCTCTGAACAAAATCAGGAAAATAAAGGCACTTTAGGTGTAAATGGACAGCCTCAACAATCATCTTTAGTAACATCACCTTTTGCAAATGATTCTCAACAAGCAGGAAATACCGGTGATATGAATAACGGTACAACTTTTGCAAATAATGATGAGCTTATTAAGAAGAAAAAATAATCAAATAAATTTTTAAAAAATAATTCAAACAAAATCCTAACTATTTATTGGTTAGGATTTTGTTTGAATTTGTGGAGTAAAATTATTATATATTTATTAACTTTTGTAAAAAGTTAACTTGTTTCTGAAATAGCAGTAATAAATAAAACTTTATATATATAAGAGAGCTAATCAGGAGCGAGTTATGGTCGATATTTCAGGAGACATTGGAATAAGACTGAAGAGCTTGCAAACCCAGAAAGGTCAAACTAAAACAACAAGGTCTGCCGGTTTGCAAGATCCTCGTATGAGTCGTAACGGAAGTATATTTGCTGGTATGACCGGTCAAGTTTCAACTACAGCAGCTGTCAGATCTAATCAAGATGCTAATTCAGCTGAAGTTTCAAGAAGTACTTCTTCTGCTAAGAGTGCACTTTCCAGCGCAAAATCAGGTGAAGCTAGTGGTACTTCAGCAATGAACAGTTTTACCAGTGAGGCTAATACTTATTATCAGGATGCAGGGGATGCATCAGATACAGCAAACTCTACAAAAAAAACGCTTGATAAAGCTCAAAAAACTTTAAATAAAGATCTTACAAAATATAACAAGTCTATGGAGACTCAAAAGAAAGTCCAAGAGCAGAATGCCGAAACGATTTCTCAAAATGAAGGTCAAATGACAGAGCTCCAGTCAAGACTGCAAAATGCGCTGGCATCAAGGAATGCACTTGGTACTAATGCCGGATTTATGGGGGATGGTACAAGTGATATAAATGCAATATCAACAGAATTAGAAGCGTTGGGAGCTTCTAATTCCCAATTACAGACGAGTGTAACGACATCTGCAAACCAAGTAAAATCAAGTTATAAAACAATGACAAAGTCGTCAAAAAATCTTCAAAAACAAGCAACGAAGATGAATAAAGTGACAACTAACGCAATAGCAGTAAATTCTAGAGCCCAAACAGCTACTTTAGATGGTACTAAAAAAGCTCAGAAGCTCACTGTTAGCGGTCAAATAACAACAACAACAGGCACCGGTTTAGAAGGAACAGGGCTTGTTATGATGTCTAATACCGCGACATTAGCTGCAGGTAAAGTTTTAATGTTTTGTGGTATAGGAGTATCAACATCAGGAGGTGTTATGACAGCTGTTGGTACAGCAGGCCAAAGTACTGGCAGTAATACATCAACAAGTTTAGTTTCAGCAGCAGCAAGTTTAAATAGTGCTTCAAAAAGTGCAGGTAATGCTAATAAAACCGCTACTACAGTTACTAAGAATGTAAATAATATTGAAAAAAATGTTGATAAAATTGTAGATTCAAATATAGAAAGTATAAATAATTTTGATGGTCAAATAGATGCTACGAGAACTCAATTTGCACAGGTCTCAGGAGCGAAGTCAAAAGATAATGATGAACAATCAAATGGAACTTTTGGAATGGCGCAAGATCCATCAGGTACAGTTATGGCTTCATATGCACAAGTCTCCGGTCATTATGGTGCTATGCAAAATGCTGATAATTCCAATGCATTACAGCCAAATAGCGGAAATAATTTGAAAAAAAATAAGCAGGTATAGATATTCATAGATTTAGCCGATTGTACTGTTGTTTAAAATAATGTACAATTGGGAATGAGAGTAATATAAGGAGATACCCGTTTGGTTTGTCGTTTTGGTAAGAAGAATAAGTTTAGTTGGGCATTTACATTGCCGGAATTTATTCTGACAATGGGTATTATAGGGATTGTTGCTTCTTTAACTTATTCCGGTTTGCAAAGACATGCAGAGGAGCAGAAAAGTGCTGTTGCAATAAAAAAAATATATTCAGTACTCTCTCAAGTCACTTTATATGTGATAAAAGATCATGATTCATCAATAAACTGGGATTTGGAGGGATACTCTCATGATGCATCAGAAAAAGCTTTTAATTATTATGAGCCTTATTTCAAGACTGTAAGAATTTGTTCAAATGATCCAGGCTGCTGGAGGTATCCGTCTTGGTATTTGAGTGGTTATCCTTATTTAAAGGAAACTGAATTTTATAATTATATGTTTACTTTGGCAGATGGTATGAATGTAATTATCAATGTATATCCCCCAGAAATTGTAATGAGAGATTTCGGTGTCAAAGTTGATCGCCCTACAGTTGTATTTTTGGCGGATATAAACGGCGATAATCTTCCTAATACCATGGGAAAAGATATATTTGCGTTTGTTCTTAGAGGAGATGCAATTGTCCCTAGCGGAGTAGATGACTCATACAGTTGTAACGTTAAAAGTACAGGATTAACTTGTACATCTCGAGTAATTAATGATAATTACGAATTTAGATATTACTAAAAAAGAGCCTGTGTATAGGCTCTTTTTTAGTTCAAAGGTTTAATTGCATTTTAATTTTTCTTTTTTAATGTTGGGAATGCAATTACATCTCTTATTGACGGAGAATTTGTCAAAAGCATAACAATTCTGTCAATACCGATTCCAAGCCCGCCAGCTGGAGGCATACCATGTTCAAGAGCACAAATAAAATCTTCATCAATTTCCATTGCTTCTTCATCTCCGTTTGCTTTAGCCCTAGCTTGTGCTTCAAATCTCATTCTTTGATCGATTGGATCTGTTAATTCAGAAAATGCGTTTGCAATTTCCCATCCGTTTACGCGAGTTTCAAAACGCTCAGTCAATCTTTCGTTGTCTCGGTGCACTTTTGCAAGTGGTGAAATATCTCTTGGGTAATCAATAATGTGAACTGGTTGAATTAAATGCGGTTCTACTTTTTCTTCAAAAATTAAATCTAGCACCTGCCCCCAATTCTCACATTCAGAAGCATCAATTCCGATAGATTTTGCTTTTAGTTTTGCTTCTTCTACAGTAAATATATTGTTGAAGTCAATATCGGTATATTCTTTTATTGCTCCAAGCATTGTTTTTCTATCCCAAGGCGGTGTCAAATCAATTTCATTTTCACCATATTGAATTTTCATTGTTCCCAAAAGTTCTTGAGCAATAGATGAAACCAGATTTTCTGTAAGCACCATCATATCATTATAATCAACGTATGCTTGATATAATTCCATCATTGTAAATTCAGGGTTATGACGGATGTCGATACCTTCATTTCTAAAACTTCTGTTGATTTCAAATATTTTTTCAGAGACTCCTCCAACCATAAGCCTTTTTAAATAAAGCTCAGGTGCAATCCTTAAATACATATCCATATCTAGAGTGTTGTGGTGTGTAATAAAAGGTCTTGCGTTAGCTCCACCTGCTTGAGGATGAAGCATTGGTGTCTCAACTTCTAAAAATCCTTGTTTTGTCAGATGTTCTCTTATTTTTTGGATTATTTTACTTCTTAATACAAAAGTTTTTCTAACATCTTCATTTACAATCATATCAACATATCTTTGACGATATCTTGTCTCAACGTCAGTTAGTCCATGGAATTTTTCGGGCAATGGAAGAAGTGATTTTGAAAGAATTTTTAATGAGGTTGCTTTGATTGAAAGTTCTCCTCTTGGGGTTCTTCTTATTGTTCCTTTAAATCCAACTATATCACCTATGTCTATTAATTTTAGTATTTTCAGCTGGTCTTCTGATAGATTCTCTTTATGTGAAAAAATCTGAATTTTCCCTGTTGCATCCATTAAGTCGATGAACATTCCTGAATTTCTTATAGCCATTACGCGTCCTGCAACGGAGTATTTATCTTCAGTTTCGACACCAGCTTCAAGAGATTTGTATTTTTCTTGTAGATCAGTTGCATTTATATCTTTATCAAATGAATAAGGATATGGATTTACTCCTTTGTCTGCAAGATCTGCAAGCTTTTGAATACGAGTTTGTCTGATTTGTTCTATTGCTGAGTTTGGTTCGTTAGTTATTTGTTGTGTCATAATTTCCAGTTCCTTTTCAAGTTCTTAACACTACAAATAAATTTTAGCACAAACAAAAAAAGACCCGCATAAATTTGATACGGATCTTTTATTATATTTTTATTTTCTCACTATTCAGCTGTCACATTTGATTGGTAATCAATCATACGTTTGAATTCATCAGGTCTTGAAGTTTTTGATAGAGCATCTTCTAAAGAGATGTTACCGGCTTTATAGTGTCTAGCCAGTGCCATTTCAAGGGTTTGCATACCCATACCTGTATTCATCTGTATTGTAGAATATATTTGAGCTGCCTTGCTTTCTCGGATAAGGTTAGCAATTGCTGGTGTTACAAGCATTATTTCCTGTGCCATCACACGCCCTTTCTTTTGACCGTTTGGCAGTGTTTTAGGAACAAGTGTCTGTGCAAATACGGCAACAAGAGAGTTTGCAAGTTGTACACGAATTTGTTGTTGTTGTCCTTCGGGGAATACGTCAATGATACGGTCGATTGTCTGAGATGCTGATGAGGTGTGAAGTGTTCCGAATACCAAGTGACCTGTTTCAGCAGCAGTCAGCGCAAGAGAAATAGTTTCATGGTCTCTCATCTCACCTACTAGTATGATATCAGGGTCTTCACGAAGTGCTGATTTAAGAGCATTAGCAAATGACCTTGTATCCATACCTAATTCACGTTGGTGAACTATACTTTTTTTAGATGGGTGAACAAATTCTATCGGGTCTTCAATTGTCAGAATATGTTCAGCTTTTGTATCGTTAATATAATCAATCATTGCAGCAAGTGTTGTTGATTTACCTGAACCTGTAGGACCTGTTACCAAAATTAGTCCACGCGGTTTTTCTGATACTATTCTTACAATATCCGGCAATCCCAATTGATCAAAGGAGGGTACTTTGTCGGTAATTGTACGGAACGCAGCTGCATAATTTCCTTTGTCTTTGTAAAAGTTTACCCTGAAACGACTCAGACCTTCAATTCCGTAAGAAAAGTCCAATTCCCAGTTTTGTTCCAAAGTACGTCTTTGTTCGTTTGATAACATTGGAAATAATAAATTTTCAACATCATCAGGTGAAAGCGGTTCCATATCAACACGTGTAAGTTTACCGTCTATTCTTATTGCAGGCGGCAGGTCGCTTGATATATGCAAGTCACTTCCGCCTTCTTTAACTAACTTCTCTAATAGTTCCTCTATTACCATTTTTTTTACCTGCCTTTATTTGATTTTTAATCGTTAAATGTAATTAAAGCTTCATCCTCTTTCATTGCAAGTTCAATGAGAGTGTATGTCATATATGCACCAAGTGCAACGGCTTTGGGATCTAAATCGGTATTATTTGCAGCTTCTATAATTGCTGTATTTATTTCAGGATTTTCTTCCTTTAAATAGTGTATCATTTTTTTTCGCCATGACGGCATATCTTTGAATATTTCTGAAAAGACTTTTGCAGCCGTTTCTTCTGATACTATTGGTAGCATATTATACCTCTTATTATATTACATTCTAATTCTACATTACTTATCTTTTTTTAACAATAGATATTCATAAATAATCGTTTGTTTAGTGTATAATTAATTTATGAGACTTTTAAAGCTTGGACTTTCGGATTATAGAAATTGCAAAGATATAGAGCTTGATTTAAATTTCGATAAAATTTTAATTATCGGTAAAAATGCTCAAGGTAAGACTAATATATTAGAGAGTATATATTTTTTATCGGCCCTAAAAACTCCTAGGACAGCTAATAATATCGAAATTATTAATTTTAATGCCGATACTGCTCAAATTGAGGCAGAAATTTTAAAAGCAAATACATCTGTTGAATTGGGGTATTCTTATTCAAGAGAAAAGACTCGAAGTTTAAGGATTAACGGAGTAAGAACTACACCAAAAAATTTTAAACAGGTATTGAAGACGGTATTATTTTCAACCAACGATTTGATGTTATTGAGAGGGAACCCTTCTGATAGAAGAGATTGGCTGGATAGAGCAATTGCACAAATTTATCCTGCTTATGATGAAAGGCTTTCAAAGTATGACAAAATTCGAGTGCAAAAAAATAACTTTCTAAAAGAATTAATAAAAGGCACACCTCTTGACGAAACTCTTTTGGATGTATTGAATGAGCAGCTTGCAATTTGCGGTAGTAACATCATTTATTTGAGGATTAAATTTTTAAATGAAATTGAGCGAATTGCGCATGAAAAGCATCGAATTATTAGTGAAACAGAAGAATTAAAATTAAGATATGATTGTTCGTTTTTGGACAGTGAAGTTGAGCTTGATGAAATTCTGGAGAAATTTAAATTGGCGCTTGACGAGCGTAAAATTGAAGAAATGCGAAGAGCTCAAGCTTGTGTAGGTCCGCACAGAGATGATATTTTATTCTTTATTAACGGTAATGAAGCTACAAAGTTTGCCTCTCAAGGTCAGCAAAGGACTGTAGTGCTTTCTTTAAAACTTTCAGAATTAGATATAATTACAGAAAAAACAGGTGATGAGCCGATTTTATTATTGGATGATGTATTAGCTGAGCTTGATGATATTCGGCAGAACTACCTTTTAAAGTCTATATCAGATACAACTCAGACTATAATTACTTCTGTTGATACGGTGCTTTTTGAAGATGAGTTTTTGAAAGATGTAAAAATATATAAAATTGAAAACGGCAAAATTTTAGAGTAAGGAAATATTTTTTAAATGCTCTATTTTTAATTCAGGTTTAATTGTTATACCTATAACATCAATTCTGTAATTTTTGATTTTGTTTTCACTGATGTAATACTGCACACCCTTTAAAATATTTGAGAATTTAGACTTGGTTATTGCTTCTGTAGGGGTTCCAAAATTGTTGGTTTTGCGTGTTTTTACCTCTACAAATACGGTTGTATCTTTGTACTGTGCAATTATATCCAATTCGCAAAAACGTGAATAGTGTTTGTTTCTTTCTAGGATTTTATAACCAAGTTTTTCGAGATATTTGCAGGCAATTTCTTCTCCGTTATTTCCAAATGAGCGATTGTTCATTTTTACCTCAAAATTTATTGTTTGATACCGTATCTTGCAAGTTTTTTAATATCTAAAAGTGCGGATTTGTATTCAAATTTGCAGCTTTTACTCCATCTTGCAGGGGAAATGTCAATTCCTCCTCTGCGGGTATATAGTGCACATACAAAAAGTTCATCATTTTCATTAAGTAAATCATAAATCCTTTTAAAAATCATTTCACAGCATTCTTCATGAAAATGATATTCAGAGCGGAATGAACAGAGATATTTTATTAGACTGTCTTCTAAAATATGTTTTTGAGATTTGTAATATATAAATACATCACCAAAATCTGGTTGATGAGTCACTCTGCAGTTTGATCGCAGAGAATCAAATGTAAGATAATATTCTGATATTTCATTTTTAGTTTCAAAAATTAATAGTTCGGGTGTTTCTTTAAATTTTTCTATTTTAATTTTTGATTCATCTGTAAAATTTATTATGTTTTTAAAATTTGAAAATATATCAATTTTTTCAGAATTATTGTCTAAGAAAAATAGAGATACTTCGGTTTTTAGTTTTTCACTCAAATCTTTTTCTATTATATTTTTGCATGTTTCAAGACATTCCTTTGTATTTTCCCCGAATTTACTCATATTAAATGAATTGAGATATAGTTTTAACGATTTTGATTCTATAAGAAATTCACTTTGAGATGAATATTTTAACTTTAGTAATCTTGTAACAGGCAATCCGTTTTCTGTTAATGCTGAGAACTCATATGCATGCCATATGTCCCACCCATAAAACGGTAAATTGTTATTATCGATGTTATATTGTCTGCGGTTTTCGCATCTTGGTATAGGAACCAGAAGTGATGGGTCATAAAAATTGCTTCCTGAGCTTTTTTTCCCTAGATGAGTTGATGCAATTGTATCTGTGTTGTCTAGCATAATTTAATATTATCATAAAAACTCCCATCATTATGATGAGAGTTTTTATATAATTAATATTAATATTTAAATTTTTTAAATTTAAGCGATTTCCTCGTATGCTGCTGGATTATTTAACAAATCATAATTAATTTCATTTTCGTTATCTGCGATTGCAGCTGCTACAACAACATCAGATGTTACATTTACTAAAGTCCTCATCATATCTGTAATTCTTTCGATTGTGAACAGGAATGCAAAACCTGTAACCAATTGTTCAGGGCTTAGTCCCATACCATTAAGAATTAGAGCTATAGTAATCAAACCAGCTCCGGGAATTCCTGCGCAAGTAGAAGATGCAATTATTGCAAGAATTGCGATTTGAATAATTAAAAACAAATCAAGAGGTACGCCATATGCTTGAGCTAAAAAGATTACAGCCACAACCTGCAAAAGGGCGGTACCGTCCATGTTTAAAGTGGCACCCAAAGGAAGTACAAAGCTTGAAATTTTATGTGAAATCCCTCGTTTTTCACAGCACGCAATAGTTAAAGGTAAAGTAGCTGAAGAACTTGCAGTTCCGAATGCTACCATCATTGCTTCAGTTACTGCTGAATATAGCATTACAACTGATACCTTTGAAACTTTTTTTAAGAACAATGGATATACTACGCATAATTGAATTAAAAATCCTATTAATAATACCAAAAGATACTTTGAAATACTTGAGAAAATTTCGATACCAAAACTTGATACAGCACTTGCAGTAAGCGCAAATACACCAGGTGCAGCCATAAACATAATCCAGTCAGTAATTTTCATAGTTGCTGCAAAAACAGATTCAAAAAATGATACAATCGGTCTGTTTACATCTCCTACTTTGGATAAAGCTATTGCAAAAATTAAGCAAAATACAATTATAGGTACCATATCTCCTACAGCTAAAGAATGGAATGGGTTATTTGGAATAAATCCTAAGAAAAGATTTAAGATATTTCCCTGTTGTTGCTGCATTGTTGCTGCAACGGTTGCTTGTACTTCACTTGCTGCATTTTCTGCTATGTAGCTTGCAGCACCTATTCCTGGTTTGATTACAAGAGCAAGTATTGTGCCGATTGTAACAGCTAGGGTTGTTATAATCCCATAGTAAAGTACCATTTTAGAGCCAAATTTACCTAATTGTTTATTGTCTCCGACACTTGTAATTCCTATTACTATTGCTGATACTACAAGAGGTATTACTACCATTTGTATTAATCTTATAAATATTTGACCTATAAATGTTAAAATATTTGATGCAAGTATATTGGGATGCGAATGTAGTAATATTCCAACTATAATACCGCCGATTATTCCTAAAAATATATGTCCGTTACGCTTAATTCCAAGCCCCAGCGCAATTAGGATCTGCATGTGCAATTTCATGTTCTTTACCCTCTTAACTATAGTTACCTGTAAATTATACAATTATTTATTGTAATTTTCAAATAGTTAATAAAAAAATCGTAAGTTTGAGGGATTAATCAAAATTATGCTCTAAGAGCTCTTAGAGCATTTAAAATGGCAATTATTGCAATTCCTGTATCTGCAAATACAGCTCCCCACATTGTCATAAGTCCAATAGAGCCTAGAAGAAGAAATAAAACTTTTACTCCGATTGCTAATACTATATTCTGTTTAATTAATTTAATTGTTTTTTGGGATATATTTAATGCTTTGACAACTTTAGAAGGTTTGTCATCCATAATTACGATATCAGAAGCTTCGATTGCGGCATCAGATCCTAATCCTCCCATTGAAATTCCCGCATCAGCTCTCATCAAAACAGGTGCATCATTTATTCCATCTCCTACAAAAACAATACTTCCATTATTTTTATTGGTCGATAGGATATTTTCCAGTTTCTCTATTTTATCAGCTGGTAGTAGTTCATAATAAAATTTATCAATCTCTAATTTTTCAGCAGTATATTTAGCAGCCTCAAAGGTATCACCTGTCAGCATAATTGTGGAGATTCCCATATTATTTAAGGATTTTATTGTATTATAGGCATCTTCTTTTATTTCATCAGATATTACTATATAGCCAAGAAAAGTATTGTTTTTAGCAACATAAAGAACAGTACCTATATTATCAAACTGTGTATTACAGGATAGATTAAGCTCTTTCATAAGTGAATAATTACCTACATATATCCATTCATTATCTATCAAAGCTTTTATTCCTAATCCTGAAATCTCTTTAAATCCTGCTATTCTTTTGTTTTTGATTGGTTTTGAGTACGCATCCTTTAAAGAAATTGCAATCGGGTGATTTGAATATTGTTCAACTGTTGCAGCCAATTCGAGTAATTCCTCTTTAGATATACAATTCTGTGCATGTATTTCCCTAACTACAAATCTACCTTCAGTCAAAGTCCCGGTCTTATCAAAAACAATTGTATTTGATTTTGAAAGAGTTTCTAAATAATTGCTGCCTTTTATCAAAACCCCGTTTTTAGCGGCTCCGCCTATTCCGGCGAAAAATCCTAAGGGTACCGATATTACAAGTGCGCAAGGACATGATATTACAAGAAATGTTAAAGCCCTTTCAAACCAAATTGTAAAATCACTTCCTGTAATTATTGGCGGAATTAAGCATAATCCTAATGCTCCAAATACAACTGCGGGTGTATAATACTTTGCAAATTTAGTTATAAAATTTTCGGTCTGAGCCTTTTTACCTTTTGCATGTTCTACAAGATCAAGTATTTTGGAAACGGTAGATTCTTCAAATACTTTTTCTACTTTTATTTTTAAAATTCCATTTTTGTTTATATATCCGCTTATAGCACTATCTCCACATTTTAACTCTTTAGGAATGGATTCTCCTGTAAGCGCTGTAGTGTCTACTAGAGCTTGTCCTTCTATTATAATTCCGTCCAGAGGAATTTTTTCACCCGGCTTAACTATGATAATTTCACCTAGAGCTACTTTTTCTGGGGATGTTTTAATAATTTCTCCATCTTTTTCTATATTTGCGTAATCTGGTTTTATATTCATTAAATCGGAAATTGATTTTCTTGATTTTTCAACAGCTTTGTCTTGAAAATATTCACCAATTTGAAATAATACCATGACCATTACTGCTTCAGGGTAATCCCCTATACCAAATGCCCCTATTGTTGCAATAGTCATTAAAAAATTCTCATCAAAAATTTCTCCCTTTAATATATTTCTAATGCTTTTAAAAATAACATTACTACCAGCTATAATATAGACTATAAAAAATAAAATAAATTTTTCCAAGGATGAAAAGTCACCCAAAACTGCTGTCAAAAATAAAATTATTGCAAGCATTAGTATTAACTGTTTATTTCGCTCTTTTTTAGATGAGTTTTCTTTTGCAGATTGACAAATATGATTAGGGCAATGTTCGCACATAATTTCTCCAATACTTGAACAACTATTCAATTATATTAATATTATAATTGAACAATTGTTCAATTGTCAAGTCGTTATTGTTTAATTTGTTACAAAACTTATTCGGTTGAACAATTATTCATTTATTGCTATGATTGCTCTGTAAGGAGAGTTTTATGGAAACTAAAGGTTCTGATTGTGAAGCAATTAATATAAATTTGGTAAATGAAATAAGGCCCAATATGCCAGAAGAAACTTTATTATATGATCTTTCTGATTTTTTTAAGGTGATGGGGGATGGTACTAGAATAAAACTATTATGGGCTTTGGATGAAAGTGAACTGTGTGTAGGTGATTTGGCTGTATTATTAAATATGACAAAATCAGCAGTTTCTCATCAATTAAAAGTTTTAAAAACAGCAAAACTCGTTAGAGCTCAAAAAAAAGGAAAAAATGTTTTTTATGCGCTTAATGATCATCATGTTAAAATTATTATTGAAAAAGCGTTAGAACATATTTGTGAGTAATTTAGTTAAACAAGTTCTAAAAATAAAAAGACTTCAAGAATTAACTTGAAGTCTTTTTTAAATGGTCGGAACGACAGGATTTGAACCTGCGACCTCTACCACCCCAAGGTAGCACGCTACCAAGCTGCGCCACGTCCCGAAAGATATAAAATTGTCAAAGGACTTAGCTTGGCAGCTACGCTACCACCTCTCCCAAATGATACTTAATCATTTGCTCGGCAGAGTGCCACGTCCCGAAAGATATAAAATTGTCAAAGGACTTAGCTTGGCAGCTACGCTACCACCTCTCCCAAATGATACTTAATCATTTGCTCGGCAGAGTGCCACGTCCCGAAAGATATAAAATTGTCATTTTTTATATCGGGATGACAGGATTTGAACCTGCGGCCCCCGCGACCCGAACACGGTGCGCTACCAAGCTGCGCTACATCCCGATGATATAAATCTAATTTGTCTGAATTGTTTGTTAATTATATAATTGCTTTTATAACAAACTCTCAAAAACAATTTTGATATTAACACCTAAATATCTATTGTCAAATTAGTTGCTTTTGAGTTTTTGCTCTTTTATATCATCACTTGATCTTGTATATTTTTCTTGAATCAATTTTCGGTCATTATCTGTTATTACAGGTTTATAACCATTTTTTAAACACATGGCTGTCGGAGGATTAAGATTTTCACAATCCCCATATATTCGATTAAGACCTAAAATATAACCAATGCCTGGTATTAGTTCATTGTATAAATCTTCTGTTTTTATTGGATCGTTGTTTTTATCTTTTAAGTATATTTGGATAGTGGCTCTGTTTATAAATCCATAATCCATATTTGTGAAATAGCCCGTAGTTTCCATTCTTCTTGTTATTACTAAGTAATAAGGAGCTTTAGCATCTATGAAGGATACTTTTATAGGAGCGTTGTTTGATGCAAAACGTGTTGAGTTAAATCTGAATCGCATTTTGCCGTTTGATGCCTGTGACCATTCATTAAAAGTCCTTTGCACAATATTAGAGTATTGATTTTCTGGTATATATACGTCAACAGCTGTCATGCCCCATCTGGGCATTGAATATCCGAATGCTGTATTGGCTAAAAATAATAAAGTTCCTATTAATATTAATATATTTTTCTTCATACTTAGTATTTTATCATATAATACGTTTTTTGTTAAATAAATTATCCTATTATGGGTATTGAATTTTACATTTGTTTAACTTATTCTTATTACAAAACTAAAATTGCTTATTATAAATAGACAAGAGGGAGATTAGATGGTTATTTTAGAAGAATTGAAAGAAATTAATGATATAATCAAAGATTTGGCATTGTTTATAAGACAGGATGAATATGTTCAGCCAGATTTTGCCGAATATATTAAAACTATCGGACTAAGCAGTTCTTCTACATCAGTTCAGTTCCAAGCTGCTTGTTTCAATTATATTTTTGAAAGAAAACTCGGTAATGAGCGTAAGTCTGTTTTTGATTTGTATTTGGAAAAGAAAAAAAAGTTATCCAAAGGTACTATTAATATAATTGAAGAGTTAAAAAAGTCAATAGCTTCTGTTTTTGAAGTAAAAAAAGTTCTTAAAAACGGGTTTAGTTTATATAATATTGTGAATGAAAAAATTTATGAAGCCTTATCTCTTGTAAAAATGACATCATTTAGAGGAATTGGTGTCGGGCAATATGTTGTAGCAAGGGTTTTTCATCATGGTGATAAATCATATTTGCTTGAAATTTCTGGGGTTCTTGCCTCAACCAGAAAGGATGAGGCATATCGCTATGCTGTTGCTAAAATAGTTCAAAATCCTGAGCTGGTATATTGGGATAATCCTGAAAAACAAAAAGAAATTGAAGATGAAATTGTTAATATTTACAATAAATTTATCGAATTTTTTGGAACTGATGAGGTAATTACTACCAATAAACTCGCTGATGATGTAATCGGACTTTTCAATGATTATTCAGAAAGCGGAGAAAAAGTAGATTTTGCTGATAAAATCCAATTGCCTGAAAAATATAACTTTTTTGAGGTGAAAGAGTTTAATAACAGTTATAACAACTTTTTGGAAAATTCATTGGGCGGATTTTCTTCTCATGAGGAAACTTATGATGTCGGAATTATATATGATAAAGAATTAGGAATGTATGCAGTTCCATTTTATGGTACTTTTAATCACATTTTTGAAGTAAGTGATTTAAATGAAATTGAAAATTATGATAAATGTATAACTTATTTTTTGATGAACGAAAAAATATCTTCTAATTTAATTAAACGAGTAGCTGCAAAGCATAAAAACTTTATGGAGGTTGTAAATAAAGTCCTTCAAAAAAGTTACACTTTAGAGGATTTGCTTAAAGAGTTCAAAAGCAAAGATGATGATATAAAAATTTATTCATCAACAACTGTTTTGTATAAATCGAAGGCTTTTTCACAAACTCTTGGTATAATCGAAGAAAATGAAGAAAAACCGCAGTTGGATTTGTCAAAAATTGATGTGTCAAAAATCGGACGTAATGATCCTTGTCCTTGTGGTAGTGGTAAAAAGTTTAAAAAATGCTGCGGAGCAAATCTGTAATTTGTATTAAATTTAATAGTTCTATGCTATAGGGAATAGGGTATTTAATAATTTATAAATTATAACTTTATTCTGAGCTTTTTGGTTGAGTATAATTTTTATAATTTCTTCATCCAAATTTTTTGGGATATCAACTGTTGAAAATTTGAAGAATTCAACCAATTCAACATCTAATGTTTGAGATAATTTATCTAATACATGGAGAGAAGGAAAGAATCTGCCTGATTCAATCCCGCTTAGAGAAGATGTCTCTAGGTTAATCATTTCTGCAAGTTCTTCCTGTGTATAATTTTTAAGCTTGCGTATTTCTTTTATGCGTTTTCCAAGTAATTTTTTATTCTTCATTGTACACATAATAAACTTTTTTTTTGATCTTTTTAAGTTATTTAAATACTTTAAAATGTAAAAAAATGCGTAATAATCACTTAATAATAATTGATAATCACTTAGTTATTATATAAAATAAGTGTACAGTTATAAAATTAGGAGATTTGATAATATGCAGGATAAGACAAGAATATATGCTTTTACTATGGCTGAGGTTTTGATAACAATTGGTATTATAGGAATAGTCGCCGCAATGACTTTACCTGCATTAATAAACAATGCTCAAAATAAAGCTTTAGAAAGCAAATTAAAAAAATCCTATGCACTAATTGCTCAGACAATTCAACTCATAATTGAAAACGAATATGGCGGTGTAACAGAATTGAGTCAGAGTGATTATTACGAAATCGGGAATTACTTAAAGAAATATGTAGGTAATTCAAGAAATGTTGGAGATGTACGCTGGGGAACATCTTATTCGGCAAATTTTATGATTGAAAAATATAAAACTTATACAAACAATACTTTTAGCGGAATGTTTAATGATTATGCATTTTATACATCAGACAACAATGCAACTGTATTTTTAGATACGGGACATTCTCCGAGTTTGCCCAATTTATTTATTGCAATAGACATAAACAATATTGATAACAAACCTAACAAATTAGGGTTTGATTTATTTGGGTTTTACTTGGATAAAAAAGGAATACTTCTACCTTTTGGAGATTTAGGCAGTCCGTACCCCGAAGGTCGTTATTGTACAGGAACTTCTACAGACAGAAATAATGGACTTGGTTGCACAAGAAAAGCTCTTATTGATCCCAAATATTTTACTAAATTACATTAATTTATTTAACACATCTTTTAATACATCAGAACAAAGCCCGATTATATTCTCTAGACTTCCTTTATAACCTTTTATATAACCACGAGGCATCTCTTGAATGCCATATGAGCCCGCTTTATCATAAGGCTTGTAATTTCTTATATAAAAATCAATCTGTTCATCTGTTAAATTTTCAAATTCAACAGTACTTGTGACAGAGCATATTTTTTCCTCTTTCGTTTCTGTATTTATTACTGCAATTGATGTTACAACTTCATGTTTTCTGTCTGAAAGTTTTTTTAGCATTTCAAAAGCTTCAGTATAATTTTTAGGTTTTCCTAAAATTTTGCTATCCAAGACAACTACCGTATCTGCACTGACTATTACAGAGGGTTCTTTAACCAGTTTAACAACTGCTTTTGCTTTATTATAAGCTAAATTCTCGACAAAAGCATAAGAAAAATCCGTCACTGAGTGATCTTCCTCATATGGTGACGGTAATACTTCAAATGTAATATTATGTTGTTTTAATATATCCGCTCTTCTTGGTGAAGAAGAAGCCAGGATTATTTTCCCCATCGTTTATACCTCTTTTTTTATTCATTTTATCAAAAAAAAAGAGGTATATCAATCCTAATATTGTGCGGCAGGGGATTTTTGGTATTTTGCCGTACGTGCGTTTATTGCATAGCATGCAATATTTAATTTTTGTTTTAGTAACATCATATTCCTCGACATACTTGCGTAGTCGTTCATTGCACTCATCATTTTATGAGGGTCAACCATTGATTCCATATTGTCATGGTTGTCTACTTTTTCTTCTGCATATTTTTTTACTAAGAGCTGGTCAATGTAGTCTTCTGCACCTATTGCCATAAGTGTCCTCCCTATGAAATTTTCCTATTAATATTATGTGTGAGATTTCCTGTGAGATATCTTCCTGAATATCCCATTAAATTCCTTATATATATACTAAGTATTTCATTCCCTGAAAATTGCCTTTATTTTTTAGTTTATTAAGAAATGTAAATCTGAGTTTATTTTTTTGTGTTAAAAGTTATAATAAAATCTATGAAAGATATTGTTGTTGTAGCTCCAATAAAAAAGCCTGATGATATAGAGCTGTTTTCAAAAAATACTCGTTGTCGTGATTATTATGTGTATTATAAAAAATTTCTAAATAATAATTTTGAGTATGTGAATGAATTTGTAGATATTGCAAAGAAAAATGATTGCAGAATATATATCAATTTTAAACATGATATTACAGAAGAAAATCTTCCAGAAATCAAAAAAATGCTAAAATTTCTCAAAACAGTAGGTATTGATGGCATTTTTATTAATAGTTTTGCTATATTGGAAGCGATAAAAGTATTTAAATTACCATTTAAAGTTATAGTAGATTCCTATTTTGATATACATAATCTTTCTGGTATTGATTTTATAAGTAATTTCCATAAAGTTGATGAGATTATAATCACAGAAGAAATATATTTAAAAAACATTGCCAAAATCAAAAAATACACTAAACTACCTCTGGCTATTGATACGGATAATCTTCCTTGGTGTGCCGAAGATATAAAAAATTCAGGAGCTGTAGATAAGGTTGTAATCAAAGGGAAATTTGCAACTTCAGAAGAAATTCTTGAAGGAATTGAGTTGGTAGAAAATATTCTTGCAAAGCCGAAAATTTTTAAAAATCATAAATTACCATTTAAACATGTGCGAAAAAGTATTTACCAGACAAATCATTTTTCAGGAGAAATGGTCAGTGCAGAGGGTAAGGATTTTAAATTCAGCAGGAATATTCATAATTTTGAATGGGAAATCAAACGTTCAAGGGTATTAAAGGATATTAATTTTGAAAAAAATGATGATTTTAAAATAAATTTACGACTTTCAGAGTTAGCTCAGTTGAAAGAATTGGAAAAATATATAAAAAAAATCGGGCAAAATCCTATTTATTCTATTGAATATGGCGAAATCCTTGCAACATGTGATTTAGCGACCAGCAGTTTTAATGAAGTTATAACTAAGGTAAAAAAGTTCTGTCAAAAGTATGATATAAAATTCCAATTATCTACACCAAGAATACTTATAGAACGAGATTTTGACAGGGTATATGAATATGTAAAGCAGTTATTGATGACATCTCCGATTCCTGACAGTCTTATAATAAATAATATCGGGTATTTTTGGGCTGTTATTAATGACAATGACATAAACCAGATTCCTATAGAAATCGGACAAGGGATTAATCTTTTGAATAGTTTATCAATAAAATGTTTAAATAATCTTTCTCCTATTGAGACCGTTGATTTTACGTCATTTACCGATATGGAGAGTGCAATTCAGACTATCAAGAAGATAAAAAATATTATTCCAAATCGCAAGTATACAATTGCAGGTAATGTGCGAGTGCCTACATTAGGTTTGTGTCCGTTAAATAATGATAGTGCAATAATTTCACGACTTTCTTGCAAAGCTCCCTGTCATAAAGGTGGTTTTGCATTAAAAGACCCATCTTTAAAGAAAATTTACCCATTTACCTGTGATGGTTTTTGCAGAATGCATATGTTTGAAGATAAAATCCTCGAGGATTTTGAAAATATTGATATATTACAAAAAGCTGGCGTGAATGAATTTGTTTTTGACTTTAGCGCATTACATTCAAAATTTGTTCCGATTTTATTGAATAATTTTTTCCAAAGTATATTAAAGTAATATATATATAAATTATTGTAATATATATTTAATAACAGCGTTGCTGCCTTGAGATGAAATATATAAAATATTCCCATCAATATGTACACTGTATGGTTTTTGTACATTTCCTATAAGTACCGATACATCACTAGTTGATGAGACCTTTAAAACATTGTTGTTATTATAGTTTGCAATATATAAATTCTCTTTTTCATCCATTGCAAGACCTATAGGACCGTTTACGCGAACATCTTTTAGAAATACTATTTTTTGTCCGTCAGGTGTAATTTTATAGATTGTGTTATCTGAAAAACCTGCTACATAAAGATTTCCCTTAGAATCTGTAGTCAGACCAGTAGGACTTGAAAGATTATTATATACATTATTTGATTGTGGAATTTTTGTTTGTTCTTCTTGTTTTGCTTTTTCTTCTGCTTTAATTGTCTGCATATCAGTCTGTAGTTTATTTGCAAGCTCTTTGGCTTTTGAGGCAATACTTGCACTGTTTGGGATTATTGCCAAGTAAGATTTGGCTTTATCATTTTCACCTAATCTCATACTTAATACAGCGGCTTTATACACAGCTTCATAATCGTCAGGTTTTCTTACAATAATCTGTTTAAATACGGTTAAAGCTTCTCTATATTGATTGAGTGATTCTAATACGGTACCTAAGTTGTAATAGGCATCAATGTAATTAGGATCAAGTTCTGTTGCTTTTCTGAATGCCTGCATTGAACGTTCATATTCACCAAGTTTGTATAATTCAACACCCTCATTGTAAATTAGTTTTGCATCAGTCCCAATCTCTGTTGCAAATGAAGATGATGAGAGCGCTAACATAATAAATAGAGAAGATAATAGTTTTTTCATCATATTTTGAATCCGTATTTATGAAATAAAGCGCCTTGCGCGCAAGGCGCTTTATTTTATTCTAACAAATTATTCTATACTTGACAATTCTTCTATCAATTCTTGATTTTGTTGTTCAAAATCTTTTCCTCTTGCTATGATTGCAAGTTTTAATATATTAGCAAGATTAATTGGTTTGAGTTCTTTAAAATTGTCAGGCATTCTTAATGACCAGTTTTCATCACCGGATGTTCCAGGGCGATTGTATACATCATAAATTTTGAAGAAATCAGTGAAGAAAATTTGTATATTTTCAGCTTTTGATGCAAAAATTTCTACAAGTTTTGTTTGAGTTAGAAATTCAGCATCTTTTGTCATATTTGTAATGATTTCATCTTTATTTCCGCATTCGCCGAAAAGGTCATCTACTAAGTTTTTAACATGTAAATATCCTTCATGGGTATTGATCATTGAATTTGCCCACATAGCAATCGGTTCGTTGTCATGAGTACCTACCATTGCCCAGCATCTTTCATCAATGTTACAGCAACGATAAGGATGAGCCGGTTTCTCAGGTACAACAAACTGTGTCAATCTCATTCCTTGAAGTCCGTATTCTTTCATTACCGCAGCAACAGGATTAGTTAAAGTTCCAAGGTCTTCGCATACAATTGCATCTTTATCCAAGCCTTCTTCTTCAGCTGCTGCAATAACTATTTTCTCAATTAATCTGCCGTATTGATGGATTTGTTCTTTTGATAATGTTTTTACACGTTTTTCTTTATCAGCTTCCAAATCCATATCCAAATCTTCCATTTTTGCAATTGCATACTTGCAAAGCTCAGGATGTTCAGGAGAAGAATATAATCTTCCTGCGCCTTGATCAATTCTTGGTTTTTTACCTGATTTGTATACCCAAGGATCAATAAGTCCTACGATATGGTCAATGCGAACACCCCCAGGGTTTTCACGAAACATTTTTTTGTAAAGATTTTTAAGTAATATACCGCCTTCGTCCAAAGAACCGTCTTCATTGTACATTCTGTCAGGATTCATGACAGGAAATCCCCAGGCTTGACCGTCTTTAGAAAAATAGTCTGGCGGACATCCGAGCATCCAGCCGTCTAAAAACAGTGACTGATAAGCCCAAGTGTCTCTATCTGAGAATGCTACTTGTCTGTCTGCAATCATTTTAATATTTTTTTGTTTTGCATATTCTCTTGTTTTTTCATTTTGTTTATTTAGTACAAATTGAACAAATTTGTATTGTTCTATTGTATCTGCATATTTTTCGGAAATTTCATTTATTCTTTTTGAGTATTCAATTTTTTCTTCGTTAGATTTTGGATTGAATAGGTTTTTATCAGTCTCTGATGTCCATAATGGCCAATAATCGTTTCCATGTTCTATAGAAAGGGCTTCATATAAACTGTCTTTGTCCAGCCAGTAATCATTTTCAAGTTTGTAACTTTCAAATTCTTTTTTCAGGCTTTCATTTCCTTTCGCTTTGAAATTATTCCAAGCTTCGCCAAGAGCTTCATTTTGACGCTTGTATATGTATGAATAAGCTGTTTTATTAATATCTTTGTTGGGGTTATCTTGAATAATTGAGTTATAAGTATCTTTTGATAGAATATTATCCCATTCATCTGTTGTTAGTTGTTTTAAATCAATGAAAAGCGGATTTCCTGAAAAAATAGTACCAGTATAAGGAGAAGAATCACAGCTTTTGGTTTTTCCCGCAGGTCCTAATTGAATTGCGTTGAAAATACCTGCAGCATAGTCAATAACCTCTTTACCGCCATTTGAATTTATGGAACCAAATCCTGTATTTTCGCCACTTGCAGCTGGAAAGCTTCCGCTGTGAACTATAAGTGCAAAATTTTTCTTATCTAAAGCTTTGAGTGCTTTTTGAATAACTTCTGTGTAGTTTACAGTACAAACCATTTAGTAATTCTCCTCTTCCCTAATAACACAATATGATGTTAGCATAAGCCTAATTTTTTTACAAGCATTGTGGAAACTGCTAGAAAGCCTTTATATTAAAACAAATAAAGAAAGTTTGGCTATATATTATATAATCATTGCATTAAAATTATGTAACAATTCATTCATTCCTACGTTTAGAGGACTTGACAATATCTGAATATAGATATAAAATGTTTTTATAACAAATAGTTTTCTAATAACCTGCACTTTATGGTTTACTGTCTTAGCTGAGTGAGAGTTAAGAGGTGAAAAAGATGGACGATAGTTGGGCAGGAGGAAATATTTGTACATAGTTGGTTTTCAGAGTGACGTGAGCTCTGAAGGTTATTAAGGAAATATCGTATACGGTGAGAGTATAGGTGGTACGGTATTTCGGACAGTAAAAAAGAAAGGTGAGAATTATGACAAAATTCAAAGGTTTTACTCTTGCAGAAGTATTGATTACTTTGGGTATTATTGGTGTAGTTGCTGCGATGACAATGCCTACATTGATTAACTCAACTCAAGGTGCACAATACAAAACAGCATTCAAAAAATCATTGACAGTATTATCACAAGCTGTTGTAATGAACATTGCATTGAATGATTACGACTTATCTCAAGTTGTAGCTGGTACTAATGCTACAGCAGATGCAGATGCATCAGGTGCACAAACATTATGGGATGTATTCCACAATCGTTTGAATATTGTTAGAGAAGCAAGTACAGCTACATTTAATGCTACAGCAGGTGACCCTGATCAATGGATTATTGTAAGTGATACTGATCAAACTGATTATACAACTTATGCTGAAAACCACAGTGCTAACAATGAGTTTCCTACAATTACAGAAGGAGCTGTTATTCCTGCAGGTTTAACTGCTTTATTTATGAATGATGGTATTACATTTATATTTGATAATACTCAATCAAATTGTATCCAAGCTAATACTAACATTGGTGTAGATGTTGATAACTTCTGCTATGGCTTTATTGACGTAAACGGACAAAAAGCTCCTAACAGAGTTGTACAATGTGATCCTGCTGGTGCAGATGGTACTGCCCCAGATGGATCTGATGACTTTACTTGTACGGTATCAAGCCCGACAGATATCTATCCGATTGCTATGTATGACCAATCAGTTATTCCTGCATCAGCTGCAGCAAGAGCTGTATTGTATAACAAATAATAGGCTTGCATAATATAAGTTACAATAATTATGCAAAAACGCTCCTCATTTTTGAGGAGCGTTTTTTAATAAAAAAATGATATAACGTAATGAATATATAAATATGTCTGAAAAAATATTAAAAGTAATCAGAGTTTATAAATGAAGAGCAGTATGTTATGTTCGAACTTTTTATATGATGGCGAAAATGTTATCATAGAACCGATTGCGTCACTTGTACCATTACTAAATTTATCAAAAATAAAAAATACAGAGAGGATGGGATTCGAACCCACGGTGGAATTGCTCCCACACAACCTTTCCAAGATTGCACCTTAAACCGCTCGGACACCTCTCTATTTGTTTATAAGTTCAGTATAACATAAATATTTTCATGTTAGAATATATGTATGCAAAAAAAAGTTTTTAAAGCTGAAAATGGTTTGAAAGGTACTGTTGTTATACCTTCTGATAAATCTATTTCTCATAGAGCTGTTATATTTGCATCTATTGCAAAAGGAAAGTCGGTTATAAAAAATTTCTCGAAAGGACAAGATCCTATTTCTTCTTTAAATATATGTAAAGCTTTAGGTGCAGATATTGAGTTGAATAACGATTTGATTGTCAAATCTTCTGGTATTTTTAATAAACCCAAAAAAGCTTTGGATTGCGGAAATTCTGGGACTACCATGCGCCTTATGGCAGGTGTACTTGCAGGACAAGGATTTGAATCAGAGTTAATCGGTGATCAAAGTCTTTCTAAAAGACCTATGAAACGTATAATTGAGCCTTTAGCTATGATGGGAGCTGATATTAATTCTTTTGATTATCATGCACCTTTAAAAATTAAAGGTCGAAGATTATGCGGTGTAGAATATAATTCAAAATTAGCTTCTGCGCAGGTAAAATCTTGTATTTTGCTCGCGGGCTTATATGCTGATGGTATTACAAGTTTTACGGAACCGTATCTATCAAGAAATCATTCTGAAATTATGCTTAAATATATGGGGGCAGATGTTACTTCAAGTCACAATACCGTTATGATAAAAAAATCAAAGTTATCGCCTTGTGAAATTGAAATACCTGGAGATATTTCTTCTGCTGCATATTTTATTGTCTCTGCATTAATCACGCCAAAATCTGATTTGATAATTAAAAATGTAGGTCTTAATCCTACAAGGACAGGAATAATTGACGTAGTAAAATCTATGGGTGGAGATATCGAAATTCTTGATGAACGTGAGTCATCAGGAGAAAAAATCGGAGATATAAGAGTTAAATATTCAAAATTGAAGGCTTGTACAATAGAAAAAGACTTGATTCCTAGACTGATCGATGAGTTGCCTGTTATTGCAGTCTTGGCAACTCAAGCCGCTGGTAAGACAGTTGTAAAGGATGCTCAGGATCTTAGAAATAAAGAATCAGACCGTATTAAGACAATAGTGAATGAATTATCAAAGTTAGGTGCAGATATATCAGAGACTGAGGATGGATTTATTGTAAATGGTAAAAAAAATCTTAATGGCGGATGTGAGCTAGAGACATATCATGATCATCGACTTGCTATGAGTTTTTTCGTAGCTGCATTAATTTGCTGTAATCCTGTTTTAATAAAAGGGTTTGAATGGGTTGGGATATCTTTTCCTGAATTTGAAAAAATATTCAAATCACTTTTATAATCTCACTCTTTTGTTGTATTTTATTTATTTTACATTGACAAATGTGTATAATATATTTAGAATTGACTTATGAAGAATAATTATATAGAGAGTTTTGATAAAAAAGTTATTAAAATTGGAATAAAAGAAAAATTGTCTTTAGTTGGAGGATTTATTCTTTTAGTAGTTTTTTATTTCATGTTCTTTTATGTAGATAAAACTCCTTATGGTTATGCTGATATTCCTGATGAAGTGAATGAATATTTGCAGGGTAATAATAATTATTCAGAAGCATATAAAAGTGGCAAACAGCTTGTTGTGTATTTTGGTCGTTATGATAAAGACTATAAATATAACAAAGAGTTCGAAGGCGCGCTGGAACGTGCTATGGAAAATGAAGAATTGTCAAAATTATATGACTTTGTTAACTTTTATCCGATAAAAAATACAATGTTAGTGGATTCTGAAGGTCAAGAAATACTAAAAAAAGAAAAAGCGTTTAGAAAAGTTTGCAGAAAATTTTGTATTATAAACCCTAAGAAAAAACAGTTATATTTTTATTTTGAGCCTCAAGTAAGAGATGCTCAATATTTGGAAAGTAATCTTGAAAAACTTCAGTTTTGGGGAGTTAAACCTGATTAACTCACAGCTAAAATGCTATTATTTTTATGCAATTGTTTTATTTAGAAGATTAGGGTTCATATAGTAAATTATAAAAAGAAATTTTATTAAATATACTTAGAAAGGATTTTTTGACTATAAGTAGTAGATATTCTTTCTTATTTTGGTCTGAAAATAGAGTAAGAATATAAAAGAGAAATGATTTATATGTTAAATGTGTAAAAATATTTTTTTAAGAATAGCAAATATTTCTATTCAGATACTTAATAAATACATATGAAAATCAGATCATTATTAATGCAAAATGTAAATATCATAAAGTACTCAGGTCAAAAGCTTTTCTATCAAAAAATATTACCATCTAAGGATCTTTTTATTCGTCAAAATACCTCAGTATTCAAATATTTGAGTCATAAAAAAAGCACAAATTTAGAGGAAGCAATTATATTTGCAAAAGAAAATTTTGGGGTAAAAAATTTTAATATAAATGATTTATCCTGTGCAAACTTACTCAATCAGATATTTACCAAAATATATAATATTACAAATGGAAATGCAGTTTTTCCAGCTGTAGTATCAATAAAAAAACAAAAGAATACTCGCTTTTTGGGGGAATCAGGTTCTAAGTACATCGAAGTGATACAGTCTCCGGACATGGTAAATACTATTATTCATGAGACCGGGCACTATAACCACGAAAGAGGCTGTTCAAATTTTTATAAAATGGGTAAATTACAAGAGCTTATTGATGATGGAATAACAGATTTTTCAATTTATGAACAGTTTAAGAATGACAAAAATTCACTAAAACTTATAAAAAAACACATATGTCCTTATGCTACCTCGTCCGCAGCAGAATTTGTGGCTTGCACATTTAATGCAATAATAAATGGGAAAAAATTACCTGCTGAAATTTATGATTTGTATAAAAAATATGAAGGACCTTTTGCAGATTTGTTTATTGTTAATGCAAAAAGAATGCTATAAATTTTTGTTAAAGTTTACATATTGATAGTTTAATGATAAAAGTATTTTCATTGGACATTATCTGATTTGAAGATAGGTACAAAATATACTATACAAAGGCACATGGTTTGATTCAAATTTACAGATAATTTGATTTTTACCAACTTCAAATTTTTGTAATAAATAAAACAAATATCAAACCTTATGTCTTTAAAGTTTTGTAAATTTTTTAATAATGATAGCAAAAAAAAAATTCCAATTTTTATATTTCCATACAACACAGTGTAGGTGATATTAATAAATATTAATAGAAAATAAATACGCACAAAGACAACTGAATTTTAGCAGACTCAAATCTATAAAATTTTACTATAGCATACAAATTATAAAAGGAGTATTAAATGAACACAAATTATTCAAATAACTATTGTCAATCATTCGGGAGTTTCAACTTTTCTAAAGATGCAGCAGAATTATTAAAGTTGCGTATTAAGACAAGTGCAAAATTAGCAAAATTTGAAAAAATATGTAATAACGAGAATACAGGTGCAAGAGCTTCTAGAAAAATTAATATAAAGACCGTTCCTAATTACCCAGAAGAACCAATAATGGTAGCAAGCTATAAGAATGCAATCTTGTATGAAAAATATTTTGATACACCGTCTTTCTTAGAGAAGGCAACAAAACTTGCTGATGCAACAGATAATCCTATAACTAAAGCAATTGATAGATTAGCATAAAGTAATTTGCATATATAAAATGCAAAAACAATAATTTAAAGCTCTGTTATATTCTTACGACTAAAAAGTAACGTATGGTGTGTTATTTTGACACACCATTTACTATTAAAAATAATTTTCGCCCTCATTTTAAAATTTTCTAAAAATTTATGGGAATCGGACATTACCGAAATAATTATTTTATCAGTACACTTCAAAAACGGTGCGTAATTCAGCTATATTAAGAAAATCTCAATCTATCCGGACAAATCAATCTGGTTGTAAAATTACATATACGAATTTGAAATTACAATGCAACTTTAATGGCGGTAAATAAAAAAGAAGCAAATTATCTTTGCTTCTTTTTTATTTGGGACCGGAGGGATTCGAACCCACGACCAAGGGATTATGAGTCCCCTGCGCTACCGCTGCGCCACAGTCCCAAGACTTATTTATCTGACTTTTTTAAAGTACCAAAAAAGTTAAAAAAAATCAAGCGTTTATTTTAGATTTATTATCAGAAAAAGTACTGTTAGCTTCAAGAATAATATTGTCTGTATTTTTTCCTACAATGCAACCTGAAGGAATAACGCTATTTTTTATTGTAATATTATCTTCTATTATTACGTTATCCCAGATTATGCTATCAATAATAGTAACATTTTTACCTATTTTACAGTTATTACCAATTGTAGAATCACCAATAAATTTTGTTCCCTCTGGTATTATAGTATCTCCTATAAGATATCTGCCATTAGAATTTATGGATATTGATGAGTGTTCAAAATTACAATGACCATCAAACAATTCCTTTACGGATTTTTTATACTGCTCAATTGTTCCTATATCAGTCCAATATTCAGAAATTTCAAAAGTATTTATATTTTTACCAGCTAGTAGTTTAGGAAAAACATTTTTGGCAAAATCATAAAATGTATTTTCTGGTATGTAATTAAAAATTTCGTAATTGAAAATATATATACCTGTATTAATATAATTGCTTTTAGCTTCTTCAATAGAAGGTTTTTCTTGGAATTCTTTGATATATCCATTATCATCAGTCACAACTACACCAAAATGCGATACATATTCATGAGGAATTTTCTTTATACCTATAGTAGCAATCGCATTACTTTTTAAATGGGTTTCAATCCCTTTTTCAAGGTCGGCATCACTTAATCCGTCTCCAGATAGTACAAGAAAATGTTCTCCTGCATTAAAAAAACTTTGACATTTTTTTAGTCCGCCTGCTGTGCCTGATAAATTATCCTCTTTAATATAATTAAAATTAATGCCAAGATTATTGTTTTGATATCTTTCAATAATTTGTTCAGCAAGGTAGTAGGTATTGCATATAACGTCAGTTACATTAATCATTTTCAGTTTTTCAAAAAGGATATCCATAACAGGTTTGTTAGCGACAGGAATTAGTGGTTTAGGTATAGATAAAGTTAAAGGTTCTAATCTAGAGCCGACTCCTGCAGCCATTATCATTGCTTTTGTAACTGTGTTATTTTTGTACATATCCTAGCCCTCAAAAACTTGGTTTAAAGATATTTTCTCACAAAAAATATATATTGCAAATACAATATAATAATTCCATTTTTATAATCAATAGCTATTGACATAAGAAGGTTGTTTTGCTAGAATTGTGGCGGAAAAGGGCAGGCAATAAGATATTTAAGCGGTTGTTCCTTTTAGATATTTTTTGCAGGACACTCTATGGAAAAAACAACTGAGAGTTGTTTTGTATTGAGTGGTGCAGTTCTTGAAAATTGAAAAAACTAATTGGGCGCGTGGCGCAGTGGTAGCGCAGTTGACTCTTAATCAATTGGTCGTGGGTTCGAATCCCACTGCGCCCAGTTTTTTATTTTTGTTTTTTCTTAACTTTATTTTTTAGTGAATTTTTTGCATAATCAATGGCGTCTATTTCATCATAGAAGACACAATTGTCACCAATTTGAGACAGGATTGAGTGTTTTTTAAGTTGGTTTAAGACCTCTTCATTTTTAATAACCAGAATAGTTTTTATATGTTGAGACTTTAATCTTACAATAATATCTTCTAATGCAAATATAGCTGATATATCAAGAAGATCATCCGATTCGTAATTTAGGATAAGATATTTAGTGCCGAGCACATCTTCAAATTTAGAAATAAGTTGAGTTGCAGACCCGAAGAAGAATTGTCCAGATATGTGCACTACGCGGATTTTGTGTTTGTAATCCGTTTCAAGGATTTTTTCTAACTTCATTATATCTTTGTCATATATTGATTTTTGTACAATGTGGGCTTTATCAGCTACACGTTTTGCATATAAAAGTGCAGCTAGTGTGATACCTGCACCTACAGCAAAGATAAGGTTATAGAATACAGTCAGCAAAAATACAAGGATCAAAACATATAAATCGTCTTTCGGTGCAAATTTTATAACTTTGATTAATTTAATATCAATAATGTCATATCCTATTTTGATAAGTATACCAGCTAAGACAGCGAGAGGTATTTCAGCAACAAACCCGGAAAATTTAAATAATAAAAGACATAAAACAATCGGGTTTATAATGGTCGCAATTTTAGTTGTAGCTCCAGTGTTTAAAGCGGCGACAGTCCTCATTGTAGCGGCTGTCCCGCATAAAGATCCGCTCATTGCGCAGATAATATTTCCGACACCTTGTGAAAAAAGAAGTTTTTTAGGTTCGTGCTTGGTTTTAGTCAAGCTGTCAGCAACAAGACCTGTAAGCATACTTTCGGCAGATAAAACAACAGCAAGAGTAGCTGCATAAGGGAGATATACTGTAATTTTATGAAAATCAAATATGGGAAGTCTTATATTTGGAAAATTTACTGATATTTCTGATATTTTGGGTATATCCAAGCCTAGTTTAATTGAAATAATTGTACAAAAAATCAGTGCAATAATTTGAGACGGTAAATATTTGTTAATTTTTTTTGGTATTCCAAAGACTATCAACAGAGTAAGTAATCCAAGCCACATTGCAGGCTGGTTAATATTATTTAAATTTATTACAAAATGTTTTAAACTGTCAAAAGTGCTTGATATTGTTGAATGACCAATAAGCGGGTTTAGTTGAATTAAAATTATAATAATGCCTACGCCGTTCATAAAGCCTGATATTACCGGATAAGGTACATATTTTACAATGTCGGAAATATTTGTGATGGAGAATAATATTTGAATTAAAGCTGCCATTAACATAATAGTTATGACCGCCTGCATATCAAAACCTAATGCTGCAGCGATTGATGCAATAACAATAGTCATCGGACCTGTAGGACCTGAAATCATCGGTACTTTCGTACCCAGAATTCCTGCAACAAAACAAAGGATGATTGCTCCCCAAAGACCTGCGCCGGCGCCAAATCCTGTAGCTACACCAAAAGCAAGTGCTTGCGGTAATGCAACTATAGCAGAATTTATTCCGCCTAAAATATCCCCTAAAAGTATCTGAAGTTTAACTTTAAAATCCATTATGGGAAGTCTAGCAGAAAAAAAGTAAAAGGTCAAAAGTTATTCTTTTACTCCGCCTTGCAGAATATCATTAATGAAATATTTTTTACCTGTGAGAAACACACCAATAACTGGAATTGTACAAATTACAGAACATGCTAAAAGTTGTCCCCAAAGCGTTACCTCTCTAAAACTTCCTTTAAAAATAGCAAGTCCGACAGGTAAAGTTCTCATACTTTCAGTATTAGTTACAATAAGCGGCCACATAAAGCTGTTCCAGGTAGTAACAAAAGTGAAAAGAGCTAGTGTAGCAACAGTTGGCATAGCAAGCGGAAGTGCAATTTTAAAAAAAGTTTCCAAGATATTGCATCCGTCAATTTTTGCAGATTCTTCCAAGTCTTTTGGAAAACTTAGGAAATATTGTCTCATCATAAAAATGCCAAATCCGCCGAAAAGACCAGGCAAAATTAGTGCTGAATAAGAATTTATCATGTGCAATTCTCTCATAAGAAAGAATAGAGGGATAATATTTACCTGAGGAGGAATAAGCATTGTAATAAGTATAATTAAAAATAATGTGTTTTTTAATTTAAATTTTAATCTGGCAAATGCATACCCAGCTAAAGCTGCAAAAATTACCTGTCCGAATGCTGTTATTGATGCCACGACTAAACTGTTTAGAAAATATCTGGCAAGCGGAATTTCCGTAAATACTTTTTTATAGTTGTCAATTGTCAAATTGCCGTAAAACAACTTTGTAGTTTGTGTAAAAATGGCGTTTTCATCAGCAAAAGAAAGATTTACCATTGCAACAAACGGATAAATCATACTTATTGCAATACCTATTAAAAGTGCATATCCAATAAAAGTTTTAAAACCTTTCATGTGGAAAATTATATCATGTAAATCACTTTTGTTAAATTTGTTTTAGATAATTTTCTAAAATTCCTAAATAGCGAAAAACAAGAAAGCAAACATAAAACAAAGAGACACAGAGCTTAATAAAAACCAAGTATGCATTACAGGGTGTTGATAATCCCAAATTTCTTTAATTGTGGATGCTGCATTTTCAATTGTCTGCATATTTTATTCTCCAAAAACTCTCTTTCTACATTATCTATTTTCAACATTTATCAAAAATTGACATCACCTAATCGGTTGATTATTTTCAACCTTTAGGGTATTATCCAGTTATGGGAAAAGTAGAACTTTTGATGCCGGCAGGCAATATGGAAAAGCTTGAATACGCCATAAAATATGGTGCTGATGCTGTATATCTAGGGGTCGTTGATTTTAGTCTTAGGGCTATGAGAAAAGGTAGTTTGATTACGCTTGAAAATCTTAAAGATGCGGTATCTTTGGCACATTCATTGGGTGCAAAGGCTTATGTAACACTTAATATATTTGCATTTAATCAGGATATAAAATTGCTTGAAGAGTGCATAGACAGGTTTAAAGATGCAAATCCTGATGCTTTTATTGTAAGTGATTTTGGTATATTTAATTTACTGCGTAAGAATGCTCCTGATGTACCTATTCATGTAAGCACTCAAACCAATACCCTAAATTACGAAAGTGTAAAATTTTGGCAGGATTTAGGTGCAACACGTGTTATTTTGGCAAGAGAATTGCCGATAGCAGATGTTGCTGAAATTAGAAAAAAGGTTCCTGATATAGAGCTTGAGTGTTTTGTGCATGGCTCTCAATGTGTTTCTTTTTCCGGAAGATGTCTTTTGAGTGATTATTTTACGAATGGAGAAAGAAAAGCAAATCATGGCAATTGTTCACAGCCTTGTCGCTGGAGTTATAAGTTAGTTGAAAGTACGCGTCCTGATCAATATTATGAAATTAATCAGGATGAAAGAGGTTCTCATATCCTGAGTCCGAAAGATTTGTGCTTGGTAGAATATCTTTCTCAAATGATAGATGCAGGTATTGATTCTTTTAAAGTAGAAGGAAGAACTAAGAGTCTATATTATGTTTCTGCTGTAGCTAAAGCATATCGTCAGGCTATTGATGAAGTATTGGAAAACCCTTCTGCTGACTTACATAAATATTTTATTGAACTTCAAAAAGTCGGCAATAGAGGTTATACGACAGGATTTGCGCTAGGTAATAATAATTATGAAAGCTACAGTTATGACATATCAAAAGGTCTTGCCGGAGCCGATTTTTTATGTGAATTCAAAGGTGGAAAAGATACTTTAAAAACTGATGAAGGCATTTTTTATCCTGTAAAAATTAAAAATAAAATGTTAATTGGAGATGAAGTTGAAATTATAACACCAATGGAGCAATATATAACGAAACTTCTTTCTGTAAAAGATGAGAATGGAATTGATCTGTCTATTGCTAATACTAATGATGATGTTTATTTGTTGTTTGAAAAAGCTCCAAAGGATTATAAATATGCACTTGTAAGAACTGTGGGAGTGAAAGCTAATGTTTCTTAAACCTGATTATAATTTGGAAAATATATATGCTATAGACCTAGAAGGCCTTAAAACTCAAGGGATTAAAGCTATTTTATTTGACTTGGACAGTACTATTATGGCATCAAAGTCAGCCAAATATTCAGACCAAACTCTAGAATGGCTCGAAAAAGTTAAAAAAGACTTTTTTATTGCAGTTATTTCAAATAATAATAATCAGGAATATATAAAAAAAGTTAAAGCTATTACAACATTTCCGACAGTTTTTGATGCTAAAAAACCGAAAATTCAAATTGGAGAAAAGTTTTTAAAAGATAATAATATTAAGCCATCAGAAACAGTTATGGTCGGTGATCGACCACTTACGGATGTTTGGTTTGGCAAAAAACTCGGTTGTAAAACTATCTTAGTTGATTCTATTACGGCTAAATCAGAAAAGAAAATAGTCAGGATTGTAAGAAAACTTGAAAGGTTATGTGTAAAGCCTTGAGATAATTATTCAGGGTTGAATTTGCGTATGTAAAGTGTTATAATATATAATAAACAATCTAAATGAGGAATTAATATAATGCAGTATAAGGTCTTAGATAAAGTCAAATTCCTTGGGAGTTCTGCAGAAAAAGATAAAGTAAAGAGTGTATTGGCGTTTTCTTTGGCGGAAATGCTTATAGTTTTTCTAATTATGTCTTTCATTGCAATCGGAATCCCTCTTATACATTTTAAAAAAACTGAATTGAAAACTAGACGTAGTCTTCATGGCAGATATGAATGCTATTATCAGGGAAATACTCTAATGCAGTACACAGTAAATGAAGATGGTGCAAAGACAGGCCCAGAAGCTGTTACAGAATGCAAATTTACACCCCCGCGTAATGCGATATTCTTCCTTGTCCATGCTGTAGGTGGTGGAGGTGGAGCTTCTAATGCTGCTGGAACAGGTTCCGCTCCTGTTACAACCGATGGACCTACTGTGTATAATGCAAGTCAAGTCAATAATTTCCCTGAATGGGCAAAAAATGCTATGGGTGCAGGTTATTTAGACGGAATATCCGCTCCTTATACTTTAACAAGAACAGGTGCATTGGCTAACATAAATTATGGCCATTCAGGTTCAGCAGGAAAAACTATGTCTATGTTTTTCCCAAATTTGGCAAATGTACAAGTTGTTATGCAGCCTGGAATAGGTGGTAATTTAGGTCAAGCTGGCTCTTCGACTACAGTTTCATTTTATTCTACAGATAGAGATAATCCTAGTACTACAACGGAATTGTTAGCGACTTTAGAAGCAGAAGGCGGTGCAGGGGGCTCTGGTTCAGGACAAATGTCTTTATGGCTGGATGGGGAAGCTTCTTTATGTGATATAAAAGAACTTGCCAGTCGTAAGTTTAAAGAGGCTGATTTTTCAGAAAATATTGAAATGGATTATGATACAAATATGGATACCCAGCTTACTGCTAATGATATTCTTGCAGGAAGCGGCGGTGCTGGTGCATATTACAATCCGAGTCCTGGTACTGTGACTTATATGATAAATGGCGTAAGTATACCATCAGATGTTGTTAAAAAGCCCACTTGTGAAAATCCTTCACAGTGTGATGACAAATCTTTAAATACAAATTGTCCGGCTCAGGCAGGTAAAAATGGAGCGGTTGTAATCTTATGGTAAATTATAAAATTAAAAAAAATAAATATCTATCAGGGTTTTCACTCTTTGAAGCCTGCGTTGTTATGTTAATTGTTGCTGTATTTGTTGCAATGTGTGCCAACGCTTATACCAAAAGACATGTAACATACCAAGAGTCTGATGGACATGGCCGCTATGAATGTTATAGAAATGAAGGTGGAGCAATTGTTCAAAGATATGTAGAAAACAATAGTGCAAGAAATTTAACAGGAACAACTTGTGTATTCAGACCTCCAAGATATGCGAAATATATTCTTATAAACGCAATAGGAGGCGGAGCTGCTACTAGTGCAGGTCAGTTCAGTAGTTCATTTTTTAGTTCTATTGATGCACCTTTGACGATTGATCCTGGATTACCAAATGGGAATACAACCATAAAAAGAGGCACTGAAACTATTATTACAGCTGTTTCAGGTGGTGGAGATATGGTTGTTACAAGTTCTTCAACAACTAAAGTAGCTAATTGTACTGTAGGACCTGGTATAAAAGCGACAACTGCAACATCTGGGCCTCCGTATAGCTGTTCTTCAACTCCTACCTGTGCACAAGATGGTACAAATTTAGTTGTATATTACTGTAAATCACCTTCAGATTTTAAACGTATTGATATACCTATATCAGATATAAAAAGTAACTTATATTCATATTCTGGAAATGTAATAACTTATTATGATATACAGGATTATATTAATGTAGGTCTTTTGGAGCCAAGTGATGCTCTTGCTCTATTAAGGGCAAATGAAAGACCTTATAATTCTTATTTCACATTAACCGTAGAATTTGATATGACAGAATCTTCAGAATCTCAAATGGAAAATTATTTGAGTATTTTGGGTGTAACAGACGGGATTGCCACAATACAGCCTGGTTCTCCTACAAAACCTGGCGGGGTAGTTATTTTGTGGTAATTTCTTGACCATGATTTTTAATTCTTTGTTGTTAATACTTTTTATAAAATTTAATCATATTACTATTGCTTTAGTCCGTAATTAATGTTATGCTTTACTGATGAATTACGGAAAAATGGGAAATATTATTAATAATTTACCGGTGTTATTGAAGGTCGAAAATACTATCAATCCTAGTAGAATATACGAATTTCAGAAGGGGATATCTGGAGAAGGTTCTGTTATTTATTTGATGGAAAGAGAATTAAGAATTTCCGATAATTTTGCTTTGAGATATGCTGAAGAACTTTCAAAAAAAATAAATAAAAATCTTAAAATTGTTCATATATATAATAATTTTGATTCATCTTTTAAACAAAAATTTTACGATGAAGAACTGAAGATATTAAAAAATGATATGAATTCAAATGATTTTGATTTTCAATTGATTGATAAGACTTCTTTATTATCATTTGTAAATAGTATTTCCCCGTCTTGTATAATAATAGATTTTAATCCTATAAGAGAAGATGATTTGTTAGCTCATATAAAATATAAGATAATAGAAATAGATGGGCACAATATTATTCCAGCAAGATATGTTTCAGATAAACAAGAATACAATGCATTTTTGTTTAGAAAAAAAGTGTATAATAAAATTTATGAATTTTTTACTGAATATGAAGATAAATATAAGTCTCATTCAAAAGCATATAATTTGTTGGAAGACTTTATAAATATACATTTGGAGCAATATGAGCAGAATAAAAATAATCCGAATAGAAATGTATTATCAAAATTGAGTCCTTATCTAAATTTGGGCTTTATTTCCTCTCAGCGTGTAGCTTTAGAAGTATATAAAAGTAGTGCCAAAAATAAAAATAAAGAAGCATTTTTAGAAGAGCTTATAATTAGAAAAGAGTTGGCTGATAATTTTTGTCATTACAATAAAAATTTTAAAAATTTAAATGGGACATCGACTTGGGCAAAAAGGTCGTTATTAAAACATAAAAATGATTTCCGTCCTTTGCAATACTCATTAGTAGAATTGGAAAATGCTAAAACACATGATATTATATGGAATACGGCTCAAAAAGAATTGTTAGATAAAGGTAAAATTCATGGTTATATAAGAATGTATTGGGCTAAGATGCTTTTGCTATGGACAGAAACTCCTTATGATGCCATTGATGTTGCAATTTATTTAAATGATAAATATGCTTTAGATGCACCATCTGCAAACGGTTATGTCGGTATACTTTGGGCTATAGCAGGTTTGCATGACAGACCTTTTAAGGAGCAGGATATCTCAGGTAAAATTCGTATGATGAGTTATAACTCTTTATTTAAAAAAATTAAAAATGGAGACTATTTAAAAATAAAAAGCGATGTTGATTAATAAAACATCGCTTTTTATAAATTATAAATTGAATTCAAATATGTTATTCTCTTACAATTGAAGTTGACTTTAAATATGATTTTTCAATATCGCCATTTACATGTATTCCTCCATCAGGTGAAACTATAATTTCAAACATATCAGGTGATTTGCAAGATGTTGCATTGAACCTACAATTTGGGGCTTTATCACCGTTTGTATCAATTGTAATTGTGGCATCAGTTGCAAAAGTTGTTGAAGGTATGAAATAAGCAATACCTTCATTTGTAGTAAAACTTGGAGTTCCAAAAGTACCATTACCACCTGGAGTACCTGGGCAATTGTTGTCATCTGAAGAAATTGTATTCAATTTTAGAGTAATCAGATTGCAGAATTTATTTCCACCTGTATAAGGAGCAGTCTCATCATTTAATTCAACTTCGTTTGTTACATTATCTAATCCTTCATATGGAGTCCCGTCTGCTTTTGTTGCTTCTGGATATAGGTAATCATCATTAATTAATTCTGTAACAACTCTTTCTATATTACTGTATGCTTTTCTGAATAATACTTTCTGTCTGTCCGGTTGAGTTTGTTTTATTATTGGTATAATTAAAGATGCTATTATACCTACTATTGCCAAAGTAACTAGGACTTCACCAAGAGAAAATGCTGATTTAATATTTTTCATAATAACCTCTTTATTTCTAATATAAATATTATACCACTAATTTTTATCTACTTATCATTATAGGAAAGTTAATTTACAAAAAATCATCTGTTTAGTTTGTTTTTGTAGTCATTTTCAATTTTGTTTTATCTTGACGATTAATGTGCAATATGTTATAATTAGAGTAATATATAAATTCAGGGAGCAAGATATGTTTAGGAAGTTTACAGCTCTTACAATAGCCGAATTAATGATTACACTTTTAATTATAGCTACTTTGTGTATATTCGCTTTAACAACAATAAAACCATATGATAAGACATATAAATGGTTATATGTAAGGATTTATCATTCTCTGGAAAATGCTGTATATAATTCAATGATGACAAGAAATTCACCGGAGGATCCGGATATGCTTGGGTTTCCTAGTACCTCTACAGCTTTTTGTAATATGTTAAAGGAATTTTTAAATACTCTTCCTGATGACGAAGTTGATGGTCAAATTACACCAAAATGTGAAGCTGCAAGAGATTTGAGCATGAGTGCAGCAGACTTTCCTGAAGATAATATTCAATTGATATTAAGTAATGGAATGCGCCTTTGGATAGCATCACAGGGGGGAGCTCCATATGTTTTAAACGATACTGTAGATGGAACTGCGGTAAATATGAAATATTATGTAGTATTTGTAGATATAAACGGTTCAAGAGGTCCTAATAAAGCTCAATGGGATGCTTCTGGTAATATAAATTGGGGACCTGATTCTAAATTGCTCGATATTGTGGCTTTTGTTGTAACCGAAGCTTCTGTTGTAATACCAGTAGGGCCTCCTGAAATTGATACAAGATATATGCAGGCAGTTGCAATATATCCTCCTGATGATGAAAATAAACCAGAAGGAACTCGGTCGTTGCCAAATACTTATTATTGGGCAAAGCATGATGCTTGGGGTGATAGTGAATCTATTGCAGAGCCAATGTCTTTGGATTTTGCAGGGAAGTTCCCAGCTAATAGCCCTTTTGCAGTGACTTATCCTACAGCTAATACAGTAAATACAGCTGCTGGATGTTCTGATAATAACAACATGGTCTCTCAATGTTATGTAAAAGTAGAAGATTACAACTAATAAAAAAGCCTGAAATATTTCAGGCTTTTTTATTAGTTAATTAGTTAATTGGTCTAAATATTTTCGTTTACTTGTATTTTATTATAGTCAGTACCACCTACAGCTTTATACAAGTTTATAGTAGAAATAAGATAATTTATTTTATTGGAAATTTCGGCTCTTTCACTTAGTATAACATTTTCTTCTGCTTTAAGGTGTTCCAAATATGATTTTGAACCGATATTTAAGCTTTTTTCACTTAATGCAAATTTTTCTTTTTCAATACTTATTCTTTCAACGGCTTTGTCATAATTTTTTTTAGAGATTTTAGCTGTTGTTAAAGAATCATTTAGCTCTTGAATAGAAGTTAAAAGAACTTTTTCATATAATTCACTGGCTTTTTGATATTCCAATTTGTTATATCTTAGATGAGCGAGTTTTGCCCCCCCGGTAAATAAGTCGATTGAAGGTAATATACCGACATTTGCAAGAAAAGTATGAGAATCAAATATATGAGAAAAGTTGTTGTATGCATTAAAACCGGCTTGTCCATATATTGTAAATTTGGGAAGGAAACTTTTTCTTGCAACTCTTACATCATAGCCGATTTTTTTAATATAATCCTCTGCTTTTATCAAATCCGGTCTTTGAGAAATGGCATCAGCTGATATACTGTCAGGAATATTTGGAAGACTTAGCTGCTCATATGAATTTCTTATAATATCTTTTGTATTTCGTTCTCCTAAAAGTACGATTAATTGATTGTATATAGTATCTTGTTTATTTTTATAATCATTTAATTCTTCTTCAAATACAGTTAAAGCTTGCTTTTCTGCAAGGACTTCTATTGTGGAGCATAGCCCGTTTTTATATTTTATATCTTGCATTTCAGTAATTTTCTTTTGCAAATTTACAAGCTTTTCTTGATTTTTGATTAATTTATCAAGTTTAATGAGATTGAAATAATTTGAGGCAACCTCACTTGTCAGTGTAATATAAGAAGCTCTTTCGCTTTGTTTTATAATATCTCTTTGTTTTTCAATACTTTTAGTCTTTAGACGGTTTTCACCCCAAATATCTACTTCATAAGTCATAGTTAAAGGAAGTAAAAATCTTGTCTGTGAATAATCAGGGATTACCAAATTCCCGAATCTTGTAGTTGCACTAGGCATTTCACGACCTATATTACCGCTGAATCCTAAATAAGGAAGCTCATTTGCAAAAGCTTCTTTGACAGCTTGGTCCGCTTGTTTTGATTTAATGGTTGCAATTTTTAAATCCTGATTGTTTTCATATACTTTTATCATGATATTTACAAGATTTTCATCATTGTATTGTTTCCACCAATCAATATTTACATAATTAAGTCGATAATCTTCTTTTTGTAAATCTTTAGAATACACAGTGCTTATACTGCACAACAAAATAAGTAGGGCTAAAAATAATAATTTAAAATTCTTCATATCCAAAATTCCTTTATGATATTATACTAGCATAAAGGAATTTTATTTTTACAGATTTGTTTAATTTTTTTTTTACTTGAAAAAAAATATTTTGTGCTAGTATAAAATTAGAATAAGAATAATTGACTTAACAATAATTAGCGAGGTTTTTATGGACGAACAAAATGATAACAAGCCTTTTGAAGAAGATGATGATAATGAAATAAAACATATAGATAAGGAAGAATTAGAAAAAAGAGCTAAAGAAAAGTTAAAAAGAAATCGTCCTGAATACAAAAAGAAACGAGTCATAATACCAACGATATGTGCTATTATACTTGTGTTTATCGGAATATTTATGGCTATCAATGCAACGTTTTATCAATCTACGGATGATGCTTTTGTAGAAGGGCATATAATTTCAATAGCTCCAAAAGTGGCAGGACAGGTAATTAATCTTCATGTGGATGATAATCAGGAAGTTAACGAGGGTGAAATTCTTGTAGAAATTGATCCTACGGATTATCAGGTGAAATTGAACCAAGCGGAGGCCAAATTAGCTGAAGCCAAAGCAAAGTTAGGCGTAATAGAAAGACAAGTTGATGAAAATATTTCTAAAGTTGACTTTACCGTGCAAGAATTAAATTCAGCCAAATCTAAACTGGATTTTGCAGAAAAAGATTACAGAAGATATGCTGATATGTATAAAGAAGGTATCGTATCAAAACAAGAATATGATAAGAGCTTGAATATGTTGACGGTGGCTCAGGCGAATGAAAAAGCAGCAAATGAGAATAATAAAGCTGTAAATGCTGCACTAGAAGCAAATAAAGCTCAAGTAAAATCTCAAGAAGCCGAAATAAAAAGATTAGAGGCAGAAGTAGATCAAGCAAAAATTAATTTGTCTTATACAAAAATATATGCTCCAGAAGCAGGTATGGTATCAGCTAGATCTGTTGAAAAAGGTAATTATGTGCAAATAGCGCAACCGATGATGTCAATTGTACCCCAAAAAGTTTGGGTTGTTGCAAACTTCAAAGAAATCCAGTTGACCAATATGAAAAAAGGACAGCCGGTCTGGATTAAAGTTGATACGTATCCACATAAAAAATTCAAAGGACATGTAGATAGTATTCAAAGAGCTACTGGTGCAAAATCTTCACTTTTCCCGCCGGAAAATGCTGTAGGAAGTTACGTAAAAATAGTTCAAAGAGTACCGGTAAAAATCCTCTTTGATGAAGATATTTCAAAATATAATATAGTTCCTGGTATGTCAGTTGTACCAAGAGTAAAAATTAAATAGCAAAAAGGCTTTACTATATGTAAAGCCTTTTTTATGAAGAACACTTATGGAAAAAGAAAAACAAATAAACCCCTATATAGTAGCGATTTCAGTTTTATTACCCTCATTTATGTCACTGGCAGCATCTTCTGCCACAAATGTCTGCCAGCCGAATATTGCAGGATATTATGGGGCTACCCAATATGAAGCAAATACAGTAATTACATCTTACATTATATCGGGTGGTATAATGCTTCCGATAACAGGTTATCTTGTAAGAACAATAGGCAAAAAGCTTTTGTTTTATTATAGTATATGGCTATTTTGTATTGGTGCTGTTATGTGTATTTTGGCACCTAACTTACAGATGCTTATAGTTGCTCGTATTGTACAGGGTATAGGAAGTGGATGTATTTTACCATTGTGCCAGGCGGTATTGTTGGAAGTTTTTCCGATTGAAAAAAGAGGTGTCGCTATGGGATTATTTGGTGTAGCTGCCATGTTTTCACCTCTAGCGGGACCGTTTTTAGGTGGGTATTTGACGGATAACTATAGCTGGCAGTGGGTGTTTATTATAAATATCCCACTTTCAATGCTTTCTTTTGTATTGATTAAATTATTTGTAAAATCAGATAGACCACCTAAAAATCAAAGTAAAATAGATTTTGATATAGTCGGGTTCATATCTGTAGTAATTGCAATGGGGTGTATGCAGGTTATACTTGATAAAGGACAGCAGTATAATTGGTTTGATACTACATGGATCTGTTGGTTAACAGGAATTTGTATTTTTTCATTTGTGCTATTTTACGTATGGGAATTAGAATATAAAAATCCTTTAATAGATATAAGGGTATTTAAGGATAGAAATTTCTTATTCGGAACTTTAGTGAGTTCTTTTTTGAATATAATGCTCTATTCAACTCTACTGCTTGTACCAATGTTTGTCCAAAGTCTTTTGGGATACAGTCCTTCTATGTCAGGTTTTGCAATGTTTCCAAGAGCAGTTGTCTGTCTTGTAGGACTAATTGTTGTAGGGCAAATTTCAAGATTTTTTGAAAGCAGGTTGCTCGCAATTATAGGACTGCTTATCATGGCTTTTTCAATTTTCCAGCTTTCAAACTTAAATACAACAGCATCTATTGAAAGTGTAATAATCCCGAATATGTTACTTTGTATCGGTGTACCTACAGCTTTCATTCCTATTACTGCTCTTTCTTTTCAGACGCTTGATCCTAAAAGAAATGCTGATGCCGCAGCATTACATGCTATGTTTAAAAATATTATAACAGCAGTTGCTACATCAGTTTCTGCAACATTTATAGCAAGAGTATCGCAAGTGCATCAGACTTATTTGGTGCATAACCTTTCGGTTGAAAATCCTCATTTTTATAATAAATTAATGGCAGCCCAGGCTAAATTTTCTATTTATTATAATCATTTTACAGCAGGCAGAAAAGCAGGAGGAAGTCTTTATAATCAAATGCTTACACAAGCAAGGCTTTGTTCATTTTATGATGCGTTTCTTTTGCTTGCATTGCTTTGTGTTGTTGTAATACCTCTTGTTATATTTTTAAAAACAAGTGTGAAAAAATCTGCGTAAGTTATAGATTTGTAAATTAAATTTTTAATAAAAACGCAAATTTTTATTTTTTTTTCTATTATAATTTTATTGGAAAGAATTAGGGATTATGTCAACGCAAATAAACAATACAAATACCCCTCAAAGACCTTTTAGCAAATTCAAAAGTTTGAATTATGCCAAAAAAGCTCATTTGTCTTATGTGCCAAATAAAAGAAGTTATAGAAATCATAACAGAGATGTAGTCGAAACTCATACTAAAATAAAGTCTTTCCTTGGTGCATTAACAGGCGTTGCCCTTTCTACTGCATTAGTCGCTAAAAATCAAAAAGTCAATTTAAGTAAACCGCTTAATTTTTTTAAATTAAAATACGGTGTGAAAGAAATGATTGCAATAAGCGGAATGGGAATAATCGGTGGGGTATCAGGTGGTATGATTGGATCTGACAAGAAGAAAGAGAAGATAAATGAGGGTGTTTTTCAATTTATGAATGCGACAGTTCCTCTTCTTTTAGTCCATCCTGTTACTCAGTTAATTGATAAGTCTAAGTATAAAAATAATTTGCCCTTGAGAATAGGTGCTATTTTAGTTACATTACTCGCAGGCATGAAAGGTGCTGCGGTATTATCTAATTACATTAATGATCCTCATGATAAAGTGCCGGATAGAAAATTAACTTTAATGGATTCTGTTGCCAATATAGATGATGCTGTAGGTGCATTTTCTGTAGCTAAAATTCCTATTGTGTCTCAATTGGAAAAGGTTTTACCTTTAATATTCGTATGGTGTGGCTATAGAGCAGGTCAAAACAATTAAAAAAGCTTGCATTTCTGCAAGCTTACGTTTATTTTTTATTTTTCTTGAAAATTATTTATTCAATGCTTTGAATTTTTATTTGTCCGTTTTGTTCTACAAATTGAACATTTTGTTGAGGGCGTTGATTGTATATTCTTTGCATTGCAGGCTCTGTCAGTTCAAATTCTTTATTTTTTGCATCCTTCTGTTCTTGAATTTCTTTGTAATCATTATATTCCTGATATCTAAATTTCATATCATCAATCATTTTCATATCATGAATTTGACTTCCGCCTATTCCCATTGGTGAATTAATTAAATTCATCATTCCGCCTGCTTCCATACCTGGATTTGCAAAAGCTGATGATCCAATGATAATTGTAGATAATAAAATAGCATATTTAATCTTTTTCATAACTTAATTCCTCTTATTTAACCCTAAACACAACATTTGCGACTGAGGTTACTTTTTTATCAATAGTGGTAGTATCGTTAATTCCGTAGTCTGATACATTAGTAGAGTCAGCAGGAGTTATTTGGAATACTCCCATTTTTACAGATTGAATTTTTCCAACATGATTTCCAGTCGCTTTCAGCATTGCAGCAGCTCTTTGTTTTGCATCTACAGTTGCATCTTCTAACAGTTTAACTTTTAAATCTGAAATTTGCGAATAAAAATAAAGCGGTGACATTACATCAATTTCTATACCTTGAGAAATAAGACTTGAGATATCAATTGAAATATCTTTTATTTTGTTTACATCTTTAGAATTTATAACAACTGGTTGAGAGTAATTATATCGATCAATAATATTTGACATACTGCCATTCGGATTTTGTTTATATGTATAGTATCCATGAGAGGCTCTAAGCTCAATTTCATCTTTTGTAATACCTTTTTGCTCAAGATATTTTATTACAACAGGCAGTTGCTCTTGTGCTAATTTATATGCTTTAGCCCTGTCAGACTGTTTTGTTGTAATGTCAAATTCTAATCTGCCACTGTCAGATTTTACTATTTCATAGGCTGAACCTGTGACAGTAATTGTATCTTTTGAAAAAGTACCTGTCAAAATTTTCGCAGCAACTACAAGACCAACGGACAAAATAATAGCTAAAGTTACAATCTGCAATTTCTCTAGTTTTTCAAACATTATAACACTCCTTATAAATAACCTCTTTTATATTATTATAATAATATAAATTATAATATATTATTTTATAAATCAAATGTTTTATATAGATTTATGAAGTTATGGATTAAATTTTCAAATGTGAGTATAATCTAAAATAAAATAAGGAGTCCCACATGTCAGAGTATATCGAAAATGTTTTGAGACAAATAAAAGAAAAAAATATTAATGAACCAGAGTATTTGCAAGCTGTAGAAGAAGTTTTGAAAACAATAAAGCCTGTAATCGCAAAACATCCAGAGTATCAAAATCTTGCAATTCTTGAAAGAATGACAGAGCCTGAAAGAATTATTACATTTAGAGTTCCTTGGGTTGATGACAACGGCAAAATTAATGTTAATCGTGGATATAGGATTCAATTTAACGGTTTAATTGGACCTTATAAAGGTGGTCTTAGATTTGATCCTAGTGTAAATCAATCTATAATGAAATTTTTAGGTTTTGAGCAGATATTTAAAAATGCTCTTACCGGACTGCCGATTGGTGGTGCGAAAGGTGGTAGTGATTTTGATCCAAAGCATAAATCAGATATGGAAATTATGAGATTTTGTCAAAGTTTCATGACGGAACTACAAAGACATATCGGTCCTGATGTAGATGTACCGGCAGGAGATATTGGTGTTGGAGCTCGTGAAATCGGATATTTATATGGACAATATAGACGTATAAAAGATAGATATGACGGTGGAGTTTTGACTGGAAAAGGTCTTGAATATGGCGGATCATTGGCAAGAACCGAGGCTACTGGATATGGTCTTATATATTTTATGAGAGAAATGTTGAAAGCTAACGGTGGGCAATCTTTGGAAGGTAAAACCGTAACTATTTCAGGCTCAGGTAATGTCGCAATATATGCTTGTGAAAAAGCGCAGATGCTTGGAGCTAAAGTTGTTGCAATGAGTGATAGCAACGGTTGTATTTATGATGAGAATGGTATTGATTTAGCTGTAATTAAACAGATTAAAGAGGTAGAGCGTGGTCGTATAAAAGAATATTTAAAGTATCATCAAAATGCAAAATATATAGAAAAGACAAGTGCTGATTCTCCTATTTGGGAGATAAAGACAGATATTGCTCTTCCTTGTGCTACACAAAATGAAGTGACATTGATTTCAGCGAAAAAACTTGTTGAAAATGGAGTCATTGCAATAGGCGAAGGGGCAAATATGCCATGTGAAATAGCTGCTACGGAATACTTCTTAGAAAAGGGTGTGCTTGTAGCGCCTGCAAAAGCTGCTAATGCAGGTGGCGTAGCTACTTCCGCTATTGAAATGAGTCAAAATTCAATGAGATATTACTTATCATTTGAGCAGGTGGATAATATGCTTGAAGCTATTATGGTAAATATATTTAAGTCCTCTCAAGAAGCTTGTGAAACTTATAATCTTGGTAATAACTATGTCGCAGGGGCTAATATCGCAGCCTTTACCAAACTTGCTAAGGCAATGATAGCTCAGGGGATAATATAATTCTACCTTTGCAGGCGATTTTTCATAAAGACTAACTACTTATAATTTTTTTCGAAAGGAGAGTTTTCGTGAAAAATTATAAGAAACCTTGTGATGAAGAATTACAAAAAAAATTAGATGAAATTTCTTATCGAGTAACACAACGCAATGCTACAGAAAAACCTTTTAGCAGTCCCTATAATAATAATTTTCAAGAGGGAATTTATGTGGATATCGTGACTGGAGAGCCTTTGTTTTCATCTCGTGATAAATTTTGTTCTATCAGTGGATGGCCAGCTTTTGCAAATCCGATTAGTGATGAGGCAGTAAAAGAATTTACTGACAGCAGTTATGGAATGGAAAGAACAGAGGTAAGAAGCCAAATAGGTAATTCGCATTTAGGTCATGTATTTGATGATGGACCTAAAGAGTTTGGCGGGCGCAGATATTGTATTAACGGTGCAGCTTTAAAATTTATATCAAAAGCCAATCTTCAAAAAGAAGGGTATGAAGAATATATATCATTCTTTGATTAAATTAAAAAAGCCGGAGATTGTATCTCCGGCGATAGTTTATATTGAGGGGTTAATCGTTATTTTTATGTGGTAGTTTTTTGTCGTGGCGAATATGGTCAGGTCTGTCTATTCTATGGTGATATTTATGATCAGGACGTTCAAATTCGCCATGCATAGGCGGAACTGGTCGTTGCATATTTATTGGCGCAGGTATTGGTGCAGGTGCTGGTACAGGTGGTTTTGCAAAAGTCGTAAATACACATAATGCAAGTAAACATCCTGTGAAGGCTCCTGCTGTAATTAGTGCGAATTTTTTAAACATATCACAATTACATTTACATACTTTTTCTTCTGTTTTAATTTCTTCAGACATGCTAGCCTCCTTTACTTATTTACATTTGTGTAACGAAATAATTTTTAAAATTGTTCATTTTTAAAAATTATTCTTGTAAAAAACTATAAATAAAAAAGCTTTATAAGTGTTAATCAATAGTTTTAATAGGTTTACACGGATTTCCCAAAGCTAGAACATTTGAGGGGATATCTTTTGTGACAACACTTCCAGCCCCTATTACAGTGCTATCTCCTATTGATACACCGGGTAAAATACAAACATTTCCGCCAATCCATACATTATTGCCGATATTTATGGGTTTAGCGAATTCAATACCAGAAGATCTTTCTTTACTATTAAGCGGATGAGTTGCGGTATAAATTCCGCAATTAGGACCTATCCATACATTGTTTCCCATTTTTACTTTAGCACAGTCAAGTATTACAAGATTGTGGTTAGAGTAAAAATTATCTCCGATTTCAATATTGTATCCGTAGTCACAGAAAAAATTTGGTTCTACAAAAGGATGCTCACCTACTTTACCAAAAATCTTTTTTAGATATTTTTTTCTTGTCTCAAATTCTTTCGGACTTATCTGGTTATATTTTTGGCAGAGTGTTTTTACATTAATTCTGTCATATAAAAGTTCAGCATCAGATGGATTGTAACTTAGACCTGCAATCATCTTTTCTTTTTGTTTCATCATAAAAATCTCCTTTTTTATAATTTATATTAATATAAGTTTTTTCAATAAAGTCAATATATTGTTGACTTATTTTGTAAAATATGTTTTCTTTTTTTGTGCTTGTTGTATACTGTATTTTGTAAGTTTTAAAACCAGAGGTGATTCTAATAACTAATTATGAATACAGCATTGTTGAACAATAAAGTCGGAATTCCAAGAGCTATTTCATATTACAATAATTATCCTTTCTATTACGGATTTTTCAAGTCATTAGGAATAGAAGTTGTTTTGTCTGATAAAACAACTACGAAAATCATTAATGAAGGATGCAAATATGTTGTATCAGATACATGCCTTCCCGTAAAAGTTTTTGCGGGTCATGTTGTAAATTTACTCGATAAAGGCTGTAATGTAATTTTTGTGCCTTCAATTCAATCAACAGGCTACAAAATCAACAATTGCAGTAAAATAAGAGGTTTGCCTGAAATTATAAGAAATGTAATCAATCGTGAATTTAAAATGATTGAGCCTACTTTGGATAAGACTGAAAATATTAATTTCAAAAGCTTTTGCAATCAAATAGCTAATGCTTTTGAAATTAAAGACAGTAATCGTATAAAAAAAGCTATGGCTGACGGCTGGAAAGCATATGATGCATTTTGTGAAATGGCACAATCTGGAGTTCCTTATCAAGAAGCTCTTAAAAATGCGATTGACGGGAAATTAGTAAAAAAATCAGTTGATATTGTAAAACCTCTATCAGTTGTAATAATGGCACATGGATACAATCTTTTTGATGAGAGAATTTCCATGAATATAATTAAAAAATTAGAAAAAATGGATGTAAAAGTTTATACATCATTAAATGTTTCAAGAGATGCAGCAATTTCATCAATTCATTCGTTAGGAGAAATTCAATATTGGGCAAACGAGCTTGAGTTGACAGGAACTGCAGCTTATTATTTGTTAAATAACAAGGTCGATGGCATAATTGCCTTATCTGCATTCGGATGCGGACCTGATTCTTTGATGGTAGATGAAATGATGTACCACTGTAAAGAAAAAGGCATGCCTCTAATCCATTTGACTATTGATGAGCATACCGGAGAGGCTGGATTTGTAACGAGATTAGAAGCTTTTGTCGATATGCTTATGAGAAAGAAAAGAAGTATTCTCAATAAAAATTCTGGTAAAATCAAAAAACAGAGTGCTGAAGTTGTTAAAATTAAAACAGATAAAATACTTACAGGTTCTGCAAAATAGTTTTTCTTATGCAAATAAAAAATATAGAAAGTAAATTATATTTATATCCTGGTGTAATTCATATACATTCAAAATTTTCTGACGGTACAGGGGATATTGATGAGATTACAAAAGCTGCTAAAAAAGCAGGGCTTTTTTGGGTATTAATTACTGACCATAATAATATGGACGTAAAAGAAGGCTTTTATAACGGTGTATCAGTATTAGTGGGGGAAGAAATTTCACCAAAGACAGAAAATCATTACTTAGCTTTTGGCATAAAAAATTTAATAGCACCGTCTGATGCTGCGGACTCATTTATAGAAGAAGTGAGAGCACAGGGCGGATTTGGTTTTGTCGCACATCCTGATGAATCTGATTCAAGAAATAATAAAGCACACCCGATTAAATGGCTTGATAAATCGCTAGAAGTTGATGGTATAGAGATTTGGAACTGGTTTTCAGACTGGGCGGATAATTATGATGAGAGAAATATCTTTAAAATAGCTTATGCATACTTTTTTAGACATAAACTTATAAAAGGTCCTCATAGAGCTACTTTGAACTGGTGGGATGAATTAAATTTGAAAAATGATAAAATTATTCCAGCAATAGGAGGGGCTGATGCACATGCTCTTAAAGTTTCAAAGTATATAATCCCGCTTAAAATTTTTCCTTACGAAAGCTGTTTTAAGACTTTAAATAATATCTTAATGACAGAAAATCCTCTGACGGATGACTTTGAAAAGAATAAAGAAATAATTTTAAATTCTATAAAATGCGGTAATAACATAATACTAAATCAAAGATATTCAAAATCAGGACAATTTCCACAATTTGAAGTTCTAAACGGCTTTAAAAAAGCTTACTGCGGGCAAACTATTAATTTGAATGAAAATACATATTTGCATATAAAACTTTTCCAAAAAGCTGATATAAAAGTTCTTCATAACGGCGAAGAGATTTATTATACTAAAGCGAACCAATTAACCTTAAAACTTGAAAAAACAGGTAAATACCGATTTGAGGCAAAGTATAAGGACAATCCTTGGATTTATTCAAATCCGATACAGGTAAAATAAATTTGTGATAGTATATTTTTTATGGATAGCGAATTAGCACAAGTAAAAATGGAAAATAAAATTCCTACCAAAGAAAGGATTATTGCCTGGCCGAGAATGGGGCGGATTGATATTCCTCTAAAAGCTCTTTTGCTTTCTTTGGGCGCCAAGGTTGTAATCCCACCCCCAAACAGTAATGAAGCTCTTGAAATAGGGGTAAGAAACAGTATTGAAGGGATTTGCCTGCCTTATAAATTAAATCTTGCAAATTATATAATGGCTTTGGATAAAGGTGCGAACACACTTATGATGTTTCAAGCACCTGGCTCTTGCAGACTCGGTAACTATACCAAAATGGCTCAAAAAACTCTCAAATCTATGGGCTATGAGTTTGATATGGTCATTTTTGATATGTATAAAAGTAAAATGAAACAAACACTTCATGCTTTCTGGCATGTAACTCATTGTATAAATCCTTGGAGATATTATAAAGGTTTCAGTTTGGGTTTCAATAAATTTTTTGCGATAGATACAGCCGAACGTCTGCTTTTTTATACTCGTCCGAGAGAATTGAATAAAGGCGATGCTGAAAAATGTTATAATAAGTGGCTTCAGATAACTGATGAAACTAATTCCGTATGGAAAGCAAAAAAACTCAAAAAACAAATAATAGAAGACTTTAAAAAAATTCCGATTGATAAAAATAAAAAAGTTCCTGTGGTGTATTTAATTGGGGAGTTTTTCGTACTTTTGGATCCTTATACAAACCAGAATATCGAAAAAGAGCTTGGCGAAATGGGTGTAGAAGTCCAGCGCCAGATTATGTTTGGTGATTGGCTTGAGCATGTTTTGAAACCTTCAATTTTTTACCATAAAGAGTCCCATAGAGAACGTTCTGTGAGGTATGCCGAAAAATATATGAAACGAGCAATAGGCGGAGAATGTATAGAAACTGTCGGAGATACTGTCTATGCTGCAAAGCATGGTATTGACGGTATTATACATATTTCACCGTTTTCTTGTATGCCCGAAATAGTAGCGCAAAATATCTTGCCGAAAGTTGGCAGAGAAGAAGATATTCCGATATTATCGCTTGTATTAGATGAACAAACAGGCAAGGCAGGCTATATTACAAGAATCGAAGCCTTTATTGATCTTATCAAACGCAAGCAGATGAAGAAAAATTAATGATATGTAAAGTTTTTTGTAAAAAAATAGACGTATGACTATTTTTTATTGTGCCGTTTTGATGTTCATGATATTCTTCAAATGAAGAGAAAATTAATATTTAGTTGTAAGGGGATAGCAATGGTGACCGAATCAAGAAATAAGATGACGTTTGAACGTCTTAAATATTACCGTCACTTAGGCGGAGGAGCTTTAGAGTGTATCGCTAGCCGTTTATCAAAAACACCAAAGCCGTTATGTTTTTCATTAATGGTTACAAGCAAATGTAATTGTGATTGCGATTTTTGTTTCTGGAAATCTAAAAAAGGCAATGATGACATGCCGAAAGAAGAAATCATAAGATTGCTTACAGAAGCTGGTCAAATCGGATATATGGATAGTATCCTTTGGGGCGGAGAACCTCTTTTAAGACCTGATTTTGCAGAAATCTGTAAAGCATCTCATGACGCAGGACTTTATACAAAAATTGCAACAAATGGATGGTTTTTGGAAACAAACCCAGATTTTGCAAAATATACAGATTTGATGTTTGTATCATTGGATGCAATTGGTAAAGCACATGACGATATCCGTCATATGCCGGGAATTTGCGATAAAGTAATGAGCGGGGTGGAATATCATAAAATTCATTCACCTAAGATGAGAATTTATGTATGTTGTACTGTATCTACCCAGACAAATTTTGAGCAAATAAAAGAAGTTGCTCAATATTGTAAAGATGCCGATATTTTATTGTATTTCACAGTAAACAAAGCAGCTTCAAGACCTGAAGAAGCTCAAAATGTCGTAGAAACAGAATTGGAAAATGAACAGCTCGCTGAGATGTTTGTAAAAATAAAAGAGTTAAAGAAAAACGGTTATCCTATAAGAAATTCTTATTATTTTATGGACTACATAATTAATAAGAAAACTTACTATGAATGTCATTGGCCGCGTATTGCAACCGTAATCTATTCAAATGGTGATATGCTTCGCTGCTATGACAGAAAACCTTTTATAAGCGTAAGAAACAGACCACTAAAAGATGTAATCAAAGATCCTGTATTTATTGAGACAGTAAATAAATGTAAGGATTGCAAGCTTTCTTGCGTTGGAAATTACGCACTGGATGCTTCAGGGTTATGGCGTCTTGAATGGCCTGCAATAAAATCTTTGATGGAAATAGCTATTACGTAGAATTAAATTGAGAGTATAAGGGATATGATGAAAAAAATAATAACAATATTCTTGCTGACAATGTTTTGTATGGAACCTGTAGCTTTTGCAGCATCAGGTGAAGCTGATATTGCAGCAGCGACTTCAAGGCTTAAACAGGTACAAAAGGAAGAAGAGCCTGTTAATTTAGATGCGTTTAATAATAACTATCAAGCATCAGTTGAGCAGTCTGTGCCAAAAGTTCAATTAAGTCCTATTGAGCAGTTGTTCAATGGGAAAGAAAATGAAGTATCAGGTAAAGTTTTGCAACAGGTAGGATATGATTTATTCACATCAGCCCCATCTCCATCCGGAACTGTTGGCAAGTATGAAAATTCATACAAATTGAATATTGGCGAAAAAATCAATATTTATTCTTATGGTGATTCAGTAGATGTGATGGCTTTATCTGGTGCAAGCTTGGTAAGTCCTGCTTCAACTGTAGAAGTTGACTCAAAAGGAAATATTTTTGTACCCGGTGTAGGTATGGTTAAGGCTGAAAATCGTTCAATCAGTGATGTAGAAGCTGAAGTTAACAGACTTGCTTCAAGAAAATTCAAAAGCATGAAAATGCGATTGACAGTTGCTTCAGGACAAGAATTTTCAGTTTTTGTATATGGTCAGGTAAACAGACCCGGCAAAATCTTAGTAGGAAATAACTCTTCAATACTTGATGCATTGAATGCAGCAGGCGGGGTTAAGAAAACCGGTACATTGAGAAATATCTCTTATGTTTCAAACGGTAAAACAAAAAGTATTGATTTATATAAAACATTTTTCAGCGGCAATGACGATGGTGTAATTCTAAGACCAAATGATAAAATTTTTGTAGATAAAATTGGAAATGTTGCTGCTATAAAAAACGGAGTAACCGTTCCAGGTATATATGAAGTAAAACAAGGTGAAACTTTAGAAAAAATAGTTGCTTTTGCAGGCGGACTTTTGCCTCAGACTCAGGTTTCAGAAGTTACATTAATTGGGTTTAATCCGGCTTTGAAACAAAAAACTGCAGAAAATATTGCTTGGAATTCAGCAAAATCAAAAGTTCTCAACAGTGGCGATTCTGTTGAATTCAGAGAATTATACAACAATGCAGAAAATATAGTAACTATTCAAGGTAATGTAAAACATCCAACTACTTATGCATATAAAGAAGGAATGAGATTATCTGATATCTTGAAAAGTGAAGATGAATTGTTAGAAGAAACTTTCATAAACCAAGCGGTAATCAGAAGGGTTTCAGGCAAAGATAATACAATCGAGACTATTCCGATTTTCTTAAAAGAGTTCTTTGCAGGAATGAATGATCCTGTATTGCAGCCAAGAGATATTATCAATGTCTATAAAAATACAAATTCTCAATTCGTTGATGTCTATGGTTGTATCAATATTCCAAAACATTTGACTTATACAAATAATATGACATTGAATGATGTTATGACAGATATTCAGTTTTTGGAATCTGATGTAGAAGATCAAAATACAGATGCAAATTCTAAAGAAACAGAAGTCGCTTTTCAAAAAGGTGCAGTAGAAGAAAATAGCGTGCAATTGGCTGCAGGTACTGCGAACTCAAATAAATTAATTCCTGCTGAAAATGTTGCAGTTGAAATTACAAGACAAAGCGGGACTACAGAAGTTTATTACTTATATGATATAATGATTAATTCTGACAGAATTAAATCAATACCTTTGATGCCTGAAGATAAAGTGTTTTTCAGAACTCTTCGTGGTAATGAGATAATGAAGACCGTAAAAGTTTCAGGGTTTGTAAAACATCCTAGCGTATATACTTTTGTTGAAGGTAAAAGGCTTGCAGATGTAATTAAAATGGCAGGTGGTCTGACAAGTGAAGCTGATTTACGGGGTATCGTTTTCAAAAGGACAAATCTTCAAGGAAAACAAGTAGAACTTGCTCACAAAAATAACGAAAGAGACATAAAACTTATTGAAGGTCGTATGGCAAGTGCTTATAAACCTACTCAAGCAGATCAGGAAAGTAAAGCTGAGATGTTGAGTATGTTAAAAGAGGAAGATAAGACGTTTGCTAAAAAGTATAATGGACAAATTGCTTTGAATATTAAGGATAACAATCTTGATAAGATAAAAGATCTTGATAATATCGAAGTACAAGACGGGGATGATATTTATATTCCAAGAACTTCAAATCATGTAAGTATTATAGGTGAAGTTTATAACGAGCAGTCTTTTGTCTATAAAAAAGGTGCAAATGCAAGATACTATATAAAAGAAGTTGGCGGATATACTCCGAATGCTAACAAATTCAGGTTATATAAAGTATCAGTGAACGGTCGTGCCGAAAAAATAGGCAATAACAGCAGTATAGAACCCGGTGATACGATTGTTGTACCAAGAAAAATTGCTGGTAACGATTGGATTACACCTGTTTGTGATACTTTAAAAGGTATAGCTTCAATTATTGTAATGGCATTTGCTATCAACAAATGGTAGTTGAAAAGTTTGAAAATACTTTGATAGATTTAGGGGCGATATTTATTTCAATATCGCCTTTAAGTTTTCTTTTTTCCCCGTCAATATGTCCTGTGGTAAAATCATTTTTAATTACAAGTTCTAATGTCTGAAAATACATAGCTTTAGAATTTGAAAGCTTTTTATTAAACAAAATCATTAAAAATTCAAAGAAAAACATAATCGGATTTTTAACTTTTAAAATAAACACGTCAAATTTACTATCATCCAGTCTGCAATTATTTGAAATAGATACAAAATTTTTGAACATATTGCCTGAGTTCGCAATGATTATACAGGTTGCTAAAATAGAGAGTTTTTTATCTTCAAATGCGATATTGTATTTTTTAGGTTTTAATCTTAGAGCAAATAGAATGCCGGCTAAAAAATATGCAAAATATCCGAAGTTGTTTTTTAACGATTGAGGAGTCTTGCAGATAATATCAGAATCGTATCCTAGTCCAAGTCTTAAAATCGAGTAAGAGTTATTGATTTTAAGTGTATCAATATTTGAAATATTCTGATTAGCGATTACTCTAATAGCTTTTTTTATATTAGAAGAAATGCCTAATTTTGCAGCGAGAAGATTCGCTGTACCGCAGGGAATTATGCCTAAAACTTTTTCAGTATTGATTATAAAAGGTATAATTTTGTTGACAGTTCCATCCCCGCCTATTGCGACAATATTATCAGCCCAATTTATAAAATCCTCATTCAACTCATCTATTGTGATACTTTTAAATTCACAATTTTGTTTTAAGAGAAATTTGATGAGAGATTTTTTATATTTTATTGCTTTTTTTCTTCCGGCGTTTGGGTTGTTTATTATCAAAAACTTTTTCATAGCCTGATTATTACATAGTTAATATAAGTTATCAATAGCGCAAATTTATTAAAAATATTTCTTGTTTGTAATATAATCAAGTAATAATAAGGAGTAATGCAAATGAGAGTAGAAAAACAATCAACCGTATGGCAGTCAAATTCTATGGGAAAATTTGACCGTATAAAATTAAAAGTTAATGATTTTGCAATAGATATGTTGCTTAATTATTTGGGGCATAATTTTAGTAAAGAAAAGCTTATCAATTTAGCTAAAATTTTTGAAAAAATTTCAGGCTCAAAAGGCGGTATAAACCACGCAAGAAGAATGCAATGGCTGTTCAAATCAGAGCATCCGCATCTTTATTGGTGGAAGAAAATCCTCACTGAATTGGATCCTAATTGCAGAAATAAATGGATTAAAAACTTCTTTGTAAACGGATACTATGGGGACAATTTGAGAAAACGTTCGGCTTTCAATGAAAAGAACGGGTTCTTCCCGCCGACAGTTTTACTTGCAAGTATTACAAAACGTTGTAATTTCAACTGCAAAGGCTGCTGGGCTCATGAATATGATGTAAAAGAAGATTTGACAAAAGAAAAATGGAGAGAAATTTTCAGAGAAGCTCGTGATGTAATGGGAATTCATATTATTCCTGTTGTAGGTGGTGAGCCTTTTGCAAGAAAAGAATTTTTGGAACTTGCTGAAGAGTTTAACGATTGTACTTTTATTACGTTTACAAACGGATCTTTGATTACTGAAAAAACAGTAGAAAAATTGAAAAAACTAGGTAATGTACAGCCTATGTTCTCAATTGGAGGATTGAAAGAAAATACAGATGCTATTAGAGGTGAAGGCTGCTTTGATATGGTAATGGAGAAGATGGATATGCTTAAAAAAGCAGGTATATTCTTCGGTGCAAGTATTACAGCTACAAGCCAGAATTGTGATGAGGTAACATCTGATGAGTTTATGAAAATGTTATCTGATAAAGGCGTGCTTTGGGCTTGGTTCTTCCATTATGTACCTGTCGGAGATAGTCCTGATGTATCTATGGTACCTAATGCAGAGCAAAGACAAAAAATCTTGAAAGCCGTATATAATGCAAGAAATACACTTCCAATGATGACTGTAGATTTCTGGGGCGATGGCCCTGAGATGATGGGATGTATCGCAGGCGGCAGACAATATGTCCATGTAAATCCGAGAGGGGATGTGGAACCTTGTACTTTCGTCCACCTTGCAACTCATAACTTGAAAGATTGTACTTTAACAGAAGCTTTGGCATCTCCATTTATGAGTGCGATTAGAAACGGTATTCCTTATGAGGATGGTAATATGCTGAGACCTTGCATGATTGTTGACAGGCCTGAGGTGCTTAGAAAATATTATGAGGAATTCAAGCCTTATGAAACTCATGAAAATGCCGCAGCTTATTTGACAGATCCAAAAATTACTTCTCAAATAGATAAATATTCTCAAGATGTAAAAGAAATTCTTGATAAAGATTGGAGAGAAAACCTTTGGATGACAATATTCCCGCTTGAAGGTGAATATTATGTAGATAGAGATCATTTCTGCTCAAAAGAACGTCCAATATCATCTAATGAGCATAAATGCGATGGCAAATGTGCATGTTGTGCTAAGTAAAATGAAAAAAATATTTGTTTTATTATTTCTATTTTTAATTTTATTGATTTTGATAAACTCTTGTCCTGTGATTACTCAATGGGACAGGAGTTTAATCGTATTTGTACAGCAAAAACTTTCACATCTCCCGCTTGTAATACCTATGCTGCCTGATTGTATTATGTATTCGATAATGATAGGGATTCCGCTTATCGGGTTTGGGGTATTTTTTATAAAGAAAAATCTCTATGCAGATTTGATATGTATATTTTCTGTTCCTCTTGTTACTTTTTTATTGAATTGCATTATTAAGCCAATAATTAAAAGACCAAGACCTCCAATGGAGTTGCAAATCACATCAATTCATCCTGACAGTTTCAGCTTTGTTTCAAGTCATAGTCTTGTAACAATTTGTCTTTGGGGCATGGTTATTTGGTATTTGCATAAATACTGTGCGGATAAAAGATTAAAATTACTTGCTTCGATAATTGCAATATCTTGGATTTTATTTGTTGGATTAAGCAGAATTTGGATTGGGGTGCATAACCCGACTGATGTTTTGGGTGCTTATATTTTGGGATTGTTACTAATAAGTCTCTATATTCCAGCAACAAAAGCTGTTGAAAAATTACTGATTGAAATAATGTTGAAAGTTGTGAAAAAATTCACATAAAAATATTTTTTAGTTAAATATTATCAGCTATATTTTATTAGTGAATTATCCGAATATATTTTATTGATTAGTTCTTTATCAAATATAGATTTATTTTCCTCAGGAATTTTTTTAAGAATCATATCGATTGTATCAAGCGGTAAATCGTTTTTTTCTGCTAAAATTTTTGCATAATTCGGATGGCAATGATTGATAGCTGAAAGAAAATAAGGAATTGAATATCCCCAAGGTTTCTGTGGATAAATTGGACTGATTTGTGTATCTATAATCTTTAAAATTGGGAGTATGTTGTAGTTTTTATTAAAATTATCATTAAGATACTGCATAATTAATTCTGTACAAAGATTTCCGGCGCCTCTTCCCATTCCAAAAACGGTTGAATCTATAATTAAATTTCTATCCTTACATGCCTTAATAATAGCTAGAGCATTAGCAAAAGAAAGTTGAAGATTGTTATGAGAATGGAAGCATAATGAAATATCGGGTGATAAATTTTTATTTAATATTTCACAGATATTTAAAGTCTCATTTTCACTCATAGAACCTGTCGTATCTGTTATTGTTAAAACTGACGGAGTTATTTTGTTCACCTCATAGGCTAAAGATTTTAGTGCTTCATTTGAATATGAGTTGGTATGCATCGGGTTTATGAAAATTTCATAACCTTTTTTCTTTAACTTATGACAATATTCAAGGGCATCTGTTATCTCAGCTTTTTTAAAAACTATTCTGAGAGCAATATTAGGATCTTTACAGTCAGAAATATCATCAATATCAACTTCTCCAAAATTAATCATAAGTGTAAATTTCTTGTTAGTACTATTAGGAGGTAGTTGATGTTTTAAATCTTCAATGCACGAAAAAAGAGTTTTATTAGGGGTGTATATTATTGATTTTAAAAAACCGCATTCAATTATATCTGCATTTGAGGATATGAGATTTTGCAGAATGGTTTTAATATTTTTTTCACCGAAAAACCATTCATTAGCATATCCGCCATCTCTAAGGGTACAATCTAAGATTTTGATATTATTATACATAAATTTTACTTCCGTAATTTAAATCATTTACACAAAATAATATAGTAGCAAAATAAAACTAAATCAATTTTGCTACTAATAAAAAATTATCTAAGTTTATTAAATTATAAAAATTATTTAATCAAGCATTCAAGTGCGACTTTTTTATTCATTTCAGTAAGCATAGTTTTAATTTGTTTATAAAATTTAGAATTAGTCTTGCCTATTGTTGCAAAACTAAAAATTTCATCAGCAATTTTTATGCTTTGAACAAACTCATTTGATATATCGGCTTTTACAAGTGATAAATTTCTATAAGCTTTCAGTTGTTCTTCTATATTGCTTGGAATATTTTCAAAACAAACTGTTGCAATTTTCTTGTCTTGATTTGCTAAAAGCAGAAGTTTTAAATCTGAAAAATCATTTTCTATATTATAAATAATGTTTTCTCCGAGCATAGAATAAGAGAGTTTTTTATCGGTGTTTTCAGCAATTATTAAAGCAAACAAGGCTGCAATAGCACCAAAAACAATACCTAATAAAATGTTTATTAAAAGTTTAGGAGAAGAATATTCAAAATCTCTGAGTTTTTGTGGCTCTTTAAGAACCAAAACTTTAGATGAATCAGACATTTCTTCGACCATTTTAGCCCATTCTAACTTTGATGAGAGTGCTGCAACTTTTGCCGCTTCTTCAGTTACAGCAATTCTTGATTTTTCTCCTGCTACAATTTGTCCTTTAATATTTGACATAGCTCGTTGGGCAGAGTGAGAAAATGCACTCATTGCAGTAAGATTACCTGTGCTTACCATTGCTTGTTCAGGAAGTCCGCTTATTGTATTTACCTGACTGTTTAGAGCTGCCTTTGCTTTATTGTATTCTGTTTCAATAACTTTCTTATCAGATTTTGATTTTTCAGTATTTAATTCTTTATGCAAAGCAACATAATTTGTGATAATTGAATTTACTACATTATATGCTAGTTCCGGATCTTTAGATTTATATTCGATAGATAGTACATTTGTACCTTTTTTGTTTTCAAAAGAAATGTTTTTCCCTTTACCTAAAAATGCTTGAGTAGAAATGTATTCACCTTCTTTTTTGTTCGGAATTATCCCCCATTTTTTCTTATAAACAAGGTTATTTTCGCGGATTACTTTGTCGATTACTAAGGGAGATTGAATTAATTCCAACTCATTGGTAAGCCCTCCGCCACCGGACATTAAAGCAGCCATACCCCCACCAGCACTTCCTAATTCTTCAATAGCATAAGGGTTAATCTCCATCATGTTTGAGCTGTTGGCTTTATTTATGTATAAATCTGATTCAACTTTATATTTTTTAGGGAATATAAAGGTTAGTCCAATAAATAATACAAGAATTAAAGTAAAAACTCTCAAAATTAAAAATTTTCTATTCCAAATTGCAAAAACTATTTTTTTTAAATCTATTGTTAATTCTTCATCAAGTTCTTCTTGCGGGATATAAACGGTTTGCTGCATAAAATCTCCTATCCTTATTTTCATTATATTATAAAAAAGATATTTAACAATTTATTTTTTGTTTTAAAAGCAATTTTTTGGCTTTTAAAACATACCTTATCCCAATATGTAATCCTGACAAAAAGTATGCTATAGCTGCTGCATAAATTTTATATTTGTGGAATAAAAACAAAATAATTACTGATATAAATATAGCTTCAATTTGCATTTTAATTTTCATATGCTGATTCCCGCTAGCTGTTATATAAGCCCCGTATATTGCGGCGATTGCAATTGAAATATTCGAAAGAGTGAGAATTAGCAGTAAAGGATAAGCATTTGTATAGTATTCTTTACTATATAAAAGAGTTAATATATACTTACCAAAGAATACAAAAAATATAAATATTACTAAATTAAGACCAATTATAAATTTCAAATTTGTATTAATAATATTTTTAATCTTAATAATTGATGCTTTAATCATTTCGGGAACCATTTTTTGGACTTGTGCGATAATCAATAATGATATAATTGAAGATATTGTAAAGGCTGCAAAATATAGGGCAGCTTCTTCCTTAGAGATAAATGTAGCGGTGTATAAAGACGGTATTTGCATATATAAATATGAACATAAAACAACGCCAATATATGCAAATATGGATTTATCAATCATTTTAACTAATTTATTCAGATATTTAAAGGCTAAAATATAGTTGATTCTGGCGTAGGAAGAAACTTGAATAAAGTTAAGAAGTCCCAATCCAATATTTAAAATTAAAAATTTAGTCAATGACAAATTAAATTTATATGATAATAGAGTTATTAAAATCATAGCTAGACTATAAAAAATATTTACATAACTGATTATATTGAATTTCTTTGATGCTTGAAAATAGGGTAAAATTATTGCAAAAAAAATGTTATCAAAAAATGTTCTTAATAGTACTAAAATAAATAGAAAATTAGATTCTAAATTGCAAAAAGTTGAGAAAAAAGAAATTAACAATAGTATAAGTATTGCATTTATTATGAACAATGATATTTTTAATTTGACTTCTCTTATTATATTTTGAGAGGAAACAAGTATATATTCATTGTAACCGATGTTTGCAAATAATAACCAAAAAGTGGCAAGAGTTTTATAACTGGAAAAAAGTCCGTAATCATAAACTGATAAATATCTACCTAAAAATAGTATAACAATAGTTCCTGCAATTTGCCTTGCATATAATGAGATTGGATAAAACTGATTTATTAAAAACTGTTTTATAGTGTGTTTCATTAATTGTCTCCAAAACTGTTTATTGTATAATTATACAATAAACAGTTTGAGAGATTAAATATGAGCTTACATCCCTACATCCCTATATTACTAATTATTATATATTTGCTGATTTGTATAATAGGTTTAAGACTTCAATCAAAGCAAGAAGAACCTTTTTTAAATTTTGATTTTACTACCAAAATTAGAGGTATGTCTATTTTAGCAATTGTGTTTTCGCATGTAATAAATATGCTTTACTTTGATCGTTTGCCATCAGATAATTTTATACAATGTATCTTTAACATTTTGGCGCCAATTTGTGTTGGTATTTTTCTTTTTTTATCTGGTTATGGGAATAATTTATCAATAAAAAAAGAGGAAATTTTAACTGGATTAAAAATAGAGTTTTAAAACTTTATATTCCTACATCAATTGTAATTTTATGTACTTTGTTTTTTGCACTTATATTTAATATTACATCACTATTTCCTAAAAGTTACTCCGTTATAAAAGATATATTTTTATTAACGCAACCTTCATTTATGTCTTGGTATTTAAAAGTCCAATTGTTAGCCTATATAACATTATATTTATTTTGGTCGTATTATAAAAAATATTATGTTTATTTATTCATTTTATTTTGGTTATTATTCGTTATTTATTTTATATTAGCAGGCAAACAGGCTTGTTGGTGGATTTCTACTTTATGTCTACCCTTAAGTCTTTTGTGTGCAGAACAAAAATTATTGATAAGTAAAATTATAAATTTAAAACCTTATTTTTATTTTTTCCTATCTTTATCAATATGTTTAAGCTTAGTGTTATTATTATTGATTGTACATATAATAGGAATTCGAATTTTACCTGTTTGCATTATATTTGTATTATGTTTGTGTATAAGTTGTGGGCTGATTCCTGTTGGATATATATTAAATTTAAAATCCAAGTTACTTGACTTTTTGGGTAGTTATTCGTTGGAAATTTATTTAGTTCATCTTTGTTGTATTTCGATATTCGAAAAATTGACTTTTCTTAATACTGATATTAAAATAGTTTTAACAATAATTATAACAGGTATTACAGTAAAAATGTTGAAAAATCTTAGTGATGCCATAATTAATAAATTATTGAAGGATCGTTAATTTAAATGGAACAATTCATAGAAAAAAGAGACTGTTGCGGTTGTAGTGCTTGTGCAAATATTTGTCCGCATGGAGCAATTGAAATGGTCGAAAATTCAGAGGGATTTTTATACCCCGAAATTGATCAAAGTAAATGTGTAAATTGCGGGCTGTGCAAAAAAACTTGTCCTTTTTTGAATAAAATTAATGATAATTTTAAAACTCCGGATTGTTATGCTGCAATGGCTGATGATGAAATTAGAAAAGTCAGCTCATCAGGCGGTGCTTTTTCTATAATAGCTGAGTATATTTTAAATAAAAACGGATATATTTGCGGCTGTACCTTTGATTTATATGAATTAAAAGCTAAGCATATAATTATAAATTCAAAAGAAGAGTTGTATAAGCTAAGAAGGTCTAAATACCTGCAAAGTGATATCGGAAATATTTATCAGGAAGTTAAAAAAATATTAGATAATGATAATTATCTGCTTTTTAGCGGAACTCCTTGCCAGGTAGCAGGATTGAAATCGTTTTTAAGAAAAACTTACGAAAAACTTTTAACAGTAGATATATTGTGTCATGGTGTGCCTTCACAAAAAGTCTATATAAAATATCTTAATGAGTTGAAAAATGCTGATGATGAAAAATTTTTAGAAGTTAATTTCAAAGATAAATCAATTAGTTGGATGTCAAATTGGGCTAAAATAACTACTAAAACAAATAAAAACACATATAGCAAATTACAAACTGAAGATAATTATATGCAGTTGTTTTTGTCTAATATTTCGTTAAGACAAAATTGTACAGATTGCAAATATTGTACAACACAAAGAGAAGGTGATTTTACAATTGCTGACTTTTGGGGAATTGATAATTATGATAAAAACTTAAATGACGGTAAAGGAACTTCTCTAGTTTTAGTAAATAATAAAAAAGCTCAAAGTGTATATTCTGAAATACAAAACAAATTTAATCAATCTGAAAAAGTGCCTTTAAAATATGCTATTTTAGGAAACAGAAATTTGTATGCTCCGCATAAAGTACATGCAAAACGGAATGAGTTCTTTGAAAATTTGGATAAATATACACTAAAACAGCTTGTTAATATGTATTTGTATGACAAATATGATTGCGGAATAATGAATTACTGGGCAAGTTGGAATTATGGTGCGATTTTGACTTGTTTTGCCCTGCAAGAGTTAGTAAAATCTTTTGGTTTTACCACCCAAATTATAAATTTCAGACCAAAAGTTTGGGATAATAAAAAAGAATATCCAAGAAATGATGCAAAATTGAATTTTGTAAATAAATACTTTAATCTGTCGAAAGTTTGTAAAAATAAAAAAGATTTAACTAAATTAAATGATAATTATAATACTTTTATAGTCGGCTCAGATCAGGTATGGAATTGGGGATACAATCTGAAATATTTATATTTCTTGGATTTCGTAAAAAATTCGAAGAAAAAAATCTCTTGTGCAGCAAGTATGATTTTTGAAAAATTTAATCAAGGAGAAGATGTAAAAACAACGATTGAATATTATATAAAAAGATTTGATGCTGTATCTGTAAGAGAATTAGATAATGTATCAATCTGTAAAAATGAGTTTGATGTCGATGCTGCTTGTATATTGGATCCGGTATTTTTGATTGATAAGAATGTATATGAAAATTTATATAAACAATCAAATAAAAATTTAAGTAAAAAATTTATAGCGGTCTATGTATTTGAATATGATAATAATATAGAAAAATTTGCAAATAAAATTGCAGCAGAAAATGATTTAGAAATCGTAATTATGAATAGGGGTGAATCTATAGAAGATTGGCTGTATTATATTAAAAATGCCGAGTTGGTAATTACAGATTCATACCATGGAACCTGTTTTTCTATAATTTTTGAAAAACAAGTTTTGCCTTTAACTAATACTCATGGTAATAGTCGTTTCTATTCATTGTTATCAATCATAGGATTGGAAAATAGGATTATAGAAAATAAAAAAGATTTTAATAAAATTTCTAACTTGATAAATGAAAATATAAATTATGAGAAAATTAATAAAATTTTGGAAAAAGAAATCGGAAAATCAAGTAAGTGGCTAAAATCTGCAACAAATGCCGATAAAAATAAATTTAGAGAATCTGTTGAATCAAGGTTATTAGAAGTTTTGCTTGAAAATAAAAAAATTCCGCAAGGTACACCTTATATTAAAAGGGCTTGTAAAAAAGCAATAAAAATTATTAAATGGATATTCAGACAAATAAAAAGACAATTATTTTTGCTGACAAATAATGTAAACTTTTTAAGATTCTAAGATTCCAAGTAATTGTTTAGCAACATTTTCAATGGAAAAACGCTTAACATTATTATCCCCGAAATTAATCAATTCATTTCTGCGAGTCGGATTGTTAATTAAGTATTCCATTTTTTCTGCAATGGATTGATAGTCAGTTTTGCAAAATTCAGCTCCTTTTCCTGCTACTTCCCTAAATACAGGGATATCAGAACATAAAAGCGGACAATTAGAATATTGAGCTTCAATTATTGGCGTGCCAAACCCCTCATATAAAGATGGAAAAACATAAATAAGAGCATTTTTATATAGCACAGGAATTTCTTCATCTTTAATATAGCCTGTAAAAATTATATTAGGGTGTTTGGTTAGTTTTTCTCTATTTTCATTACCCATACCGCCTACAAGTACAAGCTTAAGCTCTGGATATTTATCAGAAATACTTTCAAATGCTTTGATTAATTCTGGAATATTTTTTCGTTTGTTTAATGTTGCAACTGATAAAATATATTTATCTTTTTGAATATTATATTTGTTTAAAATTTCAGGATTAAGATTTGCATTGATAAAATGTTCTCCTATAGAATTATATACAACTTTAATTCTGTCAGGAGAAATATTGAATTTTTCAATAAGTTCTTGTTTAATTGTGTCTGATACAGTGACAATTGTATCAGCTTTTTTTATTACAATATTTACCGACAAACCAAAAATAGACCTACTATATTTTGTCATTTCTTCTCCACGTAAATGACATAAATCATGTATTACTGTTACATATTTAGTTTTCTTTCGCGTAAAATATGGCATTATAAAACTTGGACAAATTATCACATCTGGTTTACAAAATAAACTTTTAATAAAAAATAAAGTGTTAAACCATAAAAAATGATATATAAATTTAAATTTTGTTTTCGCTGGCAAAACTAGTTCTTCAAATGAAAAATTAATATTTGATTTTTTTAATATATTTATAATGGTTAAAACATAAGCTCCAATACCTGTCATTGGCTTAAAAACAAATGATATATCAATATAAATTGGCTTCATTAACATAATCCTCTTTTTTGTTAACTTTATTTGATAACGAAATATAATTCTTATTTTTTGATAAGTCTAATTGAATTGCTACAATTGTTGCTACATATATCATCCAAAAATGAATCTGGTAAAAATGTAAAACTGATTGAAATGACAATAATATATATAATAAATGACCAATTAATAAAGATATTATAAACTTTTTGTTATTAATTCTTTTTTTATTTTTTAAATATAAATAAAATGGATAAAGTAATAACATTAAATAAAAACAAAAACCAATAATTCCATATTCACATAAAATTTTTATATGATTATTAATAACAGCATTTTGATCTCTTAATTGAATATCCATATTTGCAAAATAAGCATATTTAAAAAAATATGAAATAGCACTACTTGGACCTGCACCAAACCATTTATGTTCTTTAAATAAGGAGATGCCAACAAAATTTCTTACGGAACGAGAATCCGGATTTAAATAAACAATTGGAGAATCAAAAGATGCTGTAGAAGTTACTATTTTTTCAATAAAATATTTTGATATAGAAAAATGCTTAGAAATATTTTTTTCTAAAAATTTTAAGAAAGAAAAAAGTATTATCACTCCAATTAACAAAATTGTTATAAATTTAATAATTTTTTTTAAATTAAAAAACTTCTTATTAAAGAAAGTTTTGCTATCTAATAAAATATAAAAGACAACAAACAATGGAGGAGTCAAAATACCAATTGGTGAAAACGTTAATATAAGAGCAGATGTAACAATTCCCCACATAACTTTAGTCAATAAAGGTCTAAAAAATCTTTTGGCACTATCTTTTTCAAATAACTGTGCTGTTAATAGACAAAAAATCGGTGACAAAATTGATGCATGAGGTCCGGGTTCATAAAACATACCTTCACAACGTCTAATATTACCAAAAAACATAATTGGCGGTCTATCTATTCCTGCAAAGATTGAACCATATGGTAAATTAAAAAAATGAGCAATTAATTGATAATGAGCATACACAGAAGAAAAAAATCCTAAAATAATAATTGTTTTAATAAAATTACTATAATTATTATTATTTATTTTTAGTAAAACCATTAGTATACTACAGTACAATAAAAAAAAGCTAGGTCGCATTAATCCCCAAGCAAACATTCTAACATTTGGAGAATCCCAAAAATTAGAATACACTTTTACATAATATGAAAATTCCATACCTCGAGAAACAACTTCTTCAAAATTTATTATTATAGAAATTAATGCAGATATTAAAAATAAAAAGAAAATAGATATAAAATTCAAATCAAGTTTTGTTAATATATTTTTTTTATAACAGCAACATATACCAGTACCTATTATTAAAAATATATATAAAAACTGAATATAAGTTGGTAATTTCAATACAATATGTAATACGGATTGTATTGGTAGCAAAAAAGTCATAATAATTAAAAAATATTTAGTAAATTTATTAAGATTAAATTTTAATTCCACTGCTACTCCCTATAAGATATAACATTCTCTATACTTCCTAATATTACATCTAAATTAAATCTTTTTATATTTTTTCTACCCAATTTTACAAGCATATTTATTTTTTGTTCATTATTTAATAAACACATTATTTTCTCTTTTAAATTATTTTTATCTATAGAAAAAAACTCAACACTATTAGCTCCAATTTCTCTAAACACAGGAATATCAGAACATAAGACTGGTACATCAAAACTTTGAGCATCAATTAGTGGTATACCAAAACCTTCATAAATTGACGGGAACACATATAGTTTTGCGTTTTTATATAAAGCCTTTAATTCTTCATCAGTAATATAACCTGTAAATATAATATTTTTATTTTTACAGTTAAATTGTTCATTGCTTGTACTTCCAACCAAAACCAATTTATTATTTGTTTCTATTTTTTCATAGGCATTAATTAGCATTTTTATATTTTTTCTTTTATTTAATGTAGCCACAGATAAAATATAATTTTTACTTTTTATATTATATTTTTGCTCTATTGTTGAAAAATTAAGATTTTCAACATCACTTAGCCCCATAGTTAACGAAGAATTAACCACAAATATTTTTTTATGAAATGCTCTAAATGAAGTTTCTATCTCTTTTTTTATAGTATCAGAAACAGTTATTATTCTATTTGCATTTTTTATTGCATTTCGTATATTGGATAATTGGTACCAATTATTTATTAGAGAATCACATTCAGGATGTTTTATTATACATAAATCATGAATAACAGGTATAAATTTAACTTTTGGAATTTTCCATATTGGAATTGCGTAATTTGTACAAATAACTATAACATTATCATTTATTAGGCATAATTTAATTAAAAAAATAGTATTTAACCAAATATTATATAAAATCCTGCGTAAAATTTTATTTTTTAATTTTGACAAGAATGGTTTGCTTATTACAATAATTTCTTGCGAGAGTTCTTTTAATAATTTTTCAATCATTAAAGTATATTGACCAATACCGGTTTTATGAATTTTTGAAAACCCATCTTCTACAATGATTTTCATTCATATACCTCTTTGATTAATTTATTCCAATCATTCCCTACTTTTTCCCAAGAAAAATTAGCTAAAATAAATTCTCTTGATTTATATCCTATTTCTTTTTGTAAATTATCATTCTGCATTAATAAAATAGCTTTTTTTGCATATTCTTCTTCAGAATTTGCAACATATAAAATATCTTCGCTAGTATCAATACCTTCTGCACCTTCTATGGTTGTTACAACAGGAATACCCATTGACATTGCTTCTAGAATCTTATTCTGAATTCCTCCTGCAATTTTTACAGGACAGACTGAAACTTTACAATCTTTCATGTATTCTTTTACATCTTCTACTTTTCCAGTAACTTCAACCCCATCAATATCCTTTACAGCTTCAAATAAATCTTTTCTTGGATTAGCTCCAATTATTTTGAATTTTGCATCTGGAATTTCTTTTTTTATTAGAGGGAAAACCTTTGTTGCAAAATATATTGCAGCTTCTGAATTTGGGATATATTGCATAGAACCAACAAAGCAGATATTATTTTTTTTAGAAAAATCAATAGGCTTGTAATATTCTGTATCAGTTGCCAATCCTATGATTTTACAATTTTTAGTGTCTGCAAATCTTGATAAATATTTTTTGTCAGTATCTGAAATTAAAACTTGTTTATCAGAGTATTTGCAAGATTCTTTTTCATAATTTTTTACTTTTAAATATTCTATAAATATTTTTAATTTATCAAATAAATTTGATTTTTCTTGAATTCTTCGCTCATACATCATTGAAATTGCATCACACAAATGAATAATTTTTTTTATGTTTTTATGTTTTTTTAAATAAGGAAAAGATCTTATTATATAGCCAATAGCAATGTCGTAAACTCCAGTTTTTATTTCTTCATCTATTACTTTTTGCATATTTTTGTTATAAAAATACTCAACGATAAAAGGTTTATCATTAAATACCGCTTTTATTGCATTTAAATATGCGAATTTTTTATTAAATTTTACAGGAATTAATTTGGTATAAAATTCATTATGCTCTAAAGCACCATTCAAATCATCATCCTCAGAAATTAAAGTAACTAAAGTGATTTTATGACCTTTATTTTTTAATTCTTTCAAATAATGGTAAATATGAAGCCTATCACCACCAATTAGTGGCCAAGGTAAACGAGTTGTTATATATAATATATTTTTTACTTCGTTGTCCAACTTTCGGCTCCTATGTTTGTAAATCTGAATCTTCGAAATTCTCCGCCTAATTTTGATAATTCCTCTATTACTCTATATCTACTGTTATTAGGGCAATAGAACATGAAAAATCCCCCGCCGCCAGCTCCTGAAATTTTACCTCCAGTAGCTCCAGCTTTTATTGCTGTTTCATATATGTTATCAATTACAGGGTTAGAAATTGAAGAAGACATTTTCTTTTTGTTTTCCCAGCCTGTATTTAGTAATTCACCCATTTTAGACAGATTACCCGTCAAAAGAGCTTCCTTCATATCCAAAGACTGTTGTTTCAATTTATGCATTGCATCAATTGCTTTTTCATCTTTTTTCTTTGTGTTTTCAACCTGACTTTCAATGATTTTCGCTGAAAGTCTGCTTGTGCCTGTGTAATATAATAAAACATTAAATTCTAATTCATTCACATATTCTTTGCGAATTCGCAGAGGATTTACAAGGACTTTTTCATTGTTTGAAAATTCCATAAAATTAAATCCGCCAAAGGCTGCAGCGTATTGATCTTGGCGTCCGCCTGCCATTTTTAAATCTTCTCGTTCTATGCTCCAAGCAAGTTTTGCCAAGTCATATTCACCTAAAGGTAAATTTTGCCATTCTTGAAAAGCTTTTACTATTGCGACAACAAGTGTAGAGCTTGAGCCAAGTCCGCTTCCTGCAGGAGCATCCACGTATGTTGTCAAAGTAAAACTGAGAGGCTTTTTAATATAATCTTTTACCAAACGGTTATAGACACCTTTTAACAAATCAAACTTTCCGTCAATTTCAAATTTTTCTGTAGCATCAAAAATCGCAAATTCTTTTCTGTCTTCACACCTAAATTCAATCTTGCCGTCATCTCTTGGTTCAATTGTTGCGTATGCATACATATTTATGCACGCATTAAGTATGGATCCTCCGTAAATATCACAATAAGGACTTACGTCAGTTCCTCCGCCTGCTAAACCTATTCTTAATGGAGCTTTTGCCCTGATAAGCATAATTCTTCCCCTCTAAAAATTGCTTCTTCTACTATTGCGCAAATTATATGACCGATCATGATATGCGATTCCTGAATTGTTGGAGTGCTTTCTGATGGTACTTTTATTATATAATCACAAAGTGTATCCATTTCGCAAGCTTTTTGTCCAACTAGTCCGATAGTTGTTACATTTTTTTTCTTAGCTTCCAACAGGGCATTTACTATATTTTTAGAATTTCCTGATGTTGAAATTGCAATAAAAACATCACCATCATTTGCATTTGCTTGAATTTGTCTTGAAAATGACTTTTCATAGCCGTAATCGTTGCCTATTGCTGTTAAAATCGATGTATCGGTAGCAAGAGAAAAAGCACTCAATCCTGGTCTGTCAAAAAAGAATTTTGACACCAGTTCTCCTGCAATATGCTGAGCATCTCCTGCTGAACCTCCATTGCCTGCAGTCAAAACTTTCTTGCCGTTTTTATAAGCTTTAATTATTGCATCAGCAGCATTTTGGATAGTTGTAAGAATATTTTTGTCATTCAATATTTTTTGTTTTGTATTAATTGATGCTTGAATATAATTTTCAATGAGCATTATACTAAATTCCTTTCTTTTTCAAATAGGATTTGACATTTCAAATAAGGTAATTTGACATTATCAATTTCGGAGTTATCGCCTATCATAATTGAATTTTTCAAATCGATTTTTAGCTTTTCACAGGCATTTAATATCATACCAGGATTTGGTTTTCTAAGCAGTGAAGGATAAGAATATTCTTTTATTACTCCGTCTTTATGGTAGGGACAAAATTCAATGTCATCAAATTCAATTCCTTGTGTTTTATAAAATTCTTTAATACCTTCAAACCCTTCTTCCATTTGTCCAAAATCAAATTTGTTTTTTGCAATTCCAGCTTGATTTGTAACCATTATGATATGATAATTTTTTTCTGAATATTTTTTGACAATAGATATTGTGCTTTCAATAATTTCAAAATTTTTGCCGTGAGGATATTCAGTATTTACAATCAAAGTTCCGTCTTTATCGATAAAAAGTGCAGGTTTCGCTTCTTTTTTTAACCAATTTGGAATCAAATCTTGAGCTTTGTAATAATCTTCTGGGATACCTATATCAATGAAACATCCGCCGATAGGCAGACCGAATAATTCTTTATTGGTTAATAATTCAGGAAAAATTTCAGTTTCCAACGAAATGAATTGTCCAGAAAATTTGTCCAAAAATCTTTTTAATACTGATTTTTTGATATGATAAATTCCGCCATTTATATAGCCGTCAATTCTGTTTTTGGGAAGATTTCCTTTTTCAGTAAAAGAGGATATTTCAAAGTTTTCATCTATTTCGACAAACCCGTATCTTGATATATTATCGGTGTATCTCAAGGCTATTGTGCAAGGCTTATTTTTTCCAAATTCTTCCAAAATTGAAAAATCTATATCAAAAAAAGTGTCGCCGTTTATTACGTAAAAATCATCATTCAGAAATTTAAAAGCATTCAAAATAGCTCCGCCTGTACCAAGAGCTGTCTCTTCTTTTATAAATTTTGAGTTTGGAAGGTCTTTAAAATGATTTTCAATGATTTCAGATTTATAACCTGTTAAGAAAACAAAACTGTCAAAACCTTGATTTTGTAATTGTCCAATTATATATTCCAAAAAAGTCTTATTTTTTATCGGAGCCATAGGTTTTGGAACATTAGATACGACATGAGACAATCTAGTTCCGAATCCGCCTGCAAGAATTACTGCTTGTTTAGCCATGACGACCTCCAAGAGCTAAGAATACGGCTTTTACTAATATTCCAATTTCCCATAACAGATTTCTGTGTTTCAAATAATACATATCATATTGCAGCTTTTCTGCGATATCATCAGCTAAGACGCAGTGCCCTTGGTTAATTTGAGCCCAGCCTGTCCAGCCTGTTTTTACCCATTGTCTGCACTTGTAGTATGGAATTTCTTTTGAATAGATATTTACCAGATCTTCCCATTCTGTTCTTGGTCCTACGATTGACATTTCACCTTTTAAAATATTTATCATTTGCGGAATCTCATCAAATCTTGCTTTTCTTACAAATTTACAGAACGGTATTACTCGATTGTCTTCATCTTGAGATTCTGCGTGTTCTATTTTGCCGGCTTTGGGTACATAATCATTAAGATACATTGTACGCAACTTATACATTTTAAAAGGTTCGCCGTTTCTCCCGATTCTTGTCTGTGTATAGATTGCAGGTCCACCATCTGTTAATTTTACTCTTATACCTATATACAAAAGAATTGGTGAGGTTACTGTCAGAATAATTAAAGCTGCAATTATATCATAAGCTCTTTTGCAAAAATCATATAGGGCTGATCTTTTTTGCATATAATCATAGAAAAGCCAGTTGATTGACATTCTGTCTATAAAATATTTTCCTGTTATTTTTTCATAGAATTCTGCCATTTTGTATACTTTTACATTTTCAGGAATACTTTCGACCATATTTGTCAAAAGTTCTTCTTCCATTCTTCGTTTTATTGCAATAATTACAATATCGACATTATTTGTTTTTATGGCTTGTTTAAGGTTTGCAGGTTTAGTGATTACTTTAAGCGAGCTTTCAGGGATATAGTCTTCGGATTCAGTATCTTCTATAAAACCTACTACTTGCATTTTGAGTGCTTTTTTAGCCGTAATTTCATCGGCTATAAGTTTTGCGTTTTTATCGTTACCTATTATAAGAACATTTTGAGTCCTTTTTATATGAAACAGATAATAGTGAAATAAAATTCTGTATATTCTAAGTACTATGAAAATTGTTATAAGGTTTGCAAGTATGAATTCAAAAGTATTTGCGTCATGAGTAAAGGTCAATAGCAAAATTGCAGGTGGAATTTGCGCAAATACCATTCCTTCAAAAAGCAGATAATAATTTTTTAATGTTGTATTGAATTCTCTGATTTTGTAGTTGTCTTTTAAAAATAATACTGCTATACCTGACAATACTGTGATTAATACAGTCATATCCAAGAGGTTTTCAGGCAAACCAAAACCTGCATACCAAAAAGTTGTTGAGACCAACATCACTGCCATATCAAATAAAAACATTATCAATATTGATTTTGATATCATTATTTAATATTAATCCCCTTCAAATAAGTAATAAATTTATAATACAACAAACAAAAAATAATATTAATAAATTTTATTATTTTTTCTTATCAAAACTTTAAGAATAAATCAGTTTTTTGAAAAAATAAATTTACTTATTTTGAAGGTATTTATCGGTTTTTTCTGCCATATAGGTGGAAATTATTGGGAGCAGACCGTAATAAATTCCTGCAAAAATTATAGCCGGTCGGATAATGTTTAATCCCTCTATATATTTGTTTAGTTTTGGGTCATTTGCGTTTATTTTTGAAAATTTTTCTATAAATTTTGATGTTTTACTTTTAATGAGTCGGTCAATACTATAACCACCTGTTAATGTTATAGCTGTTGATATAATATTATTGTATATAAGGACTTTTTTGCGCTCGTCTTTAATTTTATTACTTTTGTTTGTCTGGTAAGCAAAAGAGCCGGTTAAAAGGATATCTGTTCCTGCTGTTATGTGTTTTGCAATATTTTTATCTTCATTTTGATATTTTTTTACAAAATTTTGAAAAGATTTGATATCAAGTAATTTACCTATCTTTTTGGGAAGCTCTTCTGTAATTTTGCCTGTGAATGGAATTTTATCATTATAATCCCTCGTTTTTAATTTAGATTTTTCTTTTTTTTCAACTGGTATTTTTAAGTTGAAAATTTTATCCATTACAAATGGAATAAATGCAATTGTAAGTATAGATTTGGGGATGGCTGTTATAAATCCTGTACTGAGTTTTAAAATTTGTGTAGCAAGTTTATAACTTTTAGAGTTAGTCAGCTCTTGTGAGGTTTCGGTAAAGTTTTTTATGGTTTGATTTTCTAAATATTTTTTGGGATGGGCATCTATTTTTTTTACGGCATTTTCAATTGGTAGTGCTATAGCTTCAATCATACCAAATTTGATTAGCCCTGAAACTATTGAATTTGCACATGCGTATTGTTTGTTTTCTTTTTCAACGTCAGGGGTGGATAATATTGCAAGGGGTCTTACGGTCAAAGACATAGCCAGCGCAGTGCCTGCAGAGAATGTGGTTCCATGTTCGGATACTTTTTCCAAGCCTTTTAGCAGGTATTTATTGTTTAAAAGTCCTGTAAAGTTTTTTTGATTTTTATTAATTTTGTTAATCTGCATAATCTTCTACCAAATAATAGTACACAACACACAAAGCAAAAAGTAAATTGTTTTAATTTAAGTTTTCTTCTATAATAGTTTTAATGAATATAAAAGAGTTTATAAAAGGTGAATTCAAAGGCTGGGGCAGGTATGAAAGAATAATTTTCCCTATAAGTATTCTTTTTATTATTTTACTTTCTTTTTATATTAATGATAGTAAAGTTGCATTAATTTCTGCAATTTGTGGTATAAGTTATACGATACTTGCAGGAAAGGGTAAAATATCTTGCTATTTTTTAGGGCTATGCGGAACGTTATGTTATTCTTATCTGGCTTATCAAAACGGATTTTGGGGAAATTTAGTTCTGTATATGTGCTATTATTTTCCGATGCAGATTTTGGGGATTTTTAGATGGAAAAAACATATTAGTGTGAAGGATAATTCAATAATAAAAATTTCTTTAAATAAAAAAGCTCAGTATGTATTTTTTATTTCTGCAATAATTTTGTCTGTTTTAATTTCAATTATTTTAAAGAAAACAGGGGATAGTTCTCCTTTCATGGATGGTTTCACGACGGTTTTTTCAATTTTCGGGTTAGTGCTTACAGTCAAACGTTGTATTGAACAGTGGTATTTTTGGACTATTGTAAATGGGTTTTCTTTTGCTATGTGGATAGAAGCTTATCTAAACGGTTCGAACTGCTTTGCAACAATTCTGATGTGGGGCATATACTTCATACTTGGGATATATTTCTTTTATTGCTGGGAAAAAGAGCTATCAACTAGTTAATATGCTTTTAATCTGTAAATAATATTCATTTAATTGTTTAGACAAGTTTAATTTGCAATTTTTAATAGGACTACGCCGCAAATAATTAAAAATATACCTAAAGCACGTATTAGGCTGAGTGAATCGTTGAATAGAAACACACCTATTAGAAATGTGCATGTGGCTCCGATCCCAGTCCATACAGCATAAGCTGTTCCAACCGGAATCGTTTTTTGAGCTAAAAATAGGAAAATACCGCTTAGGGTCATTGTGATAATTGCAAAAATTATCCATAAGAGTTTGTAATTTCCCAAAGAAGCCATTTTTAAGCCAAATGGCCAACCGACTTCAAATAAAGTGTAAAGAGTCACATGGTTTGATTACTTGGGTCAGATAGTTTGACTATTTTAGGCAAAGAAAATAAAAATTTTTGTAATAATTAGGCAATTTTTGATAAGAAAAATACTTTATATAGATATATAAGGGGACTAAGGATATTTTTATGGGAAAAATCGATTTAGCAATAAATTTAGCAAAAAAAGCTAATGGTATTGGCTCAGAAGCAGTTAAATTAACAAGTGCAAATGTGGTTTCAGATTGTGGATATTCAAGACTAAAAAATATATTTCGAAAAGGAATAAACTATCAATCATATGAAAACATGGTTAGCACAACATCACACCCGATTATGGGTAATATCCCGAATGATTTATTGCAACTCATTTTAAAAGCAAATCCTATTACTAAAAAGCAAGCCATATTAAAAGCACAAGAGGCATATATAAACGCAAGTTATCTTTTAACAGGTATGACAAAAATTAATATACAAGCAGTGAATAGAAGTAAAATATCATTAGATAGTGCTGTAAATATGCTTAAAAGTGATAATATTGGATTATTGTTCACAGATAAAATTTATAACGAAAAAAGCACAGAAATAATATTAAAAGCAGAGCAGGCAATGCTTGATAAATTTAAAACAATTTTACCAATGGCAAAAAATGTTAAAATAACTAATATAGGTCAGGGTGCATACTCGGATGTCTATAAATGTGAAATATTTGGTACAGAAGAAAAGAAATTAGTTGCTGATAGAATTATAAAATGTTATAAATCAGATAATAATTTTAATAGAACACTATTTGAAAAAACTAACAAAATATTTTCACAATATTCTGATGAAGAAATTGTATCTTATGCAAGATCAAAAGAGATTGAACTGGATTTAAATAAGGTAAAAGAAAAAAGAAAATTATTTAAGGATACACTAGAAAGCATAAAATTACAAACATCAGATACAGATAAATATATGGCAACAATGCATGGTGCAAATGCAGAAGCAAATGCCACTGAATATATAAGATATATGAATGGTCATAAAATATCTGAAAGCCAAGGCTTGGTATTACCTGATATGTTTGTTTTATCGGATAATCCATTTTCAATATCTAAATTTTTAGATGGAACTATCCATGGAAATATGTTTAATTTTAAAAGATTAGGATTAGAGCATTCTGATTTATCAACAAACCCAGGCAATTTGATAAATGGGGTATGTATTGATATCGGAGGAATTGAAACCAAGGAAAGTCTTAGTACAGTATCTAAATTAGTAAAAGAAGCTCGTAGTAAAGGTCTAAGTGACAGTCCTCGAAATTTTTTGATACTAAAAAGAAAGAGCAGACAGTCAAACATAATAGGTGATAAAGAAGCAACGAGGATTTTAAAATTAATTCAAGATTCGCCAATTGATAAACAAGAAGACATGCTGGAAGAAATGTTTGTTCGTTATAAAGATAATAAAAAAATAACGCAAGTATTAGAAGAAATTAAATCAAAACAATTGTTTTGGAAAAAATCAAAAGAAGAGACTTGTGAAAGAGTAGACGATAACTACATTAATAATTTGTTTGCAATGGATCTTTGGGAATAGTACATAGGCTAGGTAAAACACAATAAATTCAAATTACTCAAATTACTCAGTTGCCCAAAATAATCATACCATTTGTACCAAGCCTTAATCGCCCTAAAACACAAGCAGAAAGAGAGTTGCAATCCTTTTGCCCGAAATAATCACACCATCTGCCCCGAGTAGAAAAAGAGTAAAAAGAGTATTTATGGTACACATGGTTTGATTATTTCCTACCCCTAAAACCCGCTACAAAAGCCGATTGCCCGAAATAATCGCACCATCTGTCATACGCAAAGCACTCTGTAAAAAAACATAAAGCTGCAATTAGTAAGTATATCCAACCCATAATAATAATTGTAATATAAAAATAGTAAAATGGAATACTTAAAATTCTAATCTGAGTAAAAGAATGGTTAATTGTATTTTATTATTATTAAAAAGCAAGTGATTACACAAATACTACCCAAAACATATAAAAAGGTTTTAAGTAAACACTTAAAACCTTTTTTATCAATTGGTTGCGGGAGCTGGATTTGAACCAACGACCTTCGGGTTATGAGCCCGACGAGCTACCAGACTGCTCCATCCCGCGTTATTCAATTTTCAGAAACTGTAACTATTTCCAAATTTATTATTGCATGTAAATTTTTATTTGCAACCCTTTTTTTAAATTGTCTGAAAAAATTCTGCGACAAGAAACGAGAGTGGAATTTTTGAGTTGTATATTTAACGGTATAGTTCAGATATGGTTTGTGAATGTAGTATGTGAGTAATGAATGACCACTTTTGAACTTATTTATCTTTTAATTATTCCCCAGGCTTTAACCGTATCCCGAACATATTTTACAAGGTAATAATGCCCATCTTCTACATATTCAATAGTTGCTTCCATATAAATAGGTTCTTTATCAGGAGGCATGCCAACTTTTGCACGTTTTTCATTAATTTTTTTTCGTTCTTTTTCTTCTTTTTCAATTCTTTTTTTATTTTTTGGATCTTCAAGTCGGACTTTTTCAGTTGCATCTTCTTCAACTTTGACAACTGGAATTAATGCAACTGGGTTTTTGCTTTGTAGAAGTATCAAAAAATCCCATTCATCAGAAAGCGCTAACTCATAATGACCTGGTGGAATAAAATCCATATCGCTGTCAAAAAGATAATTTGCAATAGTTAATGTCGGATAATCACTTTCTTCAAGTGCGTATCGGTAAATTGCTTTAGAGCCTAATGTTACACCAGACATATTTTGTGGTTGCTGCGGATAAGGCCGAATTGTAGGGTGCATTAATACATTATTTACATAAATTCCCTCTAGCATTATATTTGCTCCAAAAGTTTTTTTATAATATTTTGCATTTCTTTAAAGTTTTTATCAAGAGCATTCGATGAGCCTACAAAAATTAATGAAAGATATTCTTGTGAATTATAAGTTTTTTCTGATTTTAAAATAAGTCTATAGCTTTCTCTCATAAGCCTTTTTAGTCTATTCCTTTTTACGGCACGTTTATGGGTCTTTTTTGATACAACAAACCCCACTTTTGTCGGGATGTCTTCTTTTTTCTTTATTCCCGCAAAAAGTGTTACTCCTCCTTTGTGAAAGGAATTTTTTATTCTGTATGTAGCAGTGAAAGCTGCTTTGTTTTTTAATCTGTATTTTTTAGGTAGCATTATTTCCTGCAACAACACAGCACGCCTGATTAATTTCGACCTGCTGTGTAATTTATCTTTTTAGTAATTTAATTCCTTTAAATAAGACTAAGCGCGTTTTTTAGCTTGGATAGAGATTCTATGACGTCCTTTTGCTCTGCGTCTGTTTAATACTTCGCGTCCGCCGGGGGTTGCCATTCTTGCTCTAAAACCGCTTACGTGCTGTCTTTTAATCTTTGTTCCTTCTAGTGTACGTCTCATTTTCTTTATTCCTTTTAATTCATATTTGTCGTATAATTCTAATGTTAGATAAAAAAAAATAATTAGTCAACACAAGAATGGGGGCAGATTAAATAATATGAACAAAACTTTAACAAAAATCGGTTTTATTGGATGCGGCAAGATGGCAAGCGCAATAATTTTAGGGATAAAATCTGCGGATAAAGATAAAAAATATCAATTAAAAGGTTCAGAAGTAAATTGTGAAATTGCAGAACTTGCTCACAATCGTTTGGGAATTGATGTCTTATCGGATAATCGTTTTTTAACTATAGGCAGTGATGTTATTTTTATAGCTACAAAACCAAATTATGTACGTGACGTGCTTGAAGAAATAAAAGACGAAATTACATCTGAAAAGTTGATAGTATCAATTGCAGCGGGAGTATCAACATCTGCAATTAATAAAATAATACCTAATGCTCGTGTAATAAGAGTTATGCCAAATACACCGGCACTTGTAAAAGAAGGGATGTGTGCTGTTGCCAAAGGTGAGTATGCACATCAGGAAGATGCAGAATTTGTTATGGATTTACTAGCAAGTATAGGTAAAGTAATTGAAGTCGATGAATCTCAAATTGATATTGTAACCGCAATTTCTGGTTCTGGACCTGCATTTTTCTATAAAGTAATAGAAGATATGGCTCGTGCAGGGGAAAAACTAGGTATGGATTATGAAAAATCATTAATGCTGGCAACACAGACAGCATTGGGATCTGCAAAGATGATATTTGATAGGGGAGAAGTCTCTGTACAGAATTTAATTGATAACGTAGCAACAAAAGGTGGTTGTACATTTGTCGGTATTTCAGTTATGAATGAAGAACATTCTGATAAGCTGTTTTATGATGTTATAGAAAAAACAACCGTTAAAGCTAGTGAATTAGGCAAGTAAAATAAAGGATATATTTGTTACATTAAGTAACAATATATCCTTTTAAATAACAAAAATATATTTGTTTGATTATTATAATTGTATGAAAATTTTACCTGTTGGAAATATTAGTCAAAATGTTTTCAAAGCATCCGAGGTTAAAGAAAAGGCACAGAAAGAAGAAACTTTGTCATTAAAAGACAAAACAGTTCTTATAACATCGGCTTTGGGTGTTTTAGGAGTAAGTGCTGCTGTAGGAGTCGGAGTTATCCAACATGGCAAAATAAAAAAATTGCAAAAGAAAATCAATGATATAAATATTGAATCCAGCGATACTTTGAGAAATGTTATAAAAAATCTAAGCTGTGAAGAAAAAATTTTGCCATATAAAATTATGGATTTAGAGGATACTGCTTTATATAAAAAATTTGAGACTTCCGGGCAAAATATAGTTAATTTTATTCGACATTGTATGGAAGATTCAGTGAAAATTAAAGAATTTTTATATGCTATCACTTCAGATGAGGCAGCATCAAAAGAGTTTATAAAAGAAATTGTTACAAATCCAAGAGATAGTTTGCATATTACAAAACTTTTAAAAGATAAAATTGGCGGAATAAAAAATTTAACAGAATGGCTTCAAGAGGATGGCGGATATCTTTCTGCTTATAAAAAGTATGCAAATAATTTATTCGAAAACGCCCAAAATCCTGATGATTTATTAAAAGTTTCTCCTAATTGGCATTTATTTGCATTACAAAGACGTTTTGGAAACGATATTCGTTTTGGTTATATACCGGAAGATTTTAAATTTGTTGATGATTTTAAAAACTTTGCAAATTGGCTTGCTTATCTTCCCTTGGAACGAGGTAAGGTAAGTAAATTGGAGTATAATAGACAAAAACTGCTTATTGAACCGCTTTCTTTTGGTGAGTCCAGTAAAATCCCATTAAAAATACAAATGGCTAATTGGAATGATGAGCCTATTTCAAAACCTTATGTTATAAAAGTTCAAAGCAGATGGTTCAGGCATGGTGACAATTCAAGTGCAAAAATTGCAGAAGCTTACCGCTCGGATTCTGTTTTTGTAGATGCTCAAATTGATAGATATTTGAACTTAAATGATTGTAAAAATGCTAATAAATTGTATTTTTATGACTATGGTGCCGAGATGGCTATTTATGATTTGGAAGATGGGTCTGCACCTGATTTTATGCACAATGGCATAAGGTATGTAAATAAAAGACTGCAAGATTTAAATGATTTAGGTGTATACTACAATGATGCGACACCAAGTAATTTCATAGAAAAGGATGGGAAATTAACAGTCATTGATATTGGAGAATCCTCTTTCATAGATCCTTTGCGTCCGGGGATTCCGCATCTGCATTTTGAGCTTCCTAATTGGGCGGGATCTTCTTTGCCTGATTTAAGAAGATTGCAATTGTAAGTTACTTCTATTGTGTAATATTATCAGCTTGGGCTAGAAAATCAATTATATTAGAAATCTTGGGAAGTTTGGTATTTTTTTTGCCAAGAGCCAGAAAGCCCTCTTTTATTCCAAGAATGCAAGCAGGACAAGCTGTAAGAACGTAATCAGCTTTTGTATTTATTATATTTAAAGCTTTTTGTTTTGATATTTCTAATGATAATTTTGGATTTTTAACAACAAAAGTCCCTGCAAAACCGCAGCATGCATCAAAATCTTTCATTTCAATATATTCTATATTTTCACATTTTTCAAACAGCTTTTTTATAAAATTAATATTTTCAAGATGACAAGGCTTATGGAACGTGACTTTTAAGGGCTTTTTAAATTTGAATTTTATATTTTGCATAGCTAAAAATTCTGCAGCATTAATTACTTTTAATTCTCCATAGGATTTTAAAGTACTTTCGCAGCTTGCACAGTCAGTCAAAATATAATCATATTCACAATCAAGCTGTTCTAAATTGTGTTTTTTTACTTCTTCAAATCTTTCTAAATTTCCGCTTGATAAAAAGGGTAGTCCACAGCAATCAAAGTCTTTTTCAATTATTTCAGTATCCAAATTTTTAAATATTTTTTTCAGAGCATTTGCAGAAGTCGGAAAAATTTCATTTACACAGCCTTTGAAATAGATTAACTTTGTTTTTTTATCATTATGATTTTGAGATAATTTTTTCTTATTATTAAAGCAATGAAAAATTTTAAAAAATTTTATTAAATTTCCAAAAACAGCTTTGCTTTGGAGAAATTTTTCAAATTTTCCTTGAAAAGTATCTTTTGCATACTGATGTTTTGCTGTATTAAAAATTTCACAAACATCAATATTGCTTGGACAAAAATCCTTGCATTTTCCGCACCTCATACACATATCAAGGTATTTTTCGATGTTTTTGTTGAGTTTTAAATCACCTTTCAAAACTCCTTCAAGCATAATGAATTTACCTTTTGATACGGCGCAATCATTGCCTGTAATTTTATATACAGGACATACTGACTGACATAGTCCGCATTTGGAACATTTGTTTATTTCATCGGCAAAGTCTTTTAATTCTTTCATAAAATCATCATAGCACAGATTTTTTAAACGATTGCTCCGTGACTGGCATCTTGAACATTTTTAGAATATTTGTACAGATATCCTGTTTTAACTTTAGGCTCAAAGGGTTTTAATTCTTTTCTTCTTTTTTTAATTTCTTCCTGATTTACCAAAAGTTCAATTTGTCTGTTTGGAATATCAATTTTTATTTTATCGCCGTCTTTTACAAGAGCAATCATACCACCTTTAGCAGCTTCAGGGCAAATATGTCCGACACAAATTCCCCTTGTTGCACCTGAAAATCTTCCATCAGTAATTAGAGCACATTTTTTCCCCAGCCCTTTACCAACTAAAAGAGATGTCGGTGCAAGCATTTCTCTCATGCCAGGTCCGCCAGATGGACCTTCATATCTTATTACTATTACATCTCCAGCTTTTATTTTATCATTTTCAAGAGCTTTCATTGCTTCTTCTTCACTGTCAAACGTTATAGCGGTACCTTCAAATTTATAACATTCAGGCGCAACTCCTGAGATTTTTATTACACAACCGTCTTTAGCAAGGTTTCCGTAAAGCACTCCAAGGCCTGCTTCTGTATAGTTTGAATTTTCGTACATCGGAATTATATCAGTATCGATGTAGGCATTTTGTGCTATTTCTTTATTTGTAGTTTTTGCTACTGTGTTTGTTTCAAAAAGCTGATTATCTAATGATTTTATGACCGCAGGAATTCCGCCTGCATTATGAAAATCACTCATAGTAAGTTTCGAAGATGGATTGATCTTTACAATCTGATGAATTTTTCTGCTTAGTTTATCAAAATCATTTATTGTAATATCAAGCTCTGCTGCGTTTGCGATTGCAAGCAGGTGCAAAAAGGTATTAGTAGAGCCTCCTAGTGCTAAAGATGCTGTAATTGCATTTGTAAGGCTTTCTTTTGTAATTATATCGGTTGGTTTTATATTTGATTTAACAAGTTCTACAATTTGCATACCGCTTTCAAAAGCAATTCTTCTTTTACGAGAAGATACTGCTGAAGATGATGCACAATATGGAAGTGACATTCCTAATACTTCTGTAAGACAAGCCATTGTATTTGCGGTATACATTCCTTGACAAGCGCCTGCAGAAGGGCAGGATTCTTCTTCCATAAGTTCAAGAAATTCTTTAGTTATTTCACCTTTTCGGAATTTGCCTACAGCTTCAAAGGAGCCTGTTACCATTGTAAGTTTTGTTTCATGCTGACAATTCCCGTCGAGCATCGGACCTGCGGTGACAATTATAGCAGGGATGTTTAATCTTAATGCCCCGATAATCATACCAGGGGTTATTTTGTCACAATTTGAAAGTAATACAATACCATCTAATTGATGAGCTGCCGCAACACTTTCTACACAGTCTGCAATTAAATCTCGAGAAGGGAGTGAATATCTCATTCCATTGTGTCCCATTGCAATACCGTCACAAATCGCAGGTACTCCAAATACAAAAGCTTGCCCGCCGCCTGTATGAATACCTTTTTCAATTTGTCTTTCTAAATCCCGCATACCGATATGACCTGGGACTAAGTCTGAAAAAGAGCTTGCTATGCCTATAAAAGGAGCCTGCATATTCTTTTTGCTTACACCTGTTGCCATTATAAGACCGCGGTGTGGAGTTCTTGCTATACCTGATTTTATATTGTCACTTTGCATAATCTATCCTATTTGTATTTTTTCAATATTCCAGTTATCATCCCATTCAATAAATCCGTTTAAATTTATTCTGTGATACAAATATGGATTTTCAATAAATTGAGGATTGAATAGTCCTACAGAATGAAGTCTTTTTATAATATCAGGTATTAAAGCCGTACTTCCAGCGAGAGTTCCATCTTTTGAAGTTGCTCTGATTCCATCATAATATACTTTTTCATCAGCAAAAACCATTTCTGTCAAATTACTTTTTGTAATTGGAAGACTGTCACTTATTAAAATAATTTTATCTGCTGGTTTAAGTTTAAATACTAATTTTAGAGCATCATCTGATACATGTATGCCATCAGCAATAATTTCTGTATAAATATGGTCATTTATCAACGCTGAAAGCGCTGTGGATACCCCTCTATGTGCTATTCCACTCATTGCATTAAAAAGATGGGTAACTCCTCTGCATCCGGTTAAGTGACCGCCGATACAGTGTCCGGCTTGAACAATTACTCCTTTGTTCCATAAATACCTAATTAGCCCGTCATCAAATTCAGGTGCAAGTGTCAATATTTTTATAAAAGGATCTTCCACCATGGCATAATTCTCTATTGTAGGCTTTAGAAAATATCTTGGATTATGAATCCCTCTTTTTTCAGCATTCATAAAAATACCTTCTAAATGTATTCCTAAAATTTTTGCCATATCCGATGTTTGTTTCGAAGCGGCTTGTTTTATAATTTCTATTTGATGCTTTATATTAATTATATTGTCAGTTACAAGTGTCGGAAAAATTCCACCGATACCGTATTTTGTCATTTCTTTTGTTAAGTATAAAACTTCATCAACATTTGCTTTGTTAAAATCAACTCCGAATGCTCCATGACAGTGTTGATCTATTAAAAGTTTTGTTTTCATATAACGCTTCCCTCAAATACTTTTCTTGCTTCTTCCCTATCGTCAAAGTGGATTGTTCTGTCTTTTAAAATTTGATAATTTTCATGTCCTTTACCTGCTATTACAACCACATCATTATTATCCGCAATTGTTTTTAAAAGAGCAATCGCATGTCCTCTATCAGGTTCAACTATTACAGTTTCAGTATTTACGTTTTTTAGTCCTGCAATGATGTCTGTGATGATTTGTTGAGGATCTTCACTTCTAGGGTTGTCGCTTGTAATAATTATTTTATCTGCAATTTTTTCTGCAATAGCACCCATTTTCGGCCGTTTAGTTGCATCTCTATCTCCCCCGCATCCAAACAGACAAATTAATTTCCCGTCTTTTGGCGTGATTTCTCTTGCTGAATTTAGAACATTTTCCAATCCATCAGGTGTGTGAGCATAGTCTACGATTACCAATGGTTTTTTAGCGACAACTTCAAATCTGCCTGCTACACCTTTTACATTTTCCAATGCTTTCAATGATGTTTTTAAATCAATTCCCATAGACATTGATGCACTTATTGCTGCAAGTACATTGTATACACTGAACATTCCATTCATATGCAGATTTACTTTATATTCGTTATTTTTTATTACAAGTGTAAATTCAGCTCCGTTTAGTGAAAAGTTTATATCTTTTGCTATAACATCAGCATCTTTTTTTACTCCGTATGTAAGCACTTTAACATTTTCAGGTATCACAGATAAAAATCTTTCAGCATAATTGTCATCAGCATTTATTACAGCAAAATCATTCTCTTCAAGTCTTTTAAATAAAAGAGCTTTGGCTTCAAAATAATTATCCATTGTAATATGGTAGTCAAGATGGTCTTGGGTAAGGTTTGTCAAAACCGCTCCGTTAAATTGACATCCGCCTACTCGATTTTGTTCAAGAGCGTGAGAGCTTACTTCCATTACTACATTATCAATTTTTTCAACATCTTTTATCATTCTTAAAGTAGCTTGCAATTCAGGAGCTTGAGGTGTTGTATGTTTTGCATCGCGGTATTCTCCGTTAGAAGATAATTTGTATCCTAAAGTTCCGATAAGAGCGCATTTTTGACCGTTTTCCTCAAGAATTTTTTGTATTAAATGCGTAACTGTTGTTTTTCCGTTTGTTCCAGTAATACCGATTAGATTTATGCCTTTTGAAGGGCTTGAATAAAATCTATCAGCTATATCTGCAATTTTGTGTCTGGTTGATGAAACTACAATTTGTGGAATTTTGCCGGCATCTACAGGGTGTTCGACAAGTAATGCTACGGCTCCGTTTTCTATTGCATTTTTGGCATATTCATGTCCGTCTGTGTACTCACCGGTTAAACAAATAAAAATATCACCTTTTTTAGTTGTTTTGGAGTTATAAGAAATCCCTGTAACATCAACGTTTTTAAAATTTACCAAGTCTTTGTAATCTAAATGTTCAATTAATTCGTCAAGTTTCATCTTTTGTCATATCTCCTTAAAATTAATTTTTTTTCTGTTTTTTATCGGGTTTAAGATTTAAAATTCTTGCAGTTTGAGTCGCAACTTCTTTAAAAACCGGTCCTGCAACAGTATTCCCCCAAATTGCTCCGACTTTTGCGCTGTCTACCATTACATAAATCAAAATTTGAGGGTCAGATGCCGGAAGATATCCTATTGTAGAGGTATACATATAGGGTGTATATCCGGCTGCATTTTCTTTCGGTTTTCTTGATGTACCTGTTTTGGCTGCTACATTATAGTTATCCATTTTTATAACCGAACGTCCGTTATTTACACTGTTTGCAAGTAATTTGGTTATAGTTCTGGCTGTTTCTGGGGTAACTACTTGAGTATAATGTATTTTTTGGTCATATTCTTCTTGGGGATATTTAATAATATGCGGAGTTATTCTTACTCCGTTGTTTGCGAGTGCTTGAACTGCTGATACCATTTGCATTGCTGTAACAGATGTCCCGTATCCGTAAGACATTGTAGCCTGTATTCCTTTATCCCATTGTCCCCAGTATGGTAAAAGTCCGGAGGATTCTCCAGGCAAATCTATTCCTGTTCTAGATCCGAATCCGAAATTTTTCAATACATCATAAAATTCTTTTGGTGTCATTGTCTTGGCTACATTAATAGCTCCGATGTTGCTCGAATGTTCAAAAAGGTATTCTAATGAAATTTCACCCGGATAGGGGTGAATGTCATAGTCATAATTTTTTATTTCCCAGTTGCCTATTTTAGTTTTTCCTGTATCAAGTATTTTTGAATGTTCATTAATTTTGCCAAGACTCATTGCTGCTGCTACAGTAATGATTTTGAATGTAGAACCCGGTGGGAATACATCAGTTAGTGTCCAGTTTTTAATTTGTTCTTGTGTTGCTTTTCTGTAATTATTCGGATCATAAGTCGGATATATTGCATAAGCTAATATTTCACCGTTTTTAGGATTCATTACAAGAACTGTTCCTCGAAGGGCTTCTTTTTCTTTAACCATTTTTTCGAGTTCTTTTTCACATATATGTTGAATAGCGGCATCTATTGTCAGGGTTATATCTTCGCCCTTTGGATTTTTGGTTGTTGCAATAGGGTCAGTTGTGACATCATAAATGATTTTCCCATCTCTGGTGCTTTGAAATTTAACTATGTCTTCAACATTTTCTAATTTGTCTTTTGCCGTATATTCGACACCATTTGCTATATCTGCATCAAAATTGTAGTACCCCAAAATATGCGCAGCCAATGTCCCTTGGGGGTATTCTCGTGTGTTTTTTTTTCCCATGGAAATTTCTCTAAGGTGTAGTTTTGCAATTTCTTTTGCTGCACTTCTATCAATATCTTTTTTGATAGTGATAACCGGTCCGGGCTTTTTTAGCATTGTAACAAGCTGGTCTTTTGGTATTTTTAAAATAGGAGCTAAAATTTTTGCTAGTTCTTCTGGAGTACTGTCATAATTTTCAGGGTGGGCGTATACATCAGAATATACTTTATCAGTTGCAAGTTTGATGCCGTTACGATCAAAAATATCTCCACGCATTGAAAATGTCCTGCCTGCTCTTTGGTTTTGCGCTCTGACTCTGTATTTACCTGTGTCAATTACCATTATGAAAAATAAATAGATTACAAGTGCTGCTGCAAAACCTACAAAAAATATATGCAGACAGCTCAAAAGTCTGTCAAATCTCTTAAAACGTTTTTCTTTAGCTCTTTCAGCCGGTTTTTCTCTCACGGATTAATTCCCCTATACAGTTTATATTTTAGCATAAGGAATAATAAAATCATGAAATATTAACGAATATTTACCAATATTTTTTATTGAATTGTATTTAAAAATCTTTAATAATATAATCTTAGTATGAGATATTATATATTAACATTAATTACATTGCTGATGGTACAATCAGCATACGCTCTTGATATTGTCTATCCTAAACAAAAAGAAGTTACAATAAATTCACCATCTACTTTTTTTGTCGGGAATGCAGATACAAAAGTGCCGCTCAAAATTAACGGGCAAAATATTACTATCCATGAATCAGGTGGGTTTGCTTATGCTGTAGAATTGAATGTTGGTGAAAATCAATTTGTGATAGAATCAGGTGAAGAAAAACAAATTTTTAAAATTACTCGTCCTAATTCAAAAAATCTTCAAACATCGGATAGACCTGAAATTTTATACGGGTCAGCGAGAACTTTTGCGACTATTAAAGATAATGTTCCGTTGCGTTCAACTCCAGTTGACGGTGGTATAAACAGAATAGCACATTATCAAGAAGGTGTTCCTGTAAATGTTATTGGAGAAAAAAACGGATTTTACAAAATTAAACTAAATGAAAAACAAAGTGCATGGATTGATATAAATGATGTTAGATCGGTTGAGAATGCTTTGCCTGCAAAGCTTTTAAACAGAAATATCATTGAAGATGAAAGTTATTATATTTTCAAAATTGATTTTGATAAAAAAGTGCCATATGTCATTGAGGGTGGATATCCTTTTGTTGTAAATTTTTATGGCGTGGAAGACAAGACTGATAATACGTTTACATTTACTTTTCCGTTAAAACAAAAACTGATTGGGTATAGTGGTAAATATGAGGGAAACAGTTTTATTTTGAAAATAAGAAAGTTTCCTGAGATATCATCAGAAAGACCTTTAAAAAATGTTAAAATTGTTGTAGACGCAGGGCATGGCGGGAGTGAAATTGGCGCTTTAGGATGTTTACGCGACAAAGAAAAGGATATAAATTTGGCCATTGCAAGAAATCTTGCAAGTGAGCTCAGAGTCCGCGGTGCAAAAGTAGTTATGACAAGGTCGGGTGATGATACTGTAGAGTTATATGACAGAGTTGATATTGCTAATAAAAATGATGCTATGATTTTTATCAGCATTCATGGGAATGCTTTGCCTGATAATGCTGATCCTAATAAAAACAGCGGGACAAGTATTTATTATTATTATCCTCAATCAAAAGCTCTTGCAGATAATATAATGAAGACAATGGATGCGCAGCTGCCTTTGGCTGATGATTTGGTAAGAAAAGGTAGTTTGGCAGTCGTTAGAAATACTAATGCATTAAGTGTTTTAATTGAAGTCGGATATCTGATAAATCCGTCTGACAACGCTTATTTGATAGACAGAGAAATCCAACAAAAAGCGGGTAAAGCTATTGCTGACGGGGTTGAGGAATTTCTGAAAGATTAAGGCTTATGAAATTATTTAATAAAAAAGAGGTAATTGTTTTATTACCTCTTTTTTTATTTCTTTTATATCAATATATTTTAGATATTTTTTACATAGTTAAGCAGAGTTCTTACTCCTGCGCCTGTTGCACCCGCAATAAATTCTTTTTGCGGCTTTTCAATGAATGCAGTACCTGCTACATCAATATGACACCATTTAGGTCCATTGACAAATTCTTGTAAGAAAATTCCAGCAATTGATGCTCCGCCTTGACGGGAGCCTGTATTTTTCATATCAGCTATCTCAGACTTTAAGCTGTCTTTATATTCAGCAAACATCGGTAATTCCCAATAAGTTTCACCGCTTGATTTTGCTGTTTCTATTACACGATTAATCATTTCTTTGTCATTACCCATAATGCCTGAGGCTACAGATCCCAGCGCTACAACACAAGCCCCTGTAAGTGTTGCGATATCAATTACTTCATCAACTCCTAGTTCACATGCATAGCATAGAGCATCAGCAAGAGTAAGTCTTCCTTCAGCGTCAGTGTTATCAACTTCAATTGTTTTTCCGTTTTTCGCTGTTAGAATATCACCGGGTTTGTAAGAAGTGCCAGAGGGCATATTTTCACAAGCTGCAATAATTCCATGAATTTCTGCATCTGGCTCAAGATATTTTAATGCGCTCATTACTCCTAAAATACTTGCAGCGCCTGACATATCATCTCTCATTGTAAGCATTGATGAGGCAGGTTTGATATCAAGTCCGCCTGAATCAAAACAGATGCCTTTACCGATAAGTGCAATTTTTTTCTTTATGTTTTTGCCTGTGTATTTCATATGAATGAATTTAGGTGGCTGTGCACTACCTTGACCTACTGCCAAGTATGCTCCCATACCCATTCTCTCAATTTCATCTTTATCGAAAATTTGAGTTGTTACACCTTCAATATTTTTTGCTATTTCTGCAAGTTTTGTTGGTGTTGCATATTGTGCCGGCTCATTTGCAAGGTCTCTTGTTACTTTCATTGCATTAGCAAACATAATACCTTCTTTTATTTCTTTTTCGCTGAATTTTGTAAATGTAATTTCATCTACACGGTCAACTTTTTTAGTTTTGTATTTATCAAAGGCATAGTCTGCTATTAATGCTCCAATTGCTGCTGATTTGCCGTAATCAGCGTTGATATCATAGTTAAATGTTGCATTTTTAGCTTTGATTTGTTGTAATTTCTTAACAGCTTTTGCGGTGGCTTCTCTCATTTTATTTGCATTAAATTCTTCTTTTTTACCAAAGCCTATTATTAGAATTTTATCAGCAAAACTTTGACCTAAGGTGTGTATTAAATATGTCTCACCGAATTTTCCTTCAAAATGATCCTTGTCTATTGCATATTTGTTCGCAATTTCTTCTGTTGTTTTTTCACCCTCAAATTTGTTTATTACAAGTACCTCACAGGGAGTGGGTGAAAGTTTCTCTGATACTTTGATTTCCATATTTGCTCTCCTTTTAACATTTTGATTATACAACTTTTTTTAAGAATTGTAAATTTATTTTTTATAAGGTTTAAAAAAAGTATTTTGAGGTTTTTCATACTCAAAATGAAAATTTCTCCAGTAAAATCCAGTAGAACAACTTGTTATAAAAGTCCATATAAAGAAAATATTTTGTATGGATCAAATCCTATATGCTCTAACAAAATTAATTTCACAAGTCTAAAGCAGACAACCGGAAATGAAAATCTTTTTATTGATACGGCATTCTATAGAGATTTGCCAACATTATTAGGGTTTACCAAGCTTATGCATGAAGAATTCCCTAATGGGGCTGATATAATGGATTTTGCCTGCTCAAACGGTGAAGAGGCAATTTCACTTTATTCTTTGATAAATGATAAAGATGCTCCCAAATATAAAATTCATTGCTATGATACATCAGATAAAGCAATAAAGTTAGCAAAAAATAGTATATATTCAGTTAATAATTATAATGATGATTATTTTTTGTTATATTCAAATAATAATAAACTCAAATCTGATATAAAAAGATGTTTTAATGATTTAATGGAAGAAATTTCTCCGCCAGATATTAAACTAAATGATGAAAGATATGTTGAATATGTAAAAACATTTAATATATTTTTTAATGAAAAATATTTTAAATTGAAAGACCAATATAAACATAATTTTAAATTTGAAAAAGGTGATATAAGAAATATTTTAAATATTCAGCCTGATAAGCAGGTAGGTGCAGTATTCTTTAGAAATGCACTATATCACATCACAAGTAATCATGTATTTGAAAATATTTATGACAAACAAACTATTGATAGGATTTGGAATACAGATAAGTACGAAGCAATTCAGGATGTGGTGGATAAGGTTTATGAAAAGCTTTTATCTGGTGGTTTTTTGGTACTAGGTAATGATGAAAAAGAGCATATTTATCAAGTGGATAAATATACACCCAAAGATGAAATATTTTTTGATGAAAATAACAAAGAATATTTAAGATTAAAATCACCATTATTAAAAGCATTAAAAAAAGACGGAAAATTTAAACCCGTGTACACTTCTACTTGTAAAACAGAGAAAATGGGAGATTTTAAAGTATACACTATATGGCAGAAAGTTGAAAAATGAAGGTGAATGAATATGAAAATTAATAGTAATTATCAAAACAATTATAAAAATAAAACATGTTTTACTGCGCAAATAAAAGGTCCTGCAGTTTTATCCGCAATAAAAAAAGCAAAAGAATTTTCAGAACTTGGAGAAATTCGAGAAGTTATAGAAAATGTCAAAAATATAGGAGATCTTGCAACTGAAATATATTTGGAAAATTCCGGTCTGGTCAAAGTATCAAATAAAAAGTTTAACAAAGTAGTAGATACATTTAACTATAGGCTCAATGAAAATTTGGAAAATCCTTATTTGGAGATGTTAAAAAGTTTCAATACGATGAATAAAATTTTAAAATGTGAAGTGGGGCTGTTGGAAAATATTTTTTCACATAGTAAAAATAAAAAAAGCATTTATGATTTATACAGCACTTATAATCTTTCAAGTATGACAAAAATTGCATTGGATAATGTTGCATCAAAATCCGGTATAATTGAATCAAAGACACAGAACAATAAATTTAAGGACATAGAAGTTTTAAAGAGAATGATGTTTCCTGATTATATAAAAGATTAATGATAATTATATAGATTTGTTTATTAAAAAATAAATTTCTACTATACAAAAACAGATTTGCATGATAAGATATTGACAGATGTAGTAGGTAAATATTTTTGGATATATATGCAATAAAATTCATTTAATATTAAATTAGTGAAAGCTCGATAGGATATATGTATCGAGCGTTGCGTGTATTATTGAAAAATAGAAAAGGATAAGGTAAAAAACTTCATGGATTTTTTATTGATTATCGCGATTATTGTGGTAATAGCATTAGTCGCTGTGCTGATTATTCAGCAAAACAAAGTTAAGTCCGTTTTGAATGACATTGAAAAAGACAAAAATGCACTAGAAGAGAAAGAAAAAATTCTTTTAAAAGAGGCAAAAATCAAAGCAATCGAAGAACTTCAAAATGACAGAGAAAAATTAAACGAAGAAGAAAGAGAACGCAGACAAGAAATTGCAAGATTAGAGACAAAACTTGCTAAAAGAGAAGATGTTCTTGAAGATAAAATTCAAGAATATACAGAAAAAGAAATTCAAGTACAAAAGAAGATAGATGAGCTTTTGGATAAAGAGGATTATCTTGCTGAGATAGTTCAAAAACAAACAACGGAACTAGAGCGAATTGCAGGCATGAGTGCAGAAGAAGCAAAAAACATGCTTCTTGAACAATTGAAACATGATTTGGCTCAGGAGCAAATGCAATTAATAAGAGAAAATGAAGCAAAAATTAAAGAGTCAGCATTAGAAAAATCAAAAGAAATTTTATCAACGACAATGCAAAGATGTATGATAGAGCAGGTTGTAGAAACAACCGTATCTGTAGTTGCATTGCCTAATGATGAAATGAAAGGCCGCATAATCGGTCGTGAAGGTAGAAATATAAGAGCGTTAGAGACATTGACAGGTGTTGATTTAATAATTGATGATACGCCTGAAGCTGTTGTATTATCAAGTTTTGACCCTGTAAGAAGAGAAATTGCAAAACTAGCTTTGGAAAAACTGATTGTAGACGGCAGGATTCACCCTGTAAGAATTGAAGAAATGGTTGAAAAAGCCAGAGAAGAAATAGAAAAGAAAATTTGGACAGAAGGTGAAAACGCAGCTTTAGAGATGGGAGTTATGGGCTTAAATAAGGAACTCATAAAAACCCTTGGTCGTCTTTATTACAGAACAAGTTATGGTCAAAATGTTCTGAAACATTCTCTTGAAGTCGGTCATATAGCAGGCATGCTTGCAGCTGAACTCGGAGCGAATGAATTGATAGCAAAAAGAGCAGGATTGTTGCATGATATAGGAAAAGCTGTTGACCAGACTCAAGAAGGTACACATATTCAACTTGGTGTCGAGTTAGCTGCAAGATATGGTGAACGTCCTGAAGTTATTCATGCAATAGAGGCTCACCATGATGATGTTGTTGCAAATACAATAGAGGCAGTATTAGTAAAAGTTGCCGATGCAATTTCAGCAGGACGCCCAGGCGCAAGACGTGATACTTTAGAAATTTACATTAAACGTCTTCAAAAAATTGAAGAAATAGTAAACAGCTACGAAGGTATAAAACAATCATTTGCCGTACAAGCAGGTCGTGAGGTAAGAATTATTGTGGAAGCTGAAAAATTTGATGATTTAGCTTCACAAAAACTTGCAAGAGATGTTGCAAAGCGGATAGAAGATGAACTCGATTATCCGGGACAAATAAGAGTAACAGTTGTGAGAGAATTCAGAACAACTGAAATTGCAAAATAAATTAAAAACATTGGAAAAACTTTCGGAAATCAAAACGGGAGTTTTTCCAATATATAATTCTAAAGGTAAAAAATGTCAGGTGATGATAAAAATATAAAAGTTTTATTTTTCGGCGATATAGTAGGCAAGCCGGGACGGAATGCCGTAAAGAGTTTTATGGGAAATTTATCACAAGAAGAAAAACCTGATTTTGCAATTGCAAATGTAGAAAATGCCTCTCATGGTTTCGGACTCACTGAAAAAAATTATAATGACTTGTCGTCATATGGAATTGATTGTATGACATCAGGTAATCATATTTGGGACAAAAAAGATATTTTTAACTATATAGATACAGCTGAAAAACTTTTGCGTCCGTTGAATTATCCAGAATGTGTTCAAGGGGTAGGAAGCAGAATTTTTGATTGCGGTGAGTACAAAATCGGTGTAATAAATCTTTTGGGACGGGTTTTTATGAATCTTGTCGATGATCCATTTAAAATTGCAGAAAAAGAGATTATTAAAATAAAAGAAATTACACCGATTATAATAGTTGATTTTCATGCTGAAGCTACAGCAGAGAAAATATGTTTAGCAAAATTTTGTTCGGAATTGGGAGTAAGTGCGTTTTTCGGTACTCATACCCATGTCCAGACCTCGGATGAAAAGATTTTAAATAATAGAACAGGATATATAACAGATGCCGGTTTCTGCGGTACGATTGATTCGGTTATAGGTATGGAGTATACAACCTCACTAAACCGATTTTTGAAAGGTATTCCTGAACGTTACGATGTTGCTGAAGGCGGTACAATGCAAGTTAATGCTGTACAAATTGAAATTAATCCTCTTACAGGGGCTTCAGTATCAATTAAAAGAATTTTAAGTAGTATAGATAAAAAAGAAGAGGATGAAAGTCAATGAAAAGCGATTTGCATATTCATACATATTATTCGGACGGTGTATTCAGTCCTGAAAAAATCGTTGACACTGCGCTTGATGTCGGTCTTGAAGTAATTGCTTTGACAGATCATGACAATGTGCTTTCTTATGATGTTGCGAAAAAACATTTAAAAGAAATAGATAAAGAAGATAAATTGGAAATTATACAAGGTGTTGAGATTAATACTTTGTATAAAAATTATGAAGTACATATACTAGGTTACTTTTTTGATGAGAACCACAGTGATTTTAAAAAGCTATTGAAAATGCAACAAGATGCTCGTGTTAAACAGACACATGAAATTATTTCATTGTTAGCTAAAAAAGAAGGTATAAAAATTAAATATGAGGATATTGTAAAACAAGTAGCCCCAGGAGGAAGTATAGGACGTCCTCATATAGCAAAAGCTATTACAAATGCAGGAGGAACTTCTAGTGTAATTGAGGCTTATGCAAAATATATTCACGATGACAGTCCTGTATATGTACCAAGAAAAACAGTTTCACCTCAAGATGCTGTCGAAATAATCTATGATGCAGGAGGAATTCCAGTAATTGCACATCCACATGATTTGGATATAGCAGAGACGCTTATAAAAGAATTAATGAATTACGGCTTGCGTGGTATTGAGGCATACCACAGAAAACATTCTCCAGCTTGTGTAGAATACTTTTCATCAATGGCTGAAGAGTTGGGACTGATAGTTACTGGCGGATCTGATTTTCATGCACCTAATATCATTAATGGGCAGATTATTCTAGGTAAAAACTTTGTTCCAGAATGGGTATATGAAAAACTTATAAAAGAAAAAAAATTAATAGATTTAGCTTAATTAAAATTTTTTCAAAATAACTAAAAAGGAGTTTATGGCGAAAAAAAATTATTTAAAAATAGAATACACATTAACAATACTAATCATAGCAGTAATAGTTATGATTATAGTTCCTTTTGATTTTGAAAGTAATGCACAGGCTGATTTTATATCCCGCTGGCAGGATAAGTATTCCAGACTTGAATATATGTTTAATGTTATAAATGTTCATGAAAAAGATGAAATTATAAAAAGTTTCAAACATGCTAATACTAAAGAGGAACGAGAAAATATTATAATTGGTCTAATACAACCTTATTTTAGAATTCGAAAAGAGAAACTTCCAAAGCGTTACCAAGTAAAATTTATGAATAAAATCAAAGTTCCAAAATCAAGCAAATATTATTTTGAAGATACTTATACAAGTGAAAATGGAATGATTGTAGGAATAAAAAATTTGGATACTAAAAGCCCTGATGAGCCGATGTTTATAATGATGTTTGATATAAATGGAATTCTACAGCCAAATACTTGGGGGAAAGATATTTATGGTGTGAATATTTATGAGCATGGATTAGAGGCATTCGGACAAAATATGTCTATAAAAGAGTTAGAAATGGATTGTTCTATATTGGGAACAGGATTGGGGTGCTCATATTATTATAAAATTGGCGGAGGATTCAATGATTAGCAAAGTATGTATATTTGCAAGCTCAAGTAATAAAGTTGATGGAAGTTATATGAATGCAGCAAAAGAATTGGGTGAAAAGCTTGCAAAAAATAAATTTGATATTGTCTATGGTGGGAGTTCTTTAGGACTTATGTGGGCTTGCGCAGGTACTGCTAAAGAGTATGGTAGTAAAATATACGGCGTAATGCCCGAAAGACTATATAATATGGGTGTATCAACAGATGAATGTGTTGAATTGACAGTGACAGAATGTATGCGTACCAGAAAAGCTAAGATGGATGAAATATCAGATGCAGTAATTGCACTTCCTGGTGGTTTTGGTACTTTGGAGGAACTATTTGAAATGATAGTCCAAAAACAGTTGGGATATAATAATAAACCTATTATCATTTTAAATACTAACGGTTTCTATGATAAGTTAATTGAATTTTTTGACGTAATTATAAAGCAAAATTTTGGAAAAGGAAATCATCGCGAAATATATTTTGTAGCTGAAACTCCAGATGAGGTTATTCAATATTTGCATGATTATAAAGAAGAATTTATACCGATTACAAAAGAGGATATTTACGTAAAATAGGTAAGATATGCAATATATCACGATAAAAAAAGAAATACAAAATACAGATGGACAAATACGATTTTTGGTACCAGCTCTTACTTTGAAAAATTCACAAGGTGATACAAAGCAAAAAATAGCACATCCATTAGGAAATGACTATCTGGAATTTGATACTTTAGAAGATGCTATTAAATCAATAGAAATTTCCGGATTTAAGTATATTTTACCTGATGGAACAAAACAAGTTAAATATAATAAAAATTCAAATTCCGATCCTAATACATATGAAGAATTAGTATATAATTCTCTAATAGAAAAAACAAAAGATATTAATTCTTCTGTTGTTGCAGCAGCGATTGCAGCTTTAGGTGAAATGGCAGAGTTTAAATTGTTGGATGTTTTTATTGAAAAAATGGGTGAGGACAATGAAGCAATCAGAACAAGTGCAATTAATGCAATATTACCATTAGGAAACCTGGCTACAGAAAAATTATTACAAGCCTTAAAAGATGAAAATTGGGTAAGAAGAAATTCTGCGCTGATTGCTCTTCAGCGTTTGATTAATCTTGAGAATGTTGATGTCGAAAAACTTTTTTTGCCAATTGTTGAAATGCTAAAAGATAGTAATACAATAGTCAGAACTTCAGCAATAGTTACTTTAGGGCTTAATTATAAACTGTATAAAAAACAAAAAACTCCGCATAGATAAACGGAGTTTTTTATTTTAATTATGTCTTTTTAATATTTAAGCATAGATACAACTTTTCCACAGTCTTGAAGTTTTTCTCTTCCATTGAGAGCGCACAACTCAATTAAAAATGCTATTCCGACAAGATTAGCTCCTGTTTTCTTTACAAGTTTGCATGCAGCTTCAGCTGTTCCGCCAGTAGCCAGAAGATCATCTACAATCAATACATTAGCCCCAGCAGGCAAAGCATCTTGATGTATTTCTATTTTGTCTGTGCCATATTCAAGCTCATATTCTTGAGAATAAGTTGCAGCTGGAAGTTTTTTAGGCTTTCTAATCGGTACAAATCCTGCATTAAGTTTGTATGCCATCGGCATTCCGAATATAAAACCTCTTGATTCAATTCCTGCAACATAATCAATTTTTATATCTTTAAATTGTTCGCAAAGATAATCAATCATTATTTTTAAAGTTTCAGGTTCTTTAAGAGCAGTTGTGATATCTCTGAAAATAATCCCTTCTTTTGGAAAATCTTTCACGTCTCGTATTTTGTCTTTTACAATTGCAATAGTATCTGTCATTTTATTTATATCTCCTTTTTAGTGTTATACCTTTTGTAAATTTTCTTCTTCTATATTTGCCTGTTCTTCCAAAACCAGTCCATGCGCAGTTTTGCCCCAGTTCATGTCCTTTTTGCAGAATAGAATTTTAAAAGCAATAAATAATACAAGTGGGAACCAGATTATCAACAAATAAACTGATGTCTGAATAGCTTCGAACATTGCATCAGGTCTTGGCATGTTATCGTAACGTCTCAGTGCATATCTTGCTGCTAAGAAAAATCCCAATCCTATTAATGCTCCTATTACGATAGAAGAATAAAGTGTTTGAGTCGGTGCGTCTTTTGCCAGAATTTTGAATAGTCTTATTAAAATCTCCATTATGAACCAGCCCGGCATAATAAATTCTGATACATAAGCTGTCATATCGAGACTTGCTCTTAAAGACATTTTTTTAGAAAACAAAACTTGATCAAAATATTCAAGATATCTTCTTATTGTTCCTTCAAGCCATCTTCTTCTTTGTCTGTATAATGGCCAAAGATAAATAATTCCTTCTTCATATACGATTGCATCTGAACAAAATCTAATATCCCAGCCTTTGATATGCAATCTTGTGGACATGTCTAAATCGTCTGTAATTGTATAATTATTCCACCCGCCTATGTCTTCGATTGCTTCACGTTTTATTAATTCACCGTTTCCTCTAAGCTCTACAGCGCCTTTTACGGAGTCTCTTGTGACTTGGAAATGTGTATCCATTGTGTATTCATTGTTTTGACATCTTGTAAGCAAGTTGTAGTCTTTATTTCTTATAACTTTTCTGGCTTGTACAGCTCCGACATCTTTAGGTTCCAGTTCTGGAACTATTTTTTTTAAAAAGTCTTTATTAACAGTAGCATCTGCATCAAATACTAAGATTGCATCCCCTTTTGCTATTTTCATTCCATCATTCAATACAGCAGATTTTCCAGGAAATGCATCTTTTTCCCTTATTAAAGCTGTCACCTTCTCAAAATGGTCTGCAAGTTTTTTTATTACAGAAGCTGTATTATCAGAACTTCTATCATCAATCAATATGACTTCAAAATTTTCGTAGTCAAGATTAAGAATATTTGCGACTGTATGTTCAATAACAGATTCCTCATTATGGCATGGAACCATTATTGAAATAAACGGTTTGTAATTTTCATTGATAATTTTAGGGTGTTTTTGAAGTTGACGTTTTTTTAATTTATAAGCCAAATTCATAAATAATACATATATGGTCATTGCTGTACATAAAAATGCTAGTCCCCATATAGTATTAAAATAGCTTTGAAATATATAAATAAATATTCCAAGTCCAAAAATAATTATAAACAATACTATTCGTTCTTTCATGCGACCCTCTTAGACAGGATAAATCCTATAATTTATCTACTCCCTAGCTTAATTACATCCAATAATATTGTATCAAAAAAACGATTTATGCACAAAAATTAAGCTTTTTAATGTAAAAATTCCTTAAAATACTTGCACATATTCGAATTTTGTCTATAATAGAGAATGTACAAAAAGTAAAGGAGTTTGATTATGAACAAAGAAGAGTTAGTACAAGAAGTTGCAAAAAAAGCTAATGTTACACAAAAAGAAGCTGCAGAAGTAATTACTGCATGGATTGACACAATTCAAAAAACAGTTGCTAAAGGCAAAAAAGTTACATTAGTTGGTTTTGGTACTTTCGAAGCACGTAAAAGAGCTGCTAGAACTGGTAGAAACCCACAAACTGGTAAAGAATTAAAAATTCCTGCAAAAACAGTTCCTGCATTTTCAGCTGGTAAAAAATTCAAAACTGTTGTTAACGGAAAATAGTTTGAGTTTTTTTTAATCAAAAGTTTGGCGCCGAGCATTTGTTCGGCGCCATTTATTTATTTTATTTAAGTAAATATTGGGCAGAGCAACATGCACCTGAAATTGCTTGTCCGTTAAGTAAATCGCTAGAGCCAAGAAATCCTTGTGCGGATGCTAAGCCTTGAGTTTTAGTGCATTTACATTCACCACCATTATTTTGTTTGTTATATGTGCCATCAGCTCCAAGTGGTTTGATCCAATCTTCAGTTACCATAACCATAAAAACATCTCTGCCTATTTGGTTAGGTCCTCTTGAAAAACTGTTTACATCAACACTTATCCAGCCGGTTGCATATCCTCCGAAATAAATTACACTGCCATCTTCAAGCAATACTGCTTTATTATCAAAGTCCCAAGGGGTTACTCCTGTTGAATTTTTGCATGAAACAGGGGAATGTGTTGATTTGCCTGCATCTAACTGTAAACTTCCATAAAATGAATAATATGGGTCACAAATTCCAACCCAACGCCGATTTGATTCTTTGCATTCATTGTTAGTTTCGTAGGGGGATTTTCCACAGTGGTCTATAACTTTTAAGTGGGATACAAATCTATCAATAAATTCTGGAGAAAGTGTTGTGTAATTTCCCGCAGCCCATGTTCCTGGTTTGTTGCATTTTAGTAATGTGGTTTTATCGTCAGTTTTTGTTGAAACACAAATATACCCATCCATTTCAGATTTTACTGCTTGATAAATATTTGCTATTTCGCTATATTTTTTTTTCCACATTGCAATATGTTGTAAGTCTTGCATTTTTCCGATTAAAGCAGGCAATGTCATTGCCATTACTACACCTATAATGCCCATAGTTATTAAAACTTCTGCAAGTGTAAGTGCCTTTTTCATGTAGCCTCCTGTTATATAAATTTTTTTATCTAAATAATTATAATATTTTATAATTGTTTAGAATATTTTATAAAATAATACTCAATATTATATATTTTGTCAATAAAAAATAAAATAAGCTTATAATGTTGCAATGATAAAGATAAAACTCAGACAACTTTTATGGGATAGGGAAGTTACAGCAACTGCTGTACATAAAGCAACAGGGATAAGCCAATCTATATTATCCGATATTGTGCGTGGCAAAAGAACCAATGTTGGATTGGATATAATAAACAAATTATGTGTTTATTTGGATTGTGATATTAAAGATATTTTGGAATTTATTCCAGAATAATTTATAGATTTTCAAGAGCTGCGATTTTCATTGCGTTAAAATCGGGAGTTTTGCCAAACCAAATTTCCTGTGCGCTGATTGCCTGATAAATCAGCATATCAAGCCCGTTAATAGTTCTAAATCCTAGTTTTTCTGCTGTTTTTAGAAGAATAGTTTTTTTAGGATTATAAATTACATCATATATAATAGCGCCTTCTGCCATTGTTTTAAGAACAGGTTCTTCAATCGGTGTCATATCAGCAGAACGACCTTGCATGCCAATTGGAGTCGTATTTACGAGCATTTTATATTTAGAAAGATCTCTCACTTGATCAATTTGATATACATTGAATGTGATTTGGGGGAATTTTCTTCGCATATATCCCATATAGTCCATTGCATTCGGTATATTTCTTGTGTATACACCTATTTCAGATACTCCGCATTCTGATAATGCTAATACAGCGGCTCTGCTTGCGCCTCCTGTACCCAGCAGTGCAACAGTTGAGTCTTTTAAATCAATATCTTTCGGGATAGCTTTTTTAAATCCTGAAGCATCTGTATTATAACCTTTAAAAGTCTTGTCAGAATTTATTCTTACAGTATTTACTGCTCCTGCAATATCAGCATATTTGTCTACCTCCTGAACAAACAAAGAAATAGGAAGCTTTAGAGGTATGGTTACATTGAATCCTGAATAGTTTTCGCGTTTGAAAAATTTTACTCTATCGACCAAATTTTCAGGATCTGTTTCTAAAATTTCATAACTTGCATTGATGCCAAGACTTTCAAACCCTGCTTTATGTATGTAAGCTGAAATTGAGTGTCCTAAGGGAAATCCTATAAGTCCGAATTTTTCCATATTAACCTCACATTCTTATTCTTGAGTATCATCTTGTACATCAGAAATTTCTTTTTTATATCCGCAGGAGCGATTTGAGCATTCTATTGCGGTTCCTTTTTTTAGAATTTTTTTGACTAATAAAGCTCCACAGTCAGGACAAGTCTCACCTGTGGGCTCGTTCCATAATACGAAATCGCATTCAGGATATCTGTCACAGCCAAAAAATACTGTTCCGCGTTTGGACTTTCTTTCTACTATTGAGCCTTTTCCACATTTAGGGCAGGTAACACCTGTTGAACGGCGGTAGGGTTTGCGGAATTTACATTCTTCATTTGTACATTCAAGATATTTGCCATAGGGACCTTGTTTAAAGACCATATCTGAGCCGCATTTTTCACATTTTTCTTCGCATTTTGACTCTTCTGATGTTTCGTCATCCATATTTTCAGTAAGTGCATTCATTGACATTACCGTTTTGCATTCGGGATACCCAGAACATCCTAGAAATTGCTGCCCTTTTCTGCTTGTTTTTACTAACATTGGGCGTCCGCAGTTCGGGCATTTGATGTTGCTCTCAATTTTTACACGCTCATTGTTTCCTAATGCTTTGTTTACTTCAGCGATAAAAGGTTCGTAAAATTTTTCAAGAACTTCGTTCCAAACAGCTTTTTTTTCAGCTATTTCGTCAAGTTTACTTTCCATGCCGGCTGTAAACTTATAATCCATAATATCCGCGAATTGATTCACAAGCTGTTTTGAAACGGTTCTGCCTAATAGTGTCGGATGTAGCGCTTTATCTCGTTTTTCTACGTATTTTCTGGTTTGAATAACCGTGATAATTGTTGCATAAGTTGACGGACGTCCGATACCGTGTTCTTCCAAGGCTTTTACAAGTGATGCTTCGTTGTATCTTGGAGGAGGCTGTGTAAAGTGTTGTTTCGGATTTATTTTTTTACAAATTATTTTATCGCCTTTTTCAAGGTCAGGAATTTTGCTTTCTGCTTCTTTTTCATCGTCTTCCGCATCATTATAAAGTTTTAAAAATCCGTCAAAAGTAACTTTTGAGGTGCCGGCTTTTAGTATACAGTCACCTGCTTTAATCTCTATTGATTTATTTGCAATTTCAGCGTTTGACATCTGGGAGGACATAAATTTGTTCCAGATAAGTTTGTAGAGTTTAAACTGGTCGCTGTCAAGATATTTTTTAATGCTTTCCGGTGTGCGTTCAGGATATGAAGGTCTAATTGCTTCGTGTGCGTCTTGAACGTTTTGCTTGCCTTTGGTATAGATATTCGGAGTGTCTGGGTAGTATTTTTCGCCGTAATTGTTAAGAATAAAATCTTTTGCCATTCCTTGTGCATCATCTGATACCCTTACACTGTCCGTTCTCATATATGTGATTAAACCGACAGGAGTTCCGTCAATTTCAATACCTTCATAAAGCTTTTGAGCTACCTGCATTGTCTTTTGTACGCCAAAGCCGAGTTTTGAGCTTGCGGCTCTTTGCAGTGTTGAAGTTATAAAAGGTGCTGTCGGTTTGCGTTTAAGCGTTTTTTTTGTGACTTTATCAACTTCAAATTCTCTGTCGGGAGCTTGAAGATAATCAACTATTTTTTGCGCCTCTTCCTGATTTTTAATTGTTTTTTCGATTGATTTATTTTTATATTTGGAAAGTTCAGCTTCAAAAATTTTGCCGTCTTTATCAAGGTCTGCGTGTATTGACCAGTATTCTTGCGGAATAAAAGCTTCTATTTCATCTTCTCTTTCGCAAATCATCCTAAGCGCAACCGATTGTACTCGCCCTGCTGAGAGATTTCTGTTTCCTATTTGTTTCCAAAGTACTGGGCTTAATTTATAGCCTACGAGTTTGTCCAAAATTTGACGGGTTTGTTGGGCTTTTACCATGTCCATATCAATGCTTCGGGGGTTTTCTACGGAATATTTTACGGCTTTTGGAGTGATTTCGTTAAAAACTATTCTCGCAATTTTTTCATCAGGAACTTTTAAAAGTTGACGAACGTGCCAGGCTATTGCTTCTCCTTCGCGGTCAGGGTCGGATGCAAGATATATTCTATCTGCTTTTTGCGCTAGATCATTTAATTTTTTTACGACAGCTTGCTTGCCCGGAATAATTTCAAATTTAGGCTTGAAATGATCTTTTATGTCAAAACCGAGATTTTCGGTTGAGGGGTCTTTGGTCGGAAGATTTCTTACATGACCAAAGCTTGCTTCTATTGCAAAGCTGTCTCCTAAAATTTTTCTGATAGTTTTCGATTTTGCAGGAGACTCGACTATTACAAGTGCTTTCTCTTTTTTAGATTTTGATGAACTTTTGGTTCCTGAGGCTTCGTCTGTTTTTTTTGCCGTTGCTGCTTTTGCCATTTATACTTTATCCTACCCTTTTATATCTGTCGCCGTTGACTTGTTCTATTATGCCTTTAAGCTCCATGGTTGTCAAGTTGATTAAAAGCGTATCAAAATCAATTCCTGTTTCTGTTATAATTTCGTCTATGCTTTTTTCTTCTATTTCTATTGATTTTAAAATTTTTTCTTCGTTTTCGGTAATATCGGTCAAATTGATTTTCAGCTGCTCTGTAGGTTTAATCTCCCAATTTAAAGTTTCCAGAACATCAGCAGCTGATGTGACAAGAGTTGCACCATTTTTTAGAAGTTTATAAATCCCTTCTGTATTCGGATTTGTTATAAGTCCGGGAATGCACATCAATTCTCTCCCTTGCTCTAAAGTCAGATTTGCCGTAATTAAAGCTCCGCTTTTTATCGAAGCTTCTGCTACAACTGTGCCGTATGAAAGTCCTGATACGATTCTGTTTCTTTGTGGAAATCTGAATTTCAATGGTTCAAATGTCGGATAATATTCCGTAAAAATAATTCCATTTCCGTTTTCTATACGTTTATATAACTCTTTATTGGACGATGGGTAAATATGGTCAAATCCGCTTGCTATGACCCCGATTGTTTTTAAGTTATTTTCCAAAGCTGCAAGATGAGCGGTAGTATCAATTCCCGATGCCAGACCTGAGACTATGCAAATATCTGTATCTTTTAATCCTGAAATTATCAGATTAACAGCATCTTTACCGTATTTGCTTGTTTTTCTTGAGCCGACTACTGCTATGGTCTTTTCAAAATTTATGCTTTCTAAATCTCCTTTATAATAGAGAATTGCCGGCGGATTATAAATATTTTTAAGCATAAACGGATATTGTTCGTTATCAAATGTCAGGTATTCTATTCCTCTTTTTGTGACTTCGGATAAAACTTTATCAGGATCGACTTTGTCTCGCAATCTTAAAAAATTCTCAGCCTTCTTTACACTTAAACCTTCTACATTTTTTAAGTCATTTGAAGATGCATTGAAAGCTTTTTCAATATCACTGAAGTATTTAAAAAGCTTTAATGTAAAAGAACTGTCAATTTGTTCTAGTGATGAAAATGCTATCCAATATTTATCTTTCATTTTCTTGTTTCTTTTTAATTCTTTCAATTAATGTTTTTATATTATTTTTTTCATCGTTAGGAATATTTAAATCCATATATGACTCAAAATATTCGATTGCGTCTTCATATTCTCCGCGTGCAAGGAATAGAATTGCTGCCTTTTTGTAAGCAGGATGAAAGGATTCGTTAAAAGCAATTGCTTTTAAAAAGTTTGATAAAGCTTTGTCTATCTCATCATTTGCTTCATATGCCTGACCTAAATAGTAGTATATCCATTCATTATTATTTTTAAATTCAAGTACATTTTCAAAATTCTCTGCAGCTAATGCATAGTTACCTAGCTCAAAATGGACTTTGCCTAGATCATAATATGCATCATAATTTTCAGGCTGTTTTTCAAGTATTTTTTCTAATTCATCAATAGCTAAATCAAGTCTTGCATCTTCCATGTAAAATCTTGCAAGATAATGAGCAAGAACCATTTCATCAGGCATTTCGTATACACCTTGAGATAATAGTTGTATTCCGCTGTCATAATCGTGTAGTTTATAATATAAATCTGCCAGATTTACGTATATTTGGGGGAGTTTTGAGTTTAGTTTTATTGCTTTTAGAAAAATATCTTCAGCTTTTTCATAATTTCCGAGATTATAATAGCAAAGTCCCATATTATTATAGATCTCAGCTGATTCTTCTCCTTTTTCGACTATTGAGCTGAATAAATCCAGTGCGTGTTCATAATCTTTGTTTTTAAATGCTTCAAGAGCTTCTTCTATTTTTTTCATTTCTTACTCCTATAAACCGAGAGTCATTTCATCATCATTACTCTCGCCTCCGCCTCCGATGTTTTTAATTACGGTTCTTGTATTTCCTTCAGCGTGAAAATCTTTCGGGTTTATAATCATTCTTATTTTGTCAGCATAAATTGTTCTCATACCTTGAGTAATACTTGATCTGCCTACAAAATAAACTTCATTCGGCTTTTTGGTTACTTTATCAGGGTATAAAGATATTTTTGGTCCTTGAGCAAAGTAATCCTGATACCATACTCTTACATTTCCGCTTGCATTAAAAGTATTTGCTTCTTGAGAATATTCTTGTCTTAAAGCTTTTAATGTTAAAACTTCTCCATTATCCATTGTTGCATTTGAAGTTGTATTTCCAGTTGCTGTCAAAATTTTTGTTGCTGCATCATAGAAAAATTTGTCTGCAAACGATTCGTTATTTTTTTCCTTCACTCTTGCATTGCCTATTAACTCAAGATTTTTTAAATCGCCGTTTTTAGCTGTTTTTATTATTGCCTTATTTGAGAAAGTCTCAAGTTCTTTATACATAATTGTAACAGCTCCTGTTGCGGTCATTATACCGGTTTTTGTATCATATTCCTGAACATCAGCATTTATAACTACTATTGGTTTTTTACCTTCAAATACTATTGATTGAGAATCTCCCTCAGCTCTTATTACTTTCGTGATAAGGGATAATTTTAGAATATTAGCTTTTACTTCTCGTTTTTTATTTTTCTTTGTCTCATAAGCATATGGCTTATCATAAAAAGTAGCTGTATCTAATTTTTGGTCTTTTGTTACATTTACATCGGCTTTTTGTCCTTCAATTCTTAAATCACCTACAGATACTTTTACATCTCCGTTAAATTTTATCTTGCTGTCACCTTCGTTAAAGGTTTGTGTTTTTGATTCAATTACTAAATCAGCAGCTTGTGATGCAAGACCTGCAAGTAAGAATATACTCATTAAAACTGTTAATATCTTTTTCATTTGTTCTCCTTGGTATCATAAATTTTAGAAACTGCATGTCCAATAATTTTAAATGAGCTGTAATCAGGACTTATTTCAACTTCTTCTGCAGTTGCATAGAATTCATTATTTCTTATAATTCGGACATTCCCTCTTGCTTTTACAGGATTTTGTGAACCAGCCCAGGTAAGTCGGTTTGCAAAAAGACAAGTACCGTCTTTTATAACAATTTTCGTATTTTCATATAAAATTATTTCATTTTTCTTAGAATTGTATGTTCCATGCGAAGATTCAAAGCTCATAGATACTTCGTTATTACTGTCATAAAAATTTCCTATTACGTTATCAAGCATTGCAACTTCATTTGTGCTGTCGTAATGACCTGTTTCTCCGTAAATTTCCCAGTATTTTTCTGACTCTTTAGTTTCAGTTAGAATAAGTCCGTTAATTAAGGCTTCTTGCTTATCTTCACTGCTTGCTAGTTGACTTCTGTTGAAATTGTGAGTTATTATTCCAGCCGATACAAAGGCCCATACCAAAATACCTATAACAGTCAGTAAAGCAAGTATATATGCTTTTCTTTTTTTGCTTAGATCTTTCCAGTTCATAATTAAAATGTTATCATAAATTATTTTTTTTAGACAAAAAGAAATTAAATATCTTAATAATTTAAACATTTTTATACTTTTGTAATATACTCTAATTATAGTAGGGATATTGTAAAAAAGAGAAAAGAGGTTTATATGGCATTAAGATATGACGCCGGTGAAGTTCTTACAGCTATGGTAACTCCTATGGATGCAAGCAGAAGAGTTGATTACAATAAAGCTGAGGATCTCGCAAAATATTTAATAAATAATGGGAGTGAGGCTGTTTTAGTTGCAGGTACAACCGGTGAAAGTCCAACTTTGACACATGAAGAAGAAATTGAGTTGTTAAGTACAGTTAAACGAGCTGTTGCAAACAAGGCAAAAGTTATTTTCGGTGCAGGCTCAAATTCTACTGAGACTGCTGTTAAAATGACAAAGCTTGCTAAAAAAGAAGAAGTGGATGCTATTTTATCAGTTGTTCCATATTATAACAAGCCTTCTCAAAAAGGTATGATTGAGCATTTTTCAGCTGTTGCTGAGGCTTCTGATTTGCCGGTTATTTTGTATAATATTCCTTCAAGGACCGGCGTTAATATGTTACCTGAGACTGTGGCATATTTGGCTGAAAAATATCAGAATATTGTAGCTTTAAAACAGAGTTTTCCTGATATGGATGCAATTTCTGAATTAAAGTTACAGTGTCCTTCTGATTTTGCAATATATTCAGGTGATGACAGTCTTACACTTCCTATGCTTTCGTTGGGAGTGCATGGGGTTATTTCAGTTGCATCACATGTTTTCGGTGTTGAGTTAAAATCAATGATTAGAAATTTCAAAACAGGTGAAGTACAAGCTGCTAAAAATATGCATAAAACTTTGTTCCCGATATTCAAAAAGTTATTTATGGCTCCGAATCCTGTGCCTGTAAAAGCTTTACTTGCTCATATGGGGCTTATTAATGATTATGTAAGACGTCCGCTTGTGGAGTTGGATGATACTCAAAAAGAAGAATTATTTAAAGTTTTTGAGAATGTAAAAGCTGAATTAGCCGACTAGGGCTGTGACAAAGTTTTATTTTTTGAAATAAGATATGAAATATAAGAGACATTAAAGAGGAATAAAAAAGTGAAAAACAAAATTATTATGTTCTGGGTAATTGTAGCAATTGTGATAGCATCAATTGCTGTGATACTTTTGAAACCCACAAAATTAGGACTTGATTTAGTAGGAGGCTCAAGATTAGTCCTTGAAGCTCAAACAACTGATCAGGTAAAAGAAATCACTCCTGAGACTATGAGTCATTTACAATTTGCGATTGAGCAAAGGGTAAATAAACTCGGTGTTGCAGAAACTGTTGTACAACAGGTCGGAGATAAAAGATTATTAGTTGAAATCCCGGCAGTGACTGATTTAAAAGAAGCAAAAGCTTTTATTGGAGAAACTGCACAATTGGAGTTTAAAAAGCCAGGTAAAGTCGAAAAAGGTATAGTAACCTGGGAGCCTACAGGCTTGACTGGTAAAGATTTATCAAAATCTCAATTGACAACCGATTCATCAGGACAGTGGGTTGTATCTTTGGAATTTAACTCAGAAGGTGCTAAAAAATTTGCAGAATTGACTGAAGCTCTTGTTAATCAGCAAATGGCAATATTCTTTGACGGTGAATTGCAGTCAGCTCCAGTTATAAGAGAACCAATTTATGGCGGTAATGCTCAAATTTCGGGCGGGGACAGTGGTTTTGCTTATGATGAAGCTCAAAGAATGGTTGATTTATTAAATGCCGGTGCGCTCCCAGTGCCTGCTGAAATTGTTGAAGAAAATACAGTCGGACCTACTTTGGGTGCTGACAGTATTGCAGCTTCTAAAAAAGCAGGAATTATCGGGTTAGCTGCGGTTATGGTATTTATGATTGCGTTCTACCATGTGCCAGGACTTATTGCTGATATTGCTTTAATTATTTACAGTTTGATATTATTTGCTTTGTTCAAGACAATTCCAGTGACTTTAACACTAGCTGGTATTGCAGGTTTTATTCTTTCAATAGGTATGGCGGTTGATGCTAATATTCTTATTTTTGAAAGAACTAAAGAAGAATTGAGAGCCGGAAGAAATTTATTTACAGCGATAAATTCAGGTTTTGACAGAGCATTCACAAGTATTTTTGATTCAAATATGACAACTATTATCACTTGTGTAATTCTTTACCTTCTTGGTACAAGTGTTGTTAAAGGGTTTGCCCTTACTCTTGCTTTAGGTGTTATAGTTTCAATGTTCTCAGCTATTACAGTTACAAAGAACTTTATGCATCTGATTTTCGGAACAGGAGAATTGAAACATCCTGGATTATTCGGATTGAAAAAAGAAGAAATCGGAGCAAGTTATCAAGCTGCTGAAACACAAAGAGAAAAAGCACGTTTTGGTATATTGGATTAGTCAAGTTAAGGCAATTATAGAAAGGTAAATAAAAATGTTAAATACAGGCAGAAAACATTTAGTACATGTTGTAAAATACAGATGGTGGTGGATGGCTTTAACGACTATCCTTTTAGTGCCGGGTATAATCGCTATGATATATTCATCAGTGACATATCAAAACCATGCTCCGATGAAAGTCGGTATTGATTATACAGGTGGTACAATTTTACAATATGGTATAGAAGAAAAAGTTACAAATAAAGATCTTACTCAAATAAGAGAAAAATTGGAAGATAAAGGTATTGAAAATCCTTACTTACAAATTTTGAATGTTAATAACGACCAGCAAAAAAATACAAAATCAGAAATTCAATCAATAATTTCAGTAAGAACAAAATTTATTGACAAAGATTCAAATGACGGTGAGACTATTATGTTAGTTATGTCAGATCAGTATAAAAATCCTGAATTAATGTCAGTCAGCTCAGTAGGACCGACAATGGGAAAAGAATTGTTTAAAAATTCATTAATTGCATTGACTCTTGCATTTTTAGGAATTGTTGCTTATTTGTCATTTAGATTTAGATTTGATTATGCGCTAGCTGCAATATTAGGGGTTTTGCATGATGTTATATTTGTATGCGGAGTATTTTCAATTTTAGGTCTTGTATACAATGTCCAAATTGACGGACTTTTCATAACAGCTATATTAACTGTTATAGGATTTTCTGTACACGATACAATTGTTGTGTTTGACAGAATTCGTGAAAATTTAAGATATTATTCAAAGAAAATGTCATTCGGAGATATTGTTGATGCTTCTGTAAATCAGACTTTGACAAGAAGTATCAATACATCATTGACGACATTAATTACACTTTTAGCTCTATATTTGTGGGGTGGTGTGACAACAAGAGATTTTGTATTAGCTATGATTTTAGGTATTGTGATAGGTACTTATTCATCAATATTCTTCTGCTCAATGCTTGTTGATTTTTGGAATGATAAAAATAAAAAGCAATTAGCTGTATAAATTTAAATTAAAAAAAAGACCTCTTTTTAAAGAGGTCTTTTTTTTTTGTGATAGTAATAATTATAATAATTTACTAATAGCAGCAATCATTCCATCTTCTCTTGCTATGTTTTTACCAGCTATATCAAAAGCTGTGCCATGTCCTGGGGATGTTCTTATAATATCGAGACCTATTGTCATATTTACAGTCTCGTCACCGGCTACAGTTTTTATAGGAATTAATCCTTGGTCATGGTAGTTAGCTATATAGCAATCATAAGGGATTTTTTTATCTGAATAATAACATTTAGCTGCATCTACAAATAAAGTATCAGCAGGAAGCGGGTATGTTATATTAACCCCTTTAGCTCTGAGTACTTTTACAGCGGGATTAAGGATTTCTATTTCTTCGTGGCCTAAAATGCCATCTTCACCTGAATGTGGATTAAATCCGCAAAGTGCAAATTTTGGCGATGCAATTCCTAGTTTTGTATTAAAAAATTCTTGAAGTTTAGATATTTTTTCAATCAGTGTATCTTTATCAAAAGAGATTTCTTTTAAAGCACAGTGTCTTGTCAAAAGCAGTACATGAAAATCTTTTGCTACAAAAAGCATTTCAGCTTTTTGCCCGTCATGAGCCAAGAATTTTTGGAAAATTTCAGTATGTCCGTTAAATTCATGTCCTGCCATATATAGTGCATTTTTGGCAATTGGAGCTGTGACTATAGCTTCAGGTTTCAGTTCAATTGCTTTCATAATACATTGGTATGAAAATTCACCGCTTTCAGGTGTCGCTTTACCAGGCGTAATTTCATTTTCAAACGGAATTTCTATTATTTCATAGTCAATATCTAGTTTGCCGTAAAAATCAAGTATTTTTTTATTTGATATGATGGCAATTTTCTCTTTTTCAGGTTGAAGTTTATTTAATGCTTTTATTGTAACCTCAGCTCCGATACCGTTAGGATCTCCAGTTGTTATCACAATTTTATTCATAAACTCTCCAATATTTCAAAATCGTTTATATATATTTCCCAAATTTTTTAATTTTTAAACAATTTTACTCGTGATGTTCAAAGTATTTCAATATATCTATCAATGTGTTAATTCCGCCAAGATTGCCAGATTTTGTAATAATCCATTGAGCATTATGATCCAGAGATAGAGCTATTGCTGGTGCAACTTCATCAATAAGCTGTAATTGGGTTGCTCCGATTGCCTCACAGCATTTATAAGCTGTTTCTCCACCTAATAATATCAAAATAGCTTCTCTTTTTTCTGTCACCTGTTTGGTTAGTTCAGCAAGATAGTCTGTTATTAGGCAGGCTAAACTTGATTTTGTTAATTCTGCGTTTAGTAATTCCTCTGAAAAACCATCAAAATCCATTATTATATTTGATGTATGAACTATTACGATATTGTTTTGTACAAGATTATTTATAATTCTTTCTGTAATTTCATTAAATTCCCAGCTGATAATACTTTTTAGGTCAACATCAATAAAAAGCATATTTTCAAATTCATCACTTTCTTCAAGTCGTTTAATCTGTTTTGCTGTTATTTCGGTTGCACTTCCTGAAACTACAAGCTTTGGCAATTCAGGTATTGTTTTGTTAATTTGAGTAGGCTCTAAGTCTGAGTACCATATATCACTTAAAACTTGAGCTGTTGCAGCAGTCCCTGTTGGCAAAATATTATATTCAGATTTATTTGTTGCAAGGATAACTTGTTCAATATCTGTTGTAGATACGGCATCTACGACAATAAGTTTTTTGCCTGCTTTAATCAATTCGTTTAATTTCATTAAAATAGGACCAGCACCTTTCATTACAGTCTTTAATTCAATAGCTCCGACAAGATGCTCATAGCTTTCATCAAGCTGGCTTTTCAAAAGAGTAGGTAAGTGGGATTCTCTTATTGGGGAGTATGGATCCCTTGCCATTTCGGTTCTTTCTATCGGAATACCTCTTAAAAGATGGTAACCACCTATTGTTACTCTACCTTCAGATGGAAAAGCCGGTATTATTACGGCAGCATCCCATTGAAGGACTTCAATCATTGCAAGCACTTCTATTGCAATATTTCCCCTTACTGTAGAATCTATCTTTTTGTAAAAATAGTCAGGATTTACTTTATCTAACAAGATTTGAGTCGCATTCTTTACCGAATGATAAGCCGTTTCAGGGTCAACATTTCTGGATTCTGTTGAAAAAGCCCATGTTTGTGTACTTTTTATATTTAAAGGCTCAGCTTCATAATTCAATAATATCTGTGTATTTGCGCCGTGCAAATGAAACTGAAGTGCTGTATCATTCGCGCCTGTCAAATCGTCAGCAATAATTCCTGCTATGTTAGAATTTATAATCATAAAACTTCAGCATCTCTTTTTGAGCCGAGTAATCGTATACTGTTAGCAATGACAAAGAAAGATTCTCTCTCATTACCTGTAGCTTTATCAGTCCATTTGTTTTGGCTAATTCTTCCGTCTACGACAACTTGAATACCTTTTTTTACATATTCACCGGCAAATTCAGCTAATTTATCCCATACATCAATATTAAACCAATCTGTGACTTCAGATTTTGTTTTTGAGTCCCATCTGTTTACCGCAAGGGAAAATTGAGCTTTTACTTTACCTGATTCAAAATATCTGATTTCAGCATCTCTTCCGACTCTGCCTACCACTGTTGCTGTATTCATTTAAAACCTCTTTTCATTTCTCCAAAACTTTTGGATAATAACAATATTAATACACATTCTACTACAAAAATAAAGACTGTTATTATCTCCTGTTACTTTTTGTAAAGAATTTTCTTTAAGTTTTATTGTTGTAATAATTTTTTAAAGTAGTAAAATCTTTATTGTAGTTAGTTTGGGGGATCCACCCCATAAATTTCTTTCGAGGGTTATCGATTGAAATAGAAAGGATAAGAAAATGGAAAAAAACAACGAAACTTTACACACTTTGAGACACTCTTGTTCTCACATCATGGCACAAGCTGTTCAAAAGCTTTTCCCTAAAGCAAAGTTAGCTATAGGACCTGCAACGGACAGCGGTTTTTATTATGATTTTGATATGACAGATGGGTATGCTTTTACAGAAGAAGACCTTGTCAAAATCGAAGAGGAAATGAAAAATATTATTAAACAAAATCTTTCTTTTGAAAAATATGTAATTCCTGATGTAGACAAGCAAATTGCAGAATTTAAAGCTGAGGGTGAAATTTATAAAGCCGAGTTACTTGAAGAACACAGAAATGATAATCCGACTTTGTATTTGACAAAGGATAAAGATGGTAATGTTTTATTTAATGACCTTTGTGCCGGACCTCATATTCCAAATACATCTTTTATAAAGGCTAATGCTATTAAATTATTGAAAGTTGCAGGTGCATATTGGAGAGGTAATGAAAAAAATAAAATGCTTCAAAGAATTTATGCGACTGCATATTGGAATAAAGAAGATTTACAGGCTTATTTGACATTTTTGGAAGAAGCTGAAAAACGCGACCACAGAAAACTCGGAACCCAGCTTGATTTGTTCTCAACCAGAGATGAATTGGGCGGCGGGCTCGTTTTGTGGCATCCGAATCTTGCAATTGTCCGTGAAGAAATTGAAAATTACTGGAGAACGGAACACAGAAAACGCGGTTATGTAATCGTTAACACTCCGCATATTGCAAAATCAAAATTGTGGGAAATCTCAGGCCACGCAGACCATTATCGCGATAATATGTTCTTTATTCAAAAAGATGAAGATTCAGATGAACAATTCGTCTTAAAACCGATGAACTGCCCGTTCCATATATTGATTTATCAGGCAAACAGATATTCATACAGATCTTTGCCTTTGAGAATGGCAGAACTCGGTACTGTTTACAGAAAAGAAAAATCAGGTGCGCTGTCAGGCTTAACACGTGTTCAAGGTTTCACTCAAGATGATGCCCACGTATTCTGTACGCCGGAGCAGCTTGTTGATGAAATCAATGAAATTATTGATTTTGTTGCAGATTCAATGGCGCTGTTCAATATGACTTTTGAGGTTGAACTTTCAACACGTCCTGAAAGTTTTGTCGGTGAAATTGAAAACTGGGACAGAGCGGAAGCCGGTTTAAAAGAAGCCATGGACAGACGCGGTATGAAGTATGAAATTAATGAAGGCGACGGGGCATTTTACGGTCCGAAAATCGACTTCAAAATCAAAGACGCAATCGGCAGAACTTGGCAATGTGCAACTATTCAGCTTGACTTTAACTTGCCTGAAAGATTTGATATCAAATACCAGGACAAAGACGGTTCAATGAAAACTCCTGTTATGCTTCACAGAGTAATTTTCGGTTCTATGGAACGGTTCCATGGTATTTTGATAGAACATTATGCAGGTGCTTTCCCGACTTGGCTTGCACCGACTCAGGTTGCGATTGTTCCTATTTCTAATGAAAAACATGCTGATTTCGCAGAAGAAGTCTACAAGAAAATGCGTGCAGCTGGTATAAGAGTGAGATTGGATGACAGATCTGAGAGTATGAATTATAAAATCAGAGAGTCATTGCAAGATAAGAAAATCCCTTATGTCTGCGTAATTGGTGACAAAGAAATTGAAGCAAATTCAGTTGCTGTAAGAGCTCGTGGTATTGGGCAGGTCGGAGTTATGAGTGTTGATGAATTCATTTCAAATATTGAAAATGAAATCAGTGCTCGGAAATCAGACTCATTTGCTAAAGAGCTTGTAAAAGCATAGTTGTGGAATTCCAATAAAAATGCGCCATTTTAAATGGCGCATTTTTTTAATTGATAAAATTAATTTATTTCTGTTTTGTTTTTTAAAAAAGAAATTCCAAAGCCGGCAAAACCTAATAGTAAAGCGCCTATGCCAGCATATTTGCTTGAATTTTTTATATCCATATCCTTTATGGTTGTTTTGATTGCGTTGTACAATATTTTTTCATCAGGATCTGTAATTCCTTCTATTTTTTTTATTTTTTTTGTAGTGAAGTTTATTTTTGAGTTAATTTTTTCTTTATGAAAATCGATTGCTTCTTCATAGTCTTCAATTTGGTCCTTGATTTCAAGTTTTAAATCTTCAATTACTTTATGTTTCCCGTTTACCTTTATTTTATTTTCTATAAATTCTCTGTGTGATTCTCCTTCATCTAATTGCAAATATAAATTAGGAATTTTCTTGTCATAGAACTCTACAATTTCATCAACTGAAATATTATCAGTTATTTTTAAAGCTTTTAATTCTTTGATTTTTTTAAGTTTTTGCTCATATGAGCTTTTAGGTACAAATTCTTTGAGTGACTTGACTATGTCTTTATAATTATCGGTATCAGATATATTGCAAAAGTGATCAAGTAATTCTTTTGCTCTAGCTCTTATAGTTCTTTTAGGACTCTTTTCCATACCTTTAAACTCACTCATTGTATCTTCTGATATATCATCAATGAAACCTGTTTGAAAAACTTTAATAAGCTCTTTGGTATAGGTCTCCATAGCTTTTAATTCTTGTTTATTGACCTCTTTATCTATATTACTGGCAAAAGTATCTGTAATATTGTCATTTTTAATCCAAGGTTTTTGCAGATATCCGAAAGTGCCCCCAATTATTGCACCTGTGCTAATTCCAGCTAGTGTATAGCTAATTCTTTTTTTCTGATAAACTGATAAATTGTTAGTTTTATCAACTTTCATAAAATAATCAATCCCTTAAAAACTTTTACATTCTTATTAAAGTATAAAAAAGATAATATTGGCAGTTTTGATTTTATAATGTAATAAAAATTTATATATAGTTTACACAAAAAAGCGGGATTTATACCCGCTTTTTTTTATTTTATAAAAGACCGATGGATTTATGCTTTTCAATGATTATTTTTGCCATCTCATCCACTTTTTTGAAATCATCTTCAGTAGGTTTTCCTTTGATTTGTATAGGCTCAATTAAGTCTAATTTTAAAGGTGCCAGCATATTGATAATTACATCAAAAAGCTTTCCTCCCCAACCGTAGGAACCGATTATTGATGCAAATTTTGCTTTTGGTCTTAGAACTGCTGCTAGATATGCTACATTTACAGCCATCGGATGAGGTCCTGCAAGTACCATTGATGTCCCCATTATGATTGTTGCCGCATCTACTAAAGCCATTGCAAGATCACCCAAGTCATCATCTACGATATCAAATTTGAAAGTGTCTATTCCTGCTTTTTCAAGATCTGATGATAGTTTGTCAATCATTTCTTTTGTGCTGTTATACATTGATACATAAGGAAGTACAACAAGATTTTTCGGATTGTCTGAAGTCCAATCTGTATAAGCATCAAGTATATAAGATGGGTTTTTATGCACAGGCCCATGACTTGGTAAAATCATATCGACATTCATATCTTTTATCATTTGGGTGTATCTTTTGCACATCATTCTGAATGGCATCATAATTTCAGCGTAATATCTTTTGGCACTTTTATATAAAGCTTCAGATTCAACTGCAAATACATCATTAAATGTATAGTGTGCACCTAAAAAGTCGCAGGTACAAATAACATTATCTTCTTTTATATAAGTGAACATTGTATCGGGCCAATGAACTCCAGGGGCAAAAATGAATTTTAAAGTTTTATCACCTAGAGAAATTTCTTCACCATCAGAAATTTCTCTTATTTTTTCAGATGGAACATGAAGCATATTTCTTATATTTTCTGCACATTTAGGGTTTGTTATTACTATTGCGTTAGGGTATTTTTCTAATAATGCAGGAATAGATCCTGAATGATCCTGTTCTCCATGGTTTGCTATTATATAATCAATTTTTCCGATTTGATTTTCGGATAATCTTTTTAGGTATTCAGTTGTCTTTGGCGGGTACATTGTATCAATCAAAGCTGTTTTTTCAGAACCCTTTACCAAATATGAATTATAGCTTGTTCCATGTTCTAATGGAATTAATTCATCAAAAATTCTTCGGTCACAATCATTTAGACCACAGTAGTAAATGTTATTTTTAATTTCTTGAAATTTCATTTTAGAATTTCTCCTTATCTATTTATAATCATTTGGCTTTTTGTAAAAGAATACATTTTCTTTTACGCAAAGCGGACAAAAATCCGGTTCTTCAACTTGTCTGAAAATGCTTCCGCATACAGAACATGTCCAATTAAAAGTCCCATCATAATTTGGTTCGACATTATCTTTCAGTTTCCATATAGCTTTTTTAAGTCTTTCTAAGTGGATAATTTCAATATTTTCAATGTTTTTCAAAAGCCCTGAAATATGTTCAAATCCTTCCTCTTTAGCTTTTTGTGCATATTCTTCGTATTTGCCTTCGACTTCTTCTTTTTCCTGATTGTAAGCGGTCTCAAGACAAGAAACTAAGTCAGGGTTTTGTGCATCGTTTATCCATTTGTACCATAATTTTGCGTGTTCTTTTTCCATGTCTGCAAATAAGTTTAACAATCTGCAAAGATCTTCTTCTCCTTGAAGTTCAGCGATATGAGAATATATTTCATATTCAGTTCTTCGTTTTGCCACAAATTCAAAAGCTTTTTGTAGATTTTTTTCTGTTTCAGTTCCTTTTATGTCCAATTTATCCCCCTTACTTTTTTTATTTATATATTACCACATAAAAAAGGCTTTGTACAAATACAAAGCCTTTTTTATATTAGTAGTTTTTAGCTTTAATAAAAAAGTAAGCTTGCGGGTGTTTACATACCGGACATATTTGGGGAGCTTTTTCTCCTTCTGTAACGTGTCCGCAGTTTCCGCATTCCCAAGTTACATTTTCAGATTTTTCAAAGACTGTTCCATTTTTAACAGCATCTAAAAGTTTTCTGTATCTTTCTTCATGTTCTTTTTCTATTTTTCCTACCATTTCAAATAGAACTGAAAGATTATCAAATCCTTCTTCTTTAGCTTCTTTTGCAAATCTTGCATACATATCGGTCCATTCGTAATTTTCGCCTTCTGCTGCATCTTGCAGATTGGTAAGAGTATCAGGAATTTTATCTCCATGTAATGCTTTAAACCACAATTTTGCGTGTTCTTTTTCGTTATTTGCAGTCTCTTCAAAAATTCTGCTTATCTGAACATAGCCTTCTTTTTTAGCTTGAGATGCATAGTAAGTGTATTTATTTCTTGCTTCGGATTCACCGGCAAGTGCTGTTTTTAGGTTTTGTTCAGTTCTTGTTCCTTTTAAATCGGGCATAATTCCCTCCTTTTTTTATTTACTATTCTTTTTCAAACATATCTTTTCCAACATTGCATAAAGGACATGTGTAATCATCTGGTAAGTCTTGAAAAGCCACATTGTCATTTTCTGCAGGGTCATATACATAGCCGCATACTGTACATACAAATTTTTCCATCTTTTTCTCCTTTACTGTTTATTTTTACATTCTTTACAAATTCCTGTAAAGACAATATCATGACTTTGTATTTCAAAGCCTGTTGAGTTTTCTGTTTTTTCTATCAAATCAGGTGCTACATCTGCACTTATATCGAATACTCTATTGCATTTTGAACATATAAAATGGTAATGTTTATGAGTATTGTGATCAAAATGTGATGAAGTTTCAAGCCCGTCAATTTTTTTAATTATACCGTTTTGCGTAAGTTGATTAAGATTTCTGTATAAGGTTGCTAAACTGATTTTTGGATCTTTTGATTTGATTTTTTCATAAAGATATTCTGCTGTCGGGTGGACAACATTTTCCTTCAGTGTATCTAATATTATTTCTCTTTGCTTTGAATAATTCACTTTATTCACCATAATTGATAATAATTCTCATTTTATATTTTTTTTAATAAATTGTCAATCTAAAAAAATAAAAAATATACAAAAAATTACAAAAATAGCAATTTTTATCAGGTTCGTGTTTTTATATATATATGGTAAGCGGTGTAGAAAATAATAATCTTTTAAATAATCATTCTTTGCATGTAGGAGTACTTTATCCTCCAAATGAGTTACATAAACCTGTCTTATATTCGCATTCAGAGGCTGACAGGCAGTTTAAGCAATTGGAAAAAGATATTTATCAAACAGAAAAATCTCAAAAATTTGAAAATAAAAGAAAGACTCCTTTATCTGTTTTTATGACTATTTTTGCAGCTGCAATAGGTACGGGGTATTTAGTTTTTAAAAAAGCTATGAAATGGTAATTACCCGGCTACTTTTTTGATAAAAATAATTTATGTTATAATATCAGTAAAATTTAGAAAATTGTTGAGAGGGGTATATGATGAAAAAAATACTAATTGTTTTTTTTGCAATGATAATGGGCTGTTCTGTTTTTGCAAATGAAGCGACTATATATAATTTGGAGAACGGGCAGACAGTAATTATTAAAGAAGTCCATTCAAATCCTATTGTTACGGTCGATACCTGGATTAAAACAGGATCAATAAATGAAAATGATAAAAATAATGGGGTATCTCATTTTTTGGAACATTTGTTTTTTAAAGGTTCTACTAATCATGCCCCCGGGGAATTCGATAAAATCTTAGAGACTAAAGGAGCTATCACAAATGCTGCTACAAGTAAGGATTTTACTCATTATTATATAACTATCCCATCTAATTATTTTGATTTAGCGCTTGAATTGCATGCTGATATGCTTTTGCATCCTCTAATCCCAAGAAAGGAACTGGAAAAAGAAAGAAAAGTTGTAATTGAAGAAATTGCAAAAGATGAGACTGAGCCTCAAAGTGTTGTATATGATAATTTAGTTTCAATGTTATACACGACACATCCATATAAACGTCAAGTTATAGGTACAAGAGATATAATAAGTACAATTCATCGTGATGAAATTTTAAATTATTATAATCAGTTTTATGTTCCTTCAAATATGGTGACAATAGTAGTAGGTGATGTAGATACACAAAAGACTTTAGAACTTATAAAAAAATATTTCAATTGTGAGCAGAAAAAAGTTGTAAAAGAAAATTTTGCTCAAGAAAAACAATTAACCGAGCAAAAAAGAAAGATAGATTACCTTGCTACCCAGTCTGGATATATGCTGATAGGATTCAGAGGTGTGAAAGCAACTAACAATGATACATATGCTTTGGATGTTTTGTCTACAATTTTAGGAGATGGAAGATCTTCTGTATTTTACAGAAATATAAAAGATCAACAACAGTTAGCTTTTTCAATAGGTGCATCAAATGCTGGATTCAAAGATGATGGAATTTTTTACATTTCTGCTAATTTTGTTCCAGAAAATCTTACAAAACTTGAAAATGCAGTTTTTGAAGAAATTGAAAATATACAAAAAAATGGCGTAACTTCTCAGCAGGTAGAACTTGCTAAAAATATTATCGAACGTGATACTTATTACAGCAGAGAGTCTATTTCTAATATTGCACAAGAAATCGGGTATACAATGGTAATAACTGATGACATAAACTATTACAAAAATTATATTGACAATATTAAAAAAGTAACGTTGGCTGATGTAAAAAGGGTTGCAAATAAATATTTGGGAAAAGACAAATCGGCTGTTTCAATAGTTTTGCCTGAAAACAGTAAAGAAGTTGAGATATCAGCTAATCTTCCGACAAAAGAAGTGAATCCGGCTGTATTAGTGAGTGAAGCTCTCGGTACCAAAAAATATCAGCTATCAAATGGTGCAAATCTTTTATTAACTCCCAATGATGTCAATGAAATTATAGCTATCAGTATTTGGGCAAAAGGCGGAACTTTTTTGGATAAAATCCCAGGGACTTCAGTTATGACATCTGATGTAATGATGAAAGGCACCAGAAAATACTCATCAATTGAGCTTGCAAAAGTTTTAGAAGATAACGGAATAAAAATAGAACCGTCAGTCAGAGCAGATGCTTTTACTGTAAATGTACTTACGACAAAACCTGAATATGAAAAAACGATAGAAATTCTTAATGAAGTGATTAATAACGCAACGTTTGATGACTATGAAATAGAGAAAGCTCGCAATGAAAAGTTGAACAAAATAAAACGCAATAGAGATATTCCTCTTCAAGTAGCAATAGAAAATTACAAATCTTTAATTTTTGAAGGTTCACCATATTCATATACTAGCAAAATTTTTGAAAAGACATATCCTAAAATCGGGCATGAAGAAATTGTAGATTATTATAATAAAATTTTCGCCCCGCAAAATGTCGTAATTTCTGTTAACGGGAATGTAGATAGTGAAAAAGTAATAAATGATTTTACGAAGATATTTGAAAATAAAAAAGGTGAGACTTTTAACTATGCTAACTATTCACAGTTAATTAATCGTTTAACATCACAAAAAGATATTACTAAAGTTATGCCCGATACAAAGACTGATTGGATTTTTATAGCTTGGCAAGTGCCAGGAGTCGATAATAAAAAAGATTATGCAGCTTTGCAGGTGATAGATTCTCTTTTGGGATCCGGCATGAGCTCAAGATTATTTAAAAATATCAGAGATCAAGAAGGACTTGCTTATCAATTAGGCTCCGGCTACGGACCTAATGTATTGAAAGGGTCATTTGTAGTCTATATCGGCACTAATCCGCAATCAATGGAAAAAGCAAAAAGTCTTTTGCTAAAAGAAGTTTTTAGACTTAAAAAAGAATTCATAACAAGTAAAGAACTTCAGGAAGCAAAAGATAAATTAATCGGGAATTACATTATTTCGCTCGAAACTAATCTTGAAAAAGCTTCCAGTATAGGCTGGTATGAAATATCAGGTCGAGGTTATTCTTATAAAGATGAATATATAAGGCTGATTAATTCAGTGACAGAATCTGATATAATAGAAGTTGCAAATAAATACTTTAATGATAATTATGTAATATCAATAGTAAAGCCTCAGTAAATGAGGCTTTTTAAATTACAAAAGCCATACTTTAACAGGTCTGCCTACTTGGTTATATAGCTTGTTATCGACAACTACACCTTGCAGATCACCGTTTGCAAGAAATATGTATTCATATCCATCTACTGCAAAGAAATGGACTTTTTGCAGATATCCGTTGAAGGCATATACTGCTTTGTAATATGGCAGGACATTATCATCTCCTGTTAAAATTATTACCTGGTAAAGTTTTCCGAAAGTATTGTATACATATTCAGTATATGGATCATTGTCGTAAATAACAGAATAATTAGCAAGAATTTTATCTGCCATCTGGTAGTAATTTCCTTTAACTCTATATCCTGATTTAGAAAGTTCTTTACCATGTTTTACATGTTTTAAATTTTCCTGATAGTTCTCATCTTTTTGAAATTCTTTGAAATCTGTTTTATATTTGTGATGAGATTCATCAAAAATACCTGTTTTTTCAAGGTATTCATGGTATACCTCAATCCTTTTGTTTCTGTCCTGTTGAGTAGTGAAGCGGTAGTCTTTCTGGACTCTGACACCTGCAATAGATTCAGGACTTAAAACAAATATTAAAGTTAAACAAGATAAAATTACTAAATATTTTTTCATTTTACCAATTTGTCCTTGTCAAATCCTGTTTTGCGTGTCGGTCATATCTTTTATCCATAAACCAGACACCTTGAAATTCTCCATCAGGCTTATACATATATTGCATATCATGTGATACAAAATAAATTGCACTTATCATTTTTCCGTTAATTTTATACTGTTTTGACCAATAAGGAAAATTCGGATAATTTTCAGAAAGCATATCAACATATTTTAAATGCCCCAAAGCATCATAATAATATACAGTTCTTGGATTTTTCTTGTATTGGATTGCATAACTTATTAAAATTTTACCGCTGAAAAAAGCGCTGAGTCTATATTCTTTTGTCTCTGTGATTCCTTCTTTTGCCTCATAATAATGATATTGTACATCTCTGTCTTTTACAAAATCTTTATATAGATTTTTAAACTCTTTTCTTTTGTATTTGTATACGGTATCTTCATCAAAAATTATATTCTTGTAATTTTGAATTATAGTGTCTCGTTCAATTTGAGACATATCAAGCCAGTTAAATTCGGTCTTTCCTTGTAGGGTGATAGTTTCATTATTTTCTTGAGCAAATGTGCAATTTGAAAATAATCCTAAAAATATAAATAAAATGGTGCAAATTCTTTTCATAAACTTTCTCCCTGCTAATTGAGCTGTTTCCCATTAATATTATAAAGCTTGTTATTATCTTGTATTTTTTCGATATTCATTTTGCTGTCAAAGAATATTTGATAATCTTTTGTGTATAATATACCCTTTTGTAATTGTCTGTATTTATTATATTCTTTTTTTAGTAAATTGTCAGAAGAAATCTTTTGATATGTTGTAATTTTAGTTAAATTCCCACTTTTGTTAAAATTAAGAGTAATATTGTCAGAAGTTAGTGAATACCCTGAATTAATCGGCATTGATGCTCCTCGTTTACCGAGTTGATGAGGGCCAGGAATTAAATAGTTCCAGCTTTCCTGTTGAATTTTTACTCCATCAATTGAAGTTTCACCTTTTTTATGCTTTTTATAATTTGGGTCTCTTGTATTATTTAGCTTGAAAATCTTCTCTAAAGCTTTGTCTGAAATATCAATAGGAGCTGCAGAATTAATATTATCAATGTTTTTTTGGATAAAGAAATTTCTTTCATTCTGACTAAGCTCATTCCAGCTTATACCATAAGCTTCATTGACAACAAAAGATGCAAATAAAAATGTAAAAATAATACTAAATGATAAAATGCTTTTTTTCATAAATTACCTTTTTATGAAAATATAGCAGAAAGTTTTGATATATGCAAGTTTTGGCAGGTAATGAGCAAAATTCAAATAAGAAATAAAAAATCGCTAAATGCCAGATAAAAAGAAAGTTTATGCCCATAACCTATTAGTTTATAACATAATGTAAAGAAAATTTAAGATGAAATTTAAAAAGCGTTCAAAATTTCTTGACTAAAAAAATTGATGTATTACGATAAAGTAACATGAAAAATTAAAGTCGGGAGAGTTGTGCCCATATGAAAATTCCCCGAATTACATATAAAAGTTTATCAGTCTCGAAAGTAGACAGGTAAAAGGTTTACAGCCTTAAGTTAGATAGTAAAAATTATTTTTTGTAGTACGTACACCATTATTAATGAGGTGAATTGATGTCTAAGACAAAATATGCAAAAAGAGTAACACCAATGGGTATACCACATACTCGATTGGATGATTTACCGGATCTTATTGAAGTGCAAAAAAAATCGTTTGAATGGTTTTTAAAAGAAGGTCTGAAAGAAGAATTACTTTCATTCTCTCCGATTAAAGATTATACAGGTCGATTGGAATTGCATTTCTTACCAAACTATACTTTTGATAATGCAAAGTATACAGTAGAAGAAGCAAGAATACATGACGCGACATATGCAAAACAATTGCGTGTTATGATCAGATTAGTAAACCGTGACAGCGGTGAAATTAAAGAACAGGAAGTATATATCGGTGATATTCCGACAATGACCGACAAAGGTACATTCATCGTAAACGGTGCAGAACGTGTAATCGTATCTCAAATCGTAAGATCACCTGGCGTATACTTCAAACGTGAAATTTCCCCAGCCGGAAAACGTTTATACAATGCAACCATGATACCAAACCGCGGTGCTTGGTTGAAAATAGAAACTGATTCTAACGATTTAATTTACGTTAAAATCGACAAAAATAGAAAAATCCTAGCTACAACATTACTGAAAGCTATGGGTATCACAGTTTCTGAAATGGAATCATTATTTACTCACTTTGAATTCTTAAAGAAAACATTAGACAAGGATACCGCTGAAACAACCGATGATGCTTTAATTGAAGTTTATAGGAAACTAAGACCTGGCGATCCTGCATCACCACAGGGCGGACGCCAAATTTTGGAAGCTCGTTTCTTTGATGAAAAGAAATATGATATCGGTCGTGTAGGTCGTTATAAATTAAATAAAAAATTAAACTTGAACATACCGAAAAACCAAAGAACATTAACAGTTCAAGATATCGTAGCATCAATCGAATATTTGATTAACTTAACATATGATGAAGGAACAGTTGATGATATCGACCACTTGGGTAACAGAAGAATCCGCTCAGTGGGAGAGCTTCTTCAGAACCAATTCAGAGTAGGGCTTTCAAGAATCGAAAGAATTGTAAAAGAAAGAATGACTCTTCAAGATTCTGAAACGTTGACACCTTTGAACTTGTTAAATACAAAGCCATTGGTAGCTTCATTAAAAGAGTTCTTCGGAAGTTCACAGTTATCACAGTTTATGGATCAGACAAACCCATTGGCTGAATTAACACACAAAAGACGTATTTCAGCATTAGGACCTGGCGGTTTGATGAGAGAACGTGCTGGATTTGCAGTTCGTGATATTCACCCTTCACACTATGGACGTATATGTCCGATAGAAACTCCTGAAGGTCCGAACGCAGGTTTGATAGGTTCATTAGCAACACACGCAAAAGTAAATGACTATGGTTTTGTAGAAACACCTTTCTTCGTAGTTAAAGACGGCGTTGTAACAGATGAAGTTCACTACTTGACAGCAGATGAAGACGAAAACTTCCGTGTAGCACCTGCTGATATTCAGTTGAATCCTGATAGAAGTATCAAAGCAGAATATGTCCCGGTACGTTATAGATCAGAATTCACAATGGGTGAATCAAAGAAAGTAGACTATGTCGGTGTATCTCCGATTCAGGTAATCTCTGTTGCGACATCATTAATTCCGTTTATTGAACACGATGATGCTAACCGAGCTTTGATGGGATCAAACATGCAACGTCAGGCAGTACCTCTTTTGATTACCCAAAGACCAGTAGTTGGAACAGGCTTAGAAGCACGTGCTGCAAAAGACTCAGGTATGGTTGTAGTATCTGATGTAGACGGTGTTGTAGAACGAGTAGTCGGTGAAGAAATTGTAATCAGAGATAAAAGTAATAAACCTCATGTATATCAATTAATGAAATACTTGAGAAGTAACCAAGATACCTGTATAAACCAAAAACCTATCGTAAATGAAGGAGATAAAGTAAAAGCAGGTGATGTAATAGCAGATGGCGCATCTACAAATGGTGGAGAGCTTTCATTAGGTAAAAACGTAATTGTTGCGTATATGCCTTGGGAAGGTTACAACTATGAGGATGCTATATTGTTATCAGAAAGATGCGTACACGATGATATATTCACATCAGTACACATTGAAAAATTAGAAATAGATGCACGTCAGACAAAACTCGGACCTGAAGAAATTACTCGAGAAATTCCGAACGTTTCAGAAGATGCACTTAGACACTTGGATGAACGAGGAATTGTACGTATAGGTGCAAGAGTTTATGCCGATGATATTTTGGTAGGTAAAGTAACACCGAAAGGTGAATCAGAACACCCGCCAGAAGAAAAATTGTTAAGAGCAATTTTCGCAGAAAAAGCACGTGATGTAAAAGATAACTCACTAAGAGTTCCTCATGGTGAAGGCGGAAGGGTACTTGACGTAAAAGTATTTGATAGAGAAAAAGGTGATGAATTACCACCGGGTGCAAATACTGTAATTAGAGTATATATAGCTCAAAAACGTAAGGTATCAGTGGGTGATAAATTATCAGGACGTCATGGTAATAAAGGTATCGTATCAAGAATATTACCAAAAGAAGATATGCCGTTTATGCCAGACGGAACACCGGTAGATATAGTATTGAATCCGCTTGGTGTACCATCTCGTATGAATGTAGGCCAAACTTATGAATTATTGCTAGGTTTAGCCGCATATTTGACAGGTAACCACTATGAAGCACCTTCATTTGATGAAATGTACGGTGATAATAAATCTGAAATCGCAACTAAACAGGAACTTTTAAAAGGTATAAAAGAATCCGGTTGTGATTGGGTAACCGAAGACGGAAAAGTAAGATTGATAGACGGACGTACAGGTGAACAGTTTGATGAACCTGTAGCAGTCGGACTTTCATATATACTTAAACTTGTTCACTTGGTAGATGACAAAATCCACGCAAGGTCAACCGGTCCATACTCATTAGTTACACAACAGCCATTAGGCGGAAAAGCTCAGTTCGGCGGTCAAAGATTCGGTGAGATGGAAGTTTGGGCACTTGAGGCTTATGGTGCTGCATATACATTACAAGAAATGCTGACAATTAAATCTGATGATGTAAACGGCAGAAACAGAGCTTATGAAGCGATTGTAAAAGGCGATAACATTCCTCGTCCGGGTATTCCAGAGTCATTCAAAGTACTTGTTCGAGAATTGCAATCTATCGGCTTGGACATAAGAGTTGCTAAAAAAGATGGTGCAGAAGTTGATTTGATGACAGATATGGATGATTTGAGAAAATCAGCTCCAAAAAGGACACTGTCAGATATAGATTCAGAGTTGTTAAATATCAACTTCTTTGAAACACCAACTACATTCGGTGATTTATAATTTTGTAATAAATGGGGGATCATATTCCCCCAATACAAAATAAAAGAAAGTAAAAAGGCAACTTTTAAAGAAAGTTGCATCACAAAAGGAGAAATTATAAATGTCAACAAGTATTGATTATTTTGACTATATACGAATCAGTATAGCGTCACCGGAAAGGATTTTAAAATGGTCCTACGGTGAGGTTACTAAACCTGAAACAATCAACTACCGTACATTAAAACCTGAACGAGACGGTTTATTCTGTGAAAGAATTTTCGGACCATCAAAAGACTGGGAATGCTATTGCGGTAAGTATAAAAGAGTTCGTCATAAAGGTATTATATGCGAGCGCTGCGGTGTAGAAGTTACCGATTCAAAAGTAAGACGTCAAAGAATGGGACATATCAAATTAGCAGCACCGGTATCTCATATCTGGTTCTTAAAAGGTATTCCTTCATATCTTGGATTGCTTTTGGATATGACTTTAAAAGATCTTGAACAAGTTATTTATTTCAACAATTATGTAGTTCTTGATCCTGGCGAAAGCCAATTTAAAAAACTTCAACTTTTAGGTGAAGAAGAATATGAAGATTATATTGCAGAAAACGAAGATACTACACTAAAAGTAGGTATCGGAGCAGAAGCAATAAAAGAATTGTTATCAGAAATTAATACAAAAGAACTAGCAGAAGAAATAAGAACTGAATTAGCAGGCTCTGTAAATTCTGTACAAAAGAAAAGCAAATTAATTAAACGTCTGAGATTATTAGATAGTTTAATTTCATCAGAGACAGATCCGACATGGATGATTATGGATGTATTGCCAGTAACACCTCCAGATTTAAGACCAATGGTACAATTGGATGGTGGACGTTTTGCTACATCTGATTTGAATGACTTATACAGACGAGTAATCAACAGAAACAACCGTCTGCAAAGATTGTTAGAAATGGGTGCTCCTGAAATTATCGTAAGAAACGAAAAACGTATGCTTCAAGAAGCAGTCGATGCTTTAATTGATAATGGCAGACGAGGTAGAACAGTAGTCGGACCTAATAACAGAGCACTAAAATCATTATCTAACATTATTGAAGGTAAACAAGGTCGTTTCCGTCAAAACTTATTAGGTAAACGTGTTGACTACTCAGGTCGTTCAGTAATCGTAGTCGGTCCGCAATTGAGCTTAAATCAGTGCGGTCTTCCAAAAGAAATGGCAATTGAATTGTTCAAGCCTTTTGTTGTAAACAAATTGATCGAACGCGGATATGTTCAAAACATAAAATCAGCTAAGAAAAAAATAGAACGTTCAGAAGCAATTGTTTGGGATATTTTAGAAGAAGTAATTGATGGACACCCGGTATTATTGAACCGTGCCCCAACTCTTCACAGATTAGGTATTCAGGCATTTGAACCGAAATTGGTAGAAGGACGTGCAATACAATTACACCCGTTGGTTTGTACGGCATTCAACGCTGACTTTGACGGTGACCAAATGGCAGTACACGTTCCGCTTTCAATAGAAGCTCAAACAGAGGCTCGTATGTTGATGCTTGCAACAAATAACATACTTGCTCCTGCGACAGGTAAACCGATTATTACACCGACTCAGGATATGGTATTAGGTATGTATTACTTGACAATCTTGAAAAATCCGGAGTCAGATCCGAAAGGATACTTCTATAACTTCCAGGATGCTATATCAGCTCTTGAAGTTGGAGTAATTGATTTACACGACAAGATTGTTGTAAGAGATGAACACGGTGAAAGAATAGAAACTACAGCTGGAAGAATCATATTCAATGAAGCTGTTAGAAAAGCTCTTGCATAAATCAAATGAAAGAGTAAACGTTAAATATTGTAAGCTATATTAAAAAGAAAAAGGAAATATAGAATGGAAACATATACAAATTCAAAGAAGACTCTTGATTATATAAATAAACAGATGGATAAAAAAGGTTTGAATAACCTTCTATCTCAAATTTATCTTGAGTTTGGCGGAGCAAAAACCGCAGAGCTTGCAAATAGTTTGAAAAACCTGGGTTATAAATACGCAACAAAATCAGGTACAACAATTTCAATTGCAGACTTGCAAGTTCCATCAGTTAAAAAAGAGTTGCTCCAAGAAGCCGAAAAAGAAATTGAAAAATCAACAAACAGATATTTAAAAGGTGAAATTACAGAAGTAGAAAGATATACAAAAGTTATTGACACTTGGTCTGAGACAACAGAAAAATTGACAGCACAAGTAGTTGAAAACTTTGATAAATTGAACCCTGTATATATGATGGCATTCTCCGGTGCGAGAGGTAACTTATCACAGGTATCACAATTAGTTGGTATGCGTGGTTTGATGGCAGACGCACAAGGTCAAATTATCGACTTGCCTATTAAATCAAACTTTAAAGAAGGTCTTTCTGTTACAGAATACATTATTTCATCATACGGTGCACGTAAAGGTCTTGTAGATACTGCGTTAAAAACAGCTGACTCAGGATATTTGACAAGACGTTTGGTTGACGTAGCTCAAGATGTAATTATTCGTGCAGATGATTGCCATACTACAAAATCTATCAATATGAAACCGATTACAAACGGAGATGCTGTAATTGTTCCGTTGATTGATAGGTTATTAGGAAGAACAATTGCAGAAGATATAGTAGATACAGATGGTACTGTGCTTGTAAAATCTGGTACTACTATGAATCGTGATGATATTAAAAAAGTTGCTCACTTGAATCTTCAAGAATTAAAAGTTCGTTCAGGATTAACTTGCGGACTTGAGTATGGTATTTGCCAAAAATGCTACGGCTGGGCAATGACTACCCAAAAGCTTGTAGATATAGGTGAAGCAATCGGTATTATTGCCGCACAGTCAATAGGTGAGCCCGGAACTCAATTGACAATGAGAACTTTCCACACCGGTGGTGTATTCAAAGGTGCCGGTGCTATGAAAGCGATAGAAGCAAAATCAGCAGGTGAAGTTATATCTAATGTAAAAACACGTGAAGTAAGAACACGTCATGGTGATGTTGTAAAAGTTGCAAATTATGAAGCTGATATTGAGGTAAAAGGTGCTAAACGTACTGATAAATATCATATCCCAGCTGGTTCTACAGTATACTTTGAAAATGGTATGCAGGTAGAAAAAGGATTCAAGCTTGCAACATATGAACCTGTATCATCAGGAGATGGTTCTCGTTTAACTGAAAAAGCTACAAAAGATATTACATCTGATTTATCAGGTGAAGTTATTTATGAAGACTTCATTGCAGATGAGAAAAAAGATCGTCAGGGTAATATTTCAAGAACTACAAACAAACAAGGTATAATTTGGGTTCTTGGCGGGGATGTATATAATTTACCAGGCGGTTCAAAAGTTCTTGTAAAAAATGAGCAAAAAGTTACAGAAGGTGAAAAGTTAGCTGAAACTTTGACTATATCAGAACATGGCGGAGAAGTTCGCTTTGGTGAAGATTTAGTTATAGAAGATGTCAAATTCGAAGGCAAAAACATAAAGAAGATTGTACAAGGTAAAGAATTGACAATTGTAATAGCATCTTTGCAACCAGAAAATGCTGCATTTGAACAAACTAAAAAAGAACAACTATGGACAGTTAACAAAACTGGCGAAAAATATATAGTAAAAGCTCCTGTTGATACTCCGGTTGAAAACGGAATGATTATAGCAGAGCTTTTAGATGATGAATGTGCTGTTACATCTTCAGGTGAAATCAGATATGTGGATGTAGAAGTTGATGAAAATCAAATTATTACAAAGCCTGGATCTGTAGTATTTATTCCTGAAGAAATTCACCAAATTTCAAAAGACAGTTCTTTGAAAATGGTAGATAGCGGAACTTTCGTTACAGCAGGTACAGAAGTTGTAAAAGATGTATACTGTCATATTGATGGTATTGTTGAATTTAAAGAATTCAATGATATAATTCACGAAATTACTGTAAGACCTGGTGAAGTACATACTTTATCAAGTATTTCTGAATTGAAAGTTGATGAAGGTGAAGTAGTTAAAAAAGGTACATTGATAGCAGAAGGTATCAAAGCAAAAGAAACATCAATTGTTACTATAATGGATTCAGCAAATGATGATATTGATATTGATGATTTGGATGAAGAGCTTGATGCAAGTCTTTCATTGGATGAAGATAACATAGCTAATCAACCTGTACAAATTTTAATCAGACCGGTTCAAGTATTGGAAGTACAGCAAAAAGATGTGTCAATTAAATTCAACACAACAGATGATTTGATTGATATCGTCCCTGTAACACAGCTTCAATACAAAGATGGTGCAAGAGTAAGAAATTTAGACGGTTCAACAATTACAAGAACAAGTTTGGTTCTTCAAATGCAAGGTTATCTATCACACTTAAAAGGTATGGTGGAATTGGATGAAAAAGGTAATTTAAGAATTGTTGTTCTTGAAAACTTGATTGTTCGCCGTGAATTTGAAGGCAATTCAAAATTGATGTCATCATTACAGACTGAATTGTTAGTAAAAGATGGTCAGACAATTAATCCGAAGACTCCGGTTGCAAAAACACAAGTGCTAGCTATCAATGATGGTACAGCATCAATTAATCATGAAAATGATGAAGCAAGAAGATTACTGATTATCTGTGATAACTATGAAACAGTAGTAAAAGTAAGCGGTAAAGCATCAGTTAAAAAAGGTGACTTTGTGAAACTTGATTCAATAATTACAGATAACGGAGAAAAATCACCAGTGTCAGGACAGATTGTTGCTGTAAATAAAGGCGAAATTAAAATCAGAAATGGTCGTCCTTATTTAATCAGCCCCGGTACAATGCTTCAGGTAGAATCTGGTGCACTTGTTCTTCGAGGTGATATAATTGCAACACTTGTATTTGAAAGACAAAAAACAGGTGATATCGTTCAAGGTCTTCCGAGAGTAGAAGAGCTGTTAGAAGGTCGTAAACCAAAAGACTGTGCAATTTTAGCTGAAATGGACGGAGTTGCTGAAATTGAAACAGATGATGATTTGCCAAGATTATATTTAGTAACAGATAATGGACGTACAGAAATTAAGTATGCTATTGATGCTAATATAATTGTTCAAGACAAGCAGAAAATCAAAAAAGGTGAGCCTTTAACAAGTGGTCCTTTGAACCCGCATGATGTAATCAGACTTTGCGGACCGGAAGCTGCTCAGCAGTATTTGGTGGATGAAGTACAACGTGTATACAGATCTCAAGGTGTAGAAATTGCTGATAAACACGTTGAAATTATAGTTCGTCAAATGACTAAGAAAGTAAAAGTTGTTGATGCTGGTGATACAACATTATTACCAGGTGAGTTAGTTGAAATTCAGCATTTTGAAAATGTCAATAAACAGGCTGAAGAAGAAGGCAAAGCTCCTGCAACTTGCGAATATATGTTATTAGGTATCACAAAAGCTTCATTAAATACTGAAAGCTTCATTTCAGCTGCTTCATTCCAAGAAACAACAAGAATCTTGACAGAAGCTGCAGTTGATGGAAAGAAAGATATGTTGAGAGGATTGAAAGAAAACGTAATTATTGGACGTTTAATCCCTGCAGGTACAGGATTCCATCATTTGACAAATGCTAATGAAGAAAAAGAACGAGAAGCAAGAAAACGAGCTGTCGCTCAAAGAAATCAGGCAAGAAAACCTTCTGCAATTTTAGAAGAAATTGAAGGTATGTTCGGAGCTCCTGATTTCCAATTAGATGATACAAACAATGATGAAGAATAGATTGTTCTTCAATATGTATTTTAAAAAGAGGAGTTAAATACTCCTCTTTTTTTGTGTTCTAATATATTCATATTATTTTAATATTTGTAATATTTGATATAATATTTTCTAAAATTGGAGTGTTTATGCTTAAAGAAATGCCATCATTAGAAGATATACGAAGAGATTTTCATAAAATTTATTATAGTGATATATTACCACTTATGTGCAAATATGAAAATGATCGTCAATTTGAGTTGCTAAAGTTGTTTATAAAAGAAGCAATTATTTTATTTGTAGTTATAATATTAGGTTATTATCAGTATCTAAGGTTTGCAAGTGGAAAACCGTTACAAGATATTTATGTAATATTTATGGTTATATTAGTTGTAATAATGCCTGTAATTTCATATGTAGATTGTACTCAATTTGCAGAATTATTAAAAAGAGAGTGTATGCCAAAAATATTAGAAGCATTTGGTAATATGCGTTGGTATAATAAAAAAGCAGAATGTAAAAAAACTAAGCTAATTAATACTGATAATCAATTAGCTGAAAGCAATTTATTTAGTGTATATAATCGAAGATCTTATGATGATTCATTTGAAGGGTGCTATAAAGGGGTTAAATTTGGGATATCAGAGACTACTTTAGTATATGAATCAGGGAGCGGGAAAAATAAACGAATAGAGTTGGTATTTAAAGGTGTAATAATTAATTTCGATTCCAATAAAACTATAAAGAATAAAACAATTATCGCAACAAAAAATGATTCTAAAATTAAAAACAGTTATGTATCAATAAGTACAATAATAATCTTAGCTGCAAATGTAATTTTAGGTGTTGTGTTGCAAAGTTGGAATCTAGTTTTTTATTGTGGACTTCCTATAGTGCTTTTTCTAATTTTTGCAATTATACAAAAGTCTAACAAAAATATGGAAATTCTAAATGAAATAAAACTTGAGGATCCTGAATTTAATAAAAAATATAAAGCATATTCCTCTGATGAAGTAGAAGGAAGATATTTAATAACACCCGCGTTTATGGAGCGTTTTAACAATATAAAAACGGCATTTGGTGCAAAAAAAGTTAAATGCTCGTTTTATGGTAAAAGTTTAATGTTTGCAATATCTTCACATAAAAATTTATTTGAAATAGGTAATCTTTTTACTCCGCTCAACAGCCCAAAACAATTGCAGGTGTTTTCGGAAGAATTGATATCTATTTTAGCATTAATAGATTACTTTAAACTTGACGAGAAAACAGGATTATAAAACTCATTCAAATAAAAAAAGCAATTTCTAAATCCAGCAAAGGATTTTGCAAAAGTTTTAAAATTTTTTGCCGTATATATTTTTAGAAAGGATTTAAATATGGCAAGAATAATAGAAGGAAACAGAAGAATTATCAAAATGTCTGTAGATGATGTGTTGAATATTGTACGTGAGTACCAACTGATTACAAAAAACTCCTGTTGTTATGAGCATACTCGAGAATTATTAGAAAAAACTGTATTTTTTATACCTGAAGATATATAAAAAAGCAGTAAATTTTTGTAAATTTTTTTATAAAAATGGCAAAAACTTTCTTGTTTTGTTTTAATAGGAACAAGGAGGTCTGCTATGCAAGTAAATTCAGTAAGAAATTTAGGTATTACAGCATTTGGAGAAGGAAATACAGAAAATATACAGCCCAAAGGTGCTGTTAATGAAATTCCAAAAGAGCAATCGGCAGTTGAAATAAAGCCGCAGCCTGAAGCTGATAAATTTGAAAAAGCACAAGATATCTCGAAAAATAACAACTTAGTTGGTATTCAAATGCCTAGTATGTCCCAAATAAGCAAAATGCAGACTACCCAAAAAGTTCTTGGCGGTACATTATTTACCGTAGGTCTGCTTGGAGCATTGTCATTTTTAAGTCCTAAAAAATGGGTAACTGCATTATTTACAGTACCAGTAGGCGGTATAATGGCATATTTTGGAGCAAATATGTTTAATATGGCTAGAGCTTTAGATAAGTTGAAATCAGTTTCAAATCCCCCGCAAGCATAATAAAAATATAGCCTGATAAGAGTTTTTAAAAAATCCTTTTTGTTTTATGCTATTATTGAATTCAAAAAGGAGAGGTTTTTATGAAAAAAAATATTATTATAGTTGCATTGGTACTTATAGTTCCCCTTGTCGCATTTTGGTTTTTAAGTAATTCAACTTCTACATCTGCAAAAACAGATATGCGAACAAAACAAACTGAAAGTATTGCAATAGGCAAACCTCAAGTATTAAAATTCACCTCAACAATGTGTCTTGACTGTCAGACTATGAATAAATTGTTTAAAGAAGTATTTCCACAATATGAGGATAAAATAGTTTTGACTGAAATTTCAGTACAAGATGGCAGTGATTTTACAAATGATCAGATTAAAAAATATAACATAACACTTGTACCTACAATGATATTTTTAGATTCTGATAATAAGCAAGTAAGACGAGTAGAAGGTGCAATCGAAAAAGACGTATTGGAAAATTATCTGAAGGAACTTAAATAATGGAAAATTACATAGAACTTTTTACCCAAAGCGGGAGTTTACCATTACTTTTTTGGCTGTCTTTTTTAGGCGGAGTTGTCGCTTCGATATCACCCTGCTCTTTGGCAATGATCCCTTTAATTGTTGGATATATAGGCGGATATTCAAAAGAAAAATCAAGTAAAACTCTTTTACAAATGATTTTCTTTGTGCTTGGGACCGCAATAGTATTTTCAATAATAGGGATAATTTGCGCTTTAACCGGGAAAGTTTTTGTAGCATTTGCCGGCGGATATTTTGGACTTTTGTTAGCTTCAATAGTTATGATTATGGGGCTGAAACTTGTGGGAATTTTAGATTTTGATATGCCGGTTATAATAAAAGAAATGCCCAAAAATGAGGGACATAATACTTTTTTATATCCGATAATTTTAGGTGCAGTATTCGCTCTTGCTGGAACTCCATGTTCTACTCCGATTCTTGCTGCAATAATGGCGTTTGCATCACTATCAGCAAGTCTTGCTCAGTCTGTTGTTATGCTGTTTCTGTTTGCGATAGGACAAGGTATAATCCTTATACTAGCTGGATTTTTGACATCAAAGCTGAAAAATTGGAAAAACTTTTATAAAATTTCTGATATTTTACTAAAGTCAAGCGGTGTACTTTTAATATTGGCTGCATTATATATTTTTTATAAGATTTTTCTCCCATTTATTGTAAAATAACTAAAAACGAGTTAGAATATATGCATACATAAAGATTTTAAAGCTTTGCTAAGATGTATAAAAGGGATATTAGTTAATGCAAAGCATATGGAGAAAAATATGAAAACATATGAAGGTCAATTAGTAGCAGGAAATGGAAAATTTTGTATAATATTATCACGTTTTAATGATTTTATAGGCTCAAAATTATTGTCAGGTGCAATAGATGAGCTTAAACGCCATGGTGTGTCTGATGATAATATAGATTTAGTAAAAGTTCCCGGAGCTTTTGAAATTCCGATAGCAGCTCAAAAATTTGCGAAAAGCGGCAAGTATGATGTAATAATAACACTTGGTGCCGTAATAAAAGGTTCTACTCCGCATTTTGATTATGTGAGTGCTGAAGTTTCTAAAGGTGTAGCCCAGGTAAGTCTTCAAACAGGAATTCCTGTCATATTCGGTGTGCTGACAACTGATAATATTGAGCAAGCAATAGAAAGAGCAGGTACCAAATCAGGAAATAAAGGTGCAGATGCTGCAAAATCAGCTATCGAAATGGCAAATTTAATGAAACAATAGGAGTGTGAATTTTTAAATGGTAATGAATGTAAAAGCAATAAGAAATTTATTTGAAACAGCATCTTATCTTTCTGTTCCATACAGTAAATCCAGTAAGGCATCGTCAGATATGGTTAGTTTTTATAAACAAGGTGCAGAAAACCCCTCAGTTGCCAAAGCAATTGCTGCAAGTGTAGTTACTGAAAAGTTGAGATTACCAGTAAGAACTTATCCTAATTGGTTTTTACATTATAAAAATTTGAATAAAAATCCTATGGTGAAAGCAGAACGTGAAAATTTTGAGAATATATATAACAAAATGTATCCTCGCACAGGTAGATTAAGAGAAGTGCTAATTGATAATTCAAGACTTTCTTTTGTGAGAACTCTGCCTAAAATGAACGATTTGCAAAAACAATCTATAAATAAACAAATTTAAAGTGTTTTATTAGTGTTTATATTATAAAAGGAGGTATCGCATGAGTGACATTATTACAGAATTTAGAAATGAAAATACTAAAGATATTGATATTCTTCCAACAATAGAAATAGTCAAGAAAATGAACGATGAAGACAAAATAGTTGCTCTTGCGGTGGAAGATGAAGCTGAACATATTGCAGAGGGTATTGATTTAATTGCTAAACAATTTTTAAAAGGTGGGAAATTATATTATTTCGGAGCCGGGACTTCAGGACGTCTTGGTATTTTAGATGCTTCAGAATGCCCTCCAACATTTAGTGTTCCAAAAGATATGGTAACAGGATTTATAGCAGGGGGAGATGGAGCAATAAAACATTCTATAGAAGGTGCAGAAGATAATCCTGATTTTGGTTATGCAGACGCAGCAATTCTAAAACCTGATGATGTTGCTGTTGTAATTTCAGCAAGCGGTAATCCGAAATATCTTTTAGGAGTCCTAAAACGCGCAGATGAAGTAGGCTGTAAGACAATAGGTATTACTTGCAATCCAAACGGCAGAATAGCTGATGAGGCAGGGCTTGTAATCTGTGCAGAAGTAGGTCCGGAAGTAATTGCAGGCTCAAGCCGTCTTAAAGCAGGTACTGCTCAAAAGATGATATTGAATATGCTCTCAACAGGTGCTATGATTAAAATAGGTAAGACCTATGAAAACTTCATGATAGATTTGCAGGCAGTCAATGAAAAATTGAAAGATAGAGCAATTAGAATTGTTGCCCAAATCGCTGATGTACCGCATAGTGAAGCACTATCGGCACTTTTAAAATGTAATTGGGAAATAAAAACTGCTATTGTGACATTGGAAATGAAATTGGGTATAGAAGATGCTCGAGCAGAGTTAAAAAAACATAGAGGTGTTTTACGTAAGCTTCTCAATACAAAAACAACAGCAGTTTAGTATATAATTGAATAGAAAAGAGGATAAGAATATATGAAATTAACAGTAATCGGAGCAGGATGTTGGGGGCTTACTTTAGCGTGGCTATTAACTGACAATTTTGATGAGGTGACTGTATGGGGCAGAGCTATAGATTTATCAGAAGATTTAGTAAAAAATAAGCATGCTTCAAAGCCTCTTGAAGTTCAATTAAAAGATAAGGTTGAAATAACATCAGATTTAGAAAAAGCGATTTCAGGTGCTGATATTATATTGAATGTTGTTGCAACATCTGGTACTCGAGACGTCTGTGAAAATCTTAAAAAAGCAGGAATAAAACCTGAACAAATTTTAGTAAATGCTTCAAAAGGAATAGAATTACCTTCCCTAATGAGAATGTCTGAGGTAATAAAAGATGTTCTTCCTGACCAAAAACTTGCGATTTTATCAGGTCCTACTCTGGCTAAAGAAGTTCTTGCAGGACTTCCAACTGCTGCATCTGTTGCTTGTGAAGATATTAAAACGGCAGAATTTGTTCAAAAAACATGTTCAGTCCCTTCAAAATTCAGATTGTACACTAATACAGATGTAATAGGTGTGGAATTAGGCGGTAGTTTGAAAAATGTAATAGCGATTGCTTCTGGATTTGCAAAGACAATGGGATTGGGTGATAATTGTACAGGATCGCTTTTGACAAGAGGGATGGCTGAAATTGTAAGAGTAAGCATCCAACTTGGAGCTAATCCTTCTACATTGTATGGCTTGTCAGGCATGGGCGATTTGATAGCAACTTGCTCAAGTCCTATGTCAAGAAATTATACAGTTGGATCAATGCTTGCAAAAGGTAAAAAAATTGATGATATACTAAAAGAGCTTGGTTCTGTCGCTGAAGGTGTTAAAACATCAAAAGCTATTTGCGAATTAGCAAAAAAATTGGATATAGATGTGCCCGTATCTTCAGCAATTTACGAAGCTGTATATACCGATATTACACCACAAGCTTTGCTTGAAAAATTGATGAACAGAAAATTGAAAGAAGAAGAAAGATACGTATAATGAAATTTGCTGTAAATTACATAAAAAACACATTTTACCCGCTGGATGTTCCTGAAAATATTAATCTTGAAGACGGACAAATGGTATTAGTGCGAACTGATAAAGGAGAGGAAGCGCTAAAAGCTTTTCTTGTCAATTCAACAATTTCAAAATTGTGGGAAAAATCCAAAAATAAACCGGAGCCTTTGACTGTTATAAGGACTCTAACCCAAAGAGATTTACAAACATTAGATGAAATAAAAAAAGAGGAAGTAACAGCATTTTTCAAGTGTCAAGCTCTGGTGCAGCAGCATAAACTTGTAATGAATTTGGTACAATGTCGTATAACATTCGATAGAAGAAAAATCACATTTTATTATACGGCACCTGAAAGAGTCGATTTCAGAGCCTTGTTGAAAGATTTGACACAAACTTTTACAAGAGTAAGAATTGATTTAAGACACATTGGAGTAAGAGATGAAACTTCAATTTTGGAAGGAACAGGTATTTGTGGAAGACCTTTCTGCTGTTCAAGTTTTTTGAGAAAATTTGCTACGATAAACGTAAAATTAGCAAAAGATCAAGGTATGCCGATAGCACCCGGAAAAATTTCAGGAACTTGCGGCAGACTGTTATGTTGTCTTACTTATGAATATTCAAACTATATTGATGCAGCAAAAGGTATGCCGCCGGTCGGATCAACAGTTATGACCTCAGACGGACTTGGAAAAGTTTGCTACCTACAATTCTTGAGCGGAAAAGTTGCTGTAAAAATGGAAGATGGCAAAGTGAAAGAATTTCCAAAAGCTGATATCGAAATGGTTGATGCTGATGTCAATGTCGAAATTGATATTCCAGTGATGAATACATACTCGGATGAGTCCGATGCAAATATTGATATTCGTCAGTTGGAAGATGACAAAAACAGCTCGACCGGTAATGTGTAATTATTAAAATTTTTGAAATCAGGAAAACATTTTATATTTCCTGATTTTATTTTCAAATATTATTTATTTAAAATAATAAAAGTACTTTTCATTCTGCAAAAAATAATGTATAATAAAAAAGTAAATATAGAAAAAGAGAAGGAGCTGGAAATGCAGACTATACTTGAAAAACGGGGGGGGGGGGCACCCGAGAATAAGCTCCTCAGAGGAAATTTTTTAGGATTTGCATTAGAATTATTGAGGTTTAAAAAACATATTTTACCCTGTCATTTATTGAGCGGAGCTCTACTGATCTCAAAAAAGAATGAGCAGAAGATTCTTTGCTTTGCTCAGAATGACGAAAAGTGTGCCTTTACTTTAGCAGAAGTTCTGATAACTTTAGGAGTAATCGGGATAGTAGCGGCCATGACATTGCCTTCTTTAATCAGCAATTGGCGTTATAAACAACTTGAGACGGCATTTAAAAAAGCCTATTCTGTTCATTCTGCTGCTTTATCATTGGTAAAAGCTGAGGTTGGTGTTGATAATCTTAAAGCAGAGTTTGCTAAATATGATAGGGTAAGTCAGTCATATTCAAGGGCTAATGAATTTATATCATTGTATAATGACAAATTGCATGTAATCGGGAAATGCGTGTATAACGAAAAAATAAGAAATTATAATAATACAGATGATGCTTACGTAGATATTGGTACAACAAAAATTGATTATATGTTACCTGATGGTAGTTGTTATAAGGCTGTAGTCAATGGTGCTGAGGTAAGTATAACTATAGATATCAATGGCGCAGGAGCAAAACCGAACAGATTAGGTCATGACATTTTTGTATTTAGGGTTGATACAAATGGGATGCTATCACCTGTAAAGATGTCTAAATTATACACTGATGAGGAGTTGGAAGATAAGTGGAGTGGACAACCTGCAATGTCCGCACAGGTCGGAGATCCATGTTCCATAAAATCCAAACAAAAAGGTAATGGTATGGGGTGTGCATGGTATGCCTTAAACGATATCAATCCTGATGATAACAGCAAACGTTATTGGGAAAACTTACCAAAATAGTTTCTATTTTACAGCTTTGAAAAATTCATCAGATATCAATTGAGAATATCGCTTTTTCTCATTTGCTGATACCAAAAGTCTTTGTTCGCCGTCTTTATTTTCCGTAACGGAAATAATGCCGGCGACTTCGCCTATCGGAAGCTTTTTGGCTTTTGCTTCAAATTTTACATAAGGCGCATCTTTTCCATAAGAATTCAAAGTCCCGCGTTTGGTAATTTTTAAGTCTTCAACCTGAAATGCTTGATATTTTACTTTGCTTGTTAAACTTTTCAGTTTTTCATCAATTTTATTTGATTGAATATCTTCTTTTGTCAAAATAGGTTTGTTATTAGTATCGACTACAATAAGTTTTTGACCGGAGGCTCTATGCTCTGCTACGACACCATTATAGCCCATAATACCTGCAGCTCGTTCAAGTTCAAATTCGTCATTGATTTTTGAAAAATCGCCGACTTTTTGTGCTCTTTTAACAAGCTCATTTTGAGGCGGGTTAAGAAAATTATCAAGCATATCTTTAGCTAACCTTCCGCCGCCTATGGACATAAAACCTATAAATGCAAGAGCTAACAGTATCGCCATGCAAATATTTTTTAAGCATCCCATGTGTTATTTCCCTTATTTCATGATATAATCCAATTATAGCTATGTCAAAATCAGAAATCAATCAAATAAATTCATGGGATGTAAAAATAGAAGATTTAACACCAGTTATGCAGCAGTATATGCAGATAAAACGGCAAAATCCTGATGCGGTTTTGCTTTATAGGCTGGGTGATTTTTATGAAACTTTTTTTGAAGATGCAATTCTAATGTCTAAAGAGCTGGAGTTAACACTCACTGGTCGAGACGCCGGTGTTGTATACGGCAGGATTCCTTTAGCAGGAATTCCAGTCAAGGCAGTTGTAGGATATTTGGAAAAGTTGGTTCAAAAAAATATAAAAGTTGCAATCTGTGACCAGCTTGAGGATCCAAAGTTTGCAAAAGGACTTGTTAAAAGAGGTGTGACAAGGATTATTACATCGGGCACGCTTACAGAAAGTGACTTTTTGAAACAAAATAAAAACAACTATATTGCAGCAATGTTCAAAGATGAAAAGTCTGATATTTATGGTTTTGCATATTCAGATATTTCTACTGGTGAATTTAAAGTTACCCAAGCTCCTTTAAATCTTTTGATTTCAGAGCTTGCCAGATTACAGCCTGCGGAAATTGTTGCACCTGCAATACGAGGTGAAATAAAACCTTTCCAAATAGTACCTGAAGAAAAAGTTGATTTACCTGAAGGAATTGTAAAAGTATATAATTGTTCAAAAATCCCTGCAAATGTATTTGAATTTTCTATGACTGATGCTAATTTAAAAGCGCTATTTTCTACAGCTGCACTGACTGCATTCGGGTATGAAAAGTATAAAATAGGATTTAGAGCAGCAGGAGCATTGTTTGCATATATTTGGGAGAGCATGAAAGAGAATGTACCTAAAATTGAGCGTATTGAATCTTATGAGCTTTCAGAATATATGATTTTGGATGCAAGTACAAGAAAGAATCTTGAGCTTGTTGAAACTTTGCGTGAAAAAAATAAATACGGGTCACTTTTATGGGCAATTGATCAGACAAAGACTAATATGGGAGCAAGGCTTTTAAGAAGTTGGATTTGTCAGCCTTTAAAACGAATATCAGATATTGAAAAACGTCAGAATGCTGTATCTGAATTTGTAGAAAAATCATCTACAAGAATTTCACTTATTGAAGCATTAGAAAAAATCTATGATATCCAAAGACTATCTACAAGATTGAGTAACAATTCAGCAAATCCAAAAGATTTTTTGAGCTTAAAATCATCTTTACAGATGCTGCCGGATTTGATAGAAATTTCTTCAGAGTTGGACAATAATCCTTTTAAAAATATTATAGAATATGCAAATGAAATAAAGGATTTTGCTGATTTAATAGATCGCACGATAAAAGAAGATGCGCCTATGGTTATAAAAGAAGGCGGAATAATAAAAGAAGGTGTATCAGGGGAACTTGATTATTATCGTGATTTGTTGACAAACGGAGAAGGCTGGCTTCAGAATTTTGAAGAGCGAGAAAAAGAAGCGACGGGTATCAAAAATTTAAAAGTAGGATATAATAAAGTTTTCGGTTACTTTATTGAAGTTACAAATTCATACCGTAACATGGTTCCTGATACATATATAAGGAAACAAACTCTTACTGGAGCTGAAAGATTTATTACACAAGAGTTAAAAACACATGAAGATGATGTATTATCAGCAAGATTCAAAGCAACAGAATTAGAATATAAGTTATTTACGGATTTTAGAGAATATTCAAAAGAGTTTGTTTCTAAAATCAGAGAAATAGCAGAAAGCATTGCAACAGCTGATGTTTTGTCATCTTTAGCTCAAGTCGCTGTCGAAAATAATTATTGCAGACCTGAAATTGATGCATCAGGTGATTTCATAGTGAGAAACGGCAGACACCCTGTGTTGGAAAAAATACTTCCTTTAGGTGAATATGTTGCAAATGATTTGGAGTTACAGAGCAATTCGGTTGACAAAACGCAATTTATGATATTAACCGGTCCTAATATGGCAGGTAAATCAACATATATGAGACAGAATGCTTTAATTGCCATATTAGCTCAAATAGGTTCATGGGTCCCTGCTGATTATTTAAAACTTGGTATAATTGATAAAATTTTCACGCGAGTTGGGGCTTCGGATGATTTGACACTTGGTCAATCAACATTTATGGTAGAGATGATTGAGACTGCATATATACTAAATTCAGCGACAGAAAACAGTTTTATTTTGCTAGATGAAATCGGACGTGGGACAAGTACATATGATGGTGTAGCTATCGCTTGGTCAGTGGCTGAATTCATTGCTACTAAAATAAAAGCCAGATGTATTTTTGCAACTCATTATCATGAATTGAATGTTATGACAAAAACTTATCCGCAGATTAAAAATTTTAGAATTACTATTGCAGAGGAAAACGGAGAAATTGAATTTTTGCGTAAGATTGTACAGGGTGGAGCAAGCAAAAGCTATGGTATTCAAGTTGCCAAAATGGCAGGGTTGCCGACTTCTGTAATAAAAAGATCTCAAGATTTGATGCATAAAATGCAAAAAGATTTTTCTAATAATTTAGCAACAAAGAAAAAATCTGATAATACACAGCTTGAAGTTCCGCAATTGAATCTTTTTAATTAAAAAGTTTTATTTAAGCATATTTTGATAATACTCGTTATAAAAGTTGCCAAATTTGTCATTTAAAATTGCTTCGCGGCATTTTTGTGAAAATTCCACTAAAAATTGGATATTATGAATGGATAATAGAGTCGCAGCGGTACTTTCTCCGCATCTCCAAAGGTGTCTTATATAGGCTTTCGAATGGTTTTTGCAGGCATAGCAATTACAGCCTTCTACAAGTGGGCTATGATCATCTTCGAATGCTTTGACTTTAATATTTCTTTTACCTTCCCAAGTGAAAAATGAGCCATGACGTGCATTTCTTGTCGGAAGTACACAATCGAACATATCTACGCCATATTTTATACCGTCTAGAAGATCCTCAGGTGTCCCAACTCCCATTAGATATCTTGGTTTGTTTTGCGGTAAAAGAGGTGCGGTGAACTTTACAAAATGATTCATTATATCTTTTGCTTCACCGACACTCAAGCCTCCTATTGCATATCCTACGGCATCATATGATGATATTACAGATGCACTTTCTTTCCGCAAATCATCATAAAAAGCGCCCTGTACAATCGGAAAAAGTGCTTGACGAGGGTTAGTTTTAGCATTGAAACATCTTTCAAGCCAGCGGTGGGTTCTTTCCATAGCTTTTTTAGCAGTATCATAGTCACAAGGATAAGGAGCGCACTCATCAAATGCCATAATTATATCAGCTCCGATATCCTGTTGAATTTCCATTGATATCTCAGGATTTATAAAGTGTTTTTTACCATCTTTAGGATCTCTAAATTCTACCCCATCTTCGGTAATTTTTCTTAGGTGAGCAAGTGAAAATACTTGAAATCCGCCTGAATCTGTTAATACAGGCTTATGCCAATTCATCCAGCCATGTATTCCGCCAAAATCTCTTATTCGTTTTGTGCCAGCTCTTAGATATAAATGGTAGGAATTTGCCAAAATTATTTGAGCCCCGGTATCTGCTATTTGGTCGCAAGTAAGAGTCTTTACTGCTGAATTGGTACCCACAGGCATGAATATCGGCGTTTTAATTATTCCATGCGGGGTTGTAAAAACGCCAGCTCTTGCTCCTGTTTGTTTACAAATATGAGTCAATTCGTATTTAAAAAAATCATCTTCCGGCTTATGTGTCATTTTATATCCCTATATTTTAAAAAAAGGCGTGAGTTATCACGCCTTTTTTTTATTCTTCATCTAATTTTTCAATAACAATTTCTGCTATATTTTCATATTCATCACATAATTCTTCGGGTTTGAAATAAATGGCAATTTCTCTTTCTGCACTTTCTTCGCAGTCAGAACCATGGACTACATTGTATTCTTTTACAAGTGCAAAATCAGCTCTGATTGTTCCTACTTGGGCTTCCAAGGGTTTTGTGGATCCCATAAGCTGTCTTGAGCCTGCAATTACGTCAAAACCTTTCCATACCATAGCAACAATAGGTCCGCTTTGGATGTATTCAATTAATCTTGGATAGAACGGTTTACCTTTATGTTCACCGTAATGTTTTTCCGCCATTTCAGGTGTTACATCAAGCATTTTCATACCAATCAATTTGAAACCTTTAGTCTCAAATCTTTTGATAATCTCACCAACTAAACCTCTTTTTACACCATCTGGTTTTACGGCGATAAAAGTTCTTTGTTCTCTCTGCATTTGTATTTCCTCCATTCAAGGCTATTATATCATAAAAAGATTAATCTGACCAGTCTTTATTTAGGATTGGATTGTACATTTGGATGTTTTTAAGTTTTTTAATGTTTTGGTTAAGACTGCAAGCATAATTGAACATAATGTGATTGCTGCGATTAAAAGACCTATCCAAAAACCTTTTAATTTCATATCATAGTGAAATGCAAGATAGCACCCGAGCGGTATAAATAATACCCAATAGGCTGTAAAATTTGATATAAGTACAATGTTAGTTTGTTTCATCCCTTTAAAAATACCGGATAATGCAACTTGCAATCCGTCAAATACTTGGAATGCTGCTACTATATATAAGATTGGCACACATATATCTATTAAATTTTGGTCTATTGTAAATAATCCTGTTAAAAATCTTGGGTAATTTGCAAAAATAATTGAACTGCATAGCATAAATCCGACTGACATAACAAGTCCGACAAAAGAGTATCTTTTAAGGTCATAATAGTTTTCAGCCCCGTTAGCAAATCCAACTTTTACAGCTATTGCATTAGATATTGCAAAAGGTACCATAAACGAAATTGTTGTCATTGTGCATATAAGGTTTTGTGCAGCTGCGTATATACCTGCAACTTTCCCCATAATTATTGCAACACAATTGAATGCTATAAATTCGATTATTATCGCAATTGATATGGGCATACCAATTTTCATTAAATTTTTGTAATAATCGAATTCTCTGTAATCTCTGAATTTCATTATTTTAAAACAATATATTAATAAAAATATTCCCATAAAATATCTTACAATGAAACTTGCAATTGCAAGTCCTAAAACCCCAAGTGAGGGGATTGGACCAAATCCGAAGACTAAAATTATATTCAGCGCTATATTTAAAAATACCGAAAACACCGTAACCAAATTCGGTACAAGAACTATTTCGAAAGCTTGTAAGAATTCTTTGAGTGCAGCATGAAGGTATCCGCCAAATGTCGCAAAAGCAGTTACAAACATGTATTCCTTAATCATTGGTACAAGTTTTGGCTCAAATTTTATTAAATCGATTAAAGGTATCGTAGCGAGCACTCCAAACATAATTATAATACCAAGAAGCATAGAAAATCTTATTGTAGGGTAAAAATATTTTTTTGCAGATTTTCTTTCTCCTCTGTAATTTGATAAAAGCGGAGATACACTAGCAATCAGACCTATTCCGAAAGTTTGGATACAATTTGTGATAGCTGTAGCTATACTAATTGCGGCTAACGTATCAGTAGAATGTCTGCCTGCAATCAATACATCACCTGCTCCGATTAGGATAAATCCCAAATTCCCCATAATAATCGGCAGGGCAATGTTTAATAGTTCTTTGGCATAGTGTCTAAATTTCATTCTGCTCATTATGTCTCAATTATACTACAAAAATTTTACAATTAGGATGTAATATTTTTAAAAGCGAAAAGAAAAATGGTTTTCTCAAAATCAGCTCGTTGAAAAGCTCGATATTTCACGCGAGCATCTTGCAAAAATTGAAACTGCAAAACGTTGTGTGAGTTTAGGGTTGCTGATTGATATTTCAGAAGCTTTGGAAATTCCTGTTAAAGATTTTTTTGATTTTTGATTGCTATTTAGTGTAATAAAAAAGACCGATTTTTAAACCGGTCTTTTTTTAGATTTATTTTTTATCTTTTCCTGTCCTTTTGTAGAAATCTTCAATAAAGCCTGTATTGAAGTTTCCGCTCATAAAGGCAGGATCTTCGATTATATCCTGATGGAATGGGATTGTCGTTTCAACGCCTGTAATGACATATTCTTTCAGTGCTCTATACATTCTGCGTCTTGCTTCATTTCTCGTTCTGCCCCAGCAAATAAGTTTTCCTATCATACTGTCATAGTATGGCGGGATTTTGTAATCCTGATAAACATGAGAGTCTACTCGGATTCCAAATCCGCCCGGAGTTACATAACCTGTAATTTGACCGGGGTTTGGCATGAAATCTTTTTCAGGATTTTCTGCATTTATACGGCATTCAATAGCATGACCTCTCAAAATTATATCATCCTGAGTAAAGTCAAGCGGTTCACCAGATGCTACCATGATTTGTTCTCTTACCAAATCGACATTTGAAATCATTTCGGTTACACAATGCTCTACTTGAATACGAGTATTCATTTCCATAAAATACCAGCTTCCATCATGGTCAAGCAGAAATTCACAAGTACCAGCACCTTCATAATTGATAGCTTTAGCTGCTCTTACGGCTGCAGCTCCCATTTCTTTTCTTGTTGCTTCATCTATTGCAGGAGATGGAGCCTCTTCCAATAATTTTTGGTGACGTCTTTGGATTGAGCAGTCACGTTCGCCTAAGTGAACTACATTGCCATATTGATCTCCCAAAATTTGTACTTCAATATGTCTTGGATTTTCTAAAAACTTCTCAGCATAGACATCAGGGTTTCCAAAGAAGTTTTGCGCTTCAGTCTGACATAGACTCATATTAACATCAACTTCTTCATCAGATCTGCAAATTCTCATACCCTTACCGCCGCCACCTGCAGTGGCTTTTAGAATAATCGGATAGCCGGCTTTTTTTGCAAATTCTTTTACTTCTTGAGGGGTTTTTAAAATCCCTGTACCAGGAGTTACAGGTACATTATTTTCTATCATAGTTTTGCGGGCTGTAGCTTTATCTCCCATTTTTTTCATAGCTTCAGCTGTAGGTCCGATAAATTTTATGCCATGTTTTTCGCAAATTTCAGCAAAATCGGCTCTTTCTGACATAAAACCGTATCCCGGGTGAATTGCATCAGCTCCTGATACTAATGCCGCTGAAATTATTGCAGGAATGCTTAGATAACTTTTTGCACTTTGTGCTGGACCTATACAATAAGCTTCAGTTGCAAGTCTCACATGGAGTGAATTAGCATCAGCTTGAGAATAAATTGCAACGGTTGGAATCCCTATTTCTCTGCAAGCTCTTATTATTCTTACGGCAATTTCTCCGCGATTTGCTATTAATACTTTTTTAAACATATTACTTATCCCTTTTTCATACCGATTTTTCGGCAGATATAACAAAAGGTGAAAAGAATGAACTTTTCACCTTAGATGTCTCTTTTACTATTCTATATACATTAAAACCTGACCGAATTCTACAGGCTGTCCGTTTTCTACACAAATTTCGGTGATTGTACCTGAAAATTCAGATTCAATTTCGTTCATAAGTTTCATTGCTTCAACGATACAAACAACATCACCTTGTTTTACTGTCTGTCCTACTTCTACAAATGGTTTTGCATCTGGAGATGGTGATTTATAAAAAGTTCCAACCATCGGAGATGTAAGAGGTTTTCCTCTTTTTACGTCCTCTTTTGCAGGAGCAGGAGCAGCCTGTGGTGCTGGAGCAGAAGATGCTACAGGAGCAGCAGCTGCTGATATAACAGGTGTAGCTGTAATTACCTCCTTGCGTATTGTAATAGCCTGTTCGCCATCTTCTAAAGAAATTTCTGTTAAAGCTCCATCAGCTAATACTTTTGCAAGTTTTTCTATATATTCTATATCAAATTTCATTTTTTAACCTTTCATAATAAATTAATTGGTAAAGATTATACTCTGTCTAAGTATTCATTAGATCTTGTATCTACTCTGATTACATCTCCGTTTGATACAAAGAAAGGAACGTTTACAACAGCGCCTGTTTCTAATTTAGCAGGTTTGGTACCGCCTTGAGCAGTGTTTCCTTTTTCAGCAGGAGGTGTATCTACTACTTCCAACTCAACGTGTGCTGGTATATCTACACCGATAATTCTTGAATCGTGCATTAAAACTTGTACATTCATGTTTTCTTTTAAATATTTAAGACCGTCACCGATTTGGTCTTCAGATAAGTGCAATTGATCATAAGTTTCGTTATCCATCATAACGAATTCAGCACCTTCTTTATATAAATATTGCATTTCACGTCTGTCAAGAGTCGCTTTTCCAACTTTTTCGCCTGCGCGGAAAGTTTTTTCAATAACTTGTCCAGTTTCTACGTTTTTCAATTTTGTTCTTACGAATGCTGCGCCTTTGCCCGGTTTAACGTGAAGAAATTCTACAACTGACCATAGCCCGTTATCGAGTTCTAATGTCAAACCTGTTTTTAAGTCGTTTACTGAAATCATATTTTTCCCCTTTTTAAAGTCTAATCATCTAATCGTACATTGATATTAACACAAACATAGAAAACTTCAAATATTTGTAACAATTTTAGTGTTCTTGTTAACAAATATCATTGCAAAAAGCTATTATAGGGGCTATTTTTGTTTAAGTATAATTTCGTATCCTAATATATTACAAATATCCTGAAATTCAGAAAGTTTTAATCCGTTTCTTTTAATTTTACAGGAAAATGTGCTTTGAGGAATTGAGCAACCTTTTTGCTGCTCAAGTTTATCAAGCAGAATTTTTTGAGTTACATGTCCTTTTGCCATTACGAGGCGCAATATTTCGTCATTATTCCAATCAGATATGTTCATATGACAAAAGTATAGAGTATTGACAAAGTATTTCAAATTGTGTAATTAATATTGATATATTCAATATAATATTGAATATATCAATACATTTTTACATAAATCGGAGGTGCGTATGAAAAAGGCATTCACAATGGCAGAAGTTCTGATTACACTTGGAATACTGGGAATAGTAATCGTGTTGACTTTCCCGATATTAATGGAAGGTTATAAAAAGCAAGTCATAGAGACTCGTTTAGCAAGATTTTATTCTGTTATAAACCAAGCAATTACAATGTCTGAAGTTAAAAACGGAGACAAAAAATACTGGGATATAAATAATAACGGGTGGGAAACCGATGAAGACGGAAATAAGGATATGTCTAAACCACCAAAATCATTACCATGGTTTAACCAATATTTGAAAGATTTTGTAAAAGCGGCAAGAGTTGATTATGAAAATACCACAGAAGGGAAAGTAATGTTATATTTTCCTGATGGAAGTCTAGTTTTAATTTCTGAATCTTCTTGGATATTTTATCCTGAAGCTAAAGATTATGAGGTTATTGAATCCTCAGTTAATGGTACTGATAGGAATAGGGAAGTATCCGGAATTAAATATTTTACATTCTATTTTAGACCTTGGGATAAAAGTAATAAATGGCTGTATGGCAAAGGTGTTGAGCCCTATATGAATACTGGCTGGGATGGAACCCGTGAAATGTTATTAAGCGATGATATAATCGGCTGTAAAAAAACAGTTACAAATGAGCGTGCATATTGTACTAAGCTTATACAAATGAATGGCTGGAAATTTCCTAAAGATTATCCGCTGAAATTGTAATTTTTTATGCTAAAATTACTCTATGGCAGAAGGACAAATTTATAAAATTCATTCTGATTTTTATTATATCGACAACGGAGCCGATACTTTTGAGTGCAAAGTAAGAGAAGTATTGAAAAAAGGTAAAGAAAAAATTCTTGTCGGGGATTTTGTGGAATTTAGAGAGGGGTATATCGAAAACCTTATTCCCCGTAAAAATTTTATATCTAGACCTGCTGTTGCAAATATTGATCAAATAATAATAGTATCAGCATTGAAAGAGCCAGATTTAAGCTTTCAACAGCTTAACAGATATATTGCGCTTGCAAAGTATTACAAAATTCCTGTTGTGCTTTGTTTTAATAAGAATGATTTAAAATTTGACAAGCAGTTAAAAAACAAAATTCATGATATATATGAAAGTCTTGGGTATGAGATTGTGTACACTTCTGCGACAGAACATAAAGGCATTAAAGCATTTGAGAGGATTCTAAAAGACAAAACAAGTGTTCTTTGCGGGAATTCGGGTGTCGGTAAATCAAGTCTTATCAATTCGATAAATCCGGAGTTGAAATTACGTACAAAACAGGTAAGTGAAAAGACTCTAAGAGGTACTCATACGACAAGACATTCAGAGATTATAAAGATAAATGAGACTTCTAGGATTGTTGATACTCCTGGATTCAGCAATGTAAAATTTGATTTTATAATGCCTGCTGATGTTGATTTGTTGTTTGACGAAATAGCAAAATACAGAGATGATTGCAAGTATGCTGATTGTCTGCATATTCACGAAGACGGCTGTAATGTATTAGCTCACATTTCAGAAATTGATGAGAGCAGGTATGAAAGCTACCTTGCTTTTGTGGATGAAGCCAAAGATTATAAAGAACGTGTAAAATATGAAGGAAGAAAAATTGAGCATTCTCAAAAAAATGTTCACAATAAAAAAATTGCAAAAATCAGTGAAAAGAAAAGACAAAGTGCAAGAAATACACTAAAACAGAAAATTGTTAGGGAATTGGATGATGAAAATTGAAGAATTAACCGAAATAGTCAATCAAAAACTTGATGAATATATGGAAGTAGTTTATCCGCAAAAGATTTTTAAATCTATGAAATATACTGTGATGCTTCCAGGAAAACGATTAAGACCGATTATGTGTATTGAAAGTGCAAGATTATTTGGTGTGGATATTAATGAGGTTTTGCCGACAGCCTGCGCTATTGAAATGCTCCATGCACAAACTCTTATCCATGACGATCTTCCCTGTATGGATAATGACGATTATAGAAGGGGAAAATTAACTAACCATAAAGTTTTTGGTGAAGCTATTGCAGTGCTTGCAGGGGACGCTCTTTTAACTTATGCTCCGCAAATTATCCTAAAACATTCTAAAAAATTGAATTCTGAAACTATACTGAAAATACTCTCAGAATATTTTCAGGCTGCAGGAGCATATGGTGTAATTGCAGGGCAAGTTATGGATATAGAAGCAGAAAAACTCCATAGCCCTTATCAAGCTTATGATGTTGAAAATAAATATACAGAACAAGATGCAGAGCTTTTACATTTTATTCATCTTCATAAAACGTCTGATTTATTCAAATTGGCTGTTCGTTGTGGTGCAATAATCGGTGGAGCAAGCGGAAATGAGTTAAATTCATTGACTGAATTCGCAGAAAAAATGGGTATTGCTTTTCAAATTGCAGATGATATTCTTGATGAGACCTCAACTTTTGACAAGATGGGTAAAACACTGGGAAAGGATAAAGAAGCAGGTAAGCTCACCTATGTATCTCTTTATGGTATGGATAAAGCAAAATCTGATTTAAATAAACTAATTGAAGAATGTTCTAGTATATTAAATGAAAATAATTTTAATTCGGAAATATTTGAAGTTATTTTAAACAAAATAAAAGCTTGTTAGTTAAAAATATGTGGTGTGAATTTATATAAATGGATTTGCAAGTAGATATTCTTATGTTAGAATAGATATACAAAGTTTTTAAAGAGGGCAGGAATTAATGATAGAGAACATTTCAAATAGCGGTTATGAAGCACTGGCATCCGGATTATTGGCAGCTTTTTTTGCTCAGGTTATAAAGTTTATAATATTTACAATCCAATCTAGGAAAATAAATTTTAAAATTTTTACTACTACAGGCGGTATGCCCAGTTCTCATTCAGCAGGTGTAATGAGCCTGTCAACTACCGTAGGGTTGGTTGAAGGGTTTGATTCAATGTTTTTCGCAATTGCTCTTGGGTATGCTCTTATTACAATGTACGATGCTGCAGGGGTAAGACGTGCTGCAGGTAAAACGGCTGCTTGTTTGAATCGCATGATGGAAGATTTTTATAAACATGATGTCCAGGCTATTGGCGGAAAATTGAAAGAGCTTTTGGGGCATACACCATTTGAAGTTATAATGGGTGCAATTTTTGGTGTTTTATTCGCTTTTGCTTTTCATCAGTATTTGTTGAATTATTAAGGGCTTGCTTTTTTTATTCTTCATGTAATAATATAATTGTTGAGGGTTTATAGATTTATTTCTATATCCGAAGTTTGTACCCTTAGAAAAGAAAGAGATACTCCGAAAAGTAAATGGGTGTTGAAGAATTTAATTACAAGTATATAAAAGAAAAAGCAAGTGCCGGAAGCTGGAGACGCGGATATGAATACCATTTAAAAGATATGGTATTTGATACATACCCTGAAAAAAACTTTTACATGGGCAAAGTAAAAGGCAATTTCCAAGATTTTTATAAAACGGACTTGATATTTAAAAAGAATAAAGTAGAGGCTCGCTGTAATTGTCCTTTGAAGGAAGAGTGGTGTAAGCATGCTGTTGCAGTAGGGTTAAAAGCTATAGATGAGCATGCTTATGAAGATTGGCTTGAGACAAAATTTGGAATAGAGCCAAATTTTCCTGATGAAAATACTGCTTTGACAGAACCACCTAAAGGTAACTATATATTTCACTTTAATCCAAAAAGAAAAGCAAATTTTTTCTCAGTGCTTGTGATGTCAAGAGATACAGGAAAAGTTGTTCGGCAAATAGAACCGATTTTAAGAGCCTTGATAGAAGCTCAAAAGCAGGATAAAAATTTTGAGATTAATAATTCACAAAAAGTGGAAGTTGCTATATTTCAGCAGTTATTAACAATTTCAAGACAAGACAAAAAAGCAGGGTGGTATGATATCCCGATTACAAAATTTGGGCCTATGTTTACTTTACTCTCAAAAGCTGATGAAGTATTAGATGAAAAAACAAAAGATCGTTTAAAATTCACAGATGAAGAGTGGCGTCTCAAATTATTTGTAAATACTGGCGCGCAAGGGGCAATATTACTATCTCTTGAATGGATAAGACCTGATAGAGATGATGTAATACCTTTTGAAGAAGTCAGATATTTTTCAAGACATTTAAAATGGGGCAGATATAAAAATCTTATATTTCCTACAAACGTTGCGATGCAGGCTTTACCTCAAAATCTTATTAAATCAACATTTACGGATTTGAAAGATTCTGATGGCGGTAAATTTATATACGAAGAATTACCTCAGCTAAGAGAAATTATGGACGTGGAAATTGCTGAAAATATAAGCAAATTAATGTTGGAAGAACGTCCGCCTTTAAATATTGTGACTTTGGGTATAGATTATGATCAATCTCTTAAAGCAACATTAGAATTTGAATATGATGGTGTTAAAGTACCGTTTTCAAAGACTGCTGAAAAAACACCTTATATTACGATTAAAAAACAAGGAGAAGATTTAGTATATTGGATAAAAAGAAATTATCAGCACGAAATTGAAGCATATCATATGTTGCTTGCTTGTAAATTTGTACCAATGCAGACTAATAACCTTGCTTTGGAAAAAGAGAATGCAATTGATTTTTATAATTATTACATAAAACAGGCAGGAGAAGGTTGGAAATTTGAAGAAAAAGATGATATGAATTTCTTTAAATTGATGGAAGAACCTTTCAGACTATGTGCAAAAATTGATTTTAGTGAAGAACAAAGTGACAGCTTTGATATAACATTGTATGGTCAAGTCGGAGATGAAATAATATCTTTTAGCGATATATACGATACAATTCAGAGTGGAGAAAAATACAGCAGGATAAGAAGTCTTGGTTTTGTGGAATTCCCTGCTCAAAATATATATGCAATGATGAGAGCATTCAACTCATTTGATGTATATCGAAATGCGGATGATAAATTTACCGTAAAGACCTATCGCGCAGGTCTAATAAGTGAATTAAAGAATTTAGATGTAGAGCTTGTATTAAGTGATGAGTTCAAAAAATTCTGGGAGCAGATGTCCTCATTCTCAACTACAGAAGAACTTGATTTGCCTAAAGATATAAATGCAGAATTCAGAGAATATCAAATCAAAGGTTTCAGCTGGCTTTGGTTTATGTATAAGTATGGATTAAACGGAATTTTGGCTGATGATATGGGGCTTGGAAAAACATTGCAGGCTCTTGCGGCTATTCAAAAGGCGAAAGAAGTTGACGGTTCAGCGCCGACATTAGTAATTTGTCCGACAACAGTTGTGTTTAACTGGGAAGCTGAAATACAAAAGTTCGCCCCGACACTAAGCTGTTTAAAATTATCGGGAGTTGACAGAAAAAATTTCTTTAAAGAAATACCTAGCTATGATGTTGTAATTACAAGCTATGCTCTTGTAAGAAGAGATATAGAAAAGCTTCAAAAATACAATTTTAGGTATATAATTTTGGATGAATCTCAAAATATAAAAAATGCTTTATCTCAAACAGCTCAGGCAGTGAAAAAACTTAATGGTGAGCATAAACTTGCACTTTCAGGTACTCCTATTGAAAATAAATTGGAAGAATTATGGTCTGTATTCGACTTTTTGATGCCAGGATTTTTGATGAGTGTGTCTGAATTTAACTATCGTTATGTAAACCCGATTATGGAACGCGGAGATAAGACGGTGGAAAAACGTTTGAAATTGCAAATTTATCCTTTCATATTACGCCGTATGAAACGTGATGTTGCAAAAGATCTTCCTGATAAGGTTGAAAATATTGCTTACTGCGAATTGACCGATGAGCAAAAAGATTTCTACTTACAAGTGCTTGATAGTACAAAAGAAGAACTCTTTAAATCAATTGAACAAAACGGACTTGAAAAGAGCAGATTATCAATATTCTCAGCACTTCTCAGATTGCGTCAAATATGCTGTCACCCGAGATTGTATGATAAAGAAAATGTTAAACATATTATGTCTTCTGGTAAATTTGAAAAACTTAAAGTTATGCTTGAGGAAATTATCTCAGAAGGTCATAGGGTGCTTTTATTCAGCCAATTTGTCAATATGCTTGATATCGTAAAAGATTGGCTTGAAAGAGAAGGTATTGATTATGAATATCTGACAGGTAAGACAAAAGACAGACAAGCTGCTGTAGAAAGATTTAACAGCAGTAATATTCCAATATTCTTAATCAGTTTGAAAGCCGGTGGTACGGGCTTGAATTTAACAGGTGCTGATTATGTAATTCATTATGATCCTTGGTGGAACCCTGCTGTAGAAGATCAGGCGACAGACAGAGCTTACCGTATAGGTCAGACTAAAAAAGTATTTGTATATAGATTGATTACGAAAAATACGGTTGAGGAAAAAATCCAAAAACTTAAAACTGTTAAACGCAACCTTGTAGACAGCGTAATTTCAGTAGACAGAAATATTGTAAAATCACTTACAATGGATGATATTCGAGAAATCTTCTCAGCCGAGTAGTTATTCATATCTTAAAGCATCAATAGGGTTCAAAAGAGATGCTTTATAAGCAGGATAATATCCGAAAATTACCCCGATAGCCCCTGAAAATCCAAGTGATAAAAATATTGAAAAACTTGATATAGAAATTGACATCCCTGCAAATATCTGTAGAAGTTTTGCGCCAAATACACCTACTGCAACCCCTATAAGTCCTCCGATAATAGAGAGCAGGAATGATTCTATTAAGAATTGTATTCTGATATCAGATGCTTTTGCCCCTATTGCCATTCTTATGCCTATTTCTTTAGTTCTTTCTGTTACTGATACAAGCATAATATTCATAATGCCGATACCTCCGACAAGCAGTGATACTGAAGCTATTGCTCCTAAAAGCAGTGACATAGTTTTTGCTGATGATTTTATAGTCTCCTGCATTTCTGCTAAATTTCTTATTTCAAAGTCATCCTCTTGATTTTTTCCTATATTATGGCGTCTTCTAAGAATATCATTTATATCACTTTCAGCTATCGGTAACGCTTCATCACTGATTGCTTTTACGTTAATCATTTTAACGGATCCTGGAAAATCAGTACCAAATACCTTTTTTTGAGCTGTGGTAATTGGTATAAAGACCAAATCGTCCTGATCCATTCCCATTCCACTTTCACCTTTCGGTTTTAAAAGTCCTATGATTTTAAATGGTACGTTACCGATTCTCATTGTTTTATTAATTGGGTCCATATCACCGAAAAGCTCTGTGGCTACGGTATTTCCAATAATTGCAACTTTTGTACTGTTTTTTATATCAACGGGAATAAAATTTCTGCCGTCAATTATTTCATAATTTCTGATAAAAAGATAAGATGCAGTAGTTCCAGCTACAGTAGATGCCCAGTTTTGATTTCCGTATGTCAATTGCAGACTTTGACTTGAGTAAGGAGCGACAGCAAGTACACCGTTAGCATTGCTTTCTATCACTTCAGCATCTTTAAGAGTAAGAGTGGGTTTTGTACCTGCTCCCATCCTTACACCGCCTGTGTTAGCTGAGCTTGAGCGAATCATCAACAGGTTACTTCCCATTGATTCCATATCTTTTGCAATTCTTTCGCTTGCGCCAGAGCCTACAGCAAGCATTATGATTACTGCACTTACACCAATTATTATACCTAATGAGGTAAGCATAGAGCGCATTTTGTTTATTTTTAGCGATATTACCGCCATTTTGAAGGTTGATTTAAAATCTATCATTTTATTTTTTTTTTACCTCATCTGATATTATGTTTCCATCTTTAAATCGGACTACACGTTTGCAATATTCTGCAATATCAGGTTCATGTGTAACTAAAATAATTGTTTTACCTGTTTTTTCGTTTAAATTTACAAAAAATTCCATAACCTCAATACTTGTTTTTGTATCAAGATTACCTGTAGGCTCATCTGCGAGAATAAGAGGCGGATCGTTTACAATTGCTCTAGCTATTGCGACACGCTGCTGCTGACCTCCTGACATTTGGTTTGGCATGTGATCTTCTCTTGCTTCCAGTCCAACTATTTTTAGTGCATGTTTTGCTCTTTCAATTCGCTCTTCCTCGGGTATTCCTTTATAAATCATTGGTAATTCAACGTTTTCTAAAGCTGTTGTCCTTGCAATCAAATTGAAGCCTTGGAATACGAAACCCATTTTTATATTTCTTATTTCAGCCACTTCATTTGGAGTTAGATTAAGCATATCAATCCCGTCAAGATGGTAACTTCCAGAATTAGGTTTATCAAGAGTACCCAGCATATTCATAAAAGTTGATTTGCCGGAGCCTGAGGCACCCATTATTGCTACGAATTCACCTTCTTCAACGTTTAGTGAAACGCAATTTAGGGCATTGAAACAGTCTTCACCTGTTTGATAGGTCTTTATTGCATCTTTAACTTCAATTAGTGCCATTTTTATCCTTTTTTAAAACATTCCCGGACCGCGTCTTTTTGGGGCATTACTGCTAGAGGATATTTTTCCTTTAATACCTGTGATTACAATGTCTTTTTCTTTTACATCTTTACCTTTAATTTCTGTAAAGTTGTCATCACTTGCTCCGATTTCAATATCATGTCTTACGGGTTTTTTCTTTTCCAAAAGCCATAGACCTTGGTTTTTATATTTTGTACCATCGGTGTTAGGTGTGAATTTTAAAGCAATGTTCGGAGCACAAAGTACGTTATCTCTCTTGTTTGTAATAATTGATACATTTGCTGTCATACCAGGTTTAAGTTTAAGATCTTCATTATTTACATCTACTATTACGGAGTATGTAACAACATTACTTGTGTTTGTTGAAGCTAGTCTAACTTGTGTAACTTTACCTTTGAAAAGATTATCAGCGTAACCGTCTAGGGTATAAGTTACGTCTTGACCTTCTTTAACTTTTCCGATATCAGCTTCAGAGACATTTACTTCAATTTGCATTTGAGTTAAGTCTTGTGCAATTGTAAAAAGTTCAGGAGCCTGAAAGCTTGCCGCAACGGGTTGTCCTAAGTCTATATCACGTGAAATTACAGTACCGTCAACAGGTGCAATAATTTTTGTATATCCAAGATTAGTCATTGCTGTTTTTAAAGAGGCTTGATACTGTGCAATTTGAGCTTTCGCGGCACTTATTTGTGCTAAATCTGATTTGTAGGTGCTTTCAGCCTGATCAAGTTCACTTTTAGCTACAAAGTTTTTAGCATAAAGATTTTTATACCTTTGATACATTTTTTCATCGTATTCTGTTGTTGCCTGAAGTTTAGCAAGATTAGCTTGAGCATTTGCAATTTGGGCTTCATTTTGTTGTACTGTAGCTTCAAAGTTTGCAGGGTCAATTTGTGCCATAAGCTGTCCTTTTTTAACTTCAGAGTTGAAATCGACATAAATTTCTTTTATAAGCCCTGATACGGTAGATCCGACACTTACTGTATTTACAGGGTTAATTGTTCCTGATGCTTCGACTATTTCTGTTATAGTACATCTTTCGAGTGGTTGTGTTATATAATGGACTTTGTTTTTAAAGTGTATATATACAGAAACAAGTGCAATTAATATTATAAATACTCCACCAGTGATAATGTATCTTCTTTTTAAAAGTTTTTTAATATTCATTATTTTTTATCCTCTAAGTCAATTTTAACATCAGGTTTAAGGGCTATAGATTGTTCTAGTGCTGAACGAGCTACATTATAGTTATATACAGCTTCTACATAGGCTTGTTGTGCATTATTGTAGTTTACTTTAGCATCCTGTAATTCAATGTAGTCACCAATTCCGACAAAATATCTGCCATCTGCAAGTTCTAAATTTTCTAATGTTTGTCTTACTTTTACTGCAAGCAACGGGATTTGTTTTTCTAATTGTATCATATCAATGTATGCCGCTTGGACTTCAAAATAAATATCCTGTTTTAAAAGATCAATTTCATTTTGTGCTAGTTCTACTTGAATTTTTCCTGCTTCAATTTCGCTTTTTACTCCCATAATGTTAACGGAGGTGCTTAGAGATAATCCCATAGTGAATGAATTTGAGCTGTTTGTATCTCTGTATCCATAGCCTGCACTACCTGTTAATGAGGGGTAATATTGTCGTTTTATATATAAAAGAGATTGTTTCATTGCTTTTAGTGTATTTTCATATGCTTTTAAATCTGGTCTGTTCTCAATTGCAATTTCTACTGATTTTTCAAATGTATATGGAAATGGTGTAAATTTAAAACTGTCTATTACATCAAGTTTTTCTACTGATGATGTAAGTGTTGCATCTTCAACTGTCTTAGGTAACTTACTCAAATCTCTTTTTTCTGATATTTTAGTCAAATTTACAGGAATTTCGTTTCTTTTAAAATTAAAAGTTTCGGTATTTTTTATTTCATATTCGGGGGCATAGGCTATATACATTGAATTATTTAATTGTACAATAGCATTTTTATATAATTTTTCGGATTGTACAAGTGATACTTTAGAATCGCTCAAGTATACTTCAGCATTCACAAGATCGATTTTAGAACGAAGTCCTTCATCAAAATATGCTTTTGTTCGTTGATAATTCCTTGTATTAATTTGTACATTTGCTCTATTTACATCCATTGCTGCTTTAGCTGCCAATACGGCATAATAATTGTTTTTAACCGTGTATATTGTTGATAAGACTGTATTATCAAAATTAAATTGGGTTGCAATTTGGTTAAATTTTTGCATTTTTATTCTTGCATTAGTTTTCCCAAAATTCCATATTAATTGATTTATAGATGCTTCAGCGCTGTAGTAATTGTTATTGGTATTACGAAGTGTTGTATGGCTGTCGTTATAATTTAAGCCTGTTCCAATACCTATTGTCGGAAAAAATTCTGATTTTGCAAGACTTACATCAGTTTTACTTAATAAATAATTATATTTTGATTTTTTTACATAGGGACTGTTTTTTAATGCTATATCAATACAGTCATCTATAGATAGCACCATTCCTTTTTGTACAGCAGCGACTTCTGATGCAAAAACAGCAGGGGTAAAAGATATTGATAAGCCAGTAATTATTATAAAAATCTTTATTTTTATATTAAAGAGTTTCAATTTTTGATTAATCCTCAATATTACATTTACATGTTACTAACGATTTTAATATATTAGTTGTTCATTTTAATCATTTATAAATATTATATTGAATAAATTTATTTGGATATCTGAAAAAATTATAAAAATTTGCACATATGGGTATTTTATGTAATATTATAATAGGGTTAAGTAGCTGGAAAAGAGGAATGTATATGAGGAATGTTATTTGTATAAAATGGGGAAATAAGTTCGGAGCATCTTATGTTAACCGTTTATATAAGATGGTTGATAAAAATATGAGTAAGCCATATAGATTTATTTGTTTTACTGATGATGGTAACGGTTTGGAAAAGGGGATTGAAGTAAAGTCTTTGCCGGAGTTTGTCGAAAATAAATCTATTCCGGATAGAGGTTGGCGCAAGCTTTCTTTATTTAATGAAAAATTGGATGATTTGGAAGGTACAGCGTTATTTTTAGATTTAGATATTGTTATTAAAGAAGATTTGACTCCGTTTTTTGAAGCTGAAGGTGATTTTTTAATTGTAAAAGATTGGGATTTCCCTAATGATATTATCGGTAATTCTTCTGTTTTTAGATTTGAAATCGGAAAACATCCTGATGTTTTAGAAAATTTTTATAAGTTAGGTAATTCTATTTGTGATACTTACAGAAATGAGCAAGCTTATTTATCTTATGAAATGAAGAAAAAAGGGGTTCTTAAATATTGGGACAAGTCTTGGTGTGTTAGTTTTAAAAGACATTGTCTGTGGCCTTTTCCGTTAAATTTTTTCAGAGTTCCAAAAGAGCCGGATGGCGTGAAGATTTTGGTATTTCATGGTAGACCTACACCTGAACAAGCTTATAAAGGTTATTGGGGTAAAGGTGGTTTCAGATATGTAAAACCTACCAAATGGCTTGATAAATACGGTAATTTTTCATAGGTGGAATTAAGGGAGAGTTTTGATGATTAATATTTGTTTGGCGTGCGATGAAAATTATTCTAAACACGCAGGAGTTGCAATTGCGTCAGTTTTAGCAAATGCTGAAGAAGATGATAAGATATCGTTTTTTATATTATCAGATTCATTGAATGATGAATGCAAAAATAAAATTTTACAGTTAAAAAATATAAAAGATTGTGAAATTAATTTTATTGAAGTTGATAAAGCTTTGTTTAAGGATTATCAAAATATAAAAACTCATGAGTATATCCCTTTATGTGGATATTACAGACTAAAAATGGCAACTTTATTAAATAATATTGACAGAGTAATTTATTTGGATTGCGATATTGTTGTTAATAAAAGTCTAAAAGAATTTTTCAATACTGACTTAACACAAAATATTATAGCAGGTGTTTCAGATATTAATAAAAGGATGTTAAAGAAAAATCCTTTTTATATAAATACAGGAGTTCTACTTATAGATTTGATGAAAATTAGAGAACAAAATATTGAAAATGATTTTTTAAATTGGACCATAAAGAATATAGAAACAATAAAAATGGGTGATCAAGAAATAATTAATGAGGTATTAAAAGGTAAAATAAAATTGGTCGATGAAAAGTGGAATGTACAATCAAGTAATTTTACAAATCGATCAAGTTATACTTCTCATCCCTATATAATTCATTATGTCTCAAGAAGAAAACCATGGCATTTTGGATCATTTAGTTATCCTAAACGTACATACTTTAAGTATTTACAATTAACACCTTGGGCTTTGGATGATAAAGAAAAATCCCATTGGTATTTGAAGAATGATATTATTTCGATGCTTAAATATATATTCCACAGACCGTTATTCTTTTTAAGGCCAAATTTTTATAAAGCTTTTTATTATACATATATAAGACCTTATTAGTCTTGTTGGAATTTTATACTCCAGAAATCTTTCTGAAATAATACTAAAAATGGTATAATTTCTAATCTTCCAACCAGCATTGCAATAATCATAATAAACTTAGAGGAAAAGTGCAGGCTATTAAAAGAACCCATTGGGCCTACAACATTTCCAAATGCTGGACCTATATTTCCAAGTGCAGTTATTGAACTGGTGATCCCTATTGTGATATTTTGTTCAAGTATTGTAATTAAAACTGCACCCAGTGCAAAACATAAAAAATAGAAAAATACAAATACGACTGTTTGATTTAGTATTTCATGAGGGATTATTGTATTATCTATTTTCACATTCAAAACAGCGTTGGGGTGAAGAATTTTGACAAGAGAATTTTTCATAGATTTATATACCAAAATCCATCTCATCATTTTAATACCACCACCTGCAGAACTTGCACAAGAGCCCATAAACATAACTATAAATAACAGCGCTTGCGGGATAAAATGCCATTTAGCAAAATCTACACTTGCACTTCCTGTTGATGTTGTAATGCTTATGACCTGATAAAAAGCGTGAGTCAGAGCTTCTTTTATATTGTATCCGTCACAGAAAAATAGAGCGATAGCTATTAATAATGCCATAAAACATATCATTCCTAAATATGTTTTAAACTCTTCATTCTGAAATAACAAAGTAGGTTTTTTTTGAGTCAGTACTCTGTATTGTAAAATAAAACTTGCTCCTGCGATGAACATAAAAATCGTTGTAATCCAGTATATTAAATAAGAATTGTATCCTGCAATACTTTGAGCATTAGGAGAGAATCCTCCTGCTGCAAGTGTTGATAGTGCATTGCAAACAGCATCAAATGTGGGCATTCCTGCTATATGCAAAAGAATTACTAAAATGATTGTTAACCCTGCATATATTTTCCATAACGCTGATGCTGTATTTCTAATTCTTGGCGTAATTTTATCTTCTGTCGGTCCGGGGGCTTCAGCAAAGAACATCTGTCTGCCTGCAACTGCAAATTGAGGTAAAATAGCAATAAACAATACTATGATTCCTAATCCACCTAACCACTGAGTAAGTGATCTCCAAAAGAAAAAAGTCTTTGGGTAATTAAAATCTGTTAGAATTGTAGCCCCGGTTGTGGTGATTCCTGATACAGACTCAAAAAGCGCATCAATAGGGTTCAATCCATAAAATAAAAATGGTAATGACGATATTACTCCGAATAAAATCCAAGACATTGTAACAATAAGCAGTGCTTCAGATTTTTTTATATCATTAAGATTTTCGACTAAGGATGCATTTTTAACTACTTTTCTGAGTGTAATTCCAGCTAGAATAGAAAATGCACCTGCTGTTAAAAATGGTAGAATAGATACATAATCTTTATAAATCACTGCAATTATAATTGGAGTTAAAATAACAAACCCTATGTATTTTAAAATTAAACCGATAGCATTTGCAAGATAATTTAAACGCATATTATTTTACCTTAAAAAATTTCTTAATTTCAATAGCATCTTCCGCTTTTGTGAAAATGATTAAAATATCACCTGTTTTAAGTTCAGTCGTACCTTTAGGTATTATGACAGAATTATTTCTTGCTATCGTCCCGATAATAGCGTTTCTTGGAAACTCTAATTCCATAATTTTTTTATTATTAAAATCAGGTAATACTCCTATTTCTAATACTTCACCCTGCCCTTGCTCGACAGTTGCAAGAATATCTACATCATTTTCTTGTAAATCATTTCTTACTTCATTTATAGCAGAATTTTTGGGTGAAATAGCAATATCAATACCTACTTTTTCAAAAAGAGGAATATTTAAAACTTTAGAAACTCTTGCTATTACACGTTTTACTCCTAATTGTTTTGCAAGAAGTGAGCATAATAAATTTCTCTCATCATTATTAGTTACACTAATAACTACATCGGAAGATCCAATATCTTCTTCATCAAGCATTTTAAGATCGGTACCATCACCATTAATTACAAGCGTATTATGTAAATTTTCAGCAAGGCATTGACATCTTTCAAGATTTTTTTCAATAACTTTAGTCTTGATTTTTAAAGTCTCTAAGCTTTGAGCAAGCATCATCCCAACGTTTCCTCCGCCAATAATTGCAACATTTTTAACTTGCTCTTTTTCATGGAAAAAAGTTCCTGCTAAAATGTCAAGAGAATGAGATGTTCCCATAAAAATAAGTTTGTCATCATTAAGAATTTCAGTCTCTCCATTCGGTATAGATAATTGTCCGTCACGTGTAATGCCTACAATAAGAGTATCGTTTGTAAAACCGACATCTTTAATTTTTTTACCTGAAATAGAAAAATTATCTTTTACTTTGTATTCCAAAAGTCTAGCTTTACCATCTGCAAAATTCTCTACATCCAAAGCATGAGCTACAGTTACAATCCTGAAAATTTCTTGAGTCAAAAGCTCTTCAGGCCAAATAATATAATCAATAAACACATCCGTAAAATAATCATCACTTTTTTGATAAGTTAATGTGTTTTTATATTCTTCTTTACTTACAAAACATATGGTCCTTATTTTACCATACCTTTTAGCGGCAAGACAGGCAACAATATTTGCTTCATCCATTGAGGTACATGCGATAAATATATCAGCATTTTTTATATCGGCACACTCTAATACCTCAAGATCAGAGGCATTCCCTTGGACAAAACTTATATCAAGTTTGTTGAATTCATCAGTTCTGTTTTCTTCTTTGTCAATAATTGTTATGTCATGGTCTTCAAAAAATTCAGTAGCAAGAAGACATCCGACATCAGTCGCACCGTAAATTATAATTTTCATAACAGACAGATTTTATACCAAATACATTTTTTTTACAAGTTTAGCAATATTATACAAATTGTGCCAATATTATTAGCAGCAGGTTGTGAATAACTTGAAGTGCTATAAAAGCAACCATGGCTGATATATCAATAATTCCAATTGGCGGAATAAATCTTCTGAATATCGCTAAATATGGCTCTGTTGACAGCCATATAAATTTAAATGGCTGTCGACTCCAATCAACTCTGCGAATCCAACTTAAAAGGAAACGCGATATGATTAGTATATAGAATATTAAAAATATATTATTAATTCCGTATATTAAACCTCTAATCATAAAAATCCTTTATATTTATAATTACATTTGAGAGCTTTTTTTTGTATTTGCACAATTACAATTATTTCGTTCTGTCGGAATTTTTTCAATCATCTTGAAGAGTAATGTCTTTAAGTTAGAAAGATTATTATTGAATACTTCAATCACCTCATGATGCGATACTGGAGGAACGTCTCCTACAAGACCGGCATCATAATCTGTAATTAAAGAAATATTTACAGGACACATATCCATCTCTTTTACAAGATAATTTTCAGGGAATGCAGTCATATTAATTACTTCCCATCCTTGATTTGTGAAAAATTTTGATTCTGCTTTAGTTGAAAATCTTGGTCCGTTAATTACGACAACAGTTCCTGTTTCATGAATTGTAATTCCTAACTCTTTTCCTGTATCAATTGCAAGTTTTCTTAACTCAGGACAATATGTCTCAGCAGCAGATGGGTGTGTAACTATAGGTCCTTCAAAAAATGTTGATTTCCTTCCATCTGTCCAATCAACAAATTGATCACATATTACGAAATCTCCGGGTTTAACATGTTTTTGCAAACTGCCTGCTGCACAAGGTGAAATTACTCTTTCTACACCTATAGATTTCATTGCCCATACGTTTGCTCTGTAATTAAGGAGGTGAGGCAAAATGGTATGATTTCTGCCATGTCTTGGCATGAAAGCAACTTTATGGAGGCCGATTTTACCGATAAAAAGGTTATCGCTCGGCATTCCATATGGTGTCTCAACTCTTACTTCTTCTATATCATCAAGAAATTTATAAAAACCTGATCCGCCAAATACACCGATTGTTGCTAATTTTTTATTTTCCATTATTCACTCCTTAATTTTTACCAGCTACTGTAAGTAAATTTTATCATGAAAATAGTTTATTACAAATTTACAAATTTGACTTGCTACTTGACAAATAATTGTAATTTTTACAATTGTAAACCCCGCATCATTAGAGGGTTTTGGCGGTCGTTTTGAATTTAGGGGTTGAAATTTAAAATTTTTGTAATATTATAGTGTTATAAATTTAGTTCTTGGAGGTTAAATTCCTTGAAAAAGAGAGGGAGTAGAAATAATTTCCAAGGATTCTCAATTTACAACCAGAGGATTACATTTTGAAAAAACTATTACTATTCACACTTGCACTGATGTGTATAGGTTTTTGTACCCCGGCAAACGCATCTGATGTAAATACCGTGAAAGCAGCAATAGTAAAACATGCATTAGAAATGGGTGTAGACCCTGCTATTGCGTTGTCTATTGCTAGAACAGAGTCAGGTTTCAGACATGAAGCAAGAAGCAGTCATGGTGCAGTCGGTGTATTTCAGTTGATGCCATCAACAGCAAGAAGAATGGGTTTGAATCCTTATTCACTAAATGATAATATCCGTGGCGGTATTATGTATTACAAAATGATGTATAAGATGTTTGGTTCAATGGAGCTTGCACTTGCAGCTTACAATGCAGGTCCCGGCAATGTAAAAAAATACAAAGCAGTACCTCCTTATGCAGAGACAAGACGTTTTGTAAACAAAATAATGACGGATTATCATAATTATAAGGCAAATCCTGATCCTATAATGGTAAAGGCATCAAAACCTGTCACTCCGGCAAAAGCTTCAACTCCGGCTGTTAAAACTGAAGCTGTTAAATCAGTAAAAGTTGAGGTTGTGGAAGAAGCTCCAATTGAATTGGAAATAGAAGCTACAACTATAGCTATTTAGGTTTTGTAGAAATCAGATTAAAAAAAGAGCGGTTATTAACCGCTCTTTTTTTAATAGTCATAATATCAATTAATTTGAATACGCTTTATAAAATTCTTTTAGTAACTCTTGACCTTTAAGAATAGAATTGTAATTTACGTTCTCATCTGATGAATGCATATTATTAACATCAGCAAGTCCGACAAGATAAGGTAAGAATTTTTCACCTTTTGAATTTGTTCTGTTTGCATAGATATGAGTCTCAGCTCCTGCGTGGAAAGATGAAATTTCAGGTGTTACTCCTGCTTTTTTGGCAACTGCTTCAAATAAAATAGGTATATAATTATCAGAAGATTTCTCAAAAGGAGGCAAATGTTCAGCAAACGTTATTTCAGCTTCTGCAATACCATTATATTGATTATTAAAATCATTTATTTCAAAAATCATTCTAGCTTTTAATTCTTCTTCCATTTGTCTGCTTGAACTTCTTATTGAATATGTAGCATCAGCAGTTGTATTTATAATATTTGTTACATTAAGATTTCCTGAAATAATTCCTCCAATATTACATGAGGTAACAACTTCTCCGTTTTCAGAATAATACACTCCTTGTGGAAGATTTGCTACGATATCAGCAATTAACTTAGCTGCATTTTCTCTTGTTGTATCAGCTATATCAATTCCTGAATGTCCGCCTTTGTAACTTTTAACGTGTATTTTTACTGTTGTATAGCTTGCGCCTGATGTCATTAGTTGACCTAAGCTGTCACTATCAAGTACAAGTACATATTTTGAATTCAGTTTATCAAATTCAATATTTCTTATACCTGAAGCTCCGTTTTCTTCGTCTCTTGTAAATACCAGTTCTAACTCTCCATGAGGTATATCAGATTTTGCGAGTTCTTTAGCGAAGAAAAGCGCATTGGCAAGTCCTGCCTTGTCATCTGCTCCAAGTGTTCTGCCTTTCGCTCTTATCAAATCTCCGTCAAGGTAAGTCTCAACTGGGCTTTCATCGCCTATTACATCCATATGTGCTGATAAAAGTAAAGTTGGTTTTGATGTGTCTGTTGGCGGGACTTTTATTATTATATTTTTATAAGCATCAAGTCTGCATTCAAGTGAATTTTTTTTGCAATATTCTTGGAGCCAATCTATAACTTTTTCTTCTTTTAAAGATGGAGAAGGGATTTCTGCCAAAGTGCAAAACAAATTTATTAGTTCATGTTCTTTTCTTATATCATCGATTTGCATTATAAAAACTCCTTAAATTTTGTGTTGTTTTTTTATTATAGCACATAAAAATTATTTCATTCTATTAATTAATTTTTTTTTATATTATTATCATAGCTGTATTTACTATAGATGTATTCAGGAGTGGAGATGGATAAAATTTTTTCTGGAGAAATGACTTTACTAAAAGCGCTGGCAATTTTGCTTGTCGTTTCAGGACATTTGGAATTTTCTATTTTTGGAATGTTTCCGCCATATTCTTTTCAGCTTGCTTTATTTTTCTTTATTTCCGGAATGCTTTTCAAGGATAAATATTTAGATGATGTATATACTTATTTCAAAAGAAGGATTAAATCTTTATTATTACCTTACTTTGGTTATGAAATAGTGTATCTTTTAATAACTTTGGCACTTGTCCCCGTAGTTGGTGAGTTTTTGGGTGATACTCCCTCATTAAAGACGTTTTTTATAACACCTTTTTTAAACGGGCATCAGCTTCTTTTATGTGCGCCTTTGTGGTTTGTTCCGCAATTGTTTATGACAATGATTGCATTTTTATTTTTATTGAGGATTTTTAGGCGTATTAATAATGAAAAAATAACTCTGATATTTTTCTTAATTTTGGGATTTTTCACGATACCTGTATGGAAAATGATACCTCATACAACGCTTGCGTTAGTTGTTATGCGAACGGCATTTTCTTTGTTTTTTGTCTATATTGGATATTATTATGTGAAGCATATTAAAGATAAGCACGATATATTTACACCAAAATGGTTTGGCGCAATTATTTTTTTCCAGTCTTTTTTGTGGCTGTTCAATAGAGATTTTGACCCCTACCATGGAATAGGGCTCAGTTATGTGTTGGTTTGGGGAAGATTTGATGAGCAGTTGATTGTACCGGTATTTACTTCTTTGACTGGAATTTGGGTGTCATTATTTGCTGTCAAAATTTTGTATCCTTATTTGAAAGATGTAAAATTAATACAGGATATTGGAAATTCTACATACCATATTATGGCAAATCATCTTTTTGTTATGTATCTGATTACCACGGTATTATTTCATTTCGCAGATTCACCATTAATGTTAAAAATAACAGGTTCACATGTATTTACGAGGGGGGACAAAATATATTCTATATTTGACCCAGTGCAGATGACTTACTTATATTTTGTAGTTGTTGTATTAGTTACAACTTACTTTGCAAAATTTCAAAAATTTATATACAAAAAAATATTTCCTTAAAAATCATCTTAGAGAAATTACACTAATGCCGTCACCGCCTTCGCCGTCACCTCCAGGGCGAAATTCTTTTACATAGGGTGACGTCTTTAAGAAATCTCTAACGGCTGATTTTAAAGCCCCTGTGCCATGTCCATGTATCACCGATACTTCAGAAAAATTAGCAAGACTTGCTTGATCAAGGAACAGTTCCAACTCATCAAGAGAATCTTCTACGGTTTTGCCTCTCAAATCAAGTCGATTTGAAAGTTCTGTACGTTTTAGTTCAAATTTTTCTAAACTAACAGGAGTATACCCTGAAGATTTTTTTTCATACTTTTTATCATAAGGTGCAAGTTTTTCTTTTGTAATTTGGGTTTTTATGTTTCCCATCTGTACTAGGATTTTACCTTTTTTGTCCGGCATAGAAAGGATAGTTACTGTCTGGTGAATATCTTTTACAAGTAATTTATCACCGATTTTCAGTTTTTCAAAATCTATGGGAGCATATTTGTTTTTTTCATCAAATTTATCGAGTTTTTCTTTAAAACTCTGCTCAAGTTTTGTAAGACGTGAATATGATCTGCGAGCTATTTTTTCTGTCTTTTCTTTTCGCATATCATCTATTATTTCTTTTAATTCAGCTCTTGCAGATAACATTTCACTGTCAAATTTCATTTTTATGTTTTTAATTGTTTTTTTCTTATCTTTTTTAATGGCTTCTAAATTTTCTTCATATTCTTTTTTTAATTCATCGGCTTCTTCTTTGGCTATTTCTGTATTTTTAAGATTGTCACTCAATTTTTGTTGTGTTTCTTGTAATTTCTCTACGACAAGAATTGAAGAATCTTTTTGAGATATAAGCATATCTTTAGCTTTTTCTGTGATATCTTTCGATAGTCCCAAATTGGATGAAATTGCAATTGCATTACTTAGTCCAGGGATTCCTATTAAAAGTTTGTATGTGGGGTTTAGTGAATTTGAATCAAATTCGACAGATGCGTTTTTAAAATACGTATTTGAATATTCAAGAGCTTTTAATTCTCCATAGTGAGTTGTAATCGTAGAAAAAGCTCCTTTTTGAGCCAAATATTCCAAAATTACTTTTGCAAGCACAGAACCCTCTTGGGGATCAGTGCCTGCGCAAATTTCATCTAATAAAACATATGTTTCATCATCGGATTTTTCCGTGATCTCAATGATATTTTTCATGTGTGATGAAAAAGTTGATAAGCTTTGCAAAATACTTTGATCATCACCAATATCTGCAAAAACTTTTTTGAATGGATAAACCTTTGCCATTGTACAAGGCAGGAAAAATCCAGCTTTTGTCATTAAAATAAAAAGTCCGATAGTTTTTATAGTAACTGTTTTTCCGCCAGTGTTGGAGCCTGTAATTATTATTGATTTATACTCTTTTCCAATTTCAAAGTCATTTGATACTATGTTGTCTACTGTACCTATTAAAAGCGGGTGTCGCATATTTTCAAAACTTATAATTTTTTTATCAGTGACTAATTCAGGTTCAATTGCTCCAATTCTTGTTGCATATCTTGCTTTTGCAAAGTGAAAATCAATTTCGGCTAACGTCCGTTCGGTTATTTTTAAATCTGTCATCTTATCTTTCACAAGAGATGATAATTCGACTAAAATTCGCACTTCTTCTACATGAATTTCTGATTTAACTTCTCTGATTTTGTTGTTTATCGGAACAATTTCTTCAGGCTCTATATAAAATGTTTTGTTAGTTGCTGATACATCGTGGACAATCCCTTTTATTTTATTTTTTGAGGGCGCTTTAACTTGAAAAACAACTCTTTCATCTCTTGTTGTGTAAATATTTTCCTGCAAATGTTTTGAAAATTCCGCAGAATTTAAAAGGTCATTTACTTTATTCCTGAGATTTTTTTCATTATCAAAAAGAGATGCCCATAGACCTTTTAATTCCGGAGTTGCATCTTTTTTTATTTCTAAATTTTCATCGAAAGTATTGAAAATTCTATCTTCTAAATCTCTTGCTGATAAAAGATTTTGAGAAAGTTGTAATAGTTGATGAATTTTTGTGTTTTCAGAATAATCTTGTATAAATTTTTTGACTAACCTTGATGAGTGCAGAGTCTTAGCAACATCAATCAGTTCTTCTTCATTTAAGTAGCTTATATGTGCTCTATTTTGAATTTCATTTATATTAGCGACAAAACCTATCGGAATATCAATTGCATAATCAAGCAGACTTTTTGCTTCTTTTGTGTAATTTAATGCTTTTATAATATCTGAATATTCATTATAAATTAGCGCATTCAATGACAGCTCTTTGCTTTGAGATGTTTTAGCAAACAGAGCAATTTTTTCTTGAATTTTATCAAATTCTAAAGTCTTTAAGGTCTTTAATTGAATATCCATAAGGAAATTTTACAATTAAAAGCCTTTTTTGCAAGTGATTGTGAAGTTTTTAAATTAATTCTTGCATTGATTACGTTTTTTAATTACAATACTGATATTAATAGTAAATTATTTAAGAAGGGGATATAAAATGGCTGTAGAAAGACAAAGAGTAATTGAGCAGGATAAAATTCAAAGACGTTCAAATTTTGATCCGGTAGAGAGTAATCTTACACCTGAACAGGTAAAGCTGGAAGCATCAAGATGTTTGAATTGCAAGAATCCTCAGTGCGTAAAAGGTTGTCCTGTAAATATTCAAATACCTCAGTTTATTCAAGCGATAAAAGAAGGTGATTTGGATAAAGCAGGAGAAATAATAAGACAGACAAGCATGTTGCCATCAGTATGCGGAAGAGTTTGCCCTCAGGAAAGACAATGTGAAGGTAAATGTATATTAGGTATTAAAGGTCTTCCTGTCTCAATCGGTGCTTTGGAAAGATATGTAGGTGATAATACAAGTGCTGATATGCCTGAAATTAAACCATCTGGCAAAAAAGTTGCTGTAGTTGGCTCAGGATGTGCAGGTATTACAGCTGCTGCTGATTTAAGAAAAGCGGGTCATGAAGTTGTTGTATTTGAAGCATTGCACAAATTGGGCGGGGTATTAAGATATGGCATTCCTCCATTCAGACTTCCAAGAACTGTATTAGATAGAGAAATTACAAACCTTAAAGCTATGGGTGTAAAATTTCATACAAATGTAATTGTTGGTAAATCTATTACATTAAAACAGTTGAAAGATGACGGTTTTGATGCAATATTTATCTGCTCAGGTGCAGGTTTGCCTAAAATGCTTCATGTACCTGGAGAGAACCTTAACGGAGTATTTTCAGCAAATGAATTTTTGACTCGTGTAAACTTAATGCAAGCTGGCCAGCCAGATAGTCCGACACCATTAAGAGTTGGTAAAAAAGTTGCGGTATTCGGTGGTGGTAACGTTGCGATGGATGCGGCAAGAACTGCTGTCAGAGTCGGTTTTGAAGAAGTTTATATTATCTACAGACGTACTGAAAAAGAACTTCCTGCAAGATTGGAAGAAATCCGTCATGCTAAAGAAGAAGGTGTTGTATTCAAATTCTTATATGCACCGAAAGAAATTCTTGGACAGGACGGTTATGTAAAAGCTGTAGAATTAGAAGTAATGGAACTTGGTGAGCCTGATGAAAGCGGACGTAGAAAACCTGTTCCAACAGGTAAAATAGAAACCGTTGAATTGGATACAGTAATTGTTGCGCTTGGTACAGGACCGAACCCGATTATTCAACGTTCAGCTGAAGCTGAAGGACTTGAAATTATTACGGATAAACGCGGATACATTACGGTAGATGGAGAAACTCGCTGTACAAACATTCCTACTGTATATGCAGGCGGGGACGTTGCACCGGTTGGAGAATCTAACGCAATTAACGCAATGGGTGCAGGTAAAAAAGCTGCTAAAGCTATCAACGAGCTTTTAGCAGAGTAAGTTTGTTTTATAACGTCACTTTTTATATTTCTAGTTATGGAATATATAAGTGACGTTATTTTTATGAGGTAGTTGTGAAAAGATTAGTTGTTGCTATATTTGCTTTATATTTGACGATATCACCAGTATTTGCACTACAGCTTGATATGTCAATAGATGAGGAGATAAGAAAAAATTATAATCCCTCAAAACTTGAGCAGCAAAATCTTCCCCCGCTTCCAAAAACGGTAACTCCAACTAAAACAGTAACATCGCAACCCAAATCAACAACGACAACGACAACTCAGACTGTTGCTCCGCCTAAAATGACACCGACAGTGACTGAACCAGTTAAGAAAAAAGTTAATAAAAATCTACCAGGGACTACTCTTGTAGAAGATGATTTTACTGCGATAAAAATAAAAAAAGGTACAAAGTTTCGTTTAAAATCAAATAATCTTGTATCTGATTACCTGAAAGAAGGTTCAAAAGTAAGCTTCACTTCTTTAACTCCGGTTTACCAAAGGTACGTGACAATTCCTGCGGGAACAGTCTTTACAGCATCTGTTGAAGACTCGCATCTTCCCCAAATTACCGGTAATGGAGGACTTGTCGTATTAAGAATTGAAAGCGTGAAATTTAACGGACGTACCTATTCAGCACATGGCAAAGTCACAAAAGCAAATCATAAAAAAATATTTATAAATAACATAAAAGGCAAACGTGAATATTGGAAAGGAGTTATGAACCAAATTGATAAAGGTGAAGCTTTTTATCAAAAAACAAGAGCAACTTCTAAAAAACTTGCTGATAACCCGATAGGAGTAATTATTTCACCGCTCCCCACGATTGTCGGAGCTGTTACTTACGTTGTGAATTTTGCAGGCTCACCGATATTTTCAATTGGTCATAAGGGAGGAAGAGTTTCAATCCCTGCCGGAAGCGAATTTGAAATCAAATTGCAGGAAGATGTTTATTTAAGCTTGTAATCCTTTCTTTTTGAGGCTGTCAAATCATAGCTTATTTTTATAAGTTTTGAAAGTGCTTTTTTATCAATATTATTCACATCAACCTTAATCCAGTGTTTTTTATTCATATGCCAAGCACTTGTAATCGCAGGATATTCATCCTTTAAAACAGCCGCCAAATCAGGATTGCACTTCAGGTTTACGCACAATCTTCCCTCAAGCTTGTAAATCAAAACAAACCACTTGTTATTATCGGTATGACGGATAACAGTTGTTTCATCGTCATCTTTAAATGGACAATCAGCTTGAGTATCTTTTGAAATTAGAGATAATTTAATCAAATTTTCTTTATTCATTTTCCCCCGCAAATTTACAAAAAAATATTAGCACAAAATTCCCCTCTAAGCGTATGATTTATTGTTACAAAGTTGTCACAAATCTTAATTTAGATTATAATATTTGGCGTGAAACGACTTAATTTAAAGAGGGAGAGTTTATGTTTAAGAAATTACTTTCATCCGGAGCAATGGCCGCTCTTTTTGCTGCCTTGTTCTGTACAGTAACGCCTGCCCTTGCAAGCGAAGCTGATTTAGTTGTTCCGAGTATTAAAGACGCAAGCCTTTCAAGTTACAATCTTCTTTTAATAGGGATTGTAATTTCGGTAATCGGCTTGATATTCGGATTTATTGAATTTTTAAGAATTAAAAAATTGGAAGTTCACGCAGCAATGGCTGATGTTGGAAATACAATTTTTGAAACCTGCAAAACTTACTTGATTCAACAAGGTAAGTTTTTACTTGTATTAGAAGTGCTTATTGGTTTATGTATAGCATTTTACTTCGGCTATTTGCAGGGAATGCCTTTGAAAAACGTTTTAATTATTTTGGGCTGGTCCGTAATCGGTATTTTAGGCTCATATGCCGTTGCCTGGTTCGGAATCAGAATGAACACTTTAGCAAATGCAAGAACTTCATTTGCATCGTTAAAAGGACAACCTCTAAATGTTTTGAATATACCTCTAAAGGCAGGTATGTCAATCGGTGTATGCCTTGTATCAGTTGAATTGATTTTGATGTTGACAATTCTATTATTTGTCCCCGGAGAAATTGCAGGTGCTTGCTTTATCGGATTTGCAATAGGTGAATCTTTAGGCGCATCAGCACTTCGTGTTGCCGGCGGTATTTTCACAAAAATTGCTGATATCGGCTCAGATTTGATGAAAATTCAATTCGGTATAAAAGAAGATGACCCGAGAAACCCAGGTGTTATAGCAGACTGCACAGGCGACAACGCAGGAGATTCTGTAGGGCCTACTGCAGACGGTTTTGAAACTTACGGTGTAACAGGTGTTGCTCTTGTTTCATTTATCTTGCTTGCAGTTGCAGGTTCTGAAAACCAAGTTCAACTTTTAACCTGGATTTTTGTAATGAGATTTTTGATGATTGTAACTTCAGTTGTTGCATACTGGATTAACGGTGTTGCTGACAGAATTTACGCAGCAAAAGCTCAAAAATTCGACTTTGAAAAACCTTTAACCAACCTTGTTTGGTTAACTTCAATATTATCAATCGGTATGACTTTCGGAGTAAGCCACTGGCTTCTTGGAGGATTGGAAGGAAATTTATGGCTAATTCTTTCTTGCATAATTTCTTGCGGAACTTTGGGTGCGGCATTAATTCCTGAATTTACAAAGATATTCACATCACCAAAAGCTAAACATACTGAAGAAGTTGTAACAGCATCCCGTGAAGGTGGTGCATCTTTAACAATCCTTTCAGGTATTGTAGCAGGTAACTTCTCAGCATTCTGGATCGGTATGGTAATAGTTCTTTTGATGGGATTAGCTTATGTTGCATCAACATTCATTCCATCAGAATTAATGATTTATCCGTCAGTATTTGCTTTTGGGCTTGTAGCATTCGGTTTCTTGGGTATGGGACCTGTTACAATTGCAGTTGACTCTTACGGTCCTGTAACAGATAACGCTCAGTCAGTTTACGAATTATCTTTAATCGAAGATATTCCAAATATCTCAGAAGAAATAGAAAAAGATTTCGGATTCAAGCCCGATTTTGAAAATGCTAAAAAATACTTAGAAGAAAATGATGGTGCAGGAAACACCTTTAAAGCGACTTCAAAGCCGGTACTTATCGGGACAGCAGTTGTGGGTGCTACGACAATGATTTTTTCTTTAATCTTAGTCATCAAATCAACACTAGGGTTAGAGCCTGAAATGATTTTGAATGTATTAAATCCTTATACATTATTAGGATTCCTCGCAGGCGGAGCCGTAATTTACTGGTTTAGCGGAGCTTCAATGCAGGCTGTTACAACCGGAGCATATTCTGCAACAGAATACATTAAAGATAACATCAAACTCGGTGAAGCAGATGAAAAGAGTGCAAATGTTGCAAACTCAAAAGAAGTTGTAAAAATTTGTACACAATATGCACAAAAAGGTATGATAAATATCTTTATTGCGCTATTTGCATTTGCACTTGCCTTTGCATGTCTTTCAGCACCAAGCTGTATGACATCAGCACCTGTAGCATTCTTTGTAAGCTACTTAATAGCAATCGCAGTATTTGGCTTATTCCAAGCTGTATTTATGGCAAACGCTGGCGGATGCTGGGATAACGCTAAGAAAATCGTAGAAGTTGATTTGGCGGAAAAAGGAACTCCGCTTCACGAAGCAACAGTAGTTGGTGATACAGTAGGTGATCCTTTCAAAGATACTTCATCAGTTGCAATGAACCCGATTATCAAATTCACAACATTATTCGGACTTCTTGCAATGGAAATCGCAATTTCTGCAAGCTTCAGAGAAATAGCACCTATTGCAGGATGGATATTCTTAATTATTGCATTGATTTTCGTAATCAGATCTTTCTATGCAATGAGGATTCCTTCAAAAGCTGAAGTGAAAACTGAAGCTGAAGGCTAACAAAAATATAGGGAATATGAGTATTTCTCATATAAAAAAGCGCTCAGACGAAAGTTTGGGCGCTTTGCTTATAAATTTGCAATTATGTAAAATTTATATTATACTGATTTTGTTTTAATAGTACTAGCGCAAGAGGAGCAAATGATGAAAACGCACACTATGATTGAAATTTTAGGGGGGGGGGGCACCCGCAAATAACGCTCCTGAGAGGCTTTTAGTAAAAAATAGAGCATTTACACTGGCAGAAGTACTGATAACCTTAGGCATAATCGGGATAGTTGCAGCTATGACAATGCCGATTTTGATTGGAAAATATAAAAAGCAAGTTACTGTGACACAATTAAAAAAAGCATATACAGTATTAAGTCAAATGGTATTAAGATCACAAGAGGATAACGGACCAGTATACTTTTCGACTTCTGAGCAAGTCGATCCTAATGTAGCAGAGAACTTTTTTAAATTATATTGGTTACCTTATTTCAATAGTCCAACAGTTTCAAAAGTAGGTTTTAAACCTTATGGCGTTGATCTACCATATAAATATATGAATTATACTCAAGTTAATACAGGTGTTTATACAAAATATACAGAAGGAAGATTATTTTTTACAACAAACGATGGTACTTCATATTTTGTATTTATCATGACTTGGGATAAAGAATATGATGAAGATGGCAATATGATTTCTATAATAGCTAGGTATAATAGTCAACAATATGTATATGTTGATTTGAATGGAATAAAACCTCCAAATACTTTTGGAAAAGATATATTTGGATTTGTTGTGTATTTTGATAAAAGTATAGTTAGACCTTATGGTAATGGTAAAACTACAGAACAAATTAATGAAGATTGCAGTCATACAGGTACAGGTAATTATTGTGCAGCAAAGATAATGCAAGACGGTTGGGAAATAAAAGATGATTACCCATGGTAATTTGTTTGTGTTAGACTTATCTTGAAAGCAAATTAAAAGGAAGTGAAAACATGAGTTTAACAGTATATTTAGGGATAGACGTAGGATCAGTAACAACAAAACTTGCATTAGTTGATGAAAAAGGCAAGTATGTAGACAGTTATATGTTGAGAACTGCGGGAAAGCCTGTTATGGCTGTACAAAAAGGTTTAAAAGAATTATATTCTAAAAAACTGACTGATTACAACGTAATGGGTGTCGGGACAACAGGATCAGGTAGAAACCTTGCAGGTGCTTTAGTTGGTGCTGATATTATCAAAAATGAAATTACTGCGCATGCTGTAGCTGCAAGTATTAATGTGCCGGGTGTACAAACTATTCTTGAAATAGGCGGTCAGGACAGTAAAATTATTATATTACGTGATGGTATTGTAACTGATTTTGCTATGAATACGGTATGTGCAGCAGGTACTGGAAGTTTTCTTGATCAACAGGCAAACAGATTGAATGTGCCTATTGAAAAATTCGGTGAAACAGCTCTTAAATCAACAAACCCAGCGCGTATTGCAGGCCGTTGCGGCGTATTTGCTGAAAGTGATTTAATCCATAAACAACAATTGGGCTATCCTGTTGAAGATTTATTATATGGACTTTGTCAGGCTTTAGTTAGAAATTACCTTTCAAACTTAGCTTTGGGTAAAGAATTGTTGCCAATTATTACATTCCAGGGTGGTGTTGCGACAAACCAAGGTATGGTAAAAGCATTTGAAGAAGCTTTGGGACATAAAGTTGTAGTTCCTGAAAATCACCAGACAATGGGTGCAATTGGAGCTGCCTTATTAGCTATGGAAAATCATCAGTATACAGAAGCTCAAACTAAATTCAAAGGTTGGGAAGTCGGTGATATGCATTTCCATTCTATTACCTGTGAATGTAACGGATGTTCTAATAATTGCGAAGTCATTACAATAGTAGAAGGTAATGACGAAATTCAGCATGTTGAAAAAATTAAAGATATCAAAGGTAATATCATCGCCCGTTGGGGTGGTACATGCGGAAGATGGGATATAACCAATTAATCGTAAAGAATTGTAAAACTTTCAAATATACTTAAATCTATGGGCTGTATGTGTTATAGCCCATTTTTTAATATTTGTATTGTGCAATTTTATATATAAAAAATATTTAATATATATATACTATAAATTATGAGGGTCATACTATGGCTGATATTACAGTTTCAAATGGTCAAGGAATAACACAAGCAATAGCAAATAATTTAGGGTTGTCTAAGGCGGATTGTAAAAAAATCAAGTTGTCAACCTGGCAGCAGGTCATGACTTTAGTTGACCAAAATAATACACAAAATAAGGTAGACAATAAATCTTCAATTTTTACTGGTTCTAATAATGTTAATAAAATAGGTGATAAATCAACATATCAGACTAATTTTTTAGTAAATGACGGTCAAAAAATACAAATTGATGATGGTGTTTTGAGCAAAATTAAACAGCTATTGACCGGAAAATCAGAGGAGGTAAAAGCAGAGACTCCTGCAGAAATTAACAAAACAGAGACCTCATCTGTTTCTCAAGTAGAAGCAAATATTCAGACTGAAACTGTCAATAAAGCAGCAGTTCCAACATCTGCATCTACACCAAGCGAGGCAAATATAGTTGCGGAAACTCCACTTGAAGGCGATGTAAAAACTGGTGAAGTTGCAAACGATTTATTTGCAAGAATGGGACAGGCTCAGGATGTTAAACTTTCTGTTATTTCAGATGATATAAATACATTAATGTCAAAGAAAGATAAAACACCGGAAGAAAATGAACAAATGATGTCAGGACTAAAAGACGGATTTAAAAAACTTGGTGGTTCAATGACTAAGTTTATATCTTCCAAATATGGTGATGGCGGTGCAACAATTAGTAAAGAAGCATTTTTGAAATATCAAAATGATGGTCTTTCAGCTGCGGATGCAAAAACTTTGGAAAATTCAAATAATATAATGTTTGCAAGAATGGACATTGATGGTGATGGTGTAATTTCTGAAAAAGAAATGTCTGCATTCTACTATGCAATGGATTTTGATGAAAATAACAGATCAAACGGTGCCATAGATAGTACATCATATGCAGCTAATGCAGTATTATTAGATGATCCGAATGAAAATTTATTTGACCAAAAATTAGCATATACTTATAAAACTCTATATGGAGATGAATAATTTTATTTTGTGCTATTATTGTTGAATGAAAGACTTGGATTCAATTTTAGCTCATCAACGAGAAAAATTTCGTGAAGTATTCAGCTATTCAGTAACTGAATTGCAAAAGCGTATTGATGAAATTAAACCAAAAGATGTGCAGGAAGATATTTTTACGGAATTCCCGCAGGATAGTTCTGGAAAAAAATGGCAAATAGCTGTTTTAAATATGCTTGAAAATGATATTTCAAAGGATATTTATTTGAAATTTCAAGAGATTTTAAAAGATAGAAAAAGTTACCATTGTAATGGATGTGCGACATGTTGCAATCTCGCCTGTAGTGAGTATTCTCCAGAAGAACTAAAAAAAAGAGCTGAAAACGGTGACAATTTTGCAAAGCAATTTTTGAGTATTTTTATACCCTACTCATCAAAAGAAGAAGCAAGAAAAATTTATCCGGAATATATAGAGCTTTTGGAAAAAAATAAAGAAAATCAAGTATATTTTTATCATTGTCCAAAGTTGACAGCAGATAATAGATGTTCTGATTATGAAAATCGTCCTCAAATTTGTCAAGATTTCCCTGATAATCCTTTGACTCTTTTGCCTGAGTCTTGCGGTTTTTGTAAGTGGAAAGAAAAATCTGAAAATATGACACTGCTGCTTCATGCTATGATAGAAATTGTAGAATATTACAAACAGAAAATCCCGCTGTAAAAATAAAAAAAATAGAAAAGGATAAACTAATGGAAATACTTTCAGGATTGTCTTTAGCTGAAATAGAACAAATAACAGATAATTTGCATGCCTCAAAATTCAGAGCACGTCAAATTCATAATTGGATTTATTTGAAATCTGTTAAAAATATTGATGAAATGACAGATTTGTCAGTAAAATTTAGAGATGAATTGAAAAAAGTTTCACTTGTCACTGATGTAAAAATAAAAGTGAAACAAGTAAGTTCTGACGGTACAATAAAGTATTTGATAGAATATCCTGATGGAGAGTGTGTAGAGACTGTCTTGATGAGATTTGATAATCGTGCGAATTTAACGGCTTGTGTAAGCTCACAAATCGGCTGCGCCGTAAATTGTTCGTTTTGTGCAACCGGAAAGTGCGGATTTATAAGGAATTTAACATATAAAGAAATTATTGAGCAAGTGTTGACAATCCAAAGAGATACAGGGCTAAAAGTTACAAATATAGTCTTTATGGGACAAGGTGAACCGCTTTTGAATTTAGATAATGTCTTGAAAGCTATGGAAATTTTTAATGAAAATTTTCAAATCGGAGCTAGACGCCTTACAGTATCTACCAGTGGAATTGTGCCTCAAATATATAAATTGGCTGAAAATGATATGCAATCAACACTTGCAATATCATTGCATGCTCCAAATCATGAAATACGAAAAAAAATTATGCCGATAGAAAACAAGTATGATATGAAAGAGCTTAAAACAGCCCTTAAAAAATATGTAGATAAAACAGGCAGAAGAATTACTGTTGAATATCTTTTAATAAAAGATTTGAACGATTCTGCCGATGCTGCAAAGGAATTGGCAGAATATCTTTCTGATATAAAATGTAATATAAATTTAATTCCCTATAATCCGACTGCAAAAAATGATTATCAGCGTCCATCCAATAATTCGATCCAAAAATTCAAATATCTGCTTGAGCATTCAGGTAAAAAGGTAACAGTGCGATTGGAACGCGGTGCAGATATTGATGCAGCTTGCGGTCAATTGCGTGGTAAAGTGGACTAGTTTTCTTGTGTTTGCGGATACTTCATATTGTCGTGTTCCAAAATATATCTCGCACAGCCCCAGCCTTGTTTTTCTTCATAGCAGTCATCATTATTGTGAGGTGTTATTCTGTCTTTTAGAATATAAAATACAAAAATATCCTTTCCTAATTGATTAGGTAGTTTGGCACCGTTAAGATCGTACCAAATTAATCCACAAACATTAGCTGTACTAGCATCATTGTTTTTACAAGTATTAGAGTTGTTGTGTCTAATCCATAAATAACTACCATCATTTAATATCATTTTATAGTATAAATCTCCATTTCCATAATTGCTTGAAAAGCTGTTACCATTCAAATATTTATATCCATTTTGAGCGATGCAGTTTGAATTATTAGCACAATCCCTTATAACTTTGAGTTCAGATCTAAAATTGCTAACAAATTGTGTTGCACATTCTGCGTTATACTCTTCACAAAACCCCCATTCATCTACATATCCATGTTTACCAATGGACATAAGTAGCGCCTGGCTCATTACGGAATAGAATTTTTTAACTTTTGCAACGGTTTCACGTTCTTTCGCATTATTAATTACAGTTGGCAGAGTTATTGCGGCAATAATACCTATAATGCCAAGTGTTATAAGAACTTCTGCCATAGTAAATCCTTTTTTCATATCAGCCTCTCTTTAAATGTATATAACTGGTTAATAACATAGTATAGTATAAAACATGTTTTCTCTTTTGTAAAGTACATGTTATAGACAATGTTAGATATAGGTGTATAATATGGAGAGACGATTATTTAGAACCGGTAACGGCTGGTCGCTATTTATTCCTAAAGTAATAATTGAATTGCTTAAAATAGATCCTGAAAGCGATACTATTGAAATGCAGATAGAAAATGATATTTTAAAAATTAAGAAAGTTGAAAAAGATAATGAAAGCATTAATCCAAAGGGTTAAAAAGGCATCTGTTACAATAGATAATGAATTATATTCCGAAATAGAAAAAGGCATTCTTGTATTTTTGGGTGTAACCAAAGATGATACTATTGAAAACAGCCAAAAATTAGTGCAAAAAGTATTGGCATTGAGAATATTTGAAGATGAAAACGAAAAGATGAATTTTTCAATTTCTGATATAAAAGGACAAATACTTGTGGTTTCTCAGTTTACACTCTGTGCAGACTGCAAAAAAGGTACAAGACCTAGTTTTGATACAGCCGCTGCGCCAGATATTGCTGCTAAATTATATGAAAATTTTGTAGAGCAGCTAAAACAGTCAGGCTTAGTTGTAAAGACAGGAAAATTTAGAACAATGATGGATGTTTCTTTAATTAATGACGGACCTGTAACAATTATGGTTGAAAAATAATAAACCTATTGCAAATATTTTACTTTTATGTTATCATAATTATATTAAGTATATTGATATTTATATTATTACCGAGGAGTAATTAATTTTTTAAATCGATTTTTTTTATTATGCAATTATTTTTTTTAATTAAGAGGCTTTTAATATGTATGTAAACAAGTGCGTTAAGTGCGGTCGCGAATTTGAGACGAAAAACCCCAAAAGAGTAATATGTCCGGATTGTTTGTATCCTGATAAGAAAATGATGATTAATCCGACATCTGATTCAGGTGATGGTATATCAGCTACAGGTCAGTCTTCAGGAGAAGGAGAAGTATTAAGAAGTTACAGCACAGAGGAAAGACCGCAATTCTACAGTAGTTATTCCAGCGGTGGAAATGAGCAACAAAATAATTACCGCCGTCCACAACAACGCAATTATAATAATCAAGGCGGTTACAGACGAGATAATAACAATCGTCAGGGATATAATAGAAATAATCAAGGGGGTTACAATAGGGATAACAGACGCGGAGGCTACAATCAAAGACCTCAGCAAGGCGGAGCAAGTCGTGGCGGGTTTAATCAAAATCGCCGACCTCAGCAAAATAGATTTAACAAACGTCCTAACAAGCCTAAAGCACCAAAACAGTTATTGGTAAGTAAGGAGCAATTAGAACAAATTGAATTACTTTATAAAGCTATGCTTCCGCTACCAAATCCGGATGCTCATGAAGTAATAGGTGAAAAAATCGGTCTTGAGCCAAGAAAAGTATTTTTCGGTATCAATTTAGTAAGACAAAAGTTGATGCTTCCAAAATTGCCATTTCCAAAACGCAAATTAGCAATTTCACCGGATCAGCTTTTTGCGATTAAAAATTTATATGAACCTTTGTTACCTTTGCCTCCAATAGGTTGTCATAAAATTATTGCAGCTCAATTAAAAATGGATGAATGGAGAGTCCATGTAGGTATCGGGTTAATTCGTTCTCAAATGGGCTTGCAACGTTGGAATCAAGACAGAGCAGATGTGCCTGAAGAATTTAAAAAACAACCAGAAGATTCTAAAGAGACAGCTGTTGATGCTCAAGATTCAAATGATAAGCAAGAGGCTGAAAAACCAAAAAGAGGAAGAAAACCTAAAAAAGTTGAAGAAGCTCCTCAGTCATGAGTAAATTTATATCAGTAGGTAAAATACTTAATTTTCATGGAATTCAAGGAGAAGCTAAAGTTGGTTTTTCAAAAAATCAACAGGATTTTTTCAGCTCTTTGAAAGAAGTTTTTGTGAAAGAAAATGATGATTATTTTTCTTTAAAGATAAAAAATATTAGGTTTCATAAAACATTTGCAATTGTTAAGTTTGAAGGAATAAATTCAATAGAGGAACTATTGAAGTATAAAGGGGCATTACTTTTTGTAGAAGAAGTTACTATTCGAGAATCTTTAGATGAAGATGAGTTTTTAATAGATGAGCTTGTAGGACTTGATGTTGTTGATAAAGATGACAATAAGCTCGGTTTTGTAGTTGGAGTCTCTAATAATGGTGCTACAGATTTGCTTTCTGTAAAGACAAAATCTAAAAATATTTCATTAATACCTTTTGTAAAAGCTATTGTGACGACAGTAAGTTTGAAAGATAAAAAAGTCACTATTAATAATATAGAAGGGCTTTTGCAATGAGATTTGATGTATTGACTTTATTTCCTGAAATGATTGAGACTCATTGCAAATATAGTATTTTAAAAAGAGCGGTTGATGCCGGGATAATAGCAGTAAATACAATAAATCCAAGAGATTTTACTCTTGATAAGCACAGAAAAGTGGATGATACTCCATACGGAGGCGGTGCCGGCATGGTTTTAATGGCTCAGCCTTATGTGGATGCTTATGAAAGTATTGAAAAATTAGATAATTCTATAACAATTATGCTTTCGCCTCAAGGAGAGCCTTTGAAAGAAAATTTGGTAAAAGATTTAGCAAATTTTGATCAAATAATATGTTTATGCGGTCATTATGAAGGGTTTGATGAAAGAATTAGGGATGTTATAAAACCTAAAGAAATTTCTATAGGTGATTTTGTATTAACAGGCGGGGAACTACCTGCACTTTGCGTAATTGATGCAGTCAGCAGAAAAATAGAAGGAACTTTAGGTAAAATAGAAAGTGCTCAAGATGACAGTTTTTCTGATGGGCTTTTAGAATATCCTCAATATACAAAACCAAGAGAATACCGAGGTTTAAAAGTGCCAGAGGTCTTGTTAAACGGAAATCATAAAGAAATTAATGAATTTCGCCAAAATCAGAGAATTTTAAGGACTAAAATAAAGCGTCCTGATTTGTTAAATTAATTTTTTATATGCTTATTTTTGCAAAAATTTATTGGTGCCAAAGCCCAGTCCGTCTTTTATAAAACTAAACCCTGCATAGGCTGCTAGTGCAATACCGCTTCCACAGGCAAGCTTTTTACCTTTTGCTAAAAGAGCAGTTAAACTTAGAGTAATTGGTACAACATTTGATATCAGCATTGATCCAAGTCCAGAAAAGTATCCAATGCCAGAGTTAAAAAAGTTAAGAAAATTGCTGTCAAGCTGATATTTAAAAACTTTGTCTTTTACTTGACTTTTCAAAAGACTCGGACTATCAAGTCTTTGCGAGTTTTCAAATAAGTCCATAGAAACATTTGCATCTCTGCTTTGAGAGGTAACATCAGCTTGAAGTTTTCCGATTGTATGCGCATCACGAAAAATTAGTCCAAGTCCGACTACTCCTGCTGTTTTTGCAAGGTATTTCCCGTAATTATTTTTTACTGCGCTAATTATATTCATATCTTATACCTTTTTTATTTTTTGTCTGTTTTTTCAGGGACTTCAAATTCTTTTTCAATAATGTTGCCTGACATTTTTAAAAGAATGTTTGTTGCTTGTGCTGCATCTTGACCATAGCCTGATGTCGAATTTTGCATGTTTTTCAAAACGCCAACGGTATAGTCGTTACCTGTGCAAGTTCTGGAATCAAGCATGCTGAGTGCTAAAAATCTTATTTGTTGATTTGGATCTTGGAGCATTTTATTTATTAAAGCTGTTAAAGCAGGATCATCTTTTCTCGAGTCATCTTCTTGAAGTCTTGCAACAACTTCTTTTGCACCCATCATTCTGACTTCTTTATCTTGACTGTTTAGATAGTTTTCAAGATTTTTGATATATTCATCTGTTAATTCAACAATTTTTCTTTTTTCTATTTTTTTCTTATCATCTGTTTTATTTGTGGTCTCTGAAGTTTCTTTTGTAGTAGTTGTTTTTTCGGTGTTTTCAGCAGAATTTTGAGTGCCTGCCGCATTAATAGCACCATTGGTTAATCCGTTATTATTGCTGGTTTCATTAATAGGAGGCGTATTTATTGTGTTATTTACAACTGCATTTCCCCCTTGACCGCCTTGTGCTACAATTCCGCCTTGAGGGGGAACAAATTGTTGGGTATAATAGTTGGATGGGTATGCAATTCCAGGCAAGCTTTGAGATTGCGGAAGGTTGCCAGTAGGATTTATACTGGGTATTCCGACTGAGGGATTATATATTTGGATATTTACACCTGCATAACTTGGTGGTGCTTGTGTCTGTAATTGTTGCGGGATATTTGTATATCCTTGGACTTGCTGAGGTCCAGAATTTTGTTGATTATAGGTCTGCTGAGTTACTTGTGGTAACGTTTGCTGTGATTGATTTTGTATTGATGTCATAACACTACCTTATTTTCCTACTTATTTATTAAAAGTATTTTTTTAAATTTTTTTTGCTTAAATTATTAAAAGTTTAAGAAATGTTAAATATATTTTTTATCTAATGGATTTCTAATATAATTAGACTATGGGAATTTACGAAGATAATTACTTATCCAAGCGTCCTCAAGAGCTTTGTCATATGTGTGGCAGATGTTGTCGTGTTGTGACGACATCAAAATCTTATGAAGAATTAAAAGAGTTGGAAGCCAAAAACGATAATGGAGCGTGTGAATTTTTGAAAATATTTGTTCCATATCCTTCAATTGAAGCGGCTCGAGCTGTTGATAGTGAGCTTGTTGATAATGTAATTTCTCTTTTAAAAGAAGATGGGAATTATGATCCAAATAAAACAAGTTTTTATTATTGTAAATATCTATTAGATAATAATTTGTGTTCAATTTATGAAGAAAGACCAGAACTTTGCAGACATTGTCCTTGTACTCCTTGGGCTATTGTGCCTCCTGGATGTGGATTTGAAGGGTGGCTTTTCTTAGAACGCGAAAAAGTAAAAGAAAAAATCAGAAAAGCCAAAGAAGAGCTTTTGGAATTAAAGCTTTTAAAGACCAGGAATACTGATGAAAATATTTTAAAAAAAATATCTTCAGTTGAACATAAAATACACTCTACAATTGAACTTTACAAAAAATATGGATCATATGACTGGTAGATTTAATTTGGCATTTTGGCAAGTTTTGTTTTGTAAAATTCTGTATTAATATTTAGTTTTGATCCAATATCAAGAAGCATATCAATAAATTTTTTGTCATTGGGTCTGTGCGAATTTTGGCTTGAATCAATTATATCGCCAATTTTATGATAAATTTTTGTGAAATATATATTTTGCGCTTCTGAAATATCAATTTCCAGTTCTAATTTTTCAACGTAATCAAATAGCTCAAGTACAACATCAGCTTGTTGTATTTCAAAACTGTATGCAAGACGGTTTATATTTTGAAGAATTTTTTTGCTGAAAATTTTATTTGAAGGCTGTTTATCAAGTTTAATTCCCATTTTTTTAGTTTCATAGTTAATATCGGAAGCCTCTTGAAGTATTGCAGGCTCAACAAATCCATTTGAATCTTTAATAAGTTCATTAAATTTTTTGCCTAAGGTGTATTCAGCTGCAATTTTAAATTCATTTGGAATTGATAATCCGAGATTTTGCATTTGATATATAGAACTTTTACCTTCGTTGTACATTTCTTGGTATATTTGAGCAAATTTTTGCATTTTGCCTTTAAGAAGTATTTGTAAAATTTTTCTCCTTTCTTCTATAAATATGTCTTTAAGAGTATAGTAATCTTTACCAAAGTATTCATCTAACGCTCTTATTATTTCGGTTAACGGATTAAGCATGAATGTTTTCATTAACTCGCTTTTCATGTCATTATATTCGTTTTCTTCAGAATACTCTTTAATTGCGCAATGGAAGTCTCCACCGGAATATTGCATAAGAGCAAATACAAGATTAAGTTTTTGTAGTGTAATCATTGATTGTAATTCAATATGTCCGATTACCAGATTTGAATTACCTTTTTGAATTTTTTGGTAATCATGGCGTTTTATAGTATAGCAGTATACGTTTTCTTCATCTTCAAAATCCTGATACAATGAAGAAATAGCCCACAAACTAGCTATTTGTTTAGAAGTTACAATTGATGGTTTTACAAAGTTATTAAAGATATCTTTCCCTGTTCCATATTCATTAATGTTGCTTTTAGCTTCAGAAAGAATCTCTTTAAAATGGGTCTCAAAATCTTTTTTGGTAAATCTTGCAGCTAGCTGCATTGCTCGTGCTGCGTATTTCATTATTTGAACAGTCTCTATTCCTGAAATTTCAGAGAAAAACCACCCGCAGCTTGTATACATTAACATTGCTTGTCTTTGAATTTCCAATAATTCCATGGCTTTAACTTTTTGGTCATCTGATAAGTTTTGTAGAAAGTTTTCTCTTTGAAACTTTAAGACATTCATTATGTTTCTGTCTAAAATAACATCAATGTAGTTATTTCTGACTTCCCAGCAATTTTTGTTAAAATATTTAGGACCTTCTTCCTCAAAGACTTTAGACAATTCATCTCTCAGATAATCAAGAGCATTTCTTAGTGGTTTTCTCCACTTTTGATTCCAGCCAGGATGACCGCCTGTTGAGCATCCGCAATCTTCTTTCCAGCGACCTACTCCATGGAAACAACTCCAGCTTGAGGCTTGTTTTATATCTACTTCATAATCACTTCTGTATTTTTCAAGGTATTCACCGTAATTTGTTATTGTGAATCCTTCTTCTTTTGCTTTAATTTGCAGAACATATGCAAGAGCCATATCTCCAAATTTTGTATGGTGTCCATAGCTTTCACCATCGGTTGCTATATTTACTAATTGAGGATAATCTCGGCAATCGGATACACCTTCTTTAAGTCTTTTTGCAAACTTATTACCATCTTTTAAAAGTTCATCAAATGCAACAGAACGTGAAATTGCGCCATCATAAAAGAATAAATCAATATATTTGCCAGGTGCTGATTTGATGTAGTAGCGGTATGATCTTGCAGGATCGATATTACCCCAGCTTACATCAGACCATTCTTTACTTTTTTCTTTTCTTATTTTTAAAGCTTGATATGGTGATAATACAGTAAATTTTATACCGTTTTCTTCTAGGATTCTTAAAGTATCGTCATCAACGGCAGTTTCAGCAAGCCACATACCTTCAGGTTTTCTGCCAAAACGATATTCAAAATCTCTTATACCCCATTTTACCTGTGTTATTTTATCATTTTCATTTGCTAGGGGCATAATTATATGGTTATATACCTGAGCCATGGCATTTCCATGTCCTGAATGTTCGTTCACACTTTCAATATCAGCTTTTATAATTCTTTCATATGTAAGCGGAGCAAACTGTTCCATCCATGATAATAAAGTCGGACCAAAGTTAAAACTCATATGCTCATAGTTATTTACAACATCAAGAATTCTGTTTCTGCTATCTACTATTTTAGATACAGAGTTAGGATTATAGCATTCCTGGTTTATTCTTTCATTCCAGTCATGAAATGGCAGAGCGCTGTCTTGCAATTCAATAGCTTCAAGCCAAGGATTTTCTCTTGGCGGTTGATAGAAGTGTCCATGTATTGTTAAAAATTTTGGGTTTGTTTTCTTATCTGTCATTTCTTAACTCCTAGAATGCGTTCAATATTTCTTTTTTATTTTTTTTCAGTTTCTTTGGGTTTAGTGGTTAAAACTTTAAATTGTTCTACATCCATCCATACATCGCCTAATGCAGTAGAAAATACTTTACCTGCAAATTCGATTTCATCGCCAGCATTTAAGTCTATATGTTTTTCGGCTTCTGGGCGTTTTAAAAATATCTTGAGTTCTGATAACGGTACATTATGATCAGTTACGTCAGGTCGTTGGATTAAAAAAGTTATATAATCCTCAGAACTTTTCATTGCTGGTTTGTAATCCAAGCCAAGTGTTGAAAATTTATCAAATTTTCCCTTAACTTTTACATATTTATTAAGGTAGAAAGAAGGGTTTTGAACCATATCAAGAGGTTGTACCTGCATATAATTTTTGGTAGCCGTAGGTGTTGTTACTGCAAGTAACGGATTTTCAAGATTTATGCCTGCATTGTTGCCTATTAAACTTCCAGTTGTTGCAAAAACGCTTAAACCTGTTGATAAAAATATTATTGGCAATATATATTTAATTTTACCCATTTTATTCCCCTTTTTTGTCTCTCTACGATTAATATTCTACCACATAATTTAAATTTTTGTATAGTATATCGATTCGGTAATATATTCTGTTAAGTTTGATATTATCCATGCGGCTATTGCTTGATTTTCGCCTTATTACATCACAAATATTTTTACTGTAATCATTTTTTTATATGATTGTAATTTATTTTTGTTTAATACATTATGTATATACTAAAGCTATGGATTAGATATCCAAAATTTATAATTAAATATTTATAAATTTTACCCCAACTTACAATATATAGGAATAAATAAATGAATAATTTATTTAAAGTTATATTGCTCTGTGCAATACTCTCAAATACATTTACCCCATGTTTTTCTGCAGATCTATCTATAAATGCGGCAAATGAGATAGCTCATTTGCCTTTGGCAGGAGTGCCAGTAGATAGAAATAAAAATAATATTTCGGAGGATGGATTAAAAATGGAAACTCCTTATATAGAGCAGAATGAGTCTGATAATAATATAGAAAATGTCCCTGCGGATGTTACAGACTATTTAGAAGATGCAAGTAAATCCGTATGTCCTTTGGATAATAATTTAATACCTCAGGTCGGTACAATAGAAAATTTTAAATCAGCATATAAATGTCTTGCAGGCAAAGAGTTGTCAGCTATTATGCTGGAAAAGGGTAGAACTTTTGAGGTAAAGTCCATGCAAGCTATGTCTTATGAATCTGTTGGTGGAACAGAGGTTAAATTCGAATCTTTGTATCCTGAGCGTGTTTTACTTGACAAAGCTCCACAAAAACTTGTATTTACAGGTGAAATAATAAAAAATAAACCACCCAGAAAAGGAGGAGGAACGGGAACTTTGAAAGTAATGATTAAAAATGTAAAATTTGAAAACATTACTTATCCTGCAGAAGCTTATATAACAAAAATGAATAAAAAAGGTGTATTTTTTGGGGCTGTTGCGGGACCTTCTAACTATAAAAATAATCTTACTGATACTGCAAATAATGGTACTATTCATACAATATATAAGGACCCATGCAAAACAACAGCTGATGAGTGTGTACATGCAGCAGCAAAGCCCTTTTATTTTTTGACCGGAGCATTACTTCAGACTGCAGATTTATTTATATCGCCAATAGTAGCCTTTTTTATACCAGGAAATGAGGTGTATATACCGGAAGGAACAGAGTTTGAAATTAAATTAGAAAATGATATTCCTATTCTTGAAATCTAGTTCAAAAATTAATTTTTCCTTATGTTAATTGAGTTTTTTTCTTTTTGTGCTAATATTTGATTAAAGTTTAATGGAGTACTATGTATAAGTACTCAATAGAAGGAGAATTATTATGGCTACAAAAGAATTTTTTACAAATTCAGAAGAGTTAAAACAGCTTATGTCAGCTGCAAGAGCTACGATTACTGCTCCTTTCTTCGGTAACAATGTAGAAGAAGTTAAGTCAGTATCTGAAGCTTACAAATTAGCAAAAAACAGCCCCGGAACTATTGAATTAACCGGCATGCCTGTTTACAAACCTGAAAAAATAGGTCTTCCCCAAGGTGCAAATCAATTATTGTTCAACGATGGTACTGTAGTTGGTCGTTGTGCTGCTGCAAGAAAAATCGTTGGCGAACCAAACTGCGATTTAAAATATTTGTTGCCAATTATTCGTGAAGCAATTTATGCAACACGCGATAAACTGATGTATAAAACTGAAGTTGTTGTTGGTTTGGAAGAAGATTTCATGGTAAAAGCTCACTTGATGATTCCTGAAGGCTTTGAAAATATCATGTATTCTTGGATGTTAAACTTCCAATACATTAACGAAGCATATGCAAATATGTATGCTGAATCAAGAGAATTACCAGATGGTGACATATATGTATTCTCTGATCCTGATTGGTCACACCCTGATTTCCCATACGGTTTGACATTCTTTGATCCTGAACATAACTGTGCAGCTATTTTAGGTATGAGATACTTTGGTGAACACAAAAAAGGTACATTGACTTTAGCATGGGGATGTGCAGCTCGTAATGGTTATGCATCTTGCCATGGTGGTATGAAACGTTATAACTTAGATAATGGCGATTCATTCCAAGTTGCTGTATTTGGTCTTTCAGGATCAGGTAAATCAACTATCACTCATGCTAAACACAATAACAAATACAATATTACAGTGTTGCATGATGATGCATTTATTATCAATGTTCATGACAAATATACAATCGCTTTAGAACCTGCTTACTTTGACAAAACTGCAGATTACCCAATTGGTTGCGAAGATAATAAATATATCTTGACTCAACAAAACGCTGGTGCTATTCAAATGGCTGACGGTAAAGTTGTATCAGTTACTGAAGATATCAGAAACGGTAACGGCCGTGCTGTAAAATCTAAACTTTGGTCACCAAACAGAGTTGATAGAATTGATCAACCTATTAATGCTATTTTCTGGTTGATGAAAGATCCTACAATTCCTCCTGTACTTAAATTATCAGGTGCTTCTTTAGGATCTGCAATGGGTGCTACATTGGCTACTAAACGTTCTTCAGCTGAAAGATTGGCTGCTGGTGTTGATCCAAATGCATTAGTTGTTGAACCTTATGCAAACCCATTCAGAGTATATCCTCTATCTGTTGACTATACAAGATTTAAACAATTAATCGCTGATGGCGTTGATTGCTACATCTTGAATACAGGTGAATTTATGGGTACAAAAGTTAAACCGGCTCACACTTTAGGAATTATTGAAGCTATCGTTGAAGGTACTGCTAAGTTCCACAAATGGGAAGGTTTCTCAGATATCGAAATTATGGATGTTGAAGGATTTGACGCTTCATTCTCTAATAAAGAATATGCTCAACAATTTGTTGCTCGTATGAACGACAGAATCAACTTCGTAAAATCAAGAGAAACAGAAAAAGCCGGTATTGATAAATTACCTGCTGATGCTTTGGAAGCTCTTGAAGCTGTTGTTAAGGAAGCATCTGCTGTTGCAGCTGTTTAGTTGATTGTAACTAATATATAAAAGAAAAGACCTGAATTAGTTTTAATTCAGGTCTTTTTCAATTAAAACAAGTTAAAAAATATAAAAAAAAGACTCAACATTTCTGCTAAGCCTTAGTATATCAAACGTGAAAACCATTGATATTTATAAATTTGTACATAGTATTGTAACTTATATAATGAGAATTCTATTATTTTTAGGGAAGTAAGCTTGTAATATTTTAACCAAACCGCAAAAGAAAAAATCTTGTCGCAACCCCGAAAAAGTGCTTGGATACCACAAGCTTACATAATCATAATAACTTTTTTTTTTCACTTTTTCACCACTCAAAAGAATAACTTTTATATGTAAAAACTAACGATGTAGCACTAATTCTTAAGAATTAGAAATTTATTTTACGTTATATGTATGATCCTATTTTAATTGTGTTAGGATATACTGATCACTTTGGTGCGATATTTGGGAGTAAAATTTTATGAGTAATCAGCAATGGAAAGAAGAGTTTTTAGAGGATGCATTAGGTTTAAAAAGAATTGGTAGAACAAAGCTCTTTAAAAATCGTGCATTACTAATCATATCGCCATCTTTGACATCTAATTGGTTTGGTATATCGCCAAAACAAAAGGAAATATTGGATAACGCACTTAAAAGAGGAATTAAATGTTACATATTAATAAGGCTTTGTAACGAGAAAGCTTTTTTGCTAACGGAGTATGTGGATATAAAACTAATGTTGGATAGGGCAACTCCAAGCAGTAATCATTATCATTTAAGTTTAAAAAGATGTAATAATAATTTTTATTATATAAAAAATAATAGTAATGTTGGAGCAATAGAGCTTAACCTAATTTTTGATGAAGAAATTAAAAGGAGATTAAAAAAATGAATTTAAAATTATTAGTTGTGCTAGTTATTATTGTAATATCGTTGCCAGCTCATGCCGTTAATTGTGAAAGAAGACCATGTCATAAAAAATGTATTGATACTCATAGATTAGAATGTTATTGTAAAGAAAGACCTAAAATATACTATGATTACGTTCCTGAGTATAATGAAAATTGTGATGGTAATTATGAAAGTTATAGACTACGTTATTGTCGAGCGAAGAGAGATTACGATTCTAGACATCAAAATATTTTCAAAGATTTTATACCAGAATATGATCAGCTTTGTGATGGTTCTTATGAGCAGTATATACAAAAGCAGCAACTGTATTTGCAGAAAAAACAAATTGAGGCCTCTCAAAATGTGAACATGATGGTTTATCCTATTGACTTAAACAATTATAACACACAACCAGTTCAGACCCAACCCGTTAGAATGCAACAGTTTCGACCAGTGAGATATTCTTATTAAGAAGAGTCAACTAAAAAATAAAATACTCGTTATTGAATAAATAACGAGTATTTTATGGAGCGGAAGACGAGACTCGAACTCGCAACAACCTGCTTGGAAGGCAGGGACTCTAGCCATTGAGTTACTTCCGCAAATATTTAATTATCAGTACATGACGATTTTATCTCAAACATATTTTTTTTGCAATATTTTTATTTTTTATGTTATTCTTTTGATAAGATTTTAAAGAGGATATTGTTATGGATTTTATTGACAGCATAATAGAACATTTGGAAAAAATAAATAAACTGCTTGAGTCTACTCATTTTGATTTGATTGTTGGTGCAATCGTCAATCTTATCATAATGATTCTTTTGTTTAAGGCTGTAGATATTTTGGACAGAAGACTAAGAGAGAGAATGCTGAATAAAGACCATAACAGTCAGCTAGTTCAGTTTATTCCGATTTTAGGCAAGATTTTTAAGTTTTTGATAGTATTTTTTATTTTGGCCTCATTCTTGCAAAGTCATGGTTATTCTGTGACATCTTTAATTACAGGTTTCGGTATTACCGGTTTGGCTGTAGGTTTTGCTGCAAATGCCACGATTTCTAATATTTTTGGTACTTTAGCAATTTTTAGTGACAAAGCTTATAGAATTGGCGATTATGTGAAAATAAACGGTATCGAAGGAACGGTTGAAGATGTAAATATAAGATCAACTAAAATAAGAACTTTGGATAATTTTTTGTATATTGTCCCTAACAGCAGTGTTGCAACGGGTAATATTTGTAATGTTACAGCTGCTAAAAAAAGAAGAATTGCCGAAGTATTTACTCTTACATATGATACTCCAGCAGAAAAACTTGAGCGCGCAATAAAAATAGTCGAAAATATTTTGAAAGAAAATGAAAATATTCATGATGATTATGTAGTTTTTATAGACACTCTTGCTGATAGCTCAATTAATGTAAAATGTATTGCTTATACGAAAACAGGATCTTATAATGAGTGGAAAATAATTCAATCAGGTTTTATTTTGGAAGTAATAAAACAATTTAGAGCAGAAGGACTTGATTTTGCATTCCCATCAACATCTTTGTATATCGAAAAAGCCGGCGATGTTTTATGAATATAAAAATAATTGCATTAGGAAAATTAAAAGAAAAGTTTTTAAAAGAAGGCATTTGTGAATTTCAAAAACGTCTGACGCCTTATACTAATTTAGAGATTATTGAATTGCAGCCTATTGAAATTAAAGATGAGCATTTGGTGGAAAAAATACTTGACGAAGAAGCTGATAAGATTTTAGCTTTTATAAAGCCGCAGTCTTATGTAATATCATTGGAGATTAAAGGTAAGCTGGTGACTTCTGAAGAATTTGCTGAAAAAATATCAAATGTAATGAATGATGGTATTAGTGAAATAATATTTGTAATAGGCTCATCATGCGGACTTTCTGATAAAATATCCAAACGTGCCGATTATAGGCTTAGTTTATCAAAAATGACTTTTTTGCACCAATTTACTAGATTGATTTTAATAGAGCAGATATACCGGGCTTTTAAAATTATGAAAGGGGAGACCTACCATAAATAATTTACAATTATCAGAAAAAATGATATAATTTGCCTATATAAATTTTAACGGAGAGAGAAATGGAAAATTTTGAAATTAATTATTCGCTTGAAGAGTTAAAAAAGCGAACACATAAAGATTATTTATCAACAAAAAAAATGCTTGATATAGATGCCCCTGAATATCAAAATTTGGCTGATGGTGATAAAAAAGCTTTAAAAAATCTTGTAAAAGCTGCGTTTTTTATAGAAAAAATTTATCATCAACTTGATAATAGAAAAAATATTGAATTTAAGGAGTTTTTAAGAAAAGAGATTTTAAAAGGAAATGAGAGAGCTGAACTTACAAAAATTTTATTTGATGCACAAAAAGGTATGTGTGCTATAGATAGAGAATCTACAAAAATTAACTTAGCAAAAGGGATAACAGAATTGCCTGGAAAAGGACTTTATCCTGAAGATTTGACAAAAGAGGAATTTCATAAAATTCTAATAAAAATGCTTAAAGCAGGTAAAAACGAAGAGGTTCGAAAAATCTTAAATCAACGTTCTATAGTTGAAAGAAAAGATGATGAATTAATAGCAATTGATTATGTGGATTATTTCAGTGATGATTTTAGGAAGGCTGCTGAAAAACTAGAGCTTGCGGCTGATACTTCTACAAATAGTCAATTTAATGAATATTTAAGACTTCAGGCTGTTGCAATAAGAGAAGCAGATCCTATGTTGGATGCTTATGCTGATAAAAAGTGGGCAGAGTTGCAGGATACACCATTGGAATTTACAATTACTCGCGAAAATTACGCTGATGAGATGACAGAAAGCGTGATAGAAAATGAAGAATTGAAAAAGCTTTTAGATGAATATAATATTCCAGTTATTTCAAAGGATTTTCTTGGCGCACGTGTTGGGATAGTTAATAAAGAAGGTACTCAAGCTCTTTTAAAAATAAAAGAATATCTTCCTCTTTTAGCAGCAAATATGCCATATCATGAAGAATATGAGCAGAATATTTCAAAAGATGAAGATGCCAAACAGACAATGATTGATGCAGATATTGTAGTCCTAGCAGGAGATGTTGGAGCTTATAGAGCAGGTATTACATTAGCTGAAAATCTTCCAAATGATGATAAGTTGTCATTGACAATTGGCGGTGGTCGTAGAAATGTATATCATAGACAAATCCGGTTTATTTCAGATCGCGAAAAGTTGCAAAAACGTCTTGATGCAACTTTAGATAAAGAACAGCATCAATATTATCTTGATGAAGCCGATCATTGGTTTACTATTGGGCATGAAAACACACATTCTCTCGGACCTAATAGAGGTACAGATGCTTTAGGAAAGTATAAGAGCATAATAGAAGAAAATAAAGCTGATATGGGTAGTCTTGCATTTTTGGATATTTTAGAGGAAAAAGGAATGTATACCCATGAACAGGTATTACAGATACTGGTTTCTTTTGCAGCAGACAATTTCTTAAAGTCTAAACCTACATTATCTCAGGCTCATAGAGTAAGATCTGTTATGCAGAATAAATATTTTCTTGAAAACGGCGCAATTGAGCTGACTAAAGATAATAAAATTCATGTAAATATTGATAAAATGATTCCTACAGCAAAGAAAATGCTCGCAGAAATTATTAGAATTCAACTGGATGCAGATTTTGAAAAAGGTGAGAAATATGTCCTAGATAATTTCATTTGGACAAATGAAATGGAAATAATTTCTCAAAAGCTTAAAGAAATTGACAAAAATCTAAACGGCAGAACAGATTCACCTCTTGCGAGAATGCTTTTAAAAAGTTAAACATTACTCTCTTGTTGATAAGCCCAAGCAGAATGATTATGAATACTTTCAAATGCTTCGCATTCTACTTCAAAATCATTTACTGTTTTGTTGTTGCGTAATTTTACAACAACATCACGCAGTACATCCTCTACAAATTTGGGATTATCCCAGGCTTTTTCTGTTACAAATTTTTCGTCTTCTCTTTTTAAAAGCGGGTATACAGGACAGCTTGCGCAGGATTCAATTGTATCGATTAAATCTTCTATCCAAATATGTTTGTCCTCATCATATGATACTCTGACCCTTATAAAGGCCCTTTGATTATGAGCTCCGTTATCGGAAATCTCTTTAGAACAAGGACAAAGTGTCGTGACAGGGACTTCCACTCCTAATATAAATTTATATCCAGCATCATCTATTTGACCTTTAAAAAGGCAATCAAAACTCATAGGTGAAGAAAGATTTGTTACAGGAGATTTTTTTTCTATAAAGTATTTGAAAGTAAATTCCAAATCTCCGCTTTTAGCTTCAAGACGTTGTATAATTTCTTCTAAACAACCTTTTATGTCTACGCCTAAAAGATTCTTATTGCGCCATTCAGTCAAAACTTCAACAAACCTTGACATATGAGTCCCTTTATAATCTCTTGGTAATGATACGTTTACTTTTGCTTTTGCGCATACTACCTGATTTGAACTATTTTTCCTTTGTATTATAAGCGGCAGTTCAAGGTGTTTTATACCGACTTTTTGGATGTCTACGTTTCTTTCGTCTTTTAAATTTTGAATGTCTTTCATGTTTTTCTTTCTAATGTTAATTTTTGTTAACTGAAATAATAAAAAGTAGCAACTTTTTGGGAATAAGATACTTATTATAAATATAAAGCTCTCTCTTCTTATTTAAACGGATAGGCCTTGAAAGATATATCAAGGTCTTTTTTTTATTCTTATTTATAAAACAAGCGGGTTTATATTAAACCCGCTATAAAAATTATTTTTTATCAGCTTTATCAAGTAATCCTCTGATTCTTAAATATCTGTTTAATTCAACTTTGAATTTTGGAAGATTTTGGTAAAGAGCATTGTTAATTAAAAATCTGTTATCATATTTCGGGTCTATGATATATACAGTTGGAAACCCTGTTAAAACAACATCTTCAATTAATTCTTTGTTGGCTGGATCTTCTGCATTTAACATAACAAAGTTATATTTGGTCATATAAAGCATACTCAAAACTTTGAATTTAGGCATAAACCTTAAACAGTATCCGCACCAATCTACATAAAGCAGTGCTACCATTGGTTTGTCACTTTCAAGAGCTTGCTCGTAGCTTATACCTACTTTATAATCTGACGGCTTTTCTTTTTTATCTAACGCTCCTGTTGCTAGTGCAAAACCAGCTGCAGATGTTAATAATACAACAAATAATACTGCTAAAGTAATTATAATTTTCTTTTTCATAATATCCTCCTGTTCTTTAATTATACTATAAATATTATATATGAGACAATTTTACAAAACTTAATAAAACACTTGAAAAAGTATATACTATGATATATACTAAGTATATATCAATTAATTTGAAACCAGTGTAATGTTGTTCTCGTGTAACAAAATTAAATAAGGAGTTTAAACGGATTATGAGCAAGAATTTGCCTGTGAAAATGAAGAAGGTTAAATCAAATCCTGCGAAAAACGAGGTTTTGATGTATGGTAACGGAGAGTTTACTGATTATTTAAGAGAGATTTCCAATTATCCCGCGCTTACATTATCAGAAGAAATTGAACTTGCTAAGCGAGCAAAAGAAGGTGATTCTGAGGCAAAGAAGAAATTAGTTCAATCTAATCTCAGGGTAGTTGTAACTATTGCCAAAAAAGTTATTCATAATACAAGTTTACCATTAACAGATTTGATACAAGAAGGTAATTTAGGTTTGATGATAGCTGTGGAAAAGTTTAATTATAAATTGGGCTACAAATTTTCTACTTATGCAAGCTGGTGGATAAAGCAATCTATGTTTAAAGCCATCTCGGAGCAATCTCATTGCATGAAAATACCTGTATATATCCAAGAAACATTATCAAAATTTTCAAAAGTAAAATCAGAAATGGAAAAAGAATACAACTGCCAGGTAAAAAATCAGGATGTAGCTAAAAAAATGAATATAGAACCTGATAAAATTGAGACATTTTTATCTGCATATACCAAAACAATATCAATAGAACGCGGTCTTGAGAGAATGGACGGTAAAGAACTCAATGTAGCAGACATCTTAGAGGATGAAAAAGCTTCAGTATCAGCAAATGTCGAATATGAAAATTTAAAAAATGATATTGAGCTTGTAATTTCTACATTGAAAGAACGAGAGCAGGATGTCGTAAAAATGCGCTACGGACTTGGAAATGCTGCAAGGCTTACATTAGAAGAAATTGGAAATATCTATGGTGTAACTAAAGAATGTATCAGACAAACTGAATTGAGAGCATTGCAAAAAATGAGATTATCAGCGTTATCTCAGGAAATTTTGTCAGGTTATATAGGGTAAAAATTAATACTCGTGTGTGTTTCTATATGTCTCGTGTTTAGTAACAAATTTTCCGCCTATAAGGCGGTTTTATTTTATATTTAGAATTTTCTCATCCTATAAAAAGAGGTTTTACTTTAGCTAAAAAATCCTTATCATATAAAATATGAGAAAGCTTTTTTTTATATTGTTTGTATTTTTATTATTCAGCACAAATTTAAGCTATGCTGAAGGAGATTTGTGGGATAATTTTGGTGATACAAATGTATATGGACAAAAACCTGTTACTGATGAAGAGTTTGAAAAAGCATTGGAGAGTAAGAAAGGAAAGCCTAAAAAACCTAAAGACCGGCTTCTAAGAAATGGAGAAGCCTATCAGCAGAGTAACGAGACACAATTTTTGAATAAAATGCCCAAAGAACTTCCAATACTTTTAATTCCCTTAAATCTTGAGTTACAAGAAGATGCTATTTTACCGGTTGGTCATTATCAAGTTTCAGGAGAAAAAATAGACGGGAATATATATATGAAGTTTTATCAGGCGCATAATTTGCTTGCTAATATAAAAGCAACTGAGACTAACAGTGATTTTAATGAAGAAGAAATTAATTTTGTAAAGTTGCTGCCAGAGAATGATTCCCAAGTGAAAATTATATATGGGTCTGTAGATTTTAATGCGTATGCTCTTGTAAATATAGCTCGATGATTTATAATAATTAATATAATAGTGTAGCAGGAGTAAATAAATTGAAAAGAGCGATTGTAATTGTAATAGATAGTATGGGTATAGGAGCAATGCCTGATTGCAGAGATTTTGGCGATGTTCCTGAATGTAATACCCTTAAAAATGTATGTGAATTTAATAATGGACTAAAAGTCCCAGTAATGGAGAGCATGGGATTAGGAAATATTCAGGATTTTAGAGGTATAAAAAGAGTTAATAATCCTATTGCCCAGTATGGAACATTAATTGAAAAATCTAAAGGTAAAGATACTACAACCGGTCACTGGGAAATTGCAGGGCTGATATCTGAGGAGCCTTTTGCTACTTTTCCAAAAGGATTTCCTGATGAATTGATAGAAAAGTTTGTATCATCAACTGAATGCGGTGGCGTTTTGGCTAATTGTCCTGCAAGCGGTACTGCTATTATTGAAAAATTGAATTATGAGCATCAAAGAACAAAATTTCCGATAATTTATACAAGTGCAGACAGTGTTTTTCAAATTGCACTGGATACTGATTTAATACCGCTTGAAACGCTTTATGACTGGTGTGAAAAAGCAAGAAAAATACTGGATGAAGGGAATTATAACGTATCAAGAGTAATTGCTCGTCCGTATAAAATAATTGATGGTAAACCGACAAGAATTTCAAAAGATAGAAGAGATTATTCAATGGTGCCCAAAAGGACTTTGTTGAATGAAATAAAAGAAAACAACGGCAGAGTTATTGGTATTGGAAAAATTGAAGATATTTTTTCAAAATCAGGTATTACCCATGCTATTCATACAGGCTCGAACAAAGAAGGACTTGAGTTGACTTTGAAGGCTGTTAAAAATGAGTTGGATTTGGAAAAAATTACTTACCCTGATTATAAAGGCGGAGAAAATTTTACATTAATCTTTACTAACCTTGTAGATACTGATATGCTTTATGGGCATAGAAATGATGCAAAAGGTTATGGAAAAGCTATAGAAGAAATTGATAACTACCTTGAAAAAATTATATCAAATATGAAGGATGATGATGTATTATTTATCACTGCCGACCATGGATGTGACCCGACAGTTCTGGGTACTGATCATACACGAGAAATGGTGCCGTTGTTAGTTTACGGTAAAAACATCATCCCCAGAAATCTTGGTAAAATTCAAGGTTTTGACTACATAGCTAATCGTATCAGAGATATTGCAAAGTAAAATTTTTATTATATAATATGGATGTGAAATTTATTTCACAAAGTCGAAATAAGATAAGGAGAAAACAAATGGACGTAAAAGTTAATGATTCATGTATAGCATGCGGCGCTTGCGAATCTATTTGCGGTGATGTATTCAAAGTAGAAGATGTAGCTGTAGTAGATCAATCAGCAGTTGCAGCAAATGAAGATTGCGTAAAAGAAGCAGCTGATGCTTGCCCTGTAGGCGCTATCGAAGTTGCATAAGTATAAGAAAATTAATAGTAAATAATAAAAAAGGTTTTGTGAAATATCACAGAGCCTTTTTTATTATTTGAAAAACCTGTTTTTTTTTGATAAACTAAAATGTTGTACAGAGATTATAGGAGTTAAAAAATGACATCAGAAGTAAGAGCAAGTCATATTCTTGTAAAAACAGAAGATCAAGTGAAAACTTTGTTGGAGGAGTTGAAAAAGGGTGAATCTTTTGAAGATTTGGCAAAAAAATATTCATTATGTCCATCAAATCAAAAAGGTGGTGATTTAGGATATTTTGGTCGAGGAGAGATGGTCAAAGAATTTGAGGATGCATGCTTTGATACAGATGTTGATGAAATAACAACCGTTGAGACACAGTTTGGTTGGCATCTTATTAAAGTGACAGGTAAAATGTAATGATAGATTTTTTATCAAAAGCTCGAGAATATATGAAGTCAGAAAAAATAGATTTTCTGATTGTAAATTCAACAAATGAATTTCTTGTGGAGTACAATGATTTAGCAGAGAATGCTAGATATTTATTGACAGGATTTTCTGGGTCTACTGGAGATGTTCTTTTGGGCTTTGATAAATTATATCTTTTTGTCGATGGCAGATACCACATTCAAGCTGATATTGAAACTGATTCTAGTATAGTATCTGTGGTAAAGTTATTTGGGGGGCAATCAGTTTTATCAGAGATGGCAAAAAGAATTCCTCAAAATGTTTTAGTGGGTGTCTGTTCAAAAAAGAATTCTCAAAAACGTATTGAGGAAATGGAAAAACATTTTAAAATAAAATTACTGTCAAGTGATGGTATAGAAACCGCGCCTGTAAATTATGGCGAGATTACAGATGTTATAGAAGATTATACGGGCATAACTTCAGATGAAAAAATTTCCAAAATCCAAAAGACACTTGCTGTAAATGAAAGTATATTATTTACCAATTTGGAAGATGTGTCTTACTTGTATAATAAAAGGGATTTTTCTAAGCCTTATTCTTCTAAAATTACAGCTAAAGCTATAGTTACAAAGTGTTCTGATATATTGTTTATCGAAGATAAAATAAAAGATTTTGACAAATACATAACCTCAGATGTAGTGTATGTCGATAACTCGACAATTACAGGCTATGACTATGCTTTACTTGGGAAAAAGGCTCGGCAGATAAAAGAAAATCCGATAACATTAATGAGAACGGTTAAAACTGACGCTGAAATTAATCATATGAAATCGGCTTTTGAAAACACTGATAAAACAATGTATGAAATAAGAGAATACATTGAAAAAAATGATAATATTTCAGAATTTGATATTGATAGAAAATTAGAAGAATTATTTTACAAATATGGAGCCAAAAATTTAAGTTTCAAATCGATAGTGGCTCATAACAAAAATTCAGCTCTTGCGCATTATTCAAAATCATCAAAAGATGAAATTATAAAAAATGGAAGTTTAGTATTGATTGATTGCGGAGCTTATTATGATGGCGGACTCGCTACAGATATTACAAGGGTATTTGTAAAAGGAGAGCCTGATGAGTTGCAAAAAAGAGTATATACAATTGTTTTAAAAGCGTTTTTGAATGCTTTTAATTATTCTGTAAAATCAGGTACAACAGGTTTTGAAATAGATGAAAAAGTAAGAGAGCTATTTTCCGAAAATAAAATTGAAGGATTTGAATTTAATCATGGACTGGGACATGGGCTTGGTATTAATGTCCATGAGGCCCCACCTAATTTAAGTTGTAGTGAAATCGCAAAAACAGAAATAAAAGAAAATATGTGTTTTACAATAGAGCCAGGACTTTATAATTCAGAATATTTTGGTGTAAGACTTGAAAATTCTTGTTATTTGCAAAATGGTAAGATAAATTCTTTTACTAATATGTGCTATGAGAAAAAATTAATAGATTACAATTTGCTTATAGGACAGGAAAAAACATGGCTAACTGCATTCGAGGTCAGATAATGGAAAAAATTACAAGTGTTTCAAATAATCTTGTCAAAGAGACTGCTAAATTAAAACAAAGAAAATATCGCGAAGAAACAAATAAATTTCTTCTTGAAGGATTTAAATCGATAAAGGAATCTTTTGATTATGGTATTGATATAAAATATGTATTTGTAAAAGAAAATAAAGTTTCAGATTATAAATTCTTAGAAAATAATATAATAATTACCAATAATGAGGTATTGAAGAAAATTTCAACAACAGATACTCCGCCTGATTGTGTTGGAGTTGCCGAGCAAAAGCATTTTGATATTTCAGAAGCTAAGGAAAAGTCGAAGATTCTATTGTTAGAAAGTATAAAAGATGCAGGTAATTTAGGTACAATTTTAAGAACATCAGCAGCTTTTGGTGTCGATTTTATATTTTTATACGGTGATTGCGTTGATTTGTATAATCCGAAAGTTGTAAGAGCCTCAGTAGGGTCACTTTGGAAAGTGCCTATTGCTTATATAAAAAGTATTGATAGTTTAAAAGAAAATTTTAAGGATTATCAAAAAATAGCGACACTTCCAAGGTCTAAAAATCTTTTGAAAAATTTTGAGGCTAATAAAAAATTTATCTTGATGTTTGGCAGTGAAGCAGATGGATTAAGTGATGAATTAATTAATTTTGCAAATGCTGATGTGAAGATTGAAATGAAGGAAAATGTTGAATCTTTAAATTTAAGTATTTCATGCGGAATTATTTTGTACAAATTGCTTATAAACTAGCAAAAAATATTTTTTTTGAATTTTAAAATATTAGCGAAGCTATAAAGGGGAATAAATTGACAATAGGTACATTCAACAATAATACAGTGTTTCCGAGGTTAGTGAGCCAAGATTCTGGCATGTTAATGACTCAAATTTCGACTGTAAAAAATGAGCCGGTTGTCCAAAGTAACATAAAAAATAAAGATTCTAAAGATAATACGTTTGATATGATATCTGATAAGAATAAATATATGCTAGGAGCTTCAGCATTAGCAGTTTCAGCTGTAGCAGGGCTTTTAATTGCAAAATCCGGTAAGTTTAAAAAAGGTTATGAAAAATTGAAAGATACCGATTCGATTAAAAATTATATAGAAAATATGCAGCCTGATTTCGATCTTGAAAATAAAATTGAAAATATATATTCAAAAGGTTTTAAAAGAATAGATGAAGTTATATACCCTGCTGGTATAAATCATTCGGAATTTTTTAATAAAAAAGGTAATTCAATAGCTTCTGTTTTTTGGGATTTGGATAATAAAATTGTCAGCTATGTAATCAAAGATGAAAACGGTCATATCTTAAAAAAATATGATGCGTGATATCTTTGTGTTTAGAAAGAAAAATTTACAAATATATAGAAACGTAAGATAAACTTTTGTAGTAAAATATTTTTATGGATATTTTGGAAGTCAAAAAAAAATGGAGTGAAATTAAAACAGATTTAAGAGACATCATTCCGGCACATGCTTATTATTCCTGGTTTGATGCAATTGAACCAGCGGGATTTGAGGATGATGTATTGTCTTTGATTACTGTGCATCAGCTTGCTCCTCAAATCGTAAGACAAAATTATTATAAACAAATAAGTTCTGCATTGAAAAATCATTTTGGTCGGGATATTGATTTTAATATTCAATATGATGCAGCACTTGCAGAAAAATATGTTAAAGAAAAAAAGAAAGAAAGTGCAAAGCCTAAATCAATTCATGCCGATGAAGATGAAGAACAGAAAAAAGTTTTGGATAATCTTGCCAAAATGCAGTCTTTTTCAAATCTAAATTTAAAATATAAATTTGAAAATTATGTAGTAGGCGAAAACAATCGTTTTGCACATGCAGTAGCTATGGCAGTTGCTAAAAATCCTGCCAAAAAATATAATCCGCTTTTTATATATGGAGCCTCTGGACTTGGTAAGACGCACCTTATGCAAGCAATAGGACATTATATAATTTTTAATAAACCAAAATTACGAGTAAGATATATTAAAACAGAAGATTATTTTAATGAAGTAATAAAAAATATTCAATGTAATGACAGAATTTCGCGAATGGATAAATTTCGTCAAAAATACAGAAACATAGATGTATTGTTAATAGATGATATTCAGTTTTTGGAGTCTAAAAAAGCGACAATGGATGAAATTTTCCATACGTTTGACAGTCTTCATAATAATAATAAGCAAATAGTAATTACATCAGACCGACAGCCTAAGGATATTCCGACCCTTCCGGATCGACTTCGTACAAGATTTGAAATGGGAATAATGGTTGATATAACCCCTCCTGATTTCGAGACAAGAGTTGCTATATTGAAAAATCTTGCAGAACAATCAGGTATTAATATCCCTTTTGAAGTCTATGAATATATTGCTAATAATTATGTGTCAAATGTAAGGGAATTAGAAGGAGCATTTAATAAGGTAAGTGCTTTTGCTGAAATAGAAGAAATTCCAATAACAATTGAGTTTGCCAGAAAAGTTTTGAATTGTGAAGCTTTAAGAAAAGAATTGTCAATAGAAGAGCTAGCAAAAGTGGTCTCTGAATATTTCGGCGTTACAATAAACGATTTTAAAAGTTCTTCTCGTAATCAGAAAATTTCAAGTGCAAGACATATCGCTGTATATCTTGCACGTGAGTTGACTGAAAAAAGTTTTGAGAATATAGCTGAATTTTTTAATAAAAAGCATACAACTATGCTATATTCATACGAAAAAATAAAAGAAGAAATTAAATTAAATAAAGAACTAGAATCTACTATATCTGAACTAAAGGCTAAATTAAAGGAACTATAATAATGTATGATTATATAAAAGGGGTATATACATCTAAAACATCTTCATCTAAAGGCTGTTTTCTGACAATAGAAAATAACGGTATCGGCTATGTTACAGAAGTTATGCCGAGAGATTACGCTAATATTGAAAAGACAGGCGAAGAGGGAAAGTTGTATACAGTTCTGCTTCATAGAGAAGATAAAATGTCATTATGCGGTTTTTTGCATAAAGAAGAACGTGATATTTTCCTTATCCTTACATCTGTTTCTGGTGTAGGAAGTAAAATGGCTCTAGTTTTGTTGAATGAATTTCAATCTTCCGAATTAATAGGTTTGGTAATTTCAGGCAATTATAAAGAATTAACAAGGGCAAAAGGTGTGGGACCAAAGTTAGCACAAAAAATTATTTTGGAATTGAAAGATAAACTTATGAATTATAATAATACTGCACCTATAAATGTAGAAAAATCGGTTATTCAAAATACTCAAGCTATGGAAGATGCCCAGACAGTTCTTATTTCTTTAGGTTATGAAAGAGAAGAAATCAAAAACGCATTTTCTAAGGCTATGTCAGTTTTAAAAAGTGATGCCTCTGCTGAAGATATATTAAAAGAGTCGCTCAAAATACTCTCTGTTTAAGATTTCTTTTTTACGACTCTTTTTTATAAATTGGATTGTGTTAATTCTATTATAAATTATAATAATACGAATAGAAGTAATAATGTTGCAATTGCCATTGCAGGACCAAATGGTAAAATAGATATATCTCCTTCGTTTTTAATTCCTTTAATGATTCTTACACAAGCATATATACCTATTACTAATAGAATTATTGAAGCGACTACACAAATCGCAAAGTTTTCTATCATACCATAGTAATTTGCAAGTGAAAATCCAACAGCAGCAAGTAAAAATAAAATTATAGAAAAAATAGTCTTGTTATCTTTTCTTTCTCTAAGTTTTCTGAAAAATCCAGGTAATACAATTGCAACTTGAATTGCAATGCTTATAGCTATTGTGTTTAAAACAGCCATCCAGCCGAAAAATGCTCCCAATCCAGCAGCTATAAATGTATCTCCTGTTCCAAAAGCACGTTTTCCTATAATTAAATTACCTATTCTTGCAAGAATTTCCATAGCAACAACACCAGCAATAAGGCCGAAAATTGATGTAGTAATCGGAAGGTGTAAGAAGTTTTGAGCTTTAAATAAAAAATATCCTTTTGTCGCTAATTGTTGATTAACATAAAAGTGAGTTAATACTACATTATAGATTAGACCCATAATAATCAAAAACCAAGCGTGACCTGCACAAATAACTTTTTCTTTAATATCAGTAATAGACATTACAAGTAATGTACAGCAAGCGATAAAAACAAAAAGAGTATTAAATGTAAAACTGTACTTTAATAGACATCCAACAAGTAATATTCCAGTTAAAAATTCTACGATTGGATACTGAATACTAATTTTTTCATTACAGTAAGCACATTTGCCTTTTAAAAATATATAAGAAAGAATAGGTATATTATGCCAAGGTTTAATTCTTTCTCCACATTTTGGACACTTAGAAGGTGGTAGGACAATAGATTCACCGGTTAAGCCTCTTAGAGCTACTACATTCAAGAAACTTCCTATGATTGTTCCTAGTGCAAAAGTCAAAAGTAAAATACAAATAAATAGTTCCATTTTTAATCTCCATTATTCTTGATTAATTCATACATTTTGCTTAATGCTTTTTTTAATCTTCTTGATACTTGCATTTGTGACATATTCATCTTTTCTGAAATTTCTCTTTGGTTTAGGTCTTGATAATAACTTAATTCAATTATTTCTCGAAGATCAGGTGGAAGCCTTTTTATTGTGCTGGCAAGCATAATTTTATTTTCGTAAGAATTCATGAATTCCTGATAATCATTTGCAGGAATTTTATCTAATAACGATATGTCCTCATCTTCTTGCATAAACGATTGATCAAGGGATAATGTGCTTTTACATCTTTCAATCTCTATCACTTCATTTATTTTGCTAACAGGTAAATCCAAATATTCTGCGATTTGCTCAGGAGCAGGATCTTCATTTCCGGTTTCATAAAGTTTTTTCTTTGCGTTGTTAATTTTAAACATCAACTCTTGCAATTCTCTTGGAGCTTTGATTATAGATGCTTTATCTCTTAAATAGTGTTTGATTTCACCTTTGATAAAATAAGTTGCATAAGTTTTGAATTTTGTATTCATATCAAGTCTATAAAATTCAATAGCTTTAATTAGCCCCAACGATCCTACCTGAATTAAATCTTCATTAGAAATCCCCGATTGAAGTGCAATTGTGTTGGCAATCTTTTTAACAAGCTCCATAGACTCTTCAACTATTTTAAGATGCAGCATTCTTTTCTTTTTTTCGTCTTTTGTGTTTTTGAATGAAACTAATAAAGCATCTAACTCTTCAAATTGTTTTTCTTTGGTATCCAACAATAAATCTCCACTTCTTTTTTAAATTATAGCATAACTTTTGAAAAATGGGAAATTTTAATTTAATTTAATAATTAGTTTTTGAAAAATATTATTTGTGTTAGGATAAAATAAGTTGTTAATTCAGTTAAATGGAGAGTGAAAATGATTACTATAAAAGATGTAGAGCATGTAGCAAAACTTGCAAGATTAGAACTTACTGAAGAAGAAAAAGAATTATATACAAAACAATTGGGAGATGTTTTAAAATACGTTGATCAAATGAATGAGGTAGACACTTCAAATGTAAAGCCTATGACACAAGTTATTGATTTCGTAAATGTTATGCGAGAAGATAAAGTCGTGTATGAACAGTCAAAAGAAGAGTTAATGGCAAATGCGCCCGATGAAGAGAACGGATTTTTTAAAGTGCCAAAAATTAATTAATTAATTAATTAATTATATTTAATTGTGACTTAGTAGTAGGGAATAGACGGGGTTAAGGAAATGACAAAATATATATTTATAACTGGTGGTGTAGTTAGTTCTTTAGGAAAAGGTATAATAGCAGCTTCTTTAGGTAAGCTACTTAGAGCGAGAGGTTTCTCTGTAATAAATCAAAAATTTGATCCTTATATAAATGTAGACCCCGGTACAATGAGTCCTTTCCAGCATGGAGAAGTCTTTGTGACTGATGACGGAGCTGAAACTGATTTAGATTTGGGACATTATGAAAGATTTACAGACACAAATTTAGGCAAGTATAACAACGTAACTTCAGGTAGTGTATATCAGCATGTAATTAAAAAAGAAAGACGCGGGGATTATCTTGGTGCTACGGTGCAAGTAATTCCGCATATTACTAATGAAATAAAATCAAGAATAATCGGAGCAACAAAACAATTCAAACCTGATTTTCAATTGATTGAAATAGGTGGTACTGTCGGTGATATTGAAAGTTTACCTTTTGTCGAAGCTATAAGACAATTTAAAACGGAGTCAGGAATTGGAAATGCAATATCTATTCATTGTACATTACTTCCATATTTGCCAACATCAGGAGAATTAAAGACAAAACCATCACAGCACAGTGTAAATGTTTTAAGAAGTTATGGTATACAGCCAGAAATTTTAGTTTGCAGGACAACTAAGCCTATTCCAAAGACTGAAAAAGAAAAGCTTGCTCTATTCTGTTCCGTACCTAAAGATGCCGTAATAGAATGTCGTGATATGAAAAGTATTTATGAAGTGCCTCTTGCATTAGAAGCTCAAAATATGGCTCATGTCGTCCTTGATATGTTGAGAGTAGAAGATAAAAAAGCAGATTTAAAAGGATGGGAAATTTTAGTTGATAAAATTAAAAATCCTAAGAAAACAATAAAAGTAGCTATTGCTGGTAAATATACTAAATTATCAGATGCATACATATCAGTGGTCGAATCATTGAAACATGCCGGTTATGCAAATGATGCCGCAATTGAAATCAAGTGGATAAATTCCGAAGATTGTGTCGATTTTGCAAAATGTAAAGAGTTGATGAAAGATATTCAAGCTGTTGTTGTCCCTGGTGGATTTGGAGTAAGAGGTATCGAAGGTAAATTGAATGTAATTCGTTATGCACGTGAAAATAATCTTCCTTTCTTAGGGCTTTGTCTCGGTATGCAATGTGCGGTAATTGAATATGCAAGAAATGTTGTAGGACTAAAAGGTGCTAATTCAGCAGAGTTTGATGAAAATGCACAATATCCTGTAATTGATTTGATGCTGGAGCAAAAAAATGTTCAAGGATATGGCGGTACAATGAGATTGGGTGCGTATGATTGCATTTTGAAAAAAGGCTCTAAAGCTCAAAAGGCTTATGGAAAAGAAAAAATTTCAGAACGTCACCGTCACAGATATGAAGTTAATAATGAATATATAAAACAGTTAGAAGATGCCGGATTGGTGTTTTCAGGTATGTCACCTGACGGTATGCTTGCAGAAGTCGTTGAATTACCAAAACTAGATTGGTTTGTCGCATCGCAATTCCATCCAGAATTCAAATCTCGTCCTGAAAGACCTCATCCTTTATTCAAAGGTTTGATTGATGCCGCTGCAAAAAGATAATATTTTGGGATTTATTTGAATACTATTTTAAGCTTTTTTAAAGGTTAGTAAGCCCTAAAAAGCTTGACGAGGCATTGTGTTCGTTGTATTTTAGTTATACTGAATTAGTTTTTATTGGGGAGAAATTGATGGAAGATAGTAATTTAAAAAAATTTACAGCGGTGCAATTTTTAAATTTTGCACTTGGATTTTTTGGTCTTCAGTTTGCCTGGCAGATGAGAATTATTTTATCAGGACCAGTAACTGAAAGTCTTGGGGCTTCACCCTTAATATATGGTCTAATATGGCTTGCAGGACCATTTACAGGGATGGTTGTACAGCCTTTGGTCGGAGCAATTTCAGATAAAACGGTTTCTCCTTTTGGAAGAAGAAGACCTTATTTATTAGGGGGTGCCTTGATTGCGTCTTTAGCATTGTGGATATTTCCTAATTCTTCCAATGTAGTTGAACTTTTACAGCATATTACAGGGGTTAATTTCCCAGCTCTTACGGCGTTGTTTATTGCCGCCATTATGATTTGGGTTATTGATGCCTGTATAAATATAGCTCAAGGTCCTTATCGTGCTCTTATTCCTGACGTTGTGCCGCAAGAACAGCATTCTATTGCTAATTCTTTCATATCTTTGGCTATAGGTCTAGGGTCTGTTGTAGCAGCAGGTACTGCTCCGTTTTTGAAATGGGCCTTTAATTATCAGATGTCTATCAATGCACAATTTATTATGGCGGCAGTTGCTTTTACATTAGCAATGCTTTGGACTTGTATTACAATAAAAGAACATTCAATAAGAAAAGAAGTTGAATTGGCTCATGAGGCTGAGAAAAAAGAAGATTCTTTTTGGGATGCGATGAAAAACTTTTTTGCAATGTCCCCAGAGGTTTCTAAAATATGTCTAATGCAATTTTTCACATGGATTGGTACAATGTGTCTATTGATTAATTTTACACAATATGCAATCCATACAATTTATAATGTGCCAGATTTGTCAAACGCTGATTTTACGACAAAAATTCATTATCTTGACGCTGTCACAAATGGTACAAATTTTTCATCAATATGTTTTGCTATATTTAATTTGATATGTTTTGTTGTTGCTATACCAATAGGTATGCTCTCTGCCAAGTTTGGGAATAAAAAGGTACATATAATATCTTTAATATCTATGGTATTTGCATATTTAGGTATGGCATTTACAAAGTCACCTATTGCAGTTGCAGTTTTAATGGGATTGGCAGGTATCGGCTGGGCAAGTATTTGTGCTTTGCCTTTTGCTATGCTTTCTCAATATATTAAAAAAGGTACAGAAGGTTCTGTAATGGGTATATTTAATATATTTATAGCTGGACCGCAGGTGTTTGTTTGTACTTTAGTTGCTTGGTTTATTTCTAAATGTTCATTTATGATAAAAGATACTGTCTATATAAATCACCATTGGGAATATGTATTTATTATTGGTGCTTTATGTCTTTTACTTTCAGCTTTCATAGCTGCAAAAGTTAAAGACATAAATAATAATTAAGCCTTATGGTCAATAACAAAAAACACCGAATTTTTTAATTCGGTGTTTTTTGTTATTGTTTGTTATTGCTATCTTATACGTTTAAAATAAACCCGCCTTTATCAGCATTTTTAAGTTTGTCACCATCAATTTTAGCACGCAGATTTTTAATATATTTATAAACATAATCTCTTGGCAATTCTAAAAGATTTGCAAGGTCTTTTGCATATACGATTTTGTTATTGTTTTCCAAAAAATAGTCAAATACTTTTTGTTCTCTATCTGTCAGAGCTTTTTTAAATACAATTCTGACTTCTTCTCTTAAAATATCTTTTGTTTCACTAACAGCGGCTTTTGTAGTTTTAGAGCCTGTAGCTTTTTTTATAGGTTTGACAATTTGAGTTTTATGTTCTTTTCCTGTGGTATTTTTAATAGATTTAGATGTTTTTGCAGGTGTCTTTTTTTCAATTTTTGTTTTAGCAGCATCACTTGTATCTACTTTAAGATTTGAGACAGAAAAAGGTGATGGAGAAATTTCTCTTTCTCTTTCGTAGGCTCTGTCTGCAATGGTACTTAATCTTTCTGCTTTTGAGGGCATCCAGTCATCAGCTGTTGAAATTACAGGTTGTCCTTTTAATACTATATCTACCAAATCATTTGTCGGCTTTGATTCTTCAATTTTTTTGCCTAGTCTTGCCGCAAATTCTTCTAATGTAATCTTTTCTAATGAGCTTCTCCATTGTTTGATCTCTTCTTTGCTCAAGTATTCAGACATTCATTAATCTCCTTAAACTGTGTATTTATCCTACTTGTTATTCTTAATGTATCATGAATTTTGAGTAATGACTCAAAATGTTTCAGTACGTAAATTTTTATGTTTATTGCTTTACAAAACCTTGAAAAACTTTTAGAACAGTTTTTGTTTTTTAGTACATAACTCCAGAATCAAGAATTTTTTGTACTTCAGATTTCATAATTTTATGTATTTCATTTATTGGTTTTGTGCCATCTATACTTATGAAATTATACTCAGATTTCATATCATTATATTGCTCGAGACATTTTTTCTGATAGATTTCAAAGCTTTTATAAAAGTCTGTAGAAAATCCTACATCGCGTCCGCTTTCATAAAAATCTAATCCTGTTGTACCTATAATCCTTTTTAAAAGAACATCTACAGGCATATCAAGGTAAAATACCAAATCAGGTTCGGGTGCATATTCATATAAATTTTTCACCCATTCAATATTTTGACCTCTTACGACATCTCTAGCAAGAGCAGTGTAATAATATCTGTCTAAAAGTACTATAAAACCGGATTTTAAAGCCGGAATAATCGTATTTTCAAGTCTGTCTGCAAAATCAGCTGCATATAAAAGACTATATGTTGTTGCATTTAACAAATTTCTGTCTTTGGCATCATCAATTACATTTGCAATCAATCTTGAAGTCTTCCATTCTGATACCATAACTCCATAAGACTGATCTTCGATTGCTCGTTTCAAAAGTTCCAGCTGAGTTGATTTTCCGCTGCCGTCAGTTCCTTCAATTACAATCAGAAGTCCTTCATAATTATGTTTCTTTTTAAATTTTTCCATTATATAACAACTCCTTTTGCTTCAAGAACTTTTTTAAGCATTTCTCTTATTTCGACTTGTTTTTTATGTATTGAATCCATTGCATCAATTTTTACAAGACCAAATTCTTTTACCATTTTTTGGTATTCTTTTATTACACGTGTTTGGAATATCATATAACTTTCATAAGGGTCGTTGCTTAATTTTAAATCCATTCCCGCTTCATAGAATTTGGGAGCACGATTTGAGCAAATTCTTTCCATTGAAACTTTTGGGTTGATATCAAAATAAATTGCCAAATCAGGTTTTATTGCAAAATCATATACTTTTCTGACCCATTGAGGATCAACTCCTCTTGCTACGTCTCTTGCAAAAGCTGTATAAGCATATCTGTCTGCAAGTACAATAAAACCGGCTTTTAGTGCTGGATCTATTACTTGTTTAAGTCTGTCAGCGAAATCTACTGCGTGTAGTAAAGAAAAAGTCCTTGGCGACAGCATATTTTTCTTTTTAGCTAATTTAGTTGTCTGGCTTATTAATTCAGATGAATTCCACTCAGTAAAAATTACATCTTGTCCTATAGATTTAAGCCAATCTCTAAGAAGTGCTAATTGAGTTGATTTACCACTGCCATCAATTCCTTCTACACAGATTAGTGTACCTTTCAAATTATGTTTTTCAGTTAATTTAGACAAATTTTTAACCTCTTTCTTGTATTTTAGAAGTGTTGTTTATTGAATTATATTTCAAGCATTGCTGTATTTATTTTACCGAATTTTGCAGACATATTATCAATTAAATGAATCAGATATAGCTCAGGTTCAAGATCTCTTTCATTTAAATCTATAATTGCACCCCATTCAGTACGTCCATGGTGGGCTGCAATCATCTTGGCTACTTCTTTGAACCCTTGAGTCATACAGATTGAAAATCCGTATTGGGAATGAGTTATCCATTCTTTTCTGAAATCTTCATCATAGTCAATAAGTCCTGTTTCTAAATCAATTTTATATTCGAAAATTTTTCCTATATCATGCAAAATGCAGGCAGCGTAGATGTTGTCTCTATTGGGTTTATAATCCATTGCATTCATATTAATTTCGGCAAATTTAAGACATTCTACTGTATGTACAAGCAATCCGCCAATATAGTTGTGATGCATAAGCTTTGCTGCTGGGGCAATTTTAATTAATTCTTTATGTGTTTCAAAATAGTCTTTAAGAAAGCATTTGAGTTTTTCATTTTCAATTTTGTCAAAGTATGATACTAATTCTTTAAAATATACTTCTCTTTCTGTTTCATTAAGTCCCATTTTGGCTTCTTTAATAAGTTCTAGAGAATTGACAAGACAGTTGTTAAATTTTTCATTAAAAGATCCTGATACTATTCGCAAAAGATTTCCGCATCTGAATAATTTGCTGTCCATTCTATTAAGTGCTTCTTCCCAGAGAATACAGTTTAAAAGGGTATCATCTTCTGTATTACGAAGCTGCAACTTACCCATTTTGGTTCCAGCTTTTGTATCTCCTACTGAAAAAATTACTACTTCATATATTACATCAGTACTGAACATAAACTCATCCTTAATAAAATTCTTTTATACCTAATTCTATCATAAAGAATTGATATTAAAATATGATGTTAAAATTTATATAGTTCGACTGTAATAAATAAACTTGTAAAAAGTAAAAAATTAATATATACTAATAACGTAAAATTGAAAACCAAAGGAGATGGAGTATGAAAAAGTGCACTATGACTAAGTTTCAGGGGGGGGGGGGCACCCGAGAATAAGCTCCTGGTTGGTTACAAAAATAAACCGATTGCATGCTGACTATAAAAATGATAAAATGAATATTATATTAGGTAGCAAAGAGGTCAGTATGAAAAAAGCATTTACAATGGCTGAAGTATTGATAACATTAGGTGTTATAGGCATCGTTGTCGCAATGACTCTACCGTCATTAATAAATAGAATGAATGATAAGCAGAATATAGCAAAATGGAAGAAGGAATATTCTGTCCTGAGTAATGCATTTAATATTATTCTTGCTGAGGATATTCCAATATGTATGTATTATTCTGCCAATGGTGATTGTACTTATGGTGATAAAGGATATCTTGATTTTTCTGCTGAATTTATGGAAAAGATAAAAAATACCTTACAAGTAGTGAGTTTTTGTTCTAAACCAGGGAAAGTTGATCGTAATTATGAATGTGATAATTACAATAGTGATTATTGGAAAAAGAATTCAAAATATAAATGGTCTGGTACTGCCAATATATATAGTCAATATAAAGCACTTGGCGTAAGTAAAATGTCTAATCCAAATTCATATTCACCTTATGGTTTGAATGCGTATAATTTTTATACAATGGCATATCTTTTGAATGACGGTGCAGCAGTTTATTTTGGTGGGTTGTGGGATGGGCCATGGATAGTTGTAGATGTAAATAATTTTCAAAACGGTCCGAATGAAGTAGGTCGTGATGTCTTTATCATAAAAGTATATTCTAATTACAGAAAACGAGAACACTGGATGCGTCCAGCAGGAGCTAAAGACACACCTGGGTATAATAAAGCAGAATCAGGCAGTTATGGTTGCTCTAGTAAAATCGGACTTCAAACATCTAATACAATTTATGATGCTGCAGGTGCTGGGTGTTCTGCTAAGTATTTATTGGAATAAAATAAATTTAATTTGTTAGTAAAGAAATTATATTTTGAGTTTATTTTTGAGTTTAAAAAAGTGCATCAATTTGATGCACTTTAGTTTTTTAGACATAAAATTGTTAATTTTTAATTTTTTTCTCGGTCTATGATTTTTTTATTCTTTCCCCAAAGGAATGAGGAACGGATTTCTTCGCCTATTTTTTCGATTGAGTGTTCCCGATTTTCTTTGCGTAATTCATTAAACTTTTTGCATCCGCTTTTCATTTCATTCATAAATTCATCAGAGAATTTTCCGCTTTGAATATCTTTTAAAATTTCTTTCATTGCACATTTAGATTCATTACCTATTACTCTAGGACCTCTTGTCATATCGCCATATTCTGCAGTATTAGAAATAGAATATCTCATATCAGCAAGTCCGCCTTCATTTATTAAATCAACAATCAATTTCATTTCATGAAGGGTTTCAAAATAAGCCATATAAGGTGAGTAACCTGCTTCGACAAGGGTTTCGTAACCAGCTTTAATAAGAGCGCTAATGCCTCCGCAAATAACAGCTTGTTCGCCGAATAGATCGGTCTCTGTTTCTTCTTTAAAAGTTGTCTCAATGATTCCTGCACGACCAGCACCGATTGCAGATGCATAAGAGAGCGCAACTTCTTTTGAATCTCCTGTTACATCTTGATATATAGCAATTAAAGACGGGACCCCTTTACCTAATTCATACTCGCTTCTTACTGTATGTCCAGGACCTTTTGGAGCGACCATAATTACATTTACATTATCAGGTGCTACAATTTTTTTGAAATGAATGTTAAATCCGTGTGAAAACATCAAATATTGTCCGTTTCTCATATTAGGTTTGATTTGATGTTCAAAGACATCCGCTTGGATTTCATCGGGGATAAGAATTTGTATGATATCAGCCCATTTTACTGCATCTTCGATAGACATAGTCTTAAATCCATATTTTTGAGCTTTTTCATCGCTTTTACCGCCGAGTCTCAGCCCTAATACGATATCACAGCCCGAATCTTTTAAATTCATAGATTGACCGTATCCTTGTGAGCCAAAACCTATAATTGCAATTTTTTTTGTTTTAATCAAATCTTTGTTAATATCTTTGTCAAGATAAATTTCTAATTCACTCATCTAATACACTTCTTTCTTTTATACTCCCTATACAAATTCTAGCACAAAGTCGAAAAGATACAAATCAGAAATGTTGCATAATTTTTGAAAGTATAATATACTTTTAACTGTAAAAACGACAGGAGGAAAATATGAAAAAGCACGCTATGAGTGGATTTACGGGGGGGGGGGGCACCCGAAAATAACGCTCCTGTAAGAGAAAAAGAAAAATTTTTAGGATTTACTTTAGCTGAAGTATTAATAACATTGGGGATTATTGGTATAGTCGCCGCGATGACGATACCAGGTTTAATCAAGAATTATCAGGAAAGACAATTCAAGACAGCGTATAAAAAAGTATATTCAGAAATATCCCAAGCATTCCAAGAAGCATTGCTAAATCAGGAGTTTAATCGTAATGGCTATAGAGATATGCAAGCTACGACAGAAGAATTTAATATATTAAAATCCAAATTCAAAGTAATGCTAGATTGTGGCTCTGAAGACATATACCGTTGCTGGGAAAAAGGTGATACCTTGTGCGGTGGATCATGTTCATCAGGCAATTCCTCGGATGGTATTGATATGGAAGATGGTGCACCTAGAGAAAATGATTCGCAATGTTTTATTGATGCTGGTGGGCAAAGTTGGTGTACATATCATAATGATGAAAATATATTTTTAGTCGATACAAACGGATTTTCAAATCCGAACAGATTTGGTCGTGATAGATGGATTTTTACATTTGCTGATATAAATAACAGTAGAGCAGATTATGCTAAAGATTATAAAAAAGTTATTCCTTATTTGAATCAAGATATATTAACACAAGAAGCTTTTTGCAAACGTCCGCCTTGCTATTATCAATCCTGGCTTTTGAAGTAAAATGTAAAAATGTTATGGTGTGTTGTTTTAATACACCATAACTTTAATAAAATTTTAAACAAGGATTTAGTAAAAAAGCCAAAATGGTATTGCTAAAAAATGTACTATATTTTTACTTGATTAATTGGTTACAATTTTGCTGTTTTCACCGAATAAAAACACTTGTATTGCATTTTCTGCTGTCTTTACAGGACGGTAAAAATGTTTTACTAAAATAATTTGGTTTTGTATCGGAATATAATTTTTGTTCCTCAAATATTCACCTAATTTTTCAGTTGTTTTGGTATAATTTTTCTGCTTGATAAATGTGTAAAAAACACTTCTTCTGCGTGCAATTTCAGAAATTGCATATTTTAAAATATCGTCATAAGAAATTTCGTATCCGTCACTGGTCATAAAATCAATAATAAAATTGTTATTGTCGCTTGTTGTAATGGACAGATATGCAATAATTCTTTTGTGAATGGGTTCTTCTAATACATACCTGTTTTTGTAAAATTGAGTGTAACCTCCAAGTATCGGGTCTTCAAATTCTTGTCTGATACGCTCAAGTGAAGCTTTATAAATAGTTTCAATTTCACCATTGTAGAGTTTGCATACGGATTTAGCGTCACTGTTATTGAAAGGTCTGAACCCGCAGGGAATTTCAGTAGGCTTTTCAAAATTTTCGACTTTCCATAACGTTTCACTAGCGCATTGTCTGAATCCGCAGCCCTCAGTAAAAAGTTTTAAAAGTTCATCATGGCATTCATCAACAGCCACAATGAACGAAGTTGCGCCTTTTGCCGAGTACTTTGATGTGACAAAGTCAATCAACTGTTTTCCAGCATCATAAAGATTGTTTTGAAACACAAGTCGGGTAATATTAATTTTATAAGGGTTCCCTATAGCCGGTTCAATGGTGATTATTCCAAGAATTTCTTTGCCATCCAACAGAATATATGATTCATTTAGAAACTTGTATTTTAACGGCAATATTGAGCTGATAATCCCTAAAGGTTCATTTAAAAGAGCTTTGTAAAAAAACTCCCCTTCAGCAGAGCCCAGATAAGAGATCATCTTTTTTATTTTAGGATAGTCAAAACAAGTTAACTTTCGGATACGTGTCATATTCTTATTATATATTCTATTAAGCAGTTTCGCAAGTTTGTGTTAAAATTTTTGTGAAGAGGGATAATATGAAAATTGCAGTTATAGATGATGAAAAAATTACGATTAAAAGTTCAGATGATATAAAGCTAAACGGGCAAAAAGGAGCGGTTGTAAAAGTTTTAGGATGTGGGCTTTGCGGATCTGATATAGTTAAGTTCAAAGAAAAAATTTCACCTAATGGTACAGTACTTGGACATGAAATAGTTGCGGAAATTGTCGAAATTAATTCTTCGACTGGCTTTAAAGCGGGGGATAAAATTGTTACTTCACATCATATTCCTTGCGGAAAGTGTATATTCTGCATGTCTGGCAATGTCTCAATGTGTAAGCATTTTAAAAATACAAATATAATTCCCGGCGGATTCAGCGAGTATGTCTTTTTATCAGAAGAACATTTGGAAAATGTGGCACACTTGCTGCCTGAGAATATGGATGAAATAGAGGGATCTTTTTATGAACCTTTAGGGTGTTGCGTAAGGGCAGTGCATCGGGCAAATTTAGTTAAAAATTCAACTGTTTTAGTAGTAGGACTCGGCTCTATCGGTATTCTTATGGCACAAGCTTTGAAAGCTCATGGAATGAATGTGATAGGATGTGATTTGATTGATGAACGGGTCGAATTACTGAAATCTTTAGGTCTTGAGGCGATAAATTCTTCTGATTTTGATAAAACTAAAAAGTATATCTTTAATAAAACAGATAACTACGGTGTAGATGCAGTATTTATGACTTCTGGTGCTGACAGAGCAATAGACTTTGCGTTAAAAATGGTACGAAACGGCGGTAAAATTTTGGTGTTTGCAAGTACGCCAAAAAATTTCGGCTATCCTAATAACGAGATATATTATAGAGAATTGACAATTCTTGGAAGTTATTCTCCTGCACCTTCAGATTTAGCAGAATCTTTGGAGCTGCTTAAAACAGGCCGAGTTAAAGTTAAAGGTTTGTCAACTGTATATGATTTTGATATGATTGATAAGGCTTTTGATGATACGATTTCTAATAAAATTTTGAAAGCATATATAAAAATTTCATAAAAGGATTGAAAAATGAAAGCAATACAGTATTACGGACCTCAAAATATAAAGTATGAAGAAGTCATGGTAAAACCGCCTGAAGAAGGTGAAATTGTTGTAAAAATAATGTCGGCTCTTACTTGTGGCACTGATGTAAAAACTTATAGACGCGGTCATCCTGTGCTTATAAAAAATATCCCCTCAGGTTTCGGGCATGAATTTTCGGGAATTGTTGAACGCATAGGACATGGCGTCAGCAAATTCAAAGTAGGAGACAGAGTTGTATGTGCAAATTCAGCTCCGTGCGGGGAATGCTTTTATTGCAGACGAGGGGAATACAATCTTTGTGAAAATCTCGACTTATTAAACGGTGCTTATGCACAGTACATTACAGTTCCAGCAAGGATTGTCGAAAAAAACACACTTATTTTACCTGACAATTTGAGTTTTGATAAAGCAGCGTTTTGTGAGCCGCTCGCAAATGTAGTGCATGGTGTCGAAAGGACAGGAATTTCTAAAGGGAAGACTGTAGGTATTATTGGCATAGGTCCGATAGGTTTGATGTTTGCAAGGCTTGCAAAGCTAAAGGGTGCAAAAGTAATTGTAGCAGGGCGAAATCCGATAAAACTAAAACTTGCAGAAGACTTTGCACATGCTGATGATATTGTTGATTTGACAAGGTATCCGAATCCTGAAAAGATATTTATGGATTTTACAGAAGAACATAAAGGTTTGGATGTCGCTGTAGAATGTGTTGGACTTCCTGAAATTTGGGAAAGAATTTTTTCATTTGTACGACCCGGCGGTACAGTGCACTTTTTTGGCGGATGTAAATCAGGTTCTACTGTTACTTTTGATACTACCAAAATGCACTATGGCGATATTCGTTTGATGAGTGTATTCCATCATACTCCTCAATATTTTAGAAAAGCACTCGAATATATAGCATCCGGTGAAGTAGAAGTCGAAAAACTTATTACGAAAACACTCGGGCTAAAAGATGTTGAATATGCTATGCTAGAACATATTGCAGGGCGAGCAGTCAAATTTTTAATTAAACCTTGGTTATAGTTTTTATACAAAAAGCGGATTGAAATTATTTCAATCCGCTTTTCAATGCTCCCAACTTCTTAAAATTCTTGCTGTATACACTTATTTAACGACAGCAAGTTTTGGTTTAATACCAGACTCCATATTAATATTTCTGGCATTAGCTACCGCCATAGAACGGCGTTTCTTTGCTCCTCTTAATATATATTCAACACTGCCGTTTACATTACACGCAGGTTTTACTATCTTTTTTAACATATTTGGGGTTCTCCAATTATCTGATTACAAATTTTTAATCGACAATTAGTGGATTAAACTTTAATTTTTAAAGCTTAATCTTTACAAAGATTAACAAATTATGTATAATAATTTGCGTGAGATGAAACAAGAAAATGTAGTATGAAAAAGTAAGCTATGAGTGGATTTACGGGGTGACGTTCCTGCAAGTTTTATAGGAAAATTTTTAGGATTTACTTTAGCTGAAGTATTGATAACATTGGGGATTATCGGAGTTGTTGTAGCGATTACACTGCCTGTATTGATAGGAAAGTATCAGAAAAAACAGTGAAAAGTAGCTTATAAAAGGCATATTCGTGGGTTTTCGCAAGCATTTTTACAGTTGCAAGAAAATGGAGAATTACTCTTATTATGGTGCCAGAAAGTAATATTGAAGGTGAAATTTTTATCAATATGAAAAAAGCAGTTCTTTTTAAGAACTGCTTTTTATATTTCTATTGAATTTAAATCTACACTGCATATACGCTGACTTGTTTTCTGTCACGTCTGTGTGGTTCAAATTTAACCTGACCGTCAATCAATGCAAATAATGTATCATCTGATCCTATACCTACATTGTTGCCAGGGTGAATTTTTGTTCCGCGTTGACGAACAAGTATGTTACCAGCTTTAACAACTTCGCCGCCGAATTTTTTAACGCCGAGTCGTTTCGCTTCTGAATCACGTCCGTTACGGGTAGATCCCATACCTTTTTTATGTGCCATTTTTATATCTCCTGTTGTATTTTAGTATCACTTAGTTTGTTTAATTATGCTTCTTCTGTTGTTTCAGCAGCTTTTTTCTGAGCTGAAGTTCTGATTTTGTTAATCATTACTCTTGTGAAACCTTGTCTGTGTCCTTGTTTTTTTCTGTAACCTTTTTTAGGTCTTTGTTTGAACACGATAATTTTCTTTGCTTTATCTTCTTTAACGACAACGCCTTCTACAGATGCTCCTTTTACGTAAGGTTGACCAACTTTTGATTTTTTGCCGTTTACAATCATTACGATGTTGTCAAAAACAACTTTTGAATCTTTTTCTTCGTTAAGTAATTCGATGTCTACATAACGACCTTCTTCTACTTGATACTGTTTTCCGCCAGTTTCTACTATTGCGTACATTTTTTAGTCCTTTCTAATTTAGGTTTCGTAACCCTATACAGCTAGTGTTTTGGGGTTTTATAAACGATTTACCTGTAGTATACACGTATAATTATTATCTGATACTCAAATCCGAATGTCAAGCAGTATTAATATTTATTAACTTTATGTTTCAAGCTTTTTGTTTGGAGTAAAATTAGGATATGAAGTTTAATGAGAAAGAAATTTTATCAGCCTGTGGTGCTGATGTTTTAAAAAGCTTGGGATGTGATGATAGATTCGGGATTTCTACAGATACCCGAACAATAAAAGAGGGTGAAATATATTTGCCTTTAAAGGGTGAGACTTTTGATGGTGAAAAGTTTATTTCACAAGCACTAGAAAAAGGTGCAATAGGTTATTTCACAACAACAGGCGAAATATTTGAAGATGCAAAAGTGATTTTCAAAGTAGAAAATACCCTTGTTGCGTATTTGAGTATTGCCAGATACTGCAGAAGAAAAATTAATCCAATAACAGTAGCTATTACAGGAAGCTCAGGTAAGACTACCACAAAGGAAATGGTATATTCTGTATTAAGTGAAAAATTTAAAACACATAAGACTTTTTCAAATCATAACAACGAAGTCGGACTTTGTCAGACGATTTTGGGTATGCCGGATGATACACAGGCGCTTATTTTAGAGATGGGAATGAGAGGGTTTGGTGAAATTGAACTTTTGTCAAAGTATTCAGAGCCTGATTATGCAATTATTACAAATGCCGGATCCGCCCATATCGGACGTCTTGGTAGTCTTGACAATATTGCAAAAGCAAAATCCGAGATCGTAACTAAGCTCAATACAAATGGTGCATTAATTGCTAATGATAATGATCGGTTAAAAAAGTTTGTGACTTTTAGCGGTGAAAAAATTTGGTATTCAATAGATCAAGTAAAAGTTTTAGAGCAAAGACGCGGATATTCAAAATTCTTATATAAAGGAAAAGAAATTGAGCTTAATGTAGAAGGAAATTATAATATTGAAAATTCTCTTTCTGCTATTGAATTAGGATATAAGCTCGGAATGAATACTGATGAGATAAAATGCGGATTATTAAAATATCATCCTATAGAAAAGCGTTGGGAAGAACAAAAAATTTCAGGTTATACGTTGATTAATGACAGTTACAATGCAAATCCCGAGTCAATGAAAGCGTCAGTATCAACTTTCATAGATTTATATGAAAAGCCGGTAGTTGTGCTTGGTAATATGGGTGAATTGGGTGAAAAGGAAGAAGAACTTCATAGGGCTGTTGGAATAACTCTTGCTAAAACTGCTAAAAAAGAGACTAAATTTTTAACGGTCGGGATATTGGCTGAAAAAATTGGAGAAGAACTTTCCAGATCAGGATTTTTTGTAAAGAATTTTGACAATAACAAGGCGGTTTCTGACTATATTATTGATTACATAGATGTAGGCTGTACAATATTTTTGAAGGCATCAAGATCAATGAAATTTGAAGAAATACTTGAATACCTAAAGGGGAGAAAATAATTATGATAATGATAACAGTGGCATTTTTACTCGGTATGATATTATGCCTATTATTCGGAGTTCCATATATTTCTTTTTTGAAAAAGAAAATGATAGGACAATATGTGAAAGATGTTGCCCCCGAAGCTCATCAAAAGAAAGAAGGGACACCTACAACCGGCGGCGTTTTTATAGTTTTAGCTGCTATTATTGCATCTGTTATTGCCCTTGCGCTTGCGCAAAGCCTGTCTGAAGAAGCTTTTATTATATTAATTACTTTTATTTTTTACACATTTGCAGGGTTCCAGGATGATTATCTTAAATTAAAAGGTAAGCACAATGATGGTCTGAGTGCAAAAGGAAAGCTTTTAAGACAGATTGCAATTGCGCTTTTACCTACAATATATGTTATGATGAGCAATACTTTTGGTACGTTTTTTTCAATAGGAAGTTTTGAATTTGATTTGGGTTGGATATATCCGATTTTTGCAGTTTTTGTAATTACAGGGGCATCAAATGCATATAATTTAACAGATGGACTGGATGGACTTGCAGCATCTACTGGTATTTTTGCATTTGCTACATGTGCTTTAATTTTACTTATGACAGGTCATTCAAGTGCTGCTATAATTTCAGCGACTGTTGCAGGTGCATTATTTGGATTTTTAAGATATAACAAGCCTAAGGCACAGGTATTTATGGGAGATACAGGTTCTCTTGCTATTGGGGGACTTTTAGGAACCCTTGCGGTTATCGGTAAATTTGAATTTTTATTAATTTTTATAGGTGTGGTTTTTGTCATGGAAACATTGTCTGTTATTTTACAAGTTTTGAGTTTTAAAACTACTGGTAAAAGAATTTTTAAAATGTCTCCTATCCACCATCATTTTGAGCTTTGTGGATGGAGTGAAAAGAAGATTGTGGTAGTCTTTGCTCTTACATCAGCTATATTTGGAGCATTGGCGCTTGTATTATTTTATTTGACTCAGCAGGGAGTTATTTAGTATGAAAACAAATTGGTTTGATAAAAAAGTTTTAGTATTAGGATTATCAAAAAGCGGTATTTCAGCAGCAAAATATCTTAATCGTCATGGTGCAGATGTATATATAACGGAAAGCAGGGCAAGAGAAGATAAGGATAATGAAAATATTTTCGAGCTTGAAAAACTCGGCATAAAAATTGAAATGGGCGCTCATAGTGACGATTTTATAAATGATTCTTATATTGCAGTGACAAGTCCGGGTATACCTCCAGAGTCTGAAATTATCCAAAAATTAAAGGCTCAAAATATTCAGATAATTTCAGAAATTGAGTTGGCATATTCTCAGACCTCAAGACCTTTTGTTGCAATAACAGGCACTAACGGAAAGACAACTACGACAGCTTTGACTGCGCATATTTTGAGTGAGGAATATAAGGCTTATCCTTGTGGTAATTATGGAGTTCCTCCTTGTGACTTACTCGATGGTGATGTTGAAATTTTTGTATGTGAATGCAGTTCATTCCAACTTGAATACAGTGATGCATTCCAGCCTCAGATTTCTGTTTGGACTAATTTTACTCCTGATCATATAAGCTGGCATGGAAATTTAGAAAATTACTTTAATGCGAAGGCTAAAATTTTTAAATCGCCTACTGAGCCCGCTTTTTCTGTTTTGAATGCTAAAGATGAAAAATTGAGAGAATTTTCTAAAGTTTGCGGCGGAACTGTATTTATGTTTGGGGACAATATCGGTGAAAATTGTTGTTATGTAAAGAATGAAGCTATTTATTTTAAAAGAAACAATAAAGAAGAGCATATAATTGATTTGAAAGATTGTCCTTTAATTGGGGAGCATAATTACCAGAATGTTGAATGTTCTGTTATTGTTGCAAAATTAGAAGGTGTTTCTAATGAGCATATAAAAAATGCAATAATGAGTTTTAAAGTTCCTGAGCATAGGCTTGAAAAATTTGCGCAAAAAGATGGAATTGTTTTTTATAATGATTCAAAAGCTACAAATCCAGAAGCTTCTTTAGTTGCAATAAGATCTTTTGCTGATAAAGATGTTGTGCTGATTGCAGGGGGACGTGATAAAAATACTGATTTAAAAGAGTTTGATGAAGCTTGTAAAGAGCATATAAAAACGATCATACTAATAGGTGAAGCAGCAGACAGATTTGAAGAAAATTTACGTTCTGACGGGTTTGAAAATATTTTTAGGGAAAATACAATGCAAAAAGCAATAGATAAAGCAATTTCTCTAAATCCTGATGTGGTGCTTTTATCACCGGCATGTGCAAGTTTTGATATGTTTAGCGGTTATGAGGAGAGAGGAAAGGTCTTTAAAGAATATGTCTTATCGAGATTATGATAGAGGCGGCTACGACCGTGAAAGAATGAGAATGAATCGTCAACAGCAAATACAGAGTGTTATAATTTCATCTCCTGATAAAACTCTGTTAGTTGTTGTGACTTTTCTTGTCATAATAGGTTTTATGGCTATTTTTTCTGCTTCCGCTCCAAAATGTCTTGATGAAGGGGTAAATCCGGCTCAATTTTTAATTAAGCAAGTTATATGTTTTATTGTCGGGTTTATAGGACTCAAGTTTTTTACAAATTATGATTATAAGAAATTAGCGCAGTGGAATACGATTTTTGCCGCTGCAATTATAATTTCTCTTTTGCTCGTTGATTTTACACCTTTAGGTGTCACAGTAAACGGAGCAAAAAGATGGATAAATCTTTTAGGCTTCCAATTACAGCCGTCTGAATTTGCAAAGCCTGCGGTTGTACTTTTATTAGCTTCAGCTTTTAAAGATAATGCAAACCTTTTTGATGAGACTAAGTGGATTAAATATTTTATACCTATTCTTGTTATGCTTGCGTTTATTTTTATGCAGCCGAATTTAAGTATGGTAATTTTGCTTTTATCTGTATCGGTTGTAGTGTTTTTGTGCGGAGGCGGCTCATTAAAGTTATTTTTCAGTTGTCTCGCAGCAGGTGTTACAACGGTTATTCTTGCTTTAACAACTATTATCAAACCTTATCAATTGCAGAGATTGAGAATATGGAGACATCCTGAGACGGATCCGCAGGGGGCTGGATATAATATTATACAATCTTTAATAGCTTTTGCTTCAGGAGGCTTTAAAGGAGTCGGATATGGCGGATCTATTCAAAAACTTTCTTATTTACCTGAATGTCATACTGACTTTATTTTTGCAATCATAGCAGAAGAAGTCGGTTGGGTTGGCTGTGTATTAATTATTGGATTATTTTGGACATTTGTTCACAGAGGTTTTATAGTTGCATCCAGATGTCCTGATATGTATGGAAGATTGTTGGCGGTTGGCATTACTTTTTCAATAGGATTCCAAGCTTTTCTGAATATTAGCGTTGCTAGTTCATTTTTACCGACAACCGGTGTCCCTTTGCCGTTTATAAGTTATGGAGGTTCATCTTTAATAGTTTCTTTATGGATGGTTGGAATTTTATTGAATATATCTAAAAAAAGAATTAAGAAAATAAGGAACCAGGAAAATGACAGAGTCTGATAAAAAACATAATATTTATTTTATAACAGGAGGAGGTACAGGAGGTCATATATATCCTGCTATGGCTGTAGCTGACGAGCTGAGTAATAGAGGTGAAAAAGTATATTATGTTGGGAATCCTAAAAATCTCGAGTTTGATATTGTCTCTAAAAAAGGATTTGAGTTTTTGCCTGTTATGGTGCATGGAATGCCGAGAAAAGCTGGTTTCTCATTGGTAAAATGGTTTATAGAATTGGGACTTGCTGTTGTTCAGAGTATAATTTACATTTTAAAATACAAGCCTAATGCTGTATTTGGTACTGGAGGATATGTATCTGCACCGGCTTTGATTGCGGCAAAACTAACAAAGACGCCTTTTATGCTCCATGATTGTGATGCAAATCCCGGGCTCGTGACCAGAAAATTGGCTCCATATGCTGGTTGTGTATCTTTGGCTTTTGATTGTGCAAAGGATAAAATTAAAAACAATTATTGTTTAATTGCGGGTAATCCGATAAGAAAAACTTTTAAGACACTTTTAAAATCTGAAGCAAGAGAGAAATTAGGTCTTCAGGATAAAACAACTCTTTGTATAATGGGAGGCTCGCAAGGTGCAAGAGCTATAAATGACGGGGCTGTTGAAATATTAAAAAAATTCTCCAAGAATAATGATCTGCAGATTATTTTTCAGACCGGTAAGAAGAATTTTGAGCGGGTAATTGAACAGCTTATTAAAATATATCCAGAATATGAAGCAGATAAGAATTTGATTATAAAGCCCTATTTTGATGATATGGTAACGGTTTTGAAAGCATCGGATATTGCTATCTCCAGAGCAGGTTCTTTAAGTTTATCCGAGCTTTGCGCCTCAGGAGCGGCATCAATACTTGTGCCTTATCCTTTTGCTGCTGCGGATCATCAACGTAAAAATGCTAAGTATATGGAAGAAAAAGGTGCAGCTATTTACCTTGAAGATGAGGATGTTAATGAGGATACACTTTCTGATTTAATTAATATGTTATTATCCGATTCTGAAAAATTAGGGGGAATTCAGAATAATGCACTTGCTCTTGCTAAATATGACAGTGTTGATTTAATTTGTGACAGACTTATTGAAATTGCTGTGTAAGGTATTAAAAAATCTATTTCTAAATTTTTAATAAAGTATTTATATCAACATCCAAATAGTTAGCAAAATCATTAATTTTACCTATAGATAGGTTAAGTATTCCCGATTCAATTTTGGCAACATAGCTCCAAGATACATTCATTAATTCTGAAAAAGACTCCTGAGTATAGCCTTTTTCTTTTCTTGCAATTTGGATATTTTTACCTATTTTTTTAAGAAGTTCTTTCTTGTTCATAAAAACATTATGAACTAGTATTGACTTATTTTTGTATTGATATATAATTGTATTCAAATATAATTGAATAATTAGCAAATTGGAGGTTGAAATGCAAAAAGGGTTTACGTTGTCTGAAATACTTATTACTTTGGGGATAATCGGGGTTGTGGCAGCAATGACTCTGCCTACAGTAATCAACAACAGCAGAAACAAGGCGCTTGAAACGGCATTAAAGAAAAATTATTCGGTAATTGAGCAGGCTCTTAATATGTATCAAGCGCAAAACGGAGAACGATTTTTGGTTGAAAATGCCGAACGTGGTAGTGTAAAGTCTATGTTAATGAATTATATGAAATCTGTTCAAGATTGTGGAATGGGGTCTAATGACCCGCAAGCTTGTATTCCTAATTATGGGATTGGTAATGAAAATAATTCTAAAGTTTATAAAACTTTTAACGGAAAAACCGAATTGGGTTTATCAAAATTTGATGATGGTCAGTTTGTTATTAATGATGGAAGTCTTATTTTGATTGAAAATGTTGAGAGTAGCGGTGTAGTATATATTTCAGTAGATGTGAATGGGTATAATAAAAATCCTAACCGATTCGGACAGGATTTGTTTATGTTTCAGTTAATGAAAAAGACAGGGTATTTGTTACCTATGGGAGCTAAAGGAACTGATTATTACAGTGACACAGATGAATATTGTTCCCCGACTTCTACAAATAACATGAATGGTGCAGGTTGTACTTATAAGGCATTGACTGATAATAAATATTTTACTAAATTAAGATAAAAATTATTCCTCTTGCTATCAGTTTGGTTTTGATTTACTTTAGTTATATGGAAAAGAAAACTTATAATGATGCAAAAGAGCTTTTGACAAGTCAGGGAAAGTTTTATATAAATTTGGGTTTGGATAGAATTTCTGCAATTCTTGAGATTTTAGGGAATCCGCAGGATAGACTAAAGTGCATTCATGTCGCAGGAACGAATGGGAAGGGCAGTGTATGCGCTATTCTTGCAGAAATTTTAAAAGAGGCAGGTAAAAAAACAGGCTTATATACAAGTCCGCATATTTTTAAATATAACGAACGGATTAAAATTAACGGCATCGATATTTCTGATGATGATTTCGCAAGGTTAGTTTTTGAAATTTGTGAATCTGCTGACAAAAATAATATTCATTTAACCGAATTTGAAATTTTGACTGCTGCGGCGTTTAAGTATTTTGCAGATAATGATGTAGATGTTGTTGTTTTGGAGACAGGACTTGGGGGAAAATTTGATGCGACAAATGTTATTAAAAATAATCTTTGTGCTGTGATTACTCATATAGACCTTGACCATACTGAAAGATTAGGTGATACAAAGGATAAAATTGCTTTTGAAAAAGCGGGTATTATCAAGCCGAATTGTCCTGTGGTGACTTCAGAAGGCTATGAAGCTATTAAAGATGCTGCTGATGAAAATGATTCGCTTCTAATGATGATTGCACCTTTTGAAAATAGTGAAAATCTTTCTTTGAAAGGACTTTATCAGCAGGAAAATCTTTCACTTGCACTTGCTGTAATAAGGCTTGTATTTCCTCAAATTTCTAATGAATTAATTCAAAATGCACTCAAAAAAGTAAAGCATCCTGCAAGATTTCAGTTCATTGCAGGAAAAAATATTATTATTGACGGCGCTCATAATCCTAATGGAATAACAGTATTAAAAGAAAGTTTGGACTATTATTATCCTGACAAAAAAAGACGTTTTATATTCGGTTGTCTAAGAAATAAAAATTATAAAAAAATGATGGATTTATTATTTGATAAAAATGATGAAATATACTTTTATCACTTCAATAACAAAAATTCTTGTACAATTTCAGAGTTGCAATCAGTTTGTGAATATGAAGCAAAAGAGTTAAAATCTTTCAATGATTTAGATTTTAACTCTGATACTTTGACAATTATTTGCGGATCTTTTTATATGATTAATGAGCTTGTTAGTCCTGATTGCTTTCTTTAACCATTTCTGCAATTAGACTATTTAGTTCAGCAGGACAAAAGTCGTTGCAGGTATTCCATATGAGAGTTGGTTTTGGCTCTTTAATTGATGGTGATGGATAGTCACTGTTACAGAATCCTTTTAACATATTTGTAGACCCATCAAAATTCGGAGTGAAATGTGTACAGCAACTGCATATTTTTAATATAAACCCATAATCATCAAGTTTTGTCTTTAATTCATTTAAAGCATCAATCATTCTCAGATGAGTAGCTGTAGTGAATTTTTTGTTTTTGTAGAAAAATCTTATTTTTGCAAGTCCGTTATCTGAAATAAATTGCATTCTGCAATTAAGATTGTTACCTCTATTTGTTGTAACAACAATATCTACATCAAACTTTTGAACATTTTCAGAGGAGTCTTCTTTATTCTTAATTTTGTTTATTAGCTTTCTAATTGGAGGCAAGTTTTTCATTATATGCCCCAGAGAATATGCAGGATACATAAATAGTCTGAGAATTTCAATTTTGTTTAGTTTTGATTCGATAAGACTGAGTGCGAATCCTACAATTAACAGTATAAATGTGAATAAAACAAACTTGAAATCCAAGAAGAAATATGAACTGTAAGAATGTTTCAAAACAATAATGTAAATTATTAATAATGTCCAAATATTCGGATATATAAGAGAAAGAACATGTTCAGAAAATACAAAGTTCTTTGAAAATATTTGAGTAAAAGCATTTTTGAACAATTCCAATCTTTTTGAAAGTCTAGGTTTTCTGAATACATAGTTAGTATTATCTACTATTGTTTGAATATTAGGATTATAAGTACATTTATATTTGATTTTTGAAAGTAATAAGCTGTATTTCAGCTCGGAATTTATATCTTTAAAATCCACATCGCCGATTTGATTTACAATATCTTTTTTGATAATAAATACTCCGCTGTCAGCCTGAGATGCAAGTCCAAATAAAGACCTTGCCCGTCTTATAAAATTCATATGATATTTTTGGTAAGCTGCTTTAATTTTATCAAGCGGTCCAAAATTTTCGACATCAATAATAGTCTCACCGCTCAATACGCTGTTTCTTGTAAGAGCAGCATTAATCGTTGATAAAAAATCAGGAGCGATACTTCTGTCAGCGTCAATAAACACAAAAGAATCAATATAATCGTCTTGAGAAAGTTGTTCCAATAAAATAGAAATAGCCTGATCCTTTCCGATTGTACCAACTTCTTTTATGTTGATAGTGTTTATAAAAGGATCATTACTAAAGAAGTTTTGGGATCCATCTGTGCAATTGTCTAATATTAAATAAACTTTGAAATTTCCGATAGGGTAATCTTGAGCTTTTAATTCGCTTACAAGTTTTTCTAAAGACTCATAATTGTTGTGAGAATATATTACAACTGCAAGATTTTCTTTATCCTCATATTGTGAATATCTTTTCTCAATTTTAAATTTCCTGTCATTTAAATTGCGGATTGCAAGCGCAAGAAAAAATATTGTATATATTGCAGCATAAATGTATAAAATATCTATAATAAATTCCATAATATCCCTCTTAATTCTATAAAAACATTGTAATTAAAACCTTTTAAAATTTCCATTTAATGTAAATAATTGTGAAAATCAGCTCTTGAAAATGTGTGAATATTTACCTTGAGCATAAAGTTTTAATATAAATTTTACCAAGTTTTAAAATTATAATTTTAATAATTAAGATAACTAACCATTGTATATGACATTGACTGAATGCAAATAATCAGAATTTAGTCATAATAAAATCAAGAGGTGCTTTATTATGTTGAAAAAAATATTTACGATATTAACAGTTTTATTTATAACTTTTGCTGGTGTTAATTATACATACGCAAAAAATTACGAACCTGATGAGCAGATAAATATTTCAGTATACGAAAAAATTAATCCGGCAATAGTAGCAATAGATGCTCAAACATCAGATGGTATATCAGCAGGTACTGGATGTATAGTAAAATCTGACGGGCTTATTTTAACAGGATCTCATGTGGTAGAAGACTGTAAAAGTGTTGAAGTTACGATGTATAACGGTCAAGTATATAAAGCTCAGGTGGTATCCAAAATGGGCAAAAACAAAGACCTTGCTCTTTTGAAGATTACCCCTAAAACTCCACTGCATACAATTAAATTTGGGGATTCCGAGGATATAAAAGTTGGGCAAAAAGTTCTGGCTATAGGCAATCCTTTCGGCTTTTCAGGTACACTTACTCAAGGAATTATTTCCCGTATTGATTATACAAAAAATAAAATACAAACAGATGCAGCAATAAATCCTGGATGCTCAGGCGGACCACTATTAAATTCATCAGGTGAGGTCATAGGTATTAACCAGTCAATTTATAATCCTGATAATAATATTTCCAATATTGGTATAGGTTTTGCAATTCCTATAAACGATGCAAAAAGTTTTATTGAATCTGCAAAGATTACTAAAAAATAAATTTGTAAACTTATGTTAATTCTCCTATTCCGCTGTAAAATAAGAGTTTTAGGACGCTTTTTGTGATTGTATATAAACGTTTAGGAAAAAAACAGGCAATTTTTTATAAGAAAAAAACTTTATCAAATTATAAGTGGAAACACTATGGGGAAAATATTTAAACTTGGGAAAAGGAGTTAAGACATGGGATTACAAAACGTATCAAAAGTATCTGTTACAGATACTAAACAGACTGAAAAAACGCAAAAAGCAGATCCAAAATTAAAGGATGAGCAGTCTTCAAAATCTGAATTATCAGAAGCATTATCAAAAGGTAAAACTTCTAAAGAAAGTCAAAAACCTGTATTAGAAAAGTTACCTGCAAAATTACAAAAGAAAAAAGAACTTTCAACTACTCAAAAACTTTTAACAGGTACAGGAATTTTAGCAGCAGCAGCAACAGCTTTGTCCTTAATTAAACCTTCAGCTGGTAAAGCTTTAAAAGGCGTAGCTAAATTAGCACAACATGCTCCTCAAGCTTCTAAAGGGCTAAAAGCGAGCCATGCATTAGGTACAGTAGGAGCTTTAGCTGGGGCTTCTGTTTTAGCAGCTTGTTCTGATGATATTTTGGATGAGGTTCATAACCATTATGTAGATATTCCAACAGATACAGTAACAGAAACAGAATATGTTGAAAAAATTATTGAAAAGCCTGTATATATTAAAGATACAATATTTCAAAGGGATACAACCTATTTGCCAGGAGATACTGTATATATGCCAGGTGATACAGTTGTAATGCCGGGAGATACAATATATATGCCAGGAGACACAATTGTAATGCCAGGAGACACAATTGTAATGCCAGGTGATACAATATATATGCCAGGTGATACAATTGTTAATCATGATACTATATACATAGATAAACCGATACCTATGCCACCTGAGACAATATATGTAAATAAAAAATTCTATTCAGAAGTGCCAGAAAAAATCAAGGAAATAATCCATGATTTAGGGGTTGATACAACAGGTGTAGGATCATTTGTCTACGGTGTTGACTGGCAGGATGAAAAGAATAATGTTGTTCACAGAACTCTATGGGATGGAGGCAGAACTAGTCGTGATGGTGATGTATATTTGATGAATGATATCGGAACAAAATGGTCAGATCCAGATGAAGATTATGTATTCGGTAAAAATGAAGATTTTAGTCGACACGAATTATACTTGGACGGTGCAAAAAACTTAAATGACTGTGAAAATACGCCAAAATCAGAAATTAATGTCTCAAATGGTAATGGAGCACCAAACTGGTTCATTTTTGACCCTGATCAAGTAACTGCACAGCCTGGTAACTGGGTAAGGAATACCCCGAAATCATTTACGAAAATTGGTGATGGTAAATGGCAATCAAGTGATGGTTTCACATATGAAAAAGGTCCTATCCCTAACTCTGTAAGAAAAATAAATCAATTCGGTTCAGAGTGGTTGTTAAAGAATATAAGTATCATCGGCGGAGAAGATGCTAAAGACCCTCAATAAAATTCAATTTAGATACTTTAAAAGCGGACATTTTATATGTCCGTTTTTTTTGTTTTTTTTTTAATACTGTAAAAACTTGTAATTTCGTGATATATTAAATTCGTAGGTTAGGAAATAAGGAGGATTATATGACAGAGTACGTTTATTTAAATGGGGACTATGTCGATATTGCAAAAGCTTCAATTCCTGTCCGTACACATGCTTTTTTGTATGGAACGGCAGTATTTGAAGGTATTAGGGCATATTGGAATGAAGAAGAAAAACAATTATATGCTTTCAGAGTGCCTGAACACTATGAAAGATTAATTCGCAGTGCAAAAATAATGCATATGGATCCATTACATACTGTAGATGAATATTGTGAAATTACAAAAAGTTTACTGAAAAAAAATAATTATAAAGAAGATGCCTATATGCGTCCTACTTTGTATAAATCAGCGCAAAAAGTAGGTCCCGGATTATATGATAACCCAGACTCTTTTATGATAATTGCAAACAAAATGGGGGATTACATTGATACTTCAAAAGGATTAAAAGTATGTGTATCCAGCTGGAGAAGAAACAGTGATAATGCTATACCACCTCGTGCGAAAGTCGCAGGTTCTTATGCAAATGCAGCTTTAATTAAAACAGATGCTCATAATGCAGGGTTTGATGATGCAATTGTGTTAGATGAACAAGGACAGGTTACAGAAGGATCTGCTATGAATTTATTCCTTGTCCAAAACGGAAAACTTGTGACTACAATGAAAACAGATAATATTTTGGTTGGTATCACAAGAAATACAATAATGGAATTAGCAAAAGATGTATTAGGCCTTGAAGTTGAAGAAAGAGCTATTGACAGAACAGAGCTATATATTTCTGATGAAGCATTCTATTGCGGTACTGGTGCTCAGGTCAGTCCGATTGTAAGTATAGATGGTAGAAAATTAGGCAATGGACAGGTCGGACCTATAGCGAAAGATCTTCAAAAGTTATATTTTGATGTCGTAAAAGGACGTGTGCCAAAATATAAAAAATGGTGTATGCCTATTTACTAAGTTGATATAGCGTACTCTGATAATCTCAGAGTACGCTAATTTAAAATAATGGTGATTTATTTTGATTGAATTTTTAGGTCTGTGTGTACAAAATTTAATAAAAAGTTTCAAATATCTGATAACAGGTCAGTTGAGGTTTTCAGATGTAATCTCAAAAGCTGCTGCTATAAGTTATGATTCCTTGCCTATTTCTTTGATTATAACGTTTATCACTGCCGCAGTTATGACAATTCAGGTAGCTAAACAATTTTTGATGTCAGGAGCTGAAAGCTATATAGGCGGGACAATAGCAATAGTTTTGATAAGAGAAATAGCACCTGGATTTGTTGCTTTAGCAATAGGTGCAAGAGCAGGTACGGCGATTTCAGCTGAAATCGCTAATATGCAGGTAACAAGTCAGGTGGATGCAATGAAGACATTAAAAGTTGATCCTGTGGGTCATTATTTTACTCCAAGAATCGTAGCTGCCGCTATTACAGTTCCTATGGTGGTTCTGCTCGCTGAATTTATTGGTACGGTAGGCGGTATGTTTGTATCTCAAGCTACGATAAACTTACATCCTGCAAGGTATATGCATTCCGTATGGGCCTGGCTTAGTACAAGAGATATTTATATAAGTCTTTTGAAAGCCTCAATTTTTGGAGCCTTAATTGCTCTTGTGTGTGCAACACAAGGCTATGAGACGAAAGGTGGAGCTAAGGAAGTCGGAATTTCTACTACTCAGGCTGCAATTCTTTCGACTGTATATATGCTTGTAGCCGATTTCCTTGTTAATTTAGTGTTTTATATTAAATGATTTATTCAATAAAACTACAGTCTTTGGGTAGTTCATAAGTATCAATATAAAAAATTCAGATGAATGGGTGGAAAATTCCTAAAAATTATTTTAATAAATTTTAAGCTAAATATTTTTGCGCTGTTTCTTTATCAAAGACTTCAATACTGTTTTTGGAATGTATGAAAATAATACATCCGATAATAGATTTTAATGTCTCAAAATCAGAAATTGACATTTTATTTCGCAAATCTTCCATATTATTTGCCATAAATTCCATTATTATAGTTTTGTTGTCGTAAACAAGGCTTGAAAAATAATCGAAAGCCTCTTTATTTTTAATTCCTTCAAGATATATTATGTCAGGAGATTGAAATTCAATAAATCTTGAAGCTTTGTCCATATTAAATCCGACATTTTCATTCAGTTCACATTGATTTACATTTTTAAGATTGTATTTTGCAATACTTTCTAAAGTCATAAGATTTTTTTTACCTTTAGAGGCTGTCTCAAGTAATATTGAATATATTACATGTGTCTTGCCGCTGAGGGGGGATCCGCATACAAGTATAACCCCTGGAGTATCTAATGCATCCTTTAGAATTTTTAGCTGAGCAGAATTATTAATTATATTACTCAAAAGTTTTGGCTGTTTGTATATCTTCAAGAAAATTCTTTCTCCCATAATGGTCGGGAATGTAGAGATACTAGCTACTACAGATATATCATCTACCTTAAAATTAAGTTTCCCTAGTTGAGGTACTTCACTTACAGAAGGATCAAGGTCTGCAAGAATTTTTAATTTTGCGATAAATGAAAGCGTTAAAGCATTAGGGATTGTTCCTTTGTTAATAATTTCAACATTTTTCTTGAAATTTACGCCAAGTCCGCTATCTTCTCTTTGAAATAGGACTTCATGGGTATCTTCAAGTATTGCTTGTTTTAAAATGGCTCTTATAATTTTTTGGATATGTGTATCAGATAAATCTTCACTGTGAAGCTCATCTCTCCAGTCAAAATTTATACTTGAGCTTTCTGTATAAATTTCTCCTACACTTATGTCATTCGGGTAATATTCATCAATTTTTTTTAATATTACAGATTCAGAGGCTAATACAGGCTCAATTGAGCAAGCTGCACTTTCTACTATTTTATCAATAGCAAACAAATCTAAAGGATCTGCCATTGCGACAGTCAAAGTATCTTCAATTTTAAAAAGCGGCAAAATTTTAAATTTTTTCGCATCTGTATAATTTATATATTTCAGACATTTTGTATCAAGGCTGTAATCATCAAGATTTACGAATGGTGTATGTAGTTTGTTCTCTAAAAACTTTATAAGAACTTCTTCAGTCAGCATTCCTGAATTTATCAGAGCTTGACCAATATTAATATTTTGGGCATTAGCAATCTCCTGAGCTTGTTCAAGAGTCTCATATGGGACTAATCCGGCTCTTACAAGGTCATATTTTAATTTTTCAAGCGTTTTGTTTGTTACGGTTTCCATCAATTTCCCTGCTTAAATGTTTTTCGACCAGTCTTAGTACTTCTTCTAAATCAAAAGGTTTTGTGACATATTCATCAGCTCCGGTCTCTTCTCCTATTAGTTTGTCTTCTTCCTGAGATCTCGCGGTTATCATCAAAATAGGTATATTTTTGTATTTGTTGTCATATTTTAGTAATCTGCTGATTTTATATCCGTTAATTTTAGGCATCATTACATCAAGAATAATTAAATCAGGAATCAATTCTTTTGCAAGTTTCAGTCCGTCTTCTCCGTTGAGAGCTGTATAGCAGGAGTATCCTGATGTTTCCAATACAAATTTGAGACTTTCAACTATGTCCAATTCATCATCTACAATTAGTATTTTTTTCATATTTCCCTAATCCTTTACGGATATTATAGCATATTAAAACCTATCTTCTACATTGTTAAATTTTGTTAATTACTAAAGTAAAAAGCGACAAAAAAATATATCTTCAGCTTTAAAGTAAAAAACTATAAAAATATAGGAGAAAAGAATGATAAAGTTATTAAATCCAATATTACGTTTTACAGAATTCGAGTCAATGGGGACTTGTAAAAGACTACCTGATACAAGAACTACAGAACAGTTAAGAGAATCAATCCATGCTTGGGCAAGACAAATACCAGAAGTAAAACAGATTTTGCCTAAATTAGATAATATGAATCCGAAACACTTTGGCTTGATTGCAGATACAATAGAATTATCCCAAAAGCCCGCAACTACTTATTTAGACGTTGATATGCTTCATCCGGAAAAAAATACTCCGTTTTTCGCTCCTTTAGATAAGCTAATGGCTGTATTTCCGATGATAGGAGATAAAAATCCACATGCATTGGATTTTTCAAAAGAAGTTATTGAAAATGCAGGGAAATTAACTTCTAAATTTTTCTTAAAATCAGCTGCAGATTTAGATTTTTTATTGGATAGTGGTGTTGATAAAAATTATGAGCTTGGAACTAAAGTAGTAGAGCCTCTGGCTAAAAAAATCATTGACGGTCCAAAAGGAAATGAGCCATTGTCTCGTCAGAAAGTTTTTGTAGGGCATGTCCTTTCTCTTATTGACAAAGATGCGGATTTGGACAAAATTTCTTTGCTTGAAGAATTATATGGCGTAATGAGAAAGCGTTCAGCGTATGTGTTTGATATGGAAAGCTTTATTATGAGCAAAGCTCCTGTAGATGTCATAAAAGAAAATATAAAAACATTAGATGATGATTTGGCCTGGTGTTATTCATTCGGCAAGTGTCTTGATGCAAATGAATATTTAATAAGAAATCTGGATGATAAGCGTATTCCTTATTATGGAAAAATAGATGGCAATTTACAATATACATTCAGAAAATAGTGCGTTATATAAGATAAATAATTTTAAAAGTAAGAAAAGGAAAATATTATGGCAATTAAATTAACAAGACCTTTGACAAGGTTTGATGGATTTCAAAACTTAGGTGCGTTTAAAAGACCAAATGATACAAGAACTGTAGATGAATTAAAAGCGACTATTGAGTTATGGGCAAAGGCTAGTTCTGAGGTAAAAGAATTTTTGCCACAGTTAGACAAAATGAATCCTAAACATTTAGGTCTAGTTGCAGATACAATAGAATTAGCTAATAGAAAAGCTTTATTGCCAAATGATATAAATTTAAAATCTCAGACAAGTGCAGGAAAAACATTATTAGGAGTTTTACTGGATATTTTTCCAAGAGCATCAAAAAACAATCCGAATTCTCTTGATTTTGCACAAGAAGTTATAAATAATACAGATGCAATTACATCAAAATTCTTTTTATGGCAAACAACAGGCGGCGTTTTAGAAAATGCGAAAGTTGCTGAACATTTTAAAGTGGCTAAACCTCTTGTTGAAATTTTTGCAAAAAAAACTTTGGAGCCTCCAAAAATTTATACATTTGAAAATCAAGAAAATTTCATGACACTTGTAAAAAGTGTGATAGATGAAGATGCAGATCCCAAGAAAGTTTCACTTGTAAAAGATATATATGATAAAATGAATGAAAACGGATTTTTGTATCTTTGGGACTTTGTCTCAGGTAAAGCTCCAATCGCAAAGATTGAGGATAATCTTTCAACACTTAATAAAATATCTGAAATGTTTACCAAAACTAGAGAACGCCTTGATGTAGGTGAATATTTGACAAAAAATACTAACTTATACTAATCAAATTTTCTTTAACAGCAGAGGATGCTATCGGTAAAGCAAAGTGAAATTTAGAGCCTTTATTTAATTCACTATCACACCAGATAGCTCCTTTGTGTGCTTCCAATAACTGTTTTGCAATTGGCAGGCCTAGACCTGAGCCGCCCACTTTTCTTGAAAGCGAATTCTCAATTTGTGCAAACTTATCAAATACATGCAACAGCTCATTTTCGGCAATACCTATTCCTTCGTCTTCAACTGATACGATAATATAATCTCCGCTTAGTTTCTTCATATCATCAAAAAAGCAAGGATGATATTGTATTTGTGAGGTGTTTTTAAATTCTGTGCTTATTGTTATTTTTTTACCATCAGGAGTGAATTTTATAGCATTTGATAATAAATTTGTAAGAACTTGTTCAAGTCGCTGAGAATCAGCCATAATTTCAGGAAGGTCAGCTGTCTCATTTACTAAAATTTCAATATTTTTTTCTTTTGCAAGCCCGGATAAAGCTGATTTTACGTAATCAACAACAGAATGTATATTAACAGGTTTGAAATGGAAATCCATTTTCCCTGCCTCTATTTTGGAAATATCAAGAAGATCATTTATTATGCCTGAAAGTCTTGATACATTTTGTTTTGCCATTGATAAAAATTTTTCTGCAGACTGTGAATTCTCTCCACATCTTCCGCTTAGTAAGATATCAATAGAGTTTTTAATTGATGTTAAAGGGGTTCTTAATTCATGGGATACTATTGAAATGAATTCAGATTTTAGTTTTTCAAGTTTTTCAAGTTTTTTGTTAGTTTCTATGATTTCTTGATATAAAGTTGCACTTTTTAGTGGCAATGAGACTTGTTGCGCTATAGTCTGAAAGCATTTTGCATCTTCTGATGTAAAATGCTTTTCTTTAAAAATTTCAATACAACCGTAAAAATTCTCGCCAAGAGCAATTGGTGCAAACATATTATCAAATTGAAATAGAGTAAAATTGAATCTGTTTGCTGGGTATTTGACGTATTTTATGACTTTTAAAGAATTTTCGTCTATATTATAAGGAATATTTTTGCCCTCAAATAAAGATTTGTAATTCAATACGGTTCTTAGTTTAATTGCATTCATAAGCTCATCTGATATTTCATAGAGTGAATTTAAAATTAGTACAGGCTCATTATAATTACAAAAAGATAATGTGCAGGTAAGAGAAAAACTTAGGGATTTATCAAGTCCTTCAATCATATAATCAATCAACTTTTCTTTATCTAAAGTGCCTGCAAATTGTGAACTTGTATTGTACAAAGTGTTTAGTCGATATAAGCTATCAGCTAAATCTTTGTTTGTATCAGAGAGTTTTTGTAAAGAATTTCTCATTCTCAAATTTATATTAAGTGTAGTTAATATTAAATCCTCATCAAAATCTTCGGTTATGAACCCATTGATATTTTTAGAAATATCTTTATCAAAAATATCTTTTTCTATAAGTAGAATAATTATAATATTATCTTTTATAGATTTGATTTTTTTAATTACTGATATAGCACTTGAAAATTTAATTTTGTTATCAATTAGCACCAAATCATAGTTTTCACTATTAAGCATATCCTCAATTATGCTAATATCAGCAGAATTACTAAAAATATGAGAATTCTCTAAACATAATTTCTCGTACTTTTTAACTACACTATCTCTATCAGTAATAAGAAAAATATTAGCCATAATACCATAGTATCAATAAATTTGTATATTGCAAATTCGTAAAAAAATGTTATTTGTGAAAATATTAATTTTTGTAAAAAAATAGATCAATATTATAGAATAAATTAAAGAAAACCCAAAAAAGACCGTAAAAGAAGATAAGTATAAAAATAGGAAAGGCACAAAATGGGATTGTCAGCATCACAAGCAAGATTATTAAGTATAACTTCAAGGTTATCTGATAATGAATTGCGTTCACAGACAATAACTACAGCTAAGATGTCGCTTTCAAGCAGAACGACTGAAGCTAGTGCTGCCTATATGGATGCTTTAAGTTCAACAAATCTTCTTTTTACGACTTATGACAGTGCTGGTAATAAAGTAACAGAAAAATTAACGGGTACATCATTAAGTCAATATGCGCCATTGAAAAACCAATATGGACTTATAAATCAAAATAATCAAATTCTTGTAAGTGAATTAGATGCTACAAATTATGAAAACAGTGCAAATTTGGAAGAGTTTTTGGATAAATATGGAGTTCTACAGCCTGAAGGTTCAGGGTCTATAGTAGAAGTTAAAAACCCTGAATATGATGTCGCTTGGGAAGAATATAATAAAGAGTACGGCGAATGGAAAGCCAAAGAGCCCAATAAATACGATGAAAAATATTGGTATGAAACAACAAGTACAGACGATGAGTTATATAGAAAATTCAGAGCTGCGTCTCAAAGTTGTTATAATAATGCATTAGGCGGTTCTGCAGGTTGTTATTTGCATGTACTTGCTCATTTAATAGACTTGGAGTGTGATGGAGACGATGCTCTTGCATCAGCATATCCTAAAAATTATAAAACTACACTGGACCAAGATATAACTATTAATGCTTTTCATATTAATGGCTCAGCTATTAATGGAGCAGGTATGAGTGATGATATGGTAGAAGTCTCACAAGCTGTATGTGATACCTCAGATGTTATATATGCTGCTGAAAATGATGAAATTAAGCAAAAACTTATTGATATATTAAATGATCCTGATGCTACTCAAGAAGATATAAATAATGAAATATTAATGAATAACTATTATGTTGATGATTCTGGTGAAATTCAATTAAAGACATTGAAACAAAAATGTATTGATATGTTTTATGTATTGTCAAACTACAATACATTAGGACTTGACTATGATAGTGTATTGATACCACTTTTAGAAACATTTCAAGATGATATGGAACAAGCATTTACTAAAGAAGTTTTTGACAAAGATTTGTATGAAGATGATTATAATGCATGGCTAGAAGAGGAACCTGACAAGCCTGATGTTGCATATTACATAGAGAAAGAAGTACGTGAAATAATTGACAAAGATAAAGGTCAATGGTATGTCAACTTGTGGCACAGAATGAATGGTGAAAGTGATATAAAAGTTGGTACGACAGATGAAAATGGAAATGTTGTAACTGATGATAAGACAAGTAGTGGCTTGCCACGCTATAAAGTTCTTGAAGACGGGCTTATGAACAGTCCTGAATGGCTTCAATATGCATTAAATAACGGTACTATTACTCTTGAAAGAGTTGACTTTACAGATCCTACAGAAGAGGGGACAGGTTTAGCTGATTGTACTTGGAATTCTATAATTTGGACAAGTTCTACAGATATTACTGAAGAAGAAAATGAGGCTGCCGTTGCAGCAGCAGAAGTGCAATATGAACAAGCCTTGAGAGATATTGAAGCAAAAGATAAACAGTATGATAATCAGTTGAAAATTTTGGATACAGAGCACAATGCACTTCAAACAGAATATGATAGTGTAAAAAGTGTTATAGAAAAGACTATAGAACGTAACTTGAAATTGTATTCATAACTTTAGGTCATATATTTTCTTAAAAAAATAAAAATAAGAAGTGTAGTATAAGGAGAATAAAATGGACAAATTTAAAATTAGTCAGTTAAAAGATTACTTTTTAAAGACAAATGAGACAAATGTAAGTTATAAAAATTTATCAAAAGAGGATTTATTAAGTCTTGCAATATTATCAGTATTTGACAAAAAAGGCAAAGAAATAAAAGGAAAAAATTATTCATATGAGCGCCCTGATGGTGTTATAGATGAAAAAGAGCTTAATATAACACAAAAGGAATACGAAAAAGCTATAAAACAAATTTATAAAGAGCTCAAAAAAGAGACCGGCAATGAAATAAGTTCATTAAAAATGCCCTCATATGCTGATTTACAAGCAATGATGGCGAATGATAAAAAAATAGATCTTAAAGAGCTAAAGATATTTGCTTCAAATGGCATAGTAAAAAAAGATGGAGCCGAAAAACCGAGACCGGTATTGATTCCTGAAAAAACAGGCAACAATAACCTATCTGATGATGAAAAAGTGAATTTTATAAATAATGCAATGATTAATCACGAAGATGAAATTTATCGTATTCAAGATATGGTTGAGGCAGCAGAAAAAAGAGGTGAAACACTTTCATTTGTTGCTCTTGCGCAAATAAAAGATTTACAGAGTAAAATTGATGAGTTTACACCAGACGATAATGTAGCTTTTAATCTGCAAGACGGTCTTGATGGAAAACAGTTTAATGAAAATGGGCAAATGATTACAAGAATTAATAATCATGCTGGATTTTACGAAAAATACAAGTACGATACTCCCCAAGATAAAGAGTATTCAGAAATGATGCGCTATAAAGGTAATGGCTATAAAGCCGAGTATTGGCGTATGGAAACTATACAGAATTCTAACGGACAATCTGTAAAAGGCAAAGTGCAATATATATTGGATGAAAATGAAAAAATATATAAAATAGTGTTGCCTCCAAATGCTGAAAAAAATCAGGATATTGAAGATTTTAATGCATATATGTTGTATAATAGGGTTCTAAAATATGATTCAGAGCTCCCTGAAGATGAATAATAGATTTTAATTTTTCTTGCGATTTTTTGAATTACGTTTAGTTCCGTTTTGCGGTTTTCTTTGCTGATGTGTAGGAGTGTATGATGTTTGTACACGTTTTACGCTATACACATCAGGAATTGACTGAATACTGTTGATTACTTTTTTAAGTGTATCAATATTATTTAATTCAATTCCTAATTCAATAATTCCTATTTTATTATTTTTTGATTTTACATTGGCGTAATTAATATTGGTATTATTATCGGAAACGGCTGCAATAATATCTTTTAAAAGCCCCATTTTTTCAGCTGTCTCAACACGAATTGTCGTACTGTATGTTTTTGTAGTATGATCTCCTGACCAGTGTATGTCCATCATTCTTTCAGGGGGGACATTTTCTAGTGTTTTGCAATCAATTCTATGAACAGATACTCCTTTTGAGCGTGTCACAACACCTACGATTGGTTCTCCTGGAATTGGGGAGCAGCATCTTGCAAAAGAGTACATTAACCCTTCTAATCCAATAATATCTTTTTCTGATTTTTTACGTTTAGTTGTATGGAATGTATTTTCTATACTTTTCTTTTCAGGTTTTTTAAGTTTGTTAATAATTTTATTTAAAGTCGTCTCTCCATATCCGAGCGCTGCAAATAAATCATCAGCCGAAAGGTAATTCATTGTAACTGCGACTTTGTCAAATTCTCCAGATTTAACATATTCATCAAATACGGCTTTAGTCAATTCATGTTCTAAATTAGCCTTTCCTACTTCTATATGGTCTTCTCTATTGTTTTTCTTAAACCATTGTTTAATTTTAGAAGATGCCTGTTTAGTAACTACAAAATTAAGCCAATCAAGACGCGGAGCTTGTGTTTTTGATGTTAGAATTTCAACTATATCACCATTATTTAGTTTTGTATCAAGCTGTGCAATTCTTCCGTTGATGAGTGCTCCAACAGTTCTATGACCGACATCAGAGTGAATTCTGTATGCAAAGTCTACAGGGGTTGCGTTTATTGGCAAATCAAGAACATCACCATTAGGCGTGAATGCAAAGACTTGATCTGAAAATAAATCTAGTTTGACTGAATTTACATAATCTTCTGCATTGGTCATATCTTTGTCATATTCAACCATTTTTCTCATCCAGCTGAATTGTAAATCAGCTGGGTTATTGGCTTTTTGAGAACCTTTTTCCTTATAACGCCAGTGAGCTGCAACACCATATTCTGCAACTTCATGCATTTCCCAAGTACGGATTTGTACTTCAAGAGGCTTAGATCTTGGACCGATTACAGAAGTATGAAGCGATTGATACATATTGCCCTTAGGCATTGCGATATAATCCTTGAATCTTCCAGGAATAGGTTTAAATTGCGAGTGAATAAGCCCTAATACTTCATAGCATTCTTTTTCTGTGTCAACAATTACTCTAACGGCTGTTATGTCATATAAGTCGTGAAAAGCAATGTTAAGCCGTTTCATTTTACTGTAAATGCTGTAGTAGTGTTTTGCCCTACCTGTAATTTGAGCGTTTATGCCGCTTTTTTTTACGTCTTGCGAAATTTTATCAATAAGTAATTGAACAGTCATTTCCCGTTCAGCTTTTGTTTGAGATACAAGCTGTGCTATTTCAAAATATTTGTCAGGCTCAAGATAGCGTAGCGCAAGATCCTCAAGTTCTGCTTTGATTTTTCCGATACCGAGTCGGTTTGCGAGCGGGGCAAAAATATCGAGAGTCTCTTTTGCAATTTTTTGCTGTTTTGGTGCCGCCATAAAATTAAGCGTTCTCATATTATGCAATCTGTCTGCAAGTTTTAAAAATATAACTCTTATATCGTTTGCCATTGCAATAAAAAGACGTCTGAAATTTTCAGCTTGGCGTTCTTCTTTTGATTTGAATTGTAATTTGCTTAATTTTGTGACCCCTTGAACTAGAGTTAAAACATCATCTCCAAAAAGCTCTTTAATCTCTTCTGGTTTTGTGTCGGTATCTTCCAAAATATCATGCAAAAAAGCTGCTATAAGAGTATGGGTATCAACTTTTAAATCGACAAGAATTTTTGCAACTTCGACAGGATGGATTATATAAGGTTCTTCTGAAATTCGGTATTGCCCTTCATGAAGTCTCTTAGCGAAAAGATATGCCTTTTCAATTTGTTGTATATCTTCATCTTCTCTGTTTTGTGCAATAAGCTTTTCTTTTATTTCATCAAATAACGGTTTTTCAGACATAATACAATTATAATACAGATTTTATTTCTATTTTTCAAGTAAAATCAATTAATTTCATCTATTTGTGCTAGCATATATAAAGGTATAAAAAATGTTTAAAGAGACAAAAAATGGATACTTATTAAATTTAAGAATATCTCCAAATGCTTGTAAAAATGAGTTTTTGGCAGATTCGTCCGGTATAAAAGTTAAAATAACGGCACAGCCTGTCGATGGAAAGGCAAATAAAGCATTAATTGAATATCTTTCAAAATTTTTGAAAATTCCTAAGTCATCATTTGAGATAGTCAAAGGAGAAACTTCTAAAGATAAAACTATTTTGATAAAGGTACAAAATGAAGAAAAGTTACAAAAATTGAGAGATTTGATTAAATTCAGCAAATAATTTTTTTAGTTGTTTTAATAAAATTGAAATTTACCTCTAAAAAGTATCCAAAGGAGCAATAATGCAAGTAAGTAAAATTAACTCAATTAATTATTCACGCCCTGCATTTCAGGCAAGGGTTTCAAAAGAATTACAAAATACAATATTACGTGAATCAGTAGAATTAGGAACGGCAGGACTTAATAGGGCAAAAGCACAAATTGCGAAAATCCAAAATTGGGGTTCTCCAAATTCCATATTAGATTCAGCTCTTGATACATCAACTGGTAAAATGTATTTAGGGATAAGCAACTTTTCTATATCAAAAAATTATGGTGCTAATTTCGAAAAAGATAAAGGTAATATTTTAGATACTTTTATGTCATTAGAAAAGAATGATATTCTATTTGCGGAAAAACAAATTCAATCAGAAGTTGAAAATAATAAAGTAGCTTTAGCCATAAAAGCTTTGGAAAATAAAAAATTGTTAAAAAAAATAACAGGATCAGAAAGTCCTTCAAATGAAGATTTAGCTGCTGCAATCGATAAGTTGAGTGAAGATGATATAATTAATCTCCGATTTAACTTAGATGAGCCTTCAAAATTTTCGGATGGCAAAATATTAGATTTTGATTTTTAAGACTTGTTTTTTTCTTACTTTCTTGATAGTCTTATGGTTAAGGAAATATATATGGCAAACTTTGATTTAAAATTTCATTATTATCATCATCATAGTGTCCTGAGATAGGCTATGAGTTGATGTTTTGCGCATAATGAAATTTTTATAAATCAATTCAATTCTTATAAAGCCTTTCTCAGGATAAAAGCGTGAAAGGTATGCGGATTTTAGTGAGTAAATTTATAAGAATCGGAATTGGAGAAAAAATGACTTTTACAAATATAATATCGGCTATAGGAAATACAAGCAGTGTCTATCCATTAATATTAAGAGACTGTGGAGTTGAAATTCCTTCAAAAGTTTATTTGACATATAATGAAAATAAAGATGATAAAGAAGTTGCTTTTCTTGCGACCAGAGAGCGAATTATAGATGAGTATTCAACATCTGCTGTTTGGCTTGGTGGAATCCCGCTTGTCGAAAAAATTATTGATAAATTTGTAATAGCTAAAAAAGGTTTTAATCCGAATGTTAATTTGAAACTTTTTAACGAGAGCGATTGTCAGGGTATTGATTATAATATCAAATTGTTTGAAGAAAAAATTAAAAATAATGACCTTTCAGCCGAAATTAAAAATAATATTAAAAAAGCAATTGAGGATCTAAAAAAAGTAAAAAATAATAAAGGGTTATATGAAAAGCTTTTATCTTCAAAATTTCTTATCTCAACAGCTCTTCCAATAGCTTTTATGGGATTTATTATTCCGAAATTGGTCTTTTCCCTTACTGCCAAGACAAAGGCTGCAAAAGCTAAAAAACAAAATGAAATGAAAGATAAGAATCAATTTTCCAATATGTTTTATGGAAAGGCATCTGGTGATGTGTTTGAAAAAGTAAGGTTTTCTAAAAAGAAAAATCCTGTATTTACCGGGAATTTTGCATCTTCAGTTGCTAATTTCTCAACTTATCAAAAAATGGCTGCAATTGATGGGGGATATGCTGTCGGAAGAGTTGTGACATCAAGAAAAAAGAATGAGGCTGTGGATTTAGGATTTAAAATGCTTGGAATGATGTTTTTAAATTATGTAGCACCAAAGTATATTGAAAAAATTCTCGATACCACTGCAAATAAAGCTTTTAATATAGATGTAAAATTAGACCCGCTTATGCTTGCAGATAATGAATTTTTAGAACAAATATCAAACGGTTCTTTAAAATTGCCAAAAGGTGACGATGGTATCTCTCTTTTGAAATTTGTAGATGAAAATCCGAATGAATTATTTACAAAATATGCTTTAAAATTTGAAAAAATCAACATGATTTTCGCTGATTCTAAAAATAAACAAAATGGTGTAAGAGATCCTAGAGCTTATGTTGATATAGAAGGGCTAAGAAACTTTAAAAAATCAATTGAAGAGTTTTCCAAAAAAGCACTTGAAGGTACTATTAAAAATACCGATAATGAGATTATTTTTGAACAAGTTAAAAAATTTGCTAAAAAAGCAAAGGCTGTAAAGTCAATAAATATTATAACAAATGTAGGACTTAGCAGTTTTCTCTTAGCTTACTGCCTTCCTAAAGTACAATATTTATTTAGAGAATGGTATACAGGCTCAAAGTTGGAGCCTGGAATTGTAGATGATAATACAAAAAATACAAAAAAAGCGGGCTAATTACCCGCTTTTTAAAATAAAGTTTTGATTTTTTTACACACAAGCAAATTCTTTATTGTCTACATTATCAACAACAGATTCACTAAATCTGTGTACATCATTCAAGTATGTATTTTTAATTTCTCTCAAATCTTTTGCCATTAAAGTTCTTGGTGCATTTTCAGCCAATGAGTGGTTTCTTAATAGATATGACGGATGGAAAATTGTCATAGCAGGATATTCAACACCATCAACCGTAATTGTCATCCATTGACCTCTTATTTTAGAAATAGTTGTCTTTTTATCTAATTCTACAAAAGATTTTAAAGCTGTAGCTCCGCAAAGGATAATAGCACGCGGTTTGATTACATCAATTTGTGCATTTAAAAATTTACGGCAAGCAGCTTTTTCTTCATCTGTCGGAACTCTGTTTTCTGGTGGTCTGCATTTAACAGTGTTTGTAATATATATATCTTCATCTCTGGAAATTCCTGCATTAGTTAAAAATTCATCCAAAAGCTGTCCTGCACGACCGACAAATGGCATTCCGCTTTCATCTTCCATTTCTCCTGGTGCTTCTCCGATAAATACAATTTTAGCTTTATCGGCATTTCCTGAACCGAATACGATGTTGTTTCTTGTTTTTGCTAATGCACAGCCCTTGCATCCGCTACACTTTTGTCTCACAATTTCCAGACATTGTTCTTTCATCTTTTCTCTCTCCTTGTTTATGTGTGTTATTTTTGAATAATCCTACATTATATTTTTTACAATATCGTTTCAAATCTTTCATGACAACCTCCGAAAGGATGAAAACTGCAAATAAATTCGGAACAGCAAGGAACAATGTAAAGGCATCCGAAAGATTTATGATACTTTTGAAGTTCATAGCAGAGCCTACTACTATGAATAAACAATATATAACTTGAAAAGTACGTGTTGTCAATTTAGAATTTCCAAAAAGGAAATTCCAGCTTTTTATTCCGTAATAAGAACCGCAAAGCATAGTAGAAAGCACAAAACAACTTGCCATAAATGTCAAAAGTATAGGGAAGAAAGGACATACCGATCCGAAAGCTTTAGATGTCAATTCTATCCCTGCAAGTCCTGTATTATCAAGATATACACCTGAAATAACAATAACAAAAGCTGTAGCGCTTCCTACAATCACAGTATCTACAAAAGGCTGAAGCATGGCAATAAATGCTTGTACAACAGGCTTGCTGGTCTTAACAGCTGAAAAAGCAATAGGTGCAGTACCCAGACCTGATTCATTTGCAAACATTGCTCTTCTAAACCCCCAAAGCATGCATGCAAACATTCCGCCTGCAAGTGCTTGAGGTTTAAATGCTTCTTTAATAATAAGAACAATTGTCTGAGGGAAATGATGTATATTAAAAATACAGATTACAAAAGCTGAAAGTACATAAAGACTGCACATAACAGGTGTAACTTTTGATGTAAATTTTCCGATAGCTTTAATCCCGCCGATAATAGTAAAGTATGTGATAACAGCAACTATTAATCCTAAAAGCCAGCTTTGGTCTGCAAAAAAGCTTTTATCTCCGCCGGTTACTTCGGTAATTTGTGTAGTCATTGCATTTATTTGAAATAAATTCCAACCGCCGATCATTGCAAAGATACAGCAAAGTGCATAGATTTTTGACAAATATGGCGCAAATTTTCCGAAAACTTTATGATTTTTAAGCCCGTTTTGAATATAATACATAGGACCGCCGTCAACGGTACCGTCAGGGTGTACTTGCCTGAATTTAAGCCCAAGAAGTACTTCTGCAAATTTTAGTGCCATTGAAAAAAATCCTGCTATAATCATCCAAAATATAACCCCAGGACCTCCTATAGAAACTGCTGCAGCTGAGCCTGCGACATTTCCTATTCCTGCAGAAGCGGAGATTGTTGCTGTGAGTGCCTGAAAAGAGGATACTTCACCTTTCTTTTTCCTTTTAATTGTGTCTTTGTGTTCGTAGTTTTTTGTAATGAGTTTTATTGCATGTTTAAATCCCCAAATTCCTATAAATCCAGTTCTTATAGTAAAATAAATTGCAGCTGTCATTAAAAGTGCTACAAGCAGCTGAACTTCTACCCCGCAAATATTTACGGAGCAAAAAATTATCCCTGAAATTTTATCGGCTATTGGTGATAAAAAACTATCTATTAGATTATCTAAACTCATCTATTTAATTATAATATAAACATGTGAAATTTTACCAAGCATCTTTAGGATCAACAGTCCAGTTGTTTCTCATAATTTTAGAAAAACAATATCTTCCTGTTGTTTTGCATTCATCTTCAACTTCATTGTCTGTTTTGTCGGAGCCTGCGGGCATAAGCCCTTTTTCAGATAACACAAAAACAAAAACGTCTTTTCCTATGACATTGGGGCTTTTCATACCGTTTGCATCAACGTGGATTACTGCTATATGAGTTTTTCCTGTGACATTTACACCAAAATTATTTTTTACGGATTCCCAGTCTTTTGCATTCCAGGTATCAATAGAAAAATTGTATCCATCTGCGGTTACAAATGCTATTGTACCACTTCCGTATCCATGAGTATAGCTATAATTACTTTTACCATCAGTTTTTTTAGTTAAAGCCCAACATCCGTCTTCATCATTTTCAAGACATTCGTGGATTGTATTAAACTGTTTTTTTAAATAAAATTCATAGAAATTTTTTGCTCCAAGATATCCTCCATCTGCAATGGGTATGTTTTCGAAATCTCCTTCAGGAACTGCCTTTAACATTGCCTGTGAGGTTGCTGAATAAAGTTTTTTTAATTGTGTTGCAACAACCATACTTTTATATTTTGCAATTGTTGTTGGTAGTGTCATTGCCGCAATAATTCCTATTATTCCTATTACAATCAACACTTCCGCCATAGTAAAACCTTTTTTCATAAATCCCTCCAGTATTTAATATTAGTATTTTAACATGCAATTTAGTAATTGTAAATACGTTTAATAATTGCTAAAACTAAAAGAAAATTAAGTTTAGGTTAGTTTTATGAGTGAAATAAAAAAGAATTTAGGTAAAAAAATTAAATATTACCGAGAGCTAAAAGGGCTTACTCAGGAACAATTAGCAGAATTGCTTGATTTTAATTGCAGATCTCTATCATTTATAGAGTGCGGTACCAATTTTGTAACTGCTGAAACTTTAGAAAAGTTGTGTAAACATCTTGATGTGACGCCAAAACAGCTTTTTGATTTCGAATACTCTTTTAAAGAGCCTGTGGATATAAAAAACGAAATTATTTCACTAATTGATAAAAATAATGAGAAAATTATTGATGTGTATAAAATTGTCAAAGGTTTTCTTAGTTAGTTTATACTGTTTGGGGATTTAATACTTTTATATTTTCGACATAGTTTACTAGTGCTTTGAATATAAAAGGATGCAGTTTCCCGTCTTTAACGTCTGCATAAATTATAGTAAGTGCTTGTTTGGGAGTGTATGCCTCTTTATAAGCTCTTTTTTCAGTCAGAGCTGAATATTTGTCAGCCATTGTTAGAATTTGTAGGTCTAAATCAGCTCGAAAATCATTGCTTACAAACGGATATCCGCTTTTTTTAGCGTTTTGGTGGTGATTTCTTATTAAGTTTAAAGTTTTTTTATCAAGATTAGTATTTTTTAATATTTCATACCCCAGTTCTGAATGTTTATGCATTATTTTTGTTTCTAATTCATTTAGTTTACCGTTTTTATTAAGAATTTCAGAAGGTATTAAAACTTTTCCGAGGTCATGAAGGTAGGAAGCATTATTTAATGCGGTTTTATCTACTTTTGTTTTAAGTGAAAAAGGCAGGTTATCAGCTATACCTTTTGCTATATCTTGTACATCTTTGCAATGACTTTCCAAAAGTCTGTCTAATTCATTTATATTAATTGAAATCGGGATGTTAAATTCATTCAGAATTGATTTGATTTTTGGGTTTTCATAAATCAATTTAGTAAGAATTTTTTCATTTGTGTATTTTGAGGGAGAATTACTTTCAAAGCGGTCATTATCAAGCTGCTGTGAAAAGTGAATATTTTTTTTACAGCTAAAGTTTGGTATATTTGGAACTTTACCGCAAACCTGTATTGCGTTATTAATATCTAATAACATTTGATTCTACACACCTTTTTTCTACACAACTATATGTATTTATAAAAAAATATGTTATTCATAAATTGCTTAAATTTGAAAAATATTAATATTTTGTTACCCGATTGGGGAATATTCAAAAAAGTTTATTAATTTTATATTCAGATTATAAAAAGAAGTTTAATGAAGTGATAGAATAAAAATATGGAACATGAAATAAAAAATATTTTGATATGCGGAATTGGTGCTGTCGGAAGTATTTATGCAAATAAAATACAAGCTTTCGATAGTAAAAATTTAAGAATACTTGTCGATAAGGACAGACTTATAAAATATACAAAAACTCCTATTATATTTAACGGTAAAGAATTACGATTTAATTATGTACTTCCTGATGAGAAAAATTTTAAGGCTGATTTAATAATAATTGCAACAAAATTTTCGGGACTATTGGATGCAAGGGATAATATAGAAAATTTTGTTAAAGAAGATACGATTATTTTATCTCTTTTAAATGGTGTCACAAGTGAGGAAATTTTAGCTGAAAAATACGGATGGAAAAAACTTTTACTTTCTTATTTTATTGGACATAGTGCTGTAAGAGAAGGACGTAATATAGTTCATGATGATGTAAATACAATAGTTTTCGGAGATAGAGAAAATTCAATTTTATCAAATAATGTTAACATCGTTAAAATGTTTTTTGATAAAGTAGGTATAAACTATAAAATTCCAATAGATATGAAGTATTCATTATGGCTTAAATTTATGCTGAATGTCTCCGCTAACCAACCTACGGCAATTTTAAGAGCGACTTTTGGTGAGATGCTTGAGAATAAAAAATTTATGGAATTAGCAGTTAATATAATGAAAGAAGTGCAATTAATTGCAAAAGCTGAAGGGGTTAAAAATACTGAAGATATGATTGAAAAAACAATAGAGCATCTTCATACAATGATTCCTGAAGGAAAGACATCTATGCTTCAGGATGTAGAAGCAGGTAGAAAAACAGAAGTTGACATGTTTGCAGGTACAATTGTACAACTGGGGGCAAAATATAACATTCCAACCCCATATAATAAAATTTTAAAAGAAATGATAGAAATTATTCAAGAATCACAAGATATAAACCAGACAAAAGCTTCTGTACTTTGTTAAAAAATCTTAATAAGAAAAGCAATTTCTTTTATGAAAAAAACTTTATATTAATAAAGGGAAAATTATAGGGGAAATTTTATGGTTAATGGTATTTCAACAGAACAAGCAATAATTAATAATGTTTTTGCTGAGCTTCCAGAGGTAAAGTCAAAAAAAGAACATGTTTTAAAACATGGTGATTCATTGTGGAAGCTTGCGAAACGAGAGTTGGGCAATAAAAAACTTTCTAATAGAGAAATTAGAGATTATATGTTTTTGATAGCAAAGCTAAATGGATTGGACACATTAGAAAAAATGAATAATCTTTTTGTTAATCAAAAAATTTATTTACCTGTAGATGTTGAAAAAACTCAAAAAAACAATCAGAAAAATTCAAATTCAAAATTCCAAAATTCTTTGCAATCAATTATAAACACATTAAAAAATGATAAAACGGTTTATGTAAATAAAGCGATTTTTGGTTCTCATAATTTTGGATTATACCATATATTCCATAGAAAAAAATATGAAAGTGGCTTTGTTTCAAACCAAAGTCCGGTTCTATCTTTTCAATTAGATAAAAATGGAAAGATAAAAGATATAGTATTTGATGATAAAGAAAATATTTTACCTATTTCATTTGATTATAAAGTTGATAAAAATGGTAAAACGGTTATAAATAAATATCCATACGAATTGGTAGAAAACTTGAGTAATCAGGATAAAGAAGTTTTATTTGGAGAAATTTTAAAACACTACGAAAATTATCAAAAACAACATAAACGCCACTATTGATTTTGTTCATTGTAATAATCAATTGATTGTTGTCTCATTTTTTCTATTTCTTTTACCATTTCATCAACTTGTTCTTCTATATTATCCTGTTTAATTGATGATTGTCCGAGTCCTGATGAAGAGGTTGATTTAAGCATAGGAATAGTCATCACAAATATTAATCCGACAATTAGTAATGTCAAAAGCATTGATATTGTACCAAATGCAGGTTTCAGCATAATTTATTCCTTTTTATAAACAATGTGACTGCTTCATCAATAGTTTTAGGTGTATTTAATATATCGTCAGGTCCATTATTTGGGAAAAGACTTTTATCAACAAAAAATTTATTGTATATAGTAAGTCCTAAAAATATAACAAAAGATGAAAGCATTACCCCACCCATAGCTATCAAAAATTTAATTATGGTATCGCTTTTACTTTCAACAGTGTTATTTTGTACATCTGGTAGTTGGGTTGCTAAATCTTCCACGCAGAAACCGCTTTTAGCCGCAATAATTACTATTAGTGCGGCTAAAACGATTATCGATAAAGTCTTAAAAATGTTTTTATTCATTAACTTCAACTTTTTCCTCACTTACTGATTTTTTTGATTTACCTTTACGTGAAGATGAGCCTCTATTGGGGCGTCTTGTTTTTTTAGGAGCCTCAACATTAGTTGTAGGTTCTTTTATAGTGTCGACTTTTACATCTTCAACTGCCTCTGTTGTTTTTTCAGTTTGAGTAGGTAGAATATCTTCTTGTTTTTTGTTTCTTCTACTTCTTTTATTTTTTGTCTTTTTTTCAGGTTGTGTTTCTTGTAATTCAGGTGCTGAAGTCTCCATAACTGGCTGAGTTGATTCTATTATAGGTTTTAATTCCTCGATTGGCTTAATTATTATATCAGCTGTTGGAATTTCTTCATTGGCTTTAATTTCAGCCTGAAGTTCTAATGCTTGTTCACGTTCCTGTCGATCAAATTTTTTACGTTTATTTTTTTGTTTTTTGTTGTTTTCACGTTTTTCGACTTCTTGAACTGCATTTTGGGCAGGATTCTCAACTTCTATAGCAAGAGGTTGATGTATTTCCTGGCTCATTTCAAGTTGCTGTTGTTGAGACTGTTGATTTTTATTAAGTTTGTTATTATTGTTGTTATTCTTTTTAAAATTATTTACAGGAAGCTTTAATTTCGCAGCTTTTGCTCGATATTCACCCTCAGCAGTCGGTGTTGCAAAATTAAATTCATTCATAAAATACCCTGTACCTTGACAGTGGGGGCATTTTTTTGTGAAAATTTCCGATAGACTTTGTCCTTGTCTGTGACGTGTTAATTCTACAAGTCCCAGATCAGATAGTTGACCGACTTGTGGTTTTGCTTTGTCAGGCTCTAGTGCAATTTCCAATTCTTCCATAATAGCAAGTTTATCAGCGCGGGAAAGCATGTCAATAAAATCTATAATAATCATTCCGCCTATATTTCTAAGTCTTAATTGACGAGCAATTTCATGAACTGCTTCAATGTTTGTTTTTAAAATAGTTTCGTCTTGAGTTGCAGAGCTTACAAATTTACCACTGTTTACATCAATTACAGTAAGTGCCTCTGTCTGCTGGATAAACAGGTAACCACCTGAAGGCATATTTACTTTTATATTAAGCGCAGCTTTTATCTCTTTATGGATGTCCATTGCAACAAGTAAAGGTTCTGTGCCTTTGTATAAAGTGACCTCAATATTTTTGTTCATATGCCAGTTTTGCAAAAGGTTCTGAACTCTGTTCATTGCAAATGCTGTATCAACTATAATTTCTTTAGTATCTTCTGTACATGCTTCTCTAATTACACGATATAGAAGATCTTGGTCTCTGTATAAAAGATTCGGGGGTGTCATAGTCTCAGCTGCTGTTATAATGTTGTTCCATTTTTCAAGCAGAATTTCTAAATCTTCCTGAATATCAGCTTCACTTTGACCTTCTGCTTCAGTTCTTATAATAACACCGACTCCTACAGGTTTTATAAGATTCATTATTGCTTTTAGTCTTGCACGTTCTTTTGAATTTTCTATTTTTTTAGAGATACTTACTCCGGGCTCATAAGGCATTAAAACCAAAAATCTTCCCGGAAGACTTATCTGAGTTGTAACTCTAGGACCTTTATGTCCTGTCGGTTCTTTTACAACCTGTACGATAAGTTTTTGTTTTGGAGAAAGTTTTTCTTTCAAACTTCCTTTTCCCATAACGTCTTGTGCATGAAGAAATCCCATTTTATCAGTTCCGACATTTACAAAAGCCGCATCAATACTTGGTAAAATATTATCAACAGTTGCCAAGTATACATCTCCTAATAGAACTTCTCCTCTATGGATAAAGAAATCGGTAACTTTTTTACCCTCCAGTACAGCCGCAATGTTATCACGCTCTGCAATAACTATCTTTTTAGGTGCGGGCTGTGTTGCATTGTTGTTTTTGTTGTTCATAAAAAATCCTTTGCTTAAACCTATAACTCTTGATTATTTTCGTCAAAGAACCTTACTCTTGTGATGTCTAATTTTACATCTGGTTCTATAAGATCCATAAGCACGTCTGCTCTCAGTGACGGTATTCCACCTTCAAGGTTCTGACCGGTTTTTAAAATTATGAATAGACTGTTTCCGTTAAATTTGTATGATTTTATACATGGTTTGATGTCTATTTTTTTAATTAAACCTTTTTTGTTTTTCTTCTCAATAAAAATTTCCTGAGAATTCAAAACTCTGTTTGTATTATACTTAAAATTTTCAAAATCGTAAAGAGTATTATCAAAAAGTTTGACTTCATATTCTGCCCAAAATACTGTTGTATCAATGGATTTTGATGATTTATCTATTTTTACAATACTTAGTATTTTAGAGCCTGTCGGGAGTGATTTTTCCAACTTTTGTTTGATAATATCAGCTGGTAAATTTTCATAAAGCTCGATATCTACAAATTCACAAATACTTTGTGCAAACAAGGGAAGTGCCACACCCATTGAAACTTTCATTGTTGGGTTAAAGCCTTGAGAATAGGCTATATTTAGTCCGCTTCTGGATAAAACTTTTAAGAAAGTATTCTGCCAGTCAAGGTGCGAAAAATATCTTAAAATGCCAGTTTTAGTGAGTTTAATTCTGTATTTAAAAACTTCTCTTTTGTCAGTTTCTCTTGTGTGCGGATCTATTGGAGCAAAGTCAAGTTTTTGAGCTTTATCAGAAGCTTTAAATTTAGGCGCAAGAATTTTTTTAGTTTTTAAATTTTTGCACACTCCACAATTTACACACCCTTTTTCGCAGGTCGGAACAATGTGTGAGGAGCTTGTTTCTATATTCATATTTTCATGAACAGAAAGCGCTTTTTTATATTCGTCTTTAAACCACTCTTTATTAACTCCGATATTTATAAAATCCCAAGGTAGAGGCATTTCCCTATCGTAATTCATTTCTGCAAGTTCCTGAAGTGAAATTCCTAATTCTTCTGCAGTTTGGTGCCAGATGTTTTTATCAAAATATTCTCCCCAGGCATCAAGATAGCATCCTTTTTTATAGAGTGCTTCTATATAATTGCAAAGGCTTCTGTCGCCTCTTGTCAGAACAACTTCGATTCTTGAAACAAATTTGTCATGGTAATTGATTTTAATCCCATTAAGGTGTGAGGTTTTTTCTTTTAAATAGTTTATGTGCTCTGTTACTTTGTCTAAATTCATCTGCCCATGCCATTGGAACGGGGTGAACGGTTTGGGGACAAAAATTGAAAGTGTACAGGTTATATCAAGTCCGTGATTTAAACCTTTTTCTTTTTTAATAAGTTTTGCGCGGTATTTTATTTTTGATAAAAGTTCAGCCATCTCGTCCATGTCTTTTAATGTTTCGGTCGGAAGTCCGCATATGAAATACAATTTAACTTTTGACCAGCCGTTTTCGTATAATGTTAAAATGGCATTCAAAATCATATCTTCAGTGATGTTTTTTTTGATGACATCTCTTAATCTCTGTGAACCGGCTTCAGGGGCAAGTGTCATTGTGGATTTTCTGACGCTTTGGACAAGATTGGCAAGTTCAAGATTAAACCCGTCTATTCTTTGACTAGGAAGAGAAACGGAAATTTTCTTTTCATTAAAATCAATTGCCAATTCCTTTATAACTTCATTTATATTTGAATAATCATTAGACGATAATGAAAGAAGAGAATATTCGTCATAGCCCGTATTTTCTACAAGTTCTTTTGCTATTTTTATAATATCTTCTGCACTTCGTTCTCTAATAGGAAGGTTTACGTGCCCTGGCTGGCAAAATCTGCACATTCTGCCGCAGCCACGTCTTATTTCTACTATTGCCCTGTCGTGAACAGAGGATGAAAACGGTATAGGGTAAGACTTTAACGCTGTTTCATAATTTAGCTGAGCAATCCTTTTTGTGACATTTTTTGAATAATCCGAGCACCAGACTCCTTCTATTTTGGCAAGTTCTTTAATTCTTTCAATTCTTGGTTGACCTTTAGTTTTTTCTAAACTCTCACAAACTTCTAAAATACTATCTTCGCCATCTCCTATTAAAAATGCATCTATAAAATCAGCTATTGGGAGTGGGTTATATGCACAAGGTCCTCCTGCAAGAATTATCGGATGTTCATCAGTTCTCTCAGAATTTTTGTAAGGGATTCCTGCCATATCAAGCATTTTTAAAATGGTCGGATATGCAAGTTCATATTGTATTGAAAAACCGACAGCATCAAAATCTTTAATTGCACGCTTGCTTTCAAGTGCATACAGAGGCTGCGGTTTGAAGTCGGCTTCAGGTGCATAAACTCGATCTGCCATATAATCAGGATGTGAATTAACCTGATTGTAAAGAACTCTTAGACCTAAATTGCTTATCCCGATTTCGTATTTGTCTGGGAATGCAAATGCAAATCTTACTTTTGCTTTATCAAAATCCTTATTAAATGATAAATACTCCCCGCCTACGTATTGATAAGGCTTTGTACAGTTATACAAACTTTCGTGGTATTTTCTGAAAAAACAATCCATTATTTATATCCCGCTATTTATTAAGTTACTATAAATAATTTCCTAGATACTATGCCAAGTCATCAGGAAAATATTTATCAATTTCAATTATTGTACCGTCAAGAGTATTATCTTCAAATGATTTTAAAAATTTAAAAAGCTCATCATTTGGTACATCATAGTTGTATAAAACTATTTCATTATCTATTTCCCTCATTACTCTTACTATGTAATGACAGCCTTTTGAATATTTTATAAGATGTTCTTTGTTAAATTTTTTACCGTTATGGTCTTTGTTTAATTTGACATAATTAAACCCAGCATAATACTTAACTCTTTCATTTGTACTGACGGGTAATTTCCTGTTATGCTGAGAGAAGATATTTATTACTTTTTTATTTATTTCGTCACTCATAGTCTAAGTCTATAATATATCTTAAAAGCATGGCTATATGTTAAGATAAATTACTTTTTGTCTTCATTGTTTTGTTCTATATATTCAATAATATCTAAAGCAAGCTGTTTTTGAATTTCTTCAGGTGCGTGTTTTAAGTACTCCATAGCATGGGAAATTTTTATATTCTTGTCATACCATCTTCTCATAATGTAGTTGTATTGCTCGTCTAAAGACATTTCAAAGTCAATATCTTTCAACTTATCAATTACATAGTCTGCGCAGATTGTCTGTAAATTTTCTTCAGCATTTTCCCACAAGGCTACAGCTCTGCTCATTGTTACATCTACATCATACCAGCGCTTGAATTTCATAAAACTCCTTATTAAAAATATTTTTTCTAAACAATATATTTATACTATCATAAAATTTGTAAAAATGTTTTAGTATGACAAAGTTTAAATAGCATAGTATAATATGGTTATGAAAAAGATATTAGCAATATTTTTAATAAGTGGTTTTTTATTTAATACTTCAGCGATTGCAGCGCCAGTATTTGAGGGACATGCTGAATATACGGATCAATATAAGCAGGATTCACAAGACTTGTTCACAGGTGAAATTGAGCATCTTGAACGTAAGGATATTATTAACATGACAGTATCCCAGGTGCTTGATGGAAGTATAAATATGGAGGGCGATGAGTTTTTTGCTGAAGTCACCAATGAAGTCTACGGCGATAAAGGGGTAATAATACCCAAAGGCACAATAGCTCATGGTAAAATTACGCAGTCAGGGGATGCAAAACGCCTTGGACGTTCTGCATGGCTTGAGTTGGCATTTGATTATTTGGTGACTCCAGATGGAAGAGAAATTCCAATAGAGGGTAAAATGACAACAAGACTTCATCCAGCAGTAGAGACAACAAAAATAATTGCTCAGGATGTCGGCTATACAATTGCAGGAGGTGCAGCGGGTGGATTTCTTGCTTTGAATTGGCTCGGGTTAGAAGCGGCTATTGCATCACAAGGTTATACAATTGCAGGTGGTGCCGCTGTAGGTGGTGTGATAGGTCTTGGGATGGCGCTTATAAGAAAAGGTAATGAGGTGTTGATTGCCCCGGGAGATCAGATTCGTGTAAAAATTAATACAACTGTACCGCTACCTGTATATAAAGATACAGCTTTAAAACAGCATGAAATATTCTATCCCGGATTGGATATAAGTATAAGTAATATAGAACATGAAGAGGATCCCTTTGGTGAATTGAATACAATAACAATTACAGTTTTAATATCCAATATGTCTGATAAGGGATTTTCAGGACTTGATATGGCTCTTGTAAATGATTACAATAAAGTATTCAGACCTTCTATATTTGGAGATACAAAACTTATGTTTATGCATCTCAATCCCGGTGAAAAAAGAGTTGGTAGGATTTCCTTTGCTGTTGATAATATAGACAGAAGTTTCTGGCTGACGTTTTTTGACAGAAGAAGCGGTGCTGCACTTACAAAAATTTCGATTGATAATGCATATCGCAATGTATCTGAAAAAACAAAAAAGAAAAATTTGAAAAAGCGTAAACAAAAAACAAATTTTAAAAAGGAACAAGATTTGCTTGATGATATTTAAAAAAGTTTGTATAAAATTTGCTTGAAAAATAAAAATCTTATGTTACAATGTTAGTAATTCGATAGTATGTTAGAAATGTGAGGAAAATATGGCTTGCGGCAAACTGGAAATTGATATATTGAATACAATTTGGACTCTTACCGCTGAATGTGAAGAACGTGATATTTCAATACAGGATGTAGTGGATTATTTAAGCGCAAATGGTGTAGATCGTGCTTATACAACTATCAAGACTGTTATGGACAGATTAACTTTAAAAAGTATTCTTGTAAGATATAAGGTTGGCAAAAAATTCTTCTATCGTGCAGCAATGAATAAGCGCGAGATGGCAATTGAAGCTATAAATACTGTGGCTGAACAATTCTTTGATAAAGACTACGCTCATATGTTAAGGTTTATTGAAAAAGAATGTAGTGAGCTTTTAGTATAATGGATTTAAATATTGAAGAAAGACTTCTCGCTGCTGATTTGGTCAGAAAAGCACTTATTGGGTATATTCCTGTACGCGAGGCTCTTTTGAAATTTCCGCCTGATACAAAAGATAAGAGTGTTCAAGCGGCGTTTCATGCTTTGATTCATTTAGAAGCTGATGAAGATTTAAGAAAAAGGGATTTGGCTTACAAAGAAGTCCAGGATGAGTATTTGGAAATGATTTCACAAATACTTGAATCAGGTGAGGATTTGCCTGATAATATAATTAAAAATTATGAAAAATATTACAAAGAGCCAAATATTCCACATTCTAAAAATGCTTATGGAAATATAAAAAGTTTTTTGCGATATTTGAATATAGAATAAAGGAGAGATTATGAAAAAACTTTTTGCTATTGTTGCAATACTTGCAATATGTGCATCTTCTGCATATGCTTTAGGCAAGAAAAGTGAAAATACCGAGTTTGTGTTAGTGCCTGCTCTAAAAAGTCAGACTGAGCAGCAAAATAGAGCTTGGGTCGGGACTTTTCAAATTGTCTGGAATGATTTTCAAAATAATATTGTGAGAGGTCCGATTAAATTTGTAGAAGATGAAAAAAATCCGCTTGTAAAAGAATTGAATAAGCAAAGATTTAAAGCTGATATGATTAGTCCAAATTTTTATTATAAAACATATGGACTAATCTCACCAGAATTGAAAAATGAAATAGAAACGGAATTGATGGAAAAGTTTAATGAGACTAGTGATATTTTGAATTCAATTGATTGGACGCCAGCTCCAAAAAAATATCTTGTATATGCAATGCTAAAGAAAGATTTTAAATTTATAACTGCATTTGATAAGCTGAAATCTGCAAGATTCTCAAAATTCAGGGGCAAAGTTGATTATTTTGGTATAGATGAGAATTCTGACAAAATCCTTGATGATATGGTAAATGTTCTTTTCTATGATTCAAAGGATGATTTCGCTGTTGCAATTAAAACAGAAGGTAAGGATATAGTCTATTTATACAGAACTGATGATAACAAGCCCTTTGACAAATTATACAGTGATATGCATATGAAAAAAGCAGGTTATATGGGCTGGCATGAATTCAGTGAAAATGATGAGTTGAGAATTCCTGATATTAATTTATACAGAATGCAGACATATCCTGAGCTTTTGAATAAACAAATAAAAGGCACTGATTTAGAAATTTCAAATGCAATTCAGACAGTAGAGTTTACAATGAATAATGAGGGTGTAAAACTAAAAAGCGAAGCTGCCATTGCTACTACTTGTTCATTAGCACCTATAGAAGACTCAAAGCCTAGAAAATTCTACTTTGATGACACCTTTGTATTGTTCTTGCAGGAATATGATAAGAAACTTCCGTATTTTGCTTTGAGAGTGTATGATTTGAATTTGATTAATAAGACAGGAAAACCGCAAAATATAGAAAGCTCAAATTCAGATGATGCAAGTGAAAAATAGTAAATAAAGCCATATAAAATAAAAGATGCACTGTTTAGGTGCATCTTTTTTATTGACTAAGCGTTTACAAAATTATATAATCATCATATGGCAAAAGTTAAATCAAAATGGATATGCACAGAATGCGGATATGAAACGGCGGGGTATCTTGGTAAATGCCCAGAATGCGGAAGCTGGGGAAGTCTTACTGAAGAAGTTCAATTTTCTGCTAAAATGCCCAATGCTATAGCTAATGAGTTTATAAATACCGAAAAACCTAAACTTTTAAATGAAATTGAAGTTGATGAGGGAGTTAGAATTAGCACTAATATTTCAGAATTTGACAGAATATTAGGAGGAGGCTTTGTTCAAGGCTCTCTGGTTCTTCTCGCTGGAGATCCTGGAATTGGAAAGTCTACAATCACCCTTCAAACCTGCGGTGAGTTATGCAAAAACAGTAAAAAAGTTTTGTATGTATCGGCTGAAGAAAGTGCAAACCAGCTTAAACTTCGTGCTGACAGACTTAGGATTAATTCTGATAACCTGTTTATTTATCCGCAGACTAATATGGAAAATATTAAAACTCAAATTGAGGAGCTTATGCCTGACTTTGTTGTCATTGACAGTATTCAGGCAATATATTCCAATAATGCTGCAAGTACTGCAGGTAGTGTTTCTCAAATAAGAGAGTGCTGTAATATCTTGATGCATATTGCCAAAAGCCGTAATATTACAACTGTTGTGATAGGTCATGTGACTAAAGAGGGCAGTATAGCAGGTCCTAAAGTCCTTGAGCATATGGTTGATACGGTTATTTATTTTGAAGGCGATAAATATAAATCCTATAGAATGCTTCGTTCAATGAAAAATCGATTTGGTAACACTTCAGAGGTTGGAATTTTTGAAATGAAAGAAGACGGCCTAAGCTGTGTTACAAATCCTAATGAATTGTTCTTAAATGAACGCTCTCAAGTGGCAGCACCGGGAAGCGCGATAATTGTTACAAACGAGGGTACCCGCCCGCTTTTGGTTGAAATTCAAGCACTTGTTGGAACTACTCCTTATGCAGCTCCAAGAAGAGTTACAAATGGTGTTGATTTAAGCAGGCTCCACCAAATTCTTGCCGTTTTAGAAAAAAGAATAGGTTTAAACCTTTCAAAGCAGGATGTTTATGTAAACGTTACAGGTGGAATTGAAGTTGATGAGCCAAGCGCTGATTTAGGAATTGCCATTGCAGTCGCAACTTGTGCAAGAGATGTCGTTGTTGACAGCCAAACCGTTATTATCGGTGAAATCGGACTTTCAGGAGAAATTCATCCTGTAAACAATATCGAAAAACGTCTCAATGAAGCAATTGCTACAGGATTTAAAAAAGCAATTATTCCTTTTTCAAATGACGTACCTGAAAGTATTGGAAAAATCGAAATCGTAAAAGTCAAAAGACTTATGGATGCAATTACAGCCTGCGTTTCCCCGCAGTAATTATTTCGCTTTTTCAACTCCTTTTGCGTCTTTTACAATAAAAGGTCTTACAAAAGCCCAAGTGCCGTATAGTGAGGTCAATAACCCTGCAGCCATAGTACCTTTGAAGATTTTAGAGTGTTTTGTCTTGTTTACAAGTCCACCAAGTGTAACTATTGTAGTTCCGGTCATTATTCCTAAGTAACCTTTGAAAATGGTTCTCGGAACTACTATTGCATCTGTCATATCTGATTTGTTTTTGGTGCTTTCGTGAATCCTGTCAAGCCAGCTTTTTGATTGTGTGCTACCTGTAAAATTATATCCGCTAATCTGTTGTATTTTCATATTTGCCTCAATCTAGTCAGGGATATACTCAAATATATCCTGAATTCTGCAATTGAGAGCATAACACAGTTTGTTTATAGTTTCAAGTTCTATAGTCTTTGTTTTGTTATGGTAAATCTTAAACACTGCAACATGGCTTAGTCCTGCAATTCTGGCGGTCTCAGCCATATTCATTCGTCTTATCCCCATCATTTCAGATAATTTATTTTTAATCATGCTAGCAAGTTTAGCATTAATTATAAATTTAGTAATTGTATTAAATAATTGACTAATAATATTATTCATGTATTTAATAATATTGTAATAACGTTTAATAATTTTTTAAAAGGAGGTTGTATGAAAAAAGCATTTACAATGGCAGAGGTATTGATAACCTTAGGGATTATCGGTATTGTTGCAGCGATGACACTGCCGTCATTAATCAATAACAAGAAAAATAAAGAGTTAGAGACAGCGTTTAAAAAGAATTACTCGGTGATAAGTCAAGCGCTGAATATGTATTATGCGCAGAATGGTGAAAGACTTACCCCTGAAAATGTTAAAAATATAAGATTAAAAACAATATTAATGGATTATATGAAGGTTCTTCATGATTGTGGAATGGGATCTTTTGATTCAGAAGCTTGTATTCCTAATTACGGTGAAAATCATGAAGATAATCCCAAAATTTATAAGACTTTTAACAGTAAGACCGAAATGAATTTAGGAATGTTTGATGACGGTCAATTTGTATTAAATGATGGAAGCCTTATTTTGATTGAGAACGCTTTTTCAAAACCCGGAACGGTATATATTTCAGTAGATGTAAACGGATACCTTAAAAATCCAAATAAATTGGGGCATGATCTTTTTATGTTCCAGCTTGACAGTAAAGGGAATTTACTTCCAATGGGAGCAGAAGGTACAGATTATTATGATGCAAATGATGCATACTGCTCTTCTACATCAACAAATAACATGAATGGAGCAGGTTGTACAATAAAAGCAATCAATGAAAAAGATTACTTTACAAAACTGCATTAGTTTAAAATTAACTTTTTCTTAATAATTCAGAAGGACTAAACCTATTGATTAGTTTTTTTGTTGGTGATATAAGTTACATGTTATAGATTTACAAAATAAGAAGGAGTAAAAACTTATGGTAAATGTAGCAATTAACGGATTTGGTAGAATCGGCCGTAACACATTAAGAGCCGCTATCAGAGAAGGTATTTACGAGAAAATTAATTATGTAGCAATCAATGACCCTGGTTTAAAACCTGAAGATGCTGCTCGTATTTTCAAATATGACTCAGTTATGGGCAAATTTGACGGTACAGTTGAAGCTTATGAAGAAGGTATCATTGTAAACGGTAAAAAAATTAAATTCTTTGCAGAAAAAGATCCTGCTCAATTACCTTGGAAAGACCTTGGTGTTGAAGTCGTTGTAGAATCAACAGGTTTCTTTACTGATGCTGAAAAAGCTAAAGCTCACATCGCAGCTGGTGCTAAAAAAGTTATCATTTCAGCTCCTGCTACAAACGAAGATAAAACTATCGTTTTAGGTGTAAATGAAAAAGAATATGATCCAGCTAAACACAATGTAATTTCAATGGCTTCTTGTACAACTAACTGCTTAGCTCCTGTAGCTAAAGTTATTGATGAAAAATTCGGTATCGTAAAAGGTTTGATGACAACTGTTCACTCATATACAGGTGACCAAAGAATTCTTGATGCTGGACACAAAGATCCTCGCCGTGCTAGAGCTGGTGCTTTAAATATCGTTCCTACTAAAACAGGTGCTGCTAAAGCTGTTGCTCTTGTATTACCTCAATTGAAAGGTAAATTGGATGGTTTCGCAATGAGAGTTCCTACTCCAGACGTTTCATTAGTTGACGTTGTATTTGAACTTTCAAAAGATGTTACTGTAGAAGAAGTTAATGCAGCATTAAAAGAAGGTGCTGACGGACATGTTCTTTGCTACACTGAAGAACCGCTTGTATCTTCTGACTACATCGGAACTTCTCAATCATCTACAGTTGATGCTCTATTAACTCGTGTAATGGGCGGAAACCAAGTTAAAATCATTTCTTGGTACGACAACGAAATGGGTTATTCAACTCGTTTAGCTGAAACTACTTTGATGGTTGCTTCTAAATTATAATTATTTTAATTATAAAACTAAAAAGACAAGTCTGAATTTTTTCGGGCTTGTCTTTTTGTGTATAATAGTATTATAATTTGTTATGGAGGTTTAAAAAAAAAATGAAAATTGCTTTCAAATACTTATTATTATTTTCTTTATTAGTTTATGGTACATTTGTGTTTGCAGCTCCTAAAACGGATTTAAGTATTCCTGTCAAAGGAAAAACTATGGCAAATAAAAAGCTTCAATCAAATACACTGCCATCTGTATATTCTGCAGCAGGTTTAAAAGTAAAAACTTGTCAGACTTTTTCTATAATCGATACAAAGGTTACTAAAAAACCGTATAATTTAAAATATAAAGATGGTGACTATGTAAAAGGTGAGTGGAAGGAGCTTTGGATAGTAAATGCCTGTGGAATAAAGGTTAATGTACCTATTACTTTTATTTTAAACCCTTCAGGAGCTACTTATTCAATATCTATGAGAGACATTACCCTAAGCAAGTAGCAACTCAGGTAATGTAATGTGTTGTTCTATCTTTAATAATATGCATAAAAGGAGATTTTTATTATGCATATTATTAAAATTATTACATTTGTATTAGTACTTGTCGGCGCTCTTAACTGGGGGCTAGTTGGTGCTTTCGGGATTGATTTGGTTGCTTTGATTTTTGGCGATATGACATTACTTTCAAGAATAGTTTATATCCTTGTAGGTATTTCAGCTATTTTATATGGTATTGCAGCTTATAAAGATTTGTCTAAATTTGACTAGCTGATAGTTTTTCCAAGTACTCTTTATTGGCGGATAAAGTATCCTCTGTTGCAAGAATTGAATATATTGGCTTACCTTTAAAGATGTAATTTGCAGCGTTAAATATATCATCTGGAGTAATCTCATCAATTGTTTTCAAAATCTGATTTTCAGAATCTATTCCATAAGGTGATATAAGTCCATATTCAAGTGATTTATTTTTGCCTACGTTTGTTTCGTTTGCATTCAAAATTGCATTTTTTAAACTTAATTTTGCATTATTCAATTCTTCTTCGGATACTTTTTCTGATTTAATTTTTTTTATGTGCTTGTTAAAACCTTCAATAGATTTTTTAAGATTGTCATAACTTATTTCTTTAGTTTCTTTATTATCAGTGGTTGTTCCGATTTCCATTTCAATGGTTCCTATGTCATCGATAAAATCAATATTGGAATGAACTGAATATGCTAGCTTTTGTGTTTCTCTTAGATCTTGGAACAGTCTTGATGAAGGATTTCCGCCCAGAATTGTATTTAAAAGATTTAAGGTAATTTCATCTTTTATGTTTTGATTTATTTTGAATTTATAAGCTTTAATAATTTGCGCTTGAGGTTTTGTGAAAGTATCAGTGAGAACTTTTGTCTCAGAGATTTCTTTATAAATATTTTTTATGTTTGTATTTTTGGGTGCGACTTTTGGTAAATCTCCAATTTCATTAAATATGATTTGTCTTAATTCAGGTTTTTTAGAAAATGGAGCTGATACTACAATATTTGCTTGTCCGTTAGAAATTATATAATTATACAATTTTTTAAGATCATCAATAGTTACTTTATCGATAGAGTTTAAAATTTCTTCTTTGGAATAGCCAATGGGAAGTCCTTTAAATAACTCAGGCATTAATTTATCACAAGCATCTTTATCTAAAGTTTCTATTTCATCTTTCAATTCACTCTTAATTTTATTAAGAGTGTCTTCGTTAAATCTTGTGTTTTTCAAAACATCCTTTGCAGACTTTAATGCTGATTGGATATCATCAGCAAAGAAATTTGATTTTACTTTTAAATCAGTATCTCCACAGGCAAATACAGTATCAATCGATAAATTGTCCAGATCTTTCTGATATTCAATTTCGTTTTTGTCAATGGTACCAGAGTTTAATAATTTAAACAAAAGACTTGCTGCAGCAGGTTTTGTATTAGGTAGATATTGAGTATTTGTATATAAGATATCAAAACATGCATTGTTATTATTTGTGTCATGAAGTACTACTACAAAATTATTGTCAAGTTTGTATTCTTTAACATTTTGTATATTAATAGCTTGTTTTTGGACTTTAGAGCCAGTAAATGGTATATTTTTGGTGTCTTTGTGATTAGCTTTAATCGATTGTTCAGTTGCAGTCTTAGGGTGTACCACGATTAATGATGCTTTATTCAAATCAAGGAATTCTTTTGCCGCGTTTTGAATGTCAGCAGGAGTAAAAGATTTTACAGCTTTTTCAAAGTCTGTCAAGAAATTAATATTGTCATCCAAAAAAGCACTTCCTATAAAGTTGTTTGTATAAGTAGATTCTTCAAAAATACTTGAAAATTGTTTTAGCATTCTTTTTTTCACGATATTTAACTCATTTTCAGAAGGCGGATATTGAGCGAGCTTAGCTATTTCCGAGTAGATTGTTTTGATAATTTTTTCGGAATTATTTTCAGTACCTTCAGCTAAAATAAGGATAGCTCTGCTGTCATTGGGGCGAGTGCTTATGCGTTCAATTTCTGTAAATGCACTGCTGTTGAAATTTTTTAATTTTTCGTCAATTCTTGAAGTTTTTGACATCGTAAGGATTTGAGCGAGAGCAAGTGCAAGCAGTTTTGCTTTGTAATCGTTATTTTTAGGTCCGTTAAAAGCCAGAATAACTGAAGTAGCGGTTGCTTTATCTGAAATTATATCTTCTCTTACGGGTTTGTCGATTAATTTAAATTCTTCAAAATATCTTTGATTTTGAGGGTGTTTATTAGAGGAGAAATATTTAGAAATGAGTTTCATAGTATTTTCAGGTTCAACTTCTCCAGTAATTACAGTGACCATATTAGCAGGATAGTAATTGTCATTAAAATATTTGACGACATCTTCTCTTTTTAGATTATTGATATTAGAAGTAGTCCCGCCTATCATATCGACTGAATTTGTATTGATTTGATATAAATTTTTAATAGCTTTGTTAATTCCGATATTTTCAGGGTCAGCAGTAATCATGTTAATTTCGGAATTAACTATTTCTTTTTCTTTTTCTAGCATATCAACAGCAAATTTAGGTGTTTCTAGCATAGAAGCGTGCAATCTGATTTTTTCTTCCAAATCGGTATCATTTAACAGATTTGAACTTATATAATAGTTAGTTTCAGAAAACCCTGTGCTGGCATTAGTCGAAGCTCCCATTTGGTCAACTTTTTTGAAAAAATCACCGGCTTCGAGTCCTTGAGAACCGTTAAACAGATTATGTTCAATGTAATGACTAATTCCTCTTATATTATCGGATTCATTCATAGATCCTGTATTTACGTATGTTTTTAAAACGGTCTTGCCTTCTCTTGGCAAAATTACGACACGCTGACCGTTTGCGAGTTTGTATAAACTGGCTTTTTTATCAAACGGAAGGTCAATATCACCCAGTTTTTGGTATTTCATAGGAGTTTTAACCGCAAAATCCGGTGATACAACAGGAATTGATTGATTATTTATAGTTGATTTATTTATCTGTTCTTGTTTTTCAGCCTGCTGCTGATTGCTTTTAAAACTGATTTTATTAGCTGCTAAATTAGGGGTAATTTTTAACATACACATTCATCCTTACTACCTATAAGTTAATAAAAACATGAACAGATAAAAAATTGCCTGTTTATTTTTTGAAAATAGTTTGTTCTCTATCAGGTCCGACACTTACGATTGATACAGGCACCCCAAGCAGATCTTCCAATCTTTCGAGGTATTTTTTGCAGTTTTCAGGAAGCTTTTCATACTCTCTAATTGCAGTGATATCACAATTCCAGCCTTTGTGAGTTTCATATACAGGTTCTAAATATTTGTGCATAAACACATCAGTCGGGTATGCTTTGTAAATTTTACCGTCTCTTGTATCTTTATAAGCTGTGCACACTTTAATTTCATCAAAAGTATCGAACACATCGGCTTTAGTCAGAGCAATAGATGTAAGCCCTCCGACAAGTACGGAATATCTCATAATGACGGCATCAAACCATCCGCATCGGCGCGGACGACCGGTTGTAACACCAAATTCATGTCCGATATTTCTGATTTTTTCACCGATTTCGTCATTAAGTTCAGTAACGAAAGGTCCTTCTCCGACACGAGTTACGTAAGCTTTAGCAACTCCTATTACCTCATCAATCATAGTAGGACCGTAACCGCTACCAGTAGCAGCCCCTCCGCCTATGGGGTTAGATGAAGTGACAAAAGGATAAGTCCCGTAATCTATATCCAACATAACGCCTTGAGCGCCTTCAAAAAGAATTTGTTTTTTACGGAAACTTTCTAATAATTCCTGCCATTCAAAACATACATAAGGAGCGAATATTTTTGCATATTTTTCGCAAAGAGCCAGAATGCAGTCTTTTGTATAAGGCTGTAGTCCGTAGACTTTTTCTAAAGTTTTATTTTTCAGCGGTAAAATAATATCAAGTTTTTCACTTAAAGTCTCAATATTGTATAAATCACCGATTTTCAGCCCGATTCTTGCGGCTTTATCAGTGTAAGTAGGTCCTATACCTTTTTTAGTAGTACCGATTTTACCTTTGCCGGCAGTGCTTTCAGAATATCCGTCCACTTCAGTATGATAAGGCATTGTAATTGATGCAAGCGGGCTGATTTTGAGCCCTGAGACATCTATTCCTTGATTTATAAGCTCAGATACTTCCAGCTCAAACGCTTCAGGGAGAATAACTGTACCTGCGCCTAAAAAGCAAGTCTTACCCTTATATAAAATACCAGATGGGATAAGGTGAAATTTATAGGTTTTGTTATCAGCGACAACAGTATGTCCTGCGTTGCATCCGCCCTGATATCGGATAATTAAATCAGCGTCATTTGCAAGTAAATCCGTAATTTTAGCTTTGCCTTCATCACCCCATTGTGAGCCTACAACAACTTTATTAGTCATATTTATATCCCTTCCGTAAATCATTTTTCAACTCTTATATTTTACCACAGAAATAAAAAAGGTGAAGGGTGAGGGTGAAGAGCGAAGCGTGAAGAGAGAGGGTAGAAGCGTGAGAGGTGAAGGTGAGAGGGGGGGCGCGTGGCGGTTGTGTCATTCTGGATTTATTTCAGAATCCCTGCGGGGGTGTCGGGGAGGAGATTCCGAAACAAGTTCGGAATGACATGATATAGCGCCGCCTGCGGCGGCGCCTGCAAAAGAAAATCGCCCTAGGTGAGCTAAGGCGAGAATTATAACAAATAGTTTAGTTTAAAAAAACTAACTTATATTATGGTATCTTTTTTCTGTTCTATTTAGCATACAATACAGCTCTTGCTGCAGATGATGCTGGTATAATAGTTTGATCAAACATCGCAATCGGATAAATATCAGTTGGATTTGATACAGTACATGCTCCTGAATCCTCACCTTCGTCTGTTAAGGAGCCAGTGTCGCATTCAACAACTCTGTTTGGTGCTTTTTGACCGTTTACATCAATCCAAGCAAAACAATAGTGGTCGCCAGAGTTTGTTTCTGTAGCCGCAGTACAATTAGCCTGTTCATTATCAAAGATAAAAGTAATACCATCATTAAAAAATAACATGGAATATCCTGTTGTAATTGGTTGTCCTGCTGTCAATGGTGGTAATTCTTGTCCAGCAACAGCTGGTGTTCCTCCTGGACCAGCAGGAATTGCACCCGAATGCTTGTCAACGAAACCTTCATAGTCATTTTTATCACCTACTGAAATGATTTTGTATGTATTGGATGCTCCATCCGTTGTTCCTTGGAAATCACTTGTTCCTGCAACCTTAACGACATTCATACGATTTTTAAATAATTCGTATATTGATTGAGTTCCACCAACAGATTGACTATTATCAGGATCACCTGTAGTAGCAGTATTGGCTGTTGTATTTGTACCAGCAACTGTTTGAGACAAATCATAATCTTCAAGAGCGATGTTCATGACAACAGCCTGAGACATAACTGAAAGTGCCTTTTTGTAAGCTGTTTTGTACTGTGCACCCTGTGTTGAGTTGATCAATGTAGGCATTGTCATTGCGGCAACTACCCCGATAATACCTAAAGTAATCAACACTTCTGCGAGTGTAAACCCGCCCATACCAATAGTTTTCTTCAACATCTAATATACCTCCGTTTATTGTGTTAAAATTCCATTCATTAAATAGGAATTATTTATTATTATATCTAATAAATAGAATTTTGTCAACATGTCACATAGAATATTATTAAAATTCGGTTTATTAAATGGTTATATTACCCCTTTGGAATTGTAATTATATATAAATATCGGGAGGGCAGGTATGTCTTTAAAAAATCAACTTGGTCAAAAAATTCAGACTTTGCGAAAAAAAAGACGACTTACTCAAGAAAAGTTTGCTGAATTGATTGGAATTGACCCGAAAAATGTTAGTAAAATCGAGAATGGAAATAATTATCCCTCATCTGAGACGCTCACCTCTATTGCAAAAGCACTTGGGGTAGAAATCTATGAGCTGTTTGTATTCCGTCATGAATTGTCCTATGTGGAAATGAAAAAAGAAATAGAAGATGCTCTCGTTGATGAAAAAACTGTATTGTATCTCTATCAAATGCTTAAAATTATGTAAGTAAAATCTTTTAGGGGTTTTACTTGTTTTTTTTCTATGTAATATTCGGTCTGAAAATTTATTTCTTTGTTATTATTTTGGGGTATAAATATTTATTAATTTTTTAGTCTTGAGATTAGCTCAGGTATAATTTGATTTAAATCGCCTACAATACCTAAATCAGCCACATTAAAAATAGGTGCATTCTCATCTGAATTTATTGCAATAATTTTATCGCTGTCTTGCATTCCGACAATATGTTGTATAGCACCTGATATTCCGCAGGCAATATAAATTTTGGGACGGACAGTCTTGCCTGTCTGACCGATTTGTATGCTTTTGTCTGCAATTCCCATATCTACAGCGACTCTGCTTGCTCCGACTGTCCCGCCAAGCAGATCAGCTAAGTCTTTTAGCATTTTAAATCCTTCTGCTGTTCCGATTCCCCGTCCGCCAGATACGATTATTTCAGCACTATCAAGCTCGTTAAGATCATTCTCGAGAGTTCTTACAAAATCAATAATTTCAATACCTGTATCAATTTGAGTATGATTAGTTGTTTTGTTAATAAATTCGGTGTTCCTTACAGCGTTTTCATCCATAGGTTTAAAAACTTTCGGGCGTACGGTTGCCATTTGAGGCATTTTTTTGCACAGAATAGTCGCCATCAATTGACCGCCAAATGTCGGACGAGTTGCTGCGAGTTGAAGTTTTTCGTTTATGTCCAAGTCTGTACAGTCCGCAGTAAGACCTGTATGCAGTGCTGATGAAATTCTCGGTGCTAAATCTCTGCCCTGATTTGTTGCTCCTATGAGCATTATCTCAGGTTTAATTTCATTTACTAAATCAATCGCAATTTTGGAATATATTTCGGTATTGTAATTTTTGAATTTTTCATCTTCATAAATATATACCCTATCAATCCCACTGTTTACAAATCCGTCACGATAATTTTCCAACTGACCGGGCTCTGTAATCAATAATGCTGAAATTTTGCAATTATCTAATTTCTTTGACAGCTCGAGCGCTTTGTTAGCAAGTTCAAAAAATACCGTATGAATATATTTATCGCGAGTTACTTCTGCGTATAATAAAATCCCTTTATTCTCACTCATTTTGACCTGCCTTATATTTTTCTATTCTATTGCAAATCAATTCAGGTGTGTTTTCATCTGCAAAAACCTTTTCGCAATTATGCGTGACTATAGGTCTGAAAGCTTTACTGACGTAGGTGGGTGATCCTTTTAGTCCGACTTCTTCAGCCTCTAGTCCGATATCCTCAAGAGAATAGGTTTTGATTTCTGATTTTTGAGCTTTAATAAATCCGTTTATTTTTGCCCTTGTCGGCTCTTTATAGTTTTGTAATACACACAAAAGCAATGGCAGTTTTGCTTTTACCGTTTCGATTCCGTCATCTGCCTGTCTTGTTAATATAATATAATCATCACTGCATTCAAGTATTTCTTTTACAAAAGTTACTTGTTTTAAGTTTAGATGATTTGCAATACTTGGCCCTGTCTGAGCTGTGTCTCCGTCTATTGCAAATTGTCCGCAAATTATTAAATCAAAATCAGGAACGATTGTCTTTATTGATTGAGCTAATGTTTTGCCTGTTGCATAGGTATCTGCTCCTGAAAATTTTCTGTCTGTCACTAAAGCACCTTTATCAATACCAAGAGCAATCGATTTTCGTAAAATATCTTCAGCTTGGGCAGGTCCCATTGTGATGGCTGTTATTTCTACATCTTTGCAGGTGTTTTTAATCTGTAGAGCAGATTCAATTGCATATACATCATAGGGGTTAATTATACTTTCAACCCCTTCGCGTTTTATGGTATTATTTTCTGTCCATTTGATATCAGATGTATCAGGGACTTGTTTAATACATAGAGCAATTTTCATAAATTATTTTTTCTTTTGTGCCGCTTGTCTTGAATTTGCTGATAACAATGCGTTATAAGCCATAATATACATTGAGCATTTTTTTACACTTGGTATATACCAGCTGCAACGCTCTTGTGTGCAGACCATATCTATGCCATCTGTACCTATACTCAATATCGGACAAAACGGAATATCTTTTTTTACAGCCATGATTCTCTCCTGTTATTTGCTTTGAAGTGAAGCTTGTTTTAAAAGGTTACAATTCTCATCACGTTTCTTTTCTTGGTCTTTGTAAATTCTTGTTCTGTTTATGACTTCGTCAAAATCAATTTTATGAGCGTCAAAGTCAGGACCGTCTACGCAAGCAAATTTAACTTCGCCTCCGACAGTAACACGACATGCTCCGCACATACCTGTACCGTCTACCATAATCGGATTCATGCTGGCTTCTGTGTATATACCTTTGCCTCGAGTCATTTCGGCAACTGCTCTCATCATTGGCATTGGCCCTACTGCGATAGCATAATCTACTTTTTCTTGATTCATGATTCTTTCCAATACCTGTGTGACGAATCCTTTTTCACCCATTGTGCCATCATCCGTTGTAATAAATAATTCTGTACAAGCATCTTTCATTTTGTCAGCCCAGAAAATAAGATCTTTATTTCTTGCACCCATAATCATATAGACTTTATTGCCTGCGTCTTTAAAAGCTTTTGCAATTAGATAACAAGGAGCTGCACCATATCCGCCTGCCAAGCATACTACAGTACCGTATTTTTTAATATGTGTAGGTTTTCCAAGCGGTCCTACTATATCGGGAATTTCATCCCCCACATTAAGTTCTGCAAGTTTTTTTGTAGAATATCCGACAGCCATGAAAACAAGTGTTAATTCACCTTTTTCTTTATCAACGTCAGCAATTGTCAACGGTACTCTTTCCCCGTTTTCTTCTGCTCTGAATATTATAAATTGACCTGCTTGAGCATTTCTTACAACAAAAGGCGCGTCAATTTTTATTTCATATTGGTGCGGACAAATCTCTTTTTTTGCTAAAATCTTATATCCCATTTGTAATTCTCTCCTATTAATCTTTTTCTACATTATACTACAAAAACTGTTTGCGTATATAGTACTTCATTATTTTTAATAAATTAAACAATTTTATATTTATATTCAGGATTGTCTTTTAGTTTTTTTTCAATTTCTTCGAATGTCAAAAGTCCTTGAGTTGCACCGAATGCTGAGACAACACCTGCGGAATTTACAGAAGCATACATAAGTGATTTACCGATATCACGATTGGTCTTTCCAAGTGCTGCACAGAAAGTTGAAGCAAATGCATCCCCTGCGCCTAATGTTGAGACAACAGGACCGTCAAATACCGGACATAAATAGAAATCTTTCCCATCATATGCATATGCGCCATACTTTCCATCCGTAATTACAATTATTTGGTAATCTCTTACTTTAAGTTTTTTAAGCATTTCTTTTACATCCGGATGAATAGGCTCATCAGAGAATTTTTCATCTCTTGTATCCGGTCTTACTTGAATTTGAGTAGCAAGAGCAGCTTCTTCCTTATTCATAACGACAATCGTTGCATTGGCAAGAATTTTTTTCAGATAATTGAATCCCTTTTTAATACTTGAAGATCCTGCATTAAAACATACAAATACGTTGTTTTCATTAGCAAAAGTTGCGATATCATCCAAAACTTTTGTGCTGTCACCATTCATAGGAGCAATATATAAAAGTTTTGAATTTTTTATAGCATCAAAGTTAATATCGGATTTTTTAATTTCAGCATTAGCTCCTCGATGTGCAAGTACAGTTCTATCACCTTGAAAACTTACAAGAATAATTGAAAAACCTGTACTTAATTTAGGGTCTTGTACAATGTTAGAAAGATCAACTTTTTTATTTTTAAATGATTCAAGTACTCCATCAGAATAAATATCATCCCCGATTTTAAAGATAGCGCTTGTCTTAAATCCTAAATTAGCAAAATTCACAGCGGTATTAACTCCACCTCCGCCTACTTGTGATGTGAAATCAGAAATTTCAACTTTTGCCCCGTATGGATAGCTCATAAATTCTGATTTTTTATTTTTAGTGTAGACAGATACGATATTTGCGTCATCACTTTCTACAAATACATCCATTGTTGCACTTCCGATAGTTATTACATCGCACATTTTAATATCCTCCAATTGACTTTATTTTATCATAAAAATTGTAAATAAATATTAATAAACGCTATTTTTAATTATAAAAAAGTCAATTTTTGTAAAGAAAAATTTTTATAAATTATATAAGAGGAAAAATTAAGGGGAATTTTTATGTCAGATACTTTAAAAGTACAAGGTATCAGCATTACATTTAAAGAACAGCCAAGTCCAGTTAAACAATCAGAAAAATCTGTATCAAATCCTAATTCAATTCATACAGTTCAAAATCCAATAGAAATACCAAAAGCTGTGGACAAACGTTATGAATTGTCTTGGTATGAAATAGGAGAAACAGCAAAGAACAGTGCAATAAATTTTGTAAAAGGCATGTTTTGTGATGAAAATGGTTTCAGTTTAAAAAGAACAGCCTTAACAGTAGGTACAATTGCCGGATTAACTTTAGCAGCGCCGATAGCTGCTACATTAGGTGCAAGTGCAGCAGTTGTCGGAGTAGTCGCAGGAACAGCAAAATTAGCAGGTATAGGACTTGCAGGGTATATGGCCTATAACGGTGGTAAGAATATAATTGAAGGTACTCAAAAATATTATGAGGCTACAACCGAACAAGAAGCAAAAGCAAATATGACACAAGCAATGGATGGTGCCGTAGAATTTGCAACAGCGCTTCCGGCATTTTTATTTATCAAAGGCGGAGCAAATAAAGGTAAGAAAATAGCTTCTAAAAAAGCCGAAACAAAACCTACAGAATCAAAGCCAGTAAATGAACCTAAAGTTGAAACAACAAAAACAGAAACTCCTAAGGTTTCAGATCCAAAGTCAGTAGAGCAACCTCCAGTTACAGAGACAGTACAAGTATTTAAAGAACTATCGATTTATAAAGAAAGTGATTTTAATGTGTCTATAACAAATAATGGACACAGACAGGCGCTAGGAAATAACAAGGTGGTGCCTGATCTAAGAACACATCTAAATGGTGCAAAAGATGGTTATGCTGTTGTGTATATGCCGGATAAGAATGTAACAGCAGTTGTTATTGAAATTGCAGGTCGTGGTGGTGATAACTGGACATTGATGATTAATGGTAAAGTTCCAGAAGTGAAAATTGCCGAATTTGTTGAATATTGTAATAAAAATAGTATTACTAAAATTGACAGACAACTTTATATGGACTTCTTTAACGGTAAATTATCTAATACAAAACCAGTTGAAGTTCCAAATTCTGAGGTAACTAAAACTGAACCACAAAAAGTCGAGCAAAAAACAACTGAACAAAAGTCGGAAACTGCAAAGACTGAATCTCAACCTGCTGTTGATTACAACAAATCTGTCAGAAGTGAATTAAAGAAAAAATCTGACGGTTCGACAATAGAAGTCTTCTACAATACAGAAGGTGATATGGTAAAATCAATAACACGGGATAATACAGGCAAAATAGAGTATACATCTATTTATGAGTACAACGCGTCTGGTGAAAATGTGAAATATATTTGGCAAAGTTCAACTGGTTCAATTTGTGAAACTTTCTATAATAAAGGAACTGCAATTAAGAAAGTATGGAAATGGGATGATGGACAAGTTGATGAATTCTATCCAAAGGGTAACGATGTTTATGAAGGTGTTAGAACCTATCCTGATGGCAAAAAGGTAAAAATACGAGAGGAAAATAATAGCATACAAGAGCTAGGACCTCTAGAATAGAAAAATAAAAAAGGAGTCTGTAGATTTGCAGGCTCCTTTTTAGATTTATGTTTAATTAACTATTGATTTAAAAGCTGAGCTTTTTCTTCTTCTGTTACACCTTTGATTGTAAGGTTTACTCTGCCTTTTTCATCAATTTTGATAATCTTAACGATTACTTCGTCTCCGATTTTGACGTGAGGTTCGATTGTCTCAATTCTTTCTTGGCAGATTTGAGAGATGTGTACCATTCCGTCTTTTCCGCCGCAAAGCTCTACGAATGCTCCGATTGGGATTATTCTTACAACTTTACCTTTCATAATCATTCCGACTTCAGGTTTGAAGGTTAATTCTTTTATCATTCTTTTTGCGATTTCAGCGCCTTCTTGATCGTTTGATGTGATTGTCACAACACCTGAATCTTGGATATCAATTTCAGCACCTGATGCGTCAATAATCGCTCTGATTTGTTTTCCGCCAGGTCCGATTACTGTTCCGATATCTTCTGTCGGAATTGTCATTGTGGTGATGCTCGGTGCAAACGGTGAAAGATGATCAGCAGGTTGGGTAATTACCTTTCTCATTTCACCTAAGATATGCAATCTGCCTTCTTTTGCTTGAGCTAAGGCTCTTCTTAGTGTATCATTTGCAATACCTTTTGCTTTCATATCCATTTGTAATGCTGTGATACCATCATCGTTACCGGTTACTTTGAAGTCCATATCGCCTAAAAAGTCTTCGATACCTTGGATATCTGTCAACACAACAGGTTCTTTGCCTTCTTCGGTAATCATACCCATTGCAACTCCACCTATCATACATTTTACAGGTACACCTGCATTCATTAATGCCATTGATGAGCCGCAAGTAGATGCCATTGAAGTAGAGCCGTTGGATTCTAATACGTCAGAAGTAACTCTGATTGTGTATCCGAATTCTTCTTGGGAAGGAAGGGCAGGAACATTTGCTCTTTCTGCTAAATTACCGTGTCCAACTTCTCTTCTTCCCGGTCCTCTTAGTGCTTTTACTTCACCTACTGAAAATCCAGGGAAGATGTATTTGTGCATGTATGTTTTTTCAGTTTGAGGATCTACACCATCTAATTCTTGTTTCATAGCAGGTCCTGCAAGGGTTGCAACTGAAAGCACTTGAGTTTGACCTCTTGTAAATACAGCTGATCCATGTGCTCTTGGAATTACTCCTACTTCGCACCAAATCGGTCTTACATCATGAGGCTTTCTACCGTCTGCTCTTACGCCTTCATCCAAAATCATTGTACGCATAATTTTCTTTTCTGCGTTTTTGAATTCTTCTGCTACAAAGTCAATTCCTGTTTCTTCAATGATTTTCTTGATGTAATCATCTTCAGGTAAAGCATCAATTTTTTCTTTCACAAGAGTTTTTGCTTCTTCAAGTTTGTTTTGTCTGTATTCTCTGTCAAAGTTATGGTATGCATCAAAAATCATATCATGAGCAGTTTCATCAATAATTTTCTTGATTTCTGTTGTATCATAAGGGTTTACGAATTCTTCTTTTACAACACCGCAAGCTTTTGCAAACTCAACTTGTGCTTCACATTGTTTTCTGATTTCTACTTGTGCAAATTCAACAGCATTCATAATATCATCTTCTGTTACGAATTTGCATCCAGCTTCTACCATAATTACACTGTCGTGAGTACCAGCTACAACAATATCAAGATCAGATTTGTCAGCTTGTTGGTGTGTTGGGTTTGCAATCATATTGCCGTTTTCATCTCTTGATACTCTGACGGCGCCTATCGGACCTTCAAACGGTGCGCCAGAAAGCATTAATGCACAAGATGCACCAAACATTGCAAGAGTATCTGGCTGGTTTTGCTGATCGTAGCTAAATAATTGCGCTACGATTTGAATATCATTTCTATATCCTTTCGGGAACAGCGGTCTTATTGGTCTGTCTATCAAACGTGATATAAGAATCGCTTTATCACTTGCTTTCCCTTCTGAACGGTTGTACCCGCCAGGAATACGTCCTATAGCAGACATTCTTTCTTCATAATCAATTAATAACGGGAAGAAATCTATTCCGACACGAGGTTCTTTTGATACAACGCAATGTACAAATAGCATTGTATCTCCGCATCTTACTGTGACTGAACCATTTGTGGATTGTGCATACTTCCCGGTCTCGACTGTAACATTTTTACCGCCGATTTCAATTTCAAATTTTTTTGTTTCCGGTATTGTCATAATTTTCCTTTCTTGCCGGTATAAACCGTTTTTACTTCCGCTTTGCCGGCTTTTTGCGGGACTTAGAAACATTACCCGCTTCGTTTGTTATACACTTCTTTTGTTCATTCAAATTATACCGCAAACAAGAAAAATTTACCAAGGGTAATCATCTTTTATTTCCCAATTGTCAATCATAATTAGTCCTGCACAGTAAAATCCATTCTGTTGTTTATTGCAGCCTCTTTCATTTCCTCCATTTTTAAACCAATCTCTGTCATACCCACTTGAGCCTTGTATAGCAGAAGTATATCCAACTCCTGCAGGTGCAAAGCCTACATCTGATTGTATTGTAAATGCAAAAACATCTTTGCCGTATTGATTTGGCTTTTTAAAACCGTTAATATCAACAATAAGATTAATTGCAGGAACCTGCTTGTTGTTTTCGTCAATTCCATATACAAAATCTGCTGCTAAAATCATTGTTCCGTCTATTAAAACTAATTTAGGATTATTATTTTTAACTTCTCCATATGAATCACAATTCATTCCATTCAGACATGTGTAATGTATGTTTTCAGGAAAATCTTCAGGCATATATTTTTTTATAATTTTTAAATATGGAGTAATGTAGGTGTCTGCAAAAATTTCCGTGTGATCATTTCCACCTATTTCTAGATCCCAATATTTAATCTCCCCATTTTTCAATTCGGAGAGTTTTATTGCTTGCTGCATAATTGAATAGAACTTTTTTAGTTGTGTTGCTGTTTGTTTTTTTTGATACTTGCCAATTAAGCTTGGAAAAGTCATTGCTACAACTATTCCGATAATTCCCAGCGTAATCAACACTTCTGCCATTGTGAATGCTTTTATGTTCATTATTCTATTCTCCTCTCATATATGGGATGAAACAAAAATAAGTATAACGCTATAATCCCAAATATGGAACAATATTTTAAGCAAAGGACATAAATCTTTACAATGGATGCAAAAGGAAAAGAATATTGCAAAATGTTCGGTATAGCATTAAGAACTCTTAGGGTTGAGCGCACAAAAAAGAGTCTGTGCATGTTTGCTTATGAAAATGATGTTCCAAGGTCAACTCTTTCTCGTATTGAAATGGGTACAAATGAGGCGCAGTTGGTTACTCTAAAAAAAATAGCCGAAGGGTTTGGTTGGTCCCTATCTGAATTGTTTTATAACATCGAAAAAAGAATGCCTGCTGATTTTAAGATTTTTGATGATGAGCATTATTGATTGTAAATTGCTTTCAATGTTTTTATATCTGATTTTGTAATATTTAGACATTTATCTGTTGTCGGGTTCATTATTGCATAAGGTTCATTTGTATGTTCAAGTCCTAGAGCATGACCTATTTCATGACGCATAATTTTTGTTAAATCAAGATTTGACAGTTTAATTGTTTGTCTATCTGAATATTTTGCTATTTCTATTTTGGCAAAAATAAAGTACCCTTGATTGTCTACATATGGATATGTAAGCCCTACTGCGTGTTCTGCTTTGTCTGATACTTTATCTACAAATTTTACAAGGATATCAGCTTTTGCAGGATCATTTATATATTCAAATTCTACGGTTTTATTCGATGCTGATTCCCAATCTCCGAATGCTCGTTTCATAAGATAAGCATTGCGATTTTCTTCAATATATACATTTATTGGCATTTTTTTCCAGACGCCTATTTTTTCAACTGCAAGTGCAGGATTGATAAATGTAAGTAAGATTAATATTGTAAGCATAAGATTTTTCATCATATTCTCCTTTAGTATAATTCCAGTAAATTTTCAATATCTTTGTCGCTAATGCTCTGACCGGGCAATATATATGGATACATTATGCTTGTTTTAATTTTAGAGTGTCCAAGACCTAGAGAATGGCCTATTTCATGTCGTATAACTATATTAAGTTCAGGTTTTGAATAGACTCTTCCGCTAGAAGAATGTAATCCTATATCTATGTTTGATTTATATATATTGTTTACTCCCATTTGGGCTTTTGTAAGTCCTGCTGTATTGTCTGTAAATTTCGGTACAAGTTTTACGGTTATATTAGCATATCCAGCGTGAGGTTTGGTTACGAATTTGAAACGGATTTCTTTGTTAGTTTTTGTTTCCCAGTCCGCAAAACCCTCTTTTATCATTTCTGTATAATCCCCTGTGTTATCGAGATATACTCTTATAGGCATTCTGCTCCAGCCTCTTTCTATTTTTGACCAAGCATCATCTCCTGATTGGGCTGGGAGTGAGAAAATTATTATTAGCAATATAGAAATTATTATTGTTTTTAGTTTCATTTATATATCCTGTAAATTTCATTTATAGAGTCTTGTGTAATTGTATAACCGGCTTTCACTGTGGTTTGCATAACACTTTTGGGTGTTGTTGTATGACCTATGAGTCCTATCGCATGTCCTATCTCATGCTGCATAAGTCCATATAACAATTCAGAGGAGGCTCTGTTTCCTTCTTTTGTTAAAAGCCCCATTTCTATATGAGCTTTTGTAAAATTATTCCCGATATAAGAAAAACTTGTCAGTGAAGATTTTTTATCAGCTGAATAACTTACTGTAATTTGTGCATTAGGACATGAGTTAGCTGTTAAAAAATTGAAAGTCACTCTGTCTTTTATTGCTGTTTGCCAAGATTTGAATGCTTTTTTCATCAAATCAGAATTTTGATTTGGCGGTAGGCATACCAAAAGTGGTTTTTGAGTCCATTTTAAATCAGCTGCGGTTGTCGGCTGTAATATACTCATAGAAATTAATATAGCTATAAGTAATCTAAAAAATAATTCTCTTAATTTTGTCATATCACCTTTTACATTCACACTAAACCTATTGATATCTAAAAATGCATATCAAAGCTCGGAGGCATTCCGTTCATTTTTTCATCTTCCATACGCATAGCTGAGCCTATAGTAAAACTTTCAGCAAATACTTTGTTAATCTGATAGGTTATATCACCATTAAATACCGGTTCTCCTTCTTCTAAAAATTTAAATAAAGGTTCTACTGGAGACTTGGCAATATTACCAAGGGTACTTCCCATCTGTTGAAGCGTCTTATCACCGATTTCAGGAACTTTAATATTCATCCCAAAGGGTTTGTAAGGTCTATTAAATGAAAATTGTGTATCCGTCATTTTTCTATACCCTAATGTTTTACTATTACATTTAGGGTATCGGCATAAGTATTTTAAAAATTTAGTATTCGTTTAATATTTTTTACAATTGTTAATAAAAATATTCTATCCCATAGGAGGCGGCTGGATATATAAAGGTTTTAATTCTTGCCAATTACATTTATCAATAGTACTTTTCTTTTTTACAAGTTCAGCAAGAGTCTCACCTATTGGAAGGCTGATTTTTTGATAGGAACTCCCACCTATAATTGGTAAGAGTTTGTTATCCGTTAATACTTCATAGTTACCAGTTTCAATAAGGCTTTTTACTTCATCAAGAGCTACAGCCCCTTTAATTTCATTATTTATATAAAGATAAGCCATATTTTTTCGAGCATCCAGTGCTGTAAGTATTGGAAGTGTACTTTTTTGTATTTTTTGATAGGCTTTTGTAATGATCTCTAAACTTGAAATACCTGTTGCTTTAATATTTAGTTGTTGAGCCATTACTCTAGCTGTTGTCGTACAGGCTCTTATACCTGTAAAACTTCCGGGGCCTATATTTATTCCGATTAAAGATAAATCTTTAGGTGCTATATTATTTTTTTTGAGCACATCTTTTATTGTTGAAATTAAAAAAGCACTATGATATTTGGAATCATGATTTTCAATAATTTCAGATGATAAAATTTGCTCATCTTTCATAAGTACAAGATACATTTTATCAAGACAGGTATCAAAGCATAGAATATATTGATTATTCATTATTATTTAATCCTTCTATAATTTTATAATTTTCTTCACCGTAGGCTTCAAATGAATATTTTCTGGATTCATCGTCTTCGTATGTTACTTTTATTTTAATATGGTTAAATGGAATTTCATCTTGTGAAAATTCAGCCCACTCTACGAATGTAAGTCTTTTACCTTCACTGTATTCTCTTAATTCATCCAAAATAGTCTTTACGCCCTCATTTTCGAGACGATACAAATCAAAGTGGTAAATAGGTATTCTTGCAGTATGATATTCGTTCAAAATCACAAAGCTCGGGCTTGTAACTTTTTCTTTTACATCCAAAGCTTCTGCTACAAGTTTGACAAAAGCTGTTTTTCCAGCCCCTATTTCCCCGTATAAACTAACAAAACATCCATTTTCAGCAACTTTTGCAAATTTATATGCAAGCTTTTTTGTATCTTCTAATGTATTACAAATTTTTTCATAATTATTTTTTATCATCAGTCCTTACCACTATTTTGTTTCTTCCACTTTCTTTTGCAATATATAAAGCCTTGTCCGCTTCTTTTAATAAGCTGTCACAATCGTCTGAATATTTAAATTCATATATACCTAAACTAATTGTAACATTAATAATTTTATTTTGAATTTCATGATTAATTTTTGATAAGTCGATTTTTGTATTTTCTACAGATTTTCTAAGTCTTTCTGCTACCATAAAGGCTTCTTCAGTTTTTGTAAAAGGTAGCAATACAGCAAATTCTTCACCGCCGTATCTGCCTGCTACATCATATTCTCTTAATTGTGAACGCATAGTTTTTGAAACGGTTTTTAAAACCAAATCGCCAGCAGCGTGTCCATATATATCGTTTATTCGTTTAAAAAAGTCTATATCAATCATAATTGCGCATAAAGGAGTCTTTTGTCTTTTAGCTTTAGCGGTTTCTTGTTTAATCCTTTCTTCAAGCTGTCTTCGGTTGTAAAAACCAGTCAGAGCATCAAGAGTAGCGTGTTTTAAAATTTCTGCATAAACATTTGCTCTGTTTATAGTAGCAGAAGATTGTTTTGCAAGTTGTTCCAAATAGCTGATTTCTATATTTGAAATTTTATTTTCCATACTTTTTACAACAATGCATCCAATCAATTTGTTTTCACTTATCAGAGGGAAAAAACCAGTTTTCTCACTATTTGTAATTTTGTATTCACTTTTAGGCGGTAAGTTTTCAAGAATACTGTATATGCTATTATCACTGCATTTTGAAGGCCATGTAAGTTCAAATTTTTCATTATTTTTGATAAATATATATATTAGGTGATTTGTCATAAATTTGTCTATCATTTCACCAATAAGAGGAATTATATAGCTAAGCTCATATTGAGTTTCTATAATTTTTGCAATATTTCTGACGATTTCATGAAAGTCTATATTTTTTTGCATACTTTTGGCAAGTAATATATTTTGTATTTTTAAAGAAATTAGGTAAGACGCAGTCTTTAAAAATTCTATAATTTCCACTGTATTACCGCTTTTTATCTTTAAAAAACCGATTGGTTGACAGTTTTTAGGTAAAATATAGTATAAATAATCCTCATTTAAAAAATATGTGTTTTCTGTAATTTTTGATAAAATAAGTTTTTTATCAAAATCTTTTATTTTATTTTCATCAGAATAAATCCAATCTTTGGAAAAATTCTTTAATAAATTCTGTTTTTCATTAATTACAAAGATTTCAAGGTCGGTTGTATTAAAATTTTTAGAAAAAAAATCCCTCAAAATGTTATAAACGCTTTCAGCATCATATCCATTATCAAGAGATTTTGATAAAATTTCAAATAAATTCAGCATTAATCCTCAATTTTTTGAAGAATTTCATCAGATATATCAAAATTAGCATATACATTTTGCACATCATCGTGTTCTTCAATTTTTTCAAGTAATTTAAGAATTTGATCAGCAGTTTTTTCATCAGTTACTTCTATGGTATTTTGCGGAATTCTGGTAAGCTCAGCCCTTAAACTTTTGAAACCTGCTTTTTCAAGACCTTCTACAACATTTTGAAAATTTTCAACAGTTGTTAAAACCTTGTATTCATCCTCTTCTTCAGTAATATCAAGAGCATCAAGATTGATTGCGTCTTCAAACAGTTTTTCAAAATTTACCTCTTTATCAAAAGTTAGAACTCCTCTTGGATCAAACATCCAGCTAACGCATCCCGTAGCTCCAAGACTGCCGTTATATTTAGTAAAGAAACTTCTTATATCTCCTGCAGTTCTGTTTCTGTTGTCAGTCATAGCTTCAATAACTACAGCAACACCCCCTGGTGCATAACCTTCGTATATAAGTTCTTCGTAATTATCTGCAGCATTTGAGCCTGCACCTTTTTCAATTGCTCTTTTTATATTATCATTGGGCAACCCCGCAGCTTTTGCTTGCTCAATTGCAGTCCTGAGCCTGAAATTACCGTTAGGATCAGCACCGCCGAGTCTTGCTGCAACGATTAATTCTCTGGAGTATTTTTGAAATACAACAGCCCTTTGACTATCTACTTTGGCTTTTTTTCTTTTAATTGTTGACCACTTTGAGTGTCCTGACATATTTTTCTCCAAATCTGTTCTACATAAATGAATTATATCAAAAGATTAATAAAATTCAAATATCTATTGAAAAATGTTTTAAAGGGTGTTATAATAATTAAGTAATATATTGAGCAAAAGGAACAATAATCATTATGGAAACCCTTACCAAAACGATATGCTTGGAAGGGCGGGTATCAGTAGTATTCTGATATCCGAGTTTGTTGTGCAAGCTCTCAGCTTTTCAAAATCAAAATTATTGTTCCACAATTTCTAGACACAAAAAGTATGAAAATAAAATTATATTAGGAGCAAAAGTATGAGAAAAATTTTTGTCGCAAAGTCTCAAAGTTTGTTTAAAAGAGGATGTGAATGTTTTTCAATAATGCATTCTAAATGGCAAAATATGTTAAGATTTCGCAGATTAAGCGGATTCAGCTTAGGCGATGCATTAATAGCGATGGCGGTAATCGGTGCATTAGCACTAATATTGCTGCCGA
>CALVEL010000002.1 GCA_944326565.1 Candidatus Gastranaerophilales bacterium
TCAATCGGATTTAAAATACACCAACTGCTAGAATCAAACTTCTGCGGAATAGAATTTTGACTAATATAAACGCTCAATTAATTTATAATGTATCTCTTTATATAATTAGAAACAGTAATTCTATGTACACCAAGAATACGAGCTATTTCACTCTTAGAAACCTTGCCGTTGTATAATTCCCTTATTTTTTTATCTTTTGATGATAACTTTAAATAACTACTTTTTGCTCCTTTAGGACGACCCAAAATTGTGCCTTCAGCTTTCTTTCTTGCCAATGCTTCTTTTGTCCTTTGAGAAATCAAATTGCGTTCTATCTCTGCTGATAATCCAAATGCAAAAGCAAGAACTTTGGATTGTATATCATCCCCTAACCTATAACCATCTTTTATTGTCCAAACTTTGCATTCTTTTTGCATACAAATATTTAAAATTTCCATAATCATAAAAAGATTACGACCTAATCTGGACAACTCAGAACAAATAATTAAATCATCTTTTTTAACCTTTTTTAACAATTTTCCTAAAGCTCTTTTATTATAAGCTTTTGTTCCAGATATTGTTTCTTCTATCCAACCATTAACAATTAAACTATTTTTTATAGCATATTGTTCAATTTCAAACCTTTGATTTTCAACTGTTTGCACATCTGTGCTAACTCTAATGTACCCGTATATCATAAACTAACCTCCTTTAATTAAATTTGTCTATGATATATTGATAACTATAAAACAATCTAACAAGATTTAATTTAATATTATTTTCTTAAAAATCTTTCGGTCATATTAAGGATTTCTTCAAAGTCGTCATTTCTAAGTTGTAAATAAGGTCTTGTAGGTATGGTTACAGATTGATTTTTACCGGCTTGGCCTCCAAGTTGATGAATTGCAGCATAATCAAGATTTGTGCCAATAACAGCAGAATCATTGTCATAAAATGTGCTAATGGGAGATAATAATCTACTTAAGCCATTCCAGCCTTTTTTCTTCTTGTTTAATTCTTTTGTAATAAGTAATAATTTGTCTTGATATTTAATATCTTTCGAGTAATGAATACGACACCTAAAAAGGAGGTCGTATGGAAGAAGGTTTTGTTTTAAAGAAGAAAGAATTTGAGTTTTTAAAAAAACTATCTGAAGATATTTATAACACAATTGTTGTAGCAGATTATTTCGTATCTAATCAACCGGAAATAGAAGAATTGTGGAATCTTTCCCCTATTATAAAAGATCTAAGAAAAGATTCTGATAAGTTATGTACATTTTTTATTAATTATGGAGCTAAAGATTCTATCTCTAATGAAAATCTAAATATTGGAGATAAAATATGATTCTAAAAAACAAACTTGCTCGTGAAATATTAGAAATAACATATCCTGAATTTAGAAAAAAGTTTGCAAAAGAAATCCGGACTGCTTTTGAAAGTTATCGAAGAACACAATTAAATAAGTATTCTTATAACTTTAAAGATGATAATTCTATGGAATACAATTTCTACTTCCAATTACAATGGAACTTCAATCACTTTGGAAATTCTAATTGGTATATTGAAAATATGTAATTTTTGAACATTTATTAAACAGTTGTTAAACGGTATTTAAATACCGTTTAAATTTCTCTCATTTTTCAAAATCTTTTTAATAATAAGTATTTTTTGTCAAAAACTTTCCTACTTGCATGTCAAACTCGCGATACTTTTTCTCAAAATCCCTGATACACGACATATTCCTCTATATATAACTAAAAAAGAGCCTTTCGGCTCTTATTTTTAATTGGTGGAGGTTAGGAGATTCGAACTCCTGACCCCCTGCGTGCAAAGCAGGTGCTCTACCAGCTGAGCTAAACCCCCATAAGGTTTTTATTTATTTGTCACAATATTTATTCTACATGCTGATTTTTTTTTGTAAAGTCCTTTTTTATTTTTTATAGCAAAAAATTTTTCTTTTTTAGTTTATACTCTAACAAAAGAAGTTTTTTATGATTGACAATATACCCTGATGTGTAAAGTATAATAAATTGTTTTTGTTATAAAATTAAAAACATGAAGATTATATTAAGCTTTTTAATAATATCTATATTTCTAGGTTTTTGGGGAATTTTTATTGAACCATACATTTTAACAGTTAAAAAAATTTCTATTAATGATGAGCAGTTAAAAGGTTTAAAACTAGTTTTTGCGAGTGATCTTCATTATAAAAAGTACGAAAATTTTCGATTAAAACGAGATGTCAAAAAAATCAATGAGCAAAATGCTGATATAATAATATTAGGTGGTGATTTTGTAAACGGACATGCTAAAGGTCATTCTTTACAAATAGAAAAGATAGCAAAAGAATTTGGGAATTTAAAATCTAAATATGGTACTTTTGCTGTTCTCGGAAATCATGATATCTGGCAAGATGCTCAACTAGCTTACGATAGTCTTTCTCAAAATAATATTACTGTTTTAAAAAACAGCAGTAAGAAAGTTAATAATATCTATATTGCAGGACTAGAAGATTTACAAACACAAACACCTGATATCCAAAAAACTTTAAAAAATACAAAATCTCCAATTATTCTAATTTCGCATTCCCCTGATGTTATTTATGAAGTTTCGGAAAATGTTAATCTCACTTTATCAGGACATTTACATGGCGGACAAATCAATTTACCATTTTATGGAGCGGTTATTGTTCCTTCAAAATATGGTACTCAATTTGCTTACGGGTTATACAACGTCAAAAACAAAAAACTTTTTGTCTCTCGAGGAATTGGTACAAGTATTCTGCCAATAAGATTTCTTTGTCCACCTGAAATAGTTGTAATTGAATTTATTTAGATACTTTTTGAGTTTTCCTCAACACTTACTGGAATATCTATCTTTTTTGTTTTTTTAATCAGCAGCATCAAAGGAATCACTATCAAACAAAGTATTCCAAAAATTCTGAAAGAATCAATAAACGCCCATAATGTTGATTGTTTTACTAATTGTCCGTATATTGAATATTGTGACATATAATTTGCTACAGAATGTTCTGTAAGTGCAGATAAAGCCCCCGCAGTTGACTGTACTCTTTCTACAAATACAGAATTTAAATCATTTAACTTTCCAACTAACATATATTGATGAATTTGTGCAAATCTTGTAAGCATTGTTGCAACTAAAGATGTACCAATAGCACTTCCTATATTTTTAAGTAAATTTTGAATTCCCGTTGCATTTGTCATTTGTTCATTTTTCAAAGTATCTATTGACAGATTTATTATAGGTATCATTGAAAGTCCCATACCTAATCCCATAAAAAAGTTTGGTACTGCAACATTCATATTTGAAATTTGTAAATTTAAAGCTCCGAATGCAAGACTTGCTCCCCCAATTAAAGAAAGCCCTATAACAACCATAAGTCTGTTATCAATTCTGTTTGTCAAAACAGCAGTAAATAACATTGCAACCATACTGCCAAAACCTCTAGGCATCATTGTCGCACCGCTTAAAAATGCTGTATATCCCATCATACTTTGTAAAAATTGCGGCAAAATTGCAAGAGATGCATACAAAACAGCTTGTATTACAACCTGTATAATAGTCCCTGCTGTAAAATTCCTATCTTTAAAAACAGATAAATCTATTAATGATTCTTTATTTGTAATTTGTGAATGGAAAAATAAAATACAAGCTACCATTGAAACACCAAAAGTCCACCTAATCCAAGTAGCATTAAACCAATCAGCATTGTTACCTTTATCAAGAACTGTTTGTAAAGTTACAAGCCAAATAGTTAAATATATAAAACCTTTTACATCAATTTTCACATTTTTTTGTTTTTTGGCATAAGGCGGATCCTCAAGAAGCTTATGGCATAAAAGAGCAGCGGCACAACCAAAAGGTACATTTATATAAAAAATCCAAGGCCACGTCCAATTATCAGTAATCCATCCCCCTAATACTGGTCCAATTATCGGTGCCAAAATTATTCCCATACCAAACACAGACATTGCAAGTCCGCGCTTTTCTTTATCAAAACTCTCAATCATAATCGCTTGAGATATTGGTAAAATTCCGCCTCCGCCAAAACCTTGAAGAACTCGGGCAAATATCATAAATTCAATATTTTTTGCCATCCCGCAAAGCATTGAAGCTATTGTAAACATCATAATACTTATTATAAAGAAGTTTTTACGTCCAAATACTTTACTGAAAAAATCCACAGCCGGAATTACAATACCTGCAGCAATCAGGTAACTAGTTAAAATCCACATGGATTCATCTCTTGTCGCAGAAAAACTTCCTGCCATATGGGGTAATGCTACGTTACCTATTGTACCATCCAGTACATAAATAAATACTGCAAGCATTACAGGTATAACCATTAACCAGGGATTTACGGAAGGTTTCCATTCTTGTCCAGTTTTTTCATTTATATTTGTCATTTTTTTGTTTCCTATTAAAAAAGGTGAATGTAGTGAGTTTTAATGTCCTTTTACTATTCACCTTTTTCTTTTTATTTTGTTTTAATAATTATCTTATTCTTACTTTTGGAACAACTGACATGCCAGGAATTATATTGTATTCACTTGGGTCTATTTCTTCATCAAATACTATTTTTACAGGTATTCTTTGAACTATTTTTACAAATGAACCTACAGCATTTTCAGGCGGGAACAAGCTTGATTTTGCTCCTGATGCCCTTTGTATGCTGTCAACCTTTCCTTTGAATACTTTATCAGGATATGTATCAATTTTTATATCAACTGCTTGCCCCGGTTTCATATGACGTAATTGATTTTCCTTAAAATTAGCTACAACCCATACATTATGAGGAACTACAACAAATAACGGTGTTCCTACATTTACGTACATTCCTTTTTCTACTCGTCTGTTAGATACTGTGCCGGATTGAGGTGCATATATTTTTGTATATGATAAATCCAGCGCCGCTTTATCCATATCTGCTTTTGCAGATTTTAAATCAGTATCTGCAACTTTATCATTTGTTTTAGATAATAATGATTGTTCTGCTTGAGTTAAATTAGCTTGAGCTGCATCATATGCTGCTTGTGCATTATCTAAAGTTTGTTTTGACACCGCTCCTTGTGCATAAAGATTTGTATATCTATCTAAGTCTTTTTTAGCTACTTCTATTTTTGTCTGAGCTGCATTATGTATTGCTTGTGCATTTTTTTGATTTAATAATACTCTTTCATATTTTGCTTTTGCACCTTCGTATTTTACTTTATAATCGGCATCATCTATTTTTGCAACAAGCATTCCCTCTTTTACAGGTTGGTTATCTGTAATGTATACATCTGTAATTTGCCCGCTAACACGTGGTGCTACTTGTACTGTTGTTGTTTCTACATATGCATCATCTGTTGATTGGTAATTTAGAGCATCATGTATAAAAATTCCGCAACCTATTGCCATTAATACTATCAGACCTATTGCTATAAACCTTTTACGTGGTTTATGAACTTTTGTTTCTTCTGATTGGTGCTCTTCTTTTATTGTATTTTCTTCTTCCATTTTTACCTCTTATATTTGCATATCTACTATTTTACTTAAATTTTCTCTAAATTTTCTTAACGTATTCCTTACCATCTGTTTTTCTTCTTCAGGAATCGGGCAGTGATGTTTATTTTCGTCTATTTTTTTTATTGTTTTACGTAACTTTTCTGTTACCATATCATATATTTCTTTTCCTGCTTCTGTCACTCCCATTTTTCTTACAAGACGATTATTTTTCATGTCTATGAATCTTGTTATATAACCTTTTTCTTCTAAAGCATCCAATATTTTTCCTGTATTTGCACGGTCTTTTAATATTAACTTAGCAAGATCTCTTTGGCAAATTCCAGCATTGCAAAGAATTGTTTCTATTGTCACATATTCATCAGGGCTTATATCAACTTCCATTTTCTTAAAAAATTTCATTGAAAAAGCTCTGAAAAACTTTGTTGTTTGTTCTAATTCATAATATAAACTATCAGTATATCGTTCTATTTTATTGTCAGAATCTGCCATGTTTATAATCTCTGTTATTATTTTAAAACTTTGTTGTAAAAATTATATGTTGCATTTACAACAACATTATGCTAACATATGATTATAAAAAAAGCAAGTACATTATTTTATGAGGTAATAAAGAGTTGAAAAAAACGTTATCAACAGTAATTATACTTAGTTTGACATTATTACAAACTACCCCTTGTTGGAACTTTGCATATGCTCAGAATTCAACTGCTACTCCTAAGCAATTTAAGAGCATGGTAAAAAAAGATAAGAAGAAAGTTAGTGATGATTATAAATATGAATATGTAAATATGCCTTGGTGGGATATTTTCAATGATGATATTTTAAAAGGATATATAGAAAAAGCTATTGTAAATAATTATGACTTAAAAATGGCTACTTTAAATGTAGAGGAATTTTATCAACAAACACGAATTCAATTTGCAAATGAATTACCTATGGCTGCTGTAGGTGGAGGTCCCGCTTTATATAAAGCTCCTGGCACAAGCAGTTATGATAATGCTTTTGGATTACCGTTTATTGTAAATTACGAAGCAGATATTTTCTTAAAAAATAGAGATAAGACAAAATCTTCTAAAAAATTATATGAAAATTCTCAATTTGATGAAAGAGCTACTTACATTTCTATTGCCGGTGCTGTTGGTGCTACTTATTTAAATATTGTAAATTTAGATAAAATTATTGAAATTCAAACTGATATCGTTGCTTTAAGAAAACAAATTTTTGAATTAATGCAATTAAGCAACAAAGAAGGACTTACATCTACTGCTGACACTGTAAAAGCAAATAAAGCCTTTGTTAAAAGTGAGACTGATTTAATTGAGTACAACAAACAAAGAGAAATCCTTTTAAATCAATTAAGTGTATTAGTAGGAGAAAGTCCAGAAAGTGGCAAAACTTTAGCAAGAAAATCTTTGGATGAAATTACTTACAATCAAAAAATTCCTGATTATATAGAATCTGAAATTATAATGCAAAGACCTGATTATTTGAAAGCTGAAAACTCAGTAGAAAAAGCGGGAATTGATGTAAGAATTGCAAGAAAAGAGTTTTTACCAAGTATTAATCTTACAGGTTTAGCTTTATTTAACGGAAATTTTGAAAGTTTATTTACGACCAAAAACTCCTTATTACTTTTAGGTGGAGGTTTTTTACTGCCATTATTTACTGGTGGTCAAAGAGTTGCTAATTTACGTTTGAAAAAAGCTACTTATGAAAGAATTTTGCAAAACTACTATAAAACTAATTTAACAGCTATTCAGGAAGTTAATGATGCTCTTGTTAAGGTTAGAAAAGACAAAGAAAAAGTTGATCAGACTTTAAAACAAGCGAATCTTGAAAGTGCAGATTACAAATTTTCTGAAATGAAATATAACGAAGGTACTATTTCTTTACTTGACTTAATTCAACAAAAAGAAAACCTGCTCTATATAAACCAGTTGGTTGCTCAAAATAAAGTTGAATTTATGATTGACTATATCGGTTTATATAAAGCAACTGGAAGTAAACTACAATAATCATCACCTCTTTACTTTTAATCGTAAAGTGAAGCGCCGGTAATTCCCGTTACCGGTTTTTTTTGATTTTTTTATAATAGCTCAGCTGATATAACTCTGTCAATGCCAGCTAAATCTTTTATTATTTCTATTTTACCAAAGCCTGAGTTCTCTAATATTTTTTTGACTTCTTCTGATTGTCCCATGCCGTGTTCAAATAATAAATAACCTTTTTTATTCAATATTTCTGGAGCTTGTTCTGATATTTTTTCGTAAAATTCTAAACCTTTTTCGTCTTTTGTAAACAATGCTATTTCTGGATCATATGTTACTTCTTTTTGAATATTTTTTTTCTCTGATGGCGGTATATATGGTGGATTTGAGACTATTATATCAAATCTTTCACCAGGTTTTACATTGGAAAATATATCTGATTTTCTAAATATTGCTTTATTATATAGATTTAATTTAGATGCATTGTCTAATGCCGTATTTAAAGCATCAGAAGAAATATCAAGTCCTATAACTTGCGAATCTGTATATTTTGCTATCATGCAAGCTATACAACCTGATCCTGTGCCTACATCCAATACTTTTTTAAAATTATTTGTATTTATAACATCTATTGCCTTCCTTACAAGTATTTCTGTTTCATCTCGAGGAATAAGAACTGATGGATTTACAATAAATTTTTCACCCATAAAATCTGCAAACCCTATTATATGTTGAATTGGCTTATGAGTTCTCGCTCTGAGTTCAGCTTTTTCTTTTACAATTTCTAACTTATCTAAAGATAGTTTTTTGCCCATGACTAAATCCATATAACTGTAATTTGCAAAATGTTCTATCAAAAGTCTTACTTCTATATTTGCTTCATTCTGTTCTATTCCACTGTCTGTTAAAATCTTAACTATTTCTGATATTGCCATATTTATAATCCTACATTTTGGTTCAATTTTAATTCATCTACTATTGATAATATTGAAATAAATTCATTTAGTAATTCAGTAAATTGTTTTGTATCATTTATTGGTTTTGTTATATCTCCAAGTTTAAACAAGTCTTTATTAGTAGATATTGCTATTAATATTTTATTATTTTTTAAAGAAGCTTCCATTTGAGATGCTCTAAATGCATTTTTTATATTCTTAAACCTTTCCATAAAAGAAGTCGTAAGAATGTATCTTGATTCTACCTGATCGTTTCCATCCACAAAGTACATTCTGCTAAATTCTGGATCTTCTAGTTTTATTTCTTGATAACTGCACTTATTCAATAAACTGCGTTTTCTAATAATTGTATGTCCTTTAAACGTCTTTTTTACATCTATTTGAGCTATAACCCCCTTAAATTCAGTATGTGTATGACGATTACCTTTAGAATCTCTTGTTGTATATGTAAGTTCTGTTTCATTTATTTTTATTTCAAGACCTTTGTACGTACCAGAAAAACAATCCTCATCTTTTTTTGTTTCAAATCTCGTAAATAAATTTGAATCCTTTATTGTATAACCATCTATAGTACCTGTTGATGTCCATATAAAGTTACCAAACGCTTTCATTATTGAAGGCATTATTTTTTCTTTTAATTTATTTTCAAATGATTTACATTGCCAGCTTGTAATCGCATAACCTACTATTATAATAACTATTACTATCATTATAAAACACATCATAACATCTGCATTTCTTGTTTGTTTTAGTAATGGCATATTTACGTATAAGTATATTACCCCTGCCAAAATCAATAAAATCCAAACTGCTATTGATCTATACATTACATTTTTTTTCTTTTTTTCAAATGGTTTAAGCATTGGCACTACTGATTTATGGTATATATTTGCAAAATTAGACCTAAAATCCTGTATACTATCAAAATCCATACAAATTATCCTTTTCATGCTCTTTTATTATTTTATCTATTTCATTTCTAGCTTCTAGCTTTGATATCAGTTCCTTTTTTTCAATATTATACTTCTTACAAAGCCTATCATAATAGTATAACTGCTTTTTTGTTGGTTTTTCATGCCCCATTTTAACTTCTTTTAAAAATTCTCGTTTCTTCTTTTCAAAAGCCTTTTGTGCCTGGATTATAGGCTCTTGTGACTTTTTGTAATCATAGTATTTACGGCATTCTTTCATATATAATAGAGCCTCATGTCTGAAATCTTCTCGTTCTAAATATTTGTCCAAAAATTCAAAATGAGGATTATTTATTTCTAAATAATATCTTTCATCATCTATGAAATTATCATATAGACTTGTTATATCTACATTTGGAGAATTTTTTACTATTGCACGCAAAGAAGAACACAGCATTGATTTCTGTGTTTTTGACAACTCATTAAATATTTGATTTTTTATATTATACATTGCCTACTTTTTAAATAAATCTTTTACAGAGAATTTCTCTGCCTTTTCTAAATGGAATTTAGCTAGTCTTTTTAAAATTGGATTTGTATGATGCTTTAACTTTTCATCAACTTTCTGTTCTTTTTCTGTCTTCTCTTTATTTTCAATTACATTAAACTCTCTATCATCCATAGTTATATTATACCTCTTTATATAGATATAAAAAAGTTTGTAAAGAAATAATTGACATATTAGATATATAAAAAATATATAATTTTACAAAAGTTTACATTTTTGAAATTTAATTTTGCATGCTCTATAATAAAAACCCTGTAATTTAATTAATTAACTGTAATTCAATAATATCAATATTTTAAGCCGAAAAAGAAAGTCTCGTCATTTGACAAGACTTATAAATATACATTTACCCCACAACTTTTATATCACAAAAAACAATATATGTCAAGCTGTATTAACATTTTAAATTTCAATACCCCTACTGTATAATCTTTGTAGAAAACTTTGCTTTTTTATGTAGAAAACTCATGGGTTTTCTACATTAGAGGTTCTTTCCATTAAAAATGTATAATTTTTCTACATTCGCATTTTTTATTTTCTACAATTTTTTCTACATTCGCAACTCCTTATTACACAAGAGTTTCTCGCCTTTTTCTACAAATATTTTTAGCTTACTACTACTATTATTTATATTTATTTATATATTTAATTAATTATTTATAAATAAAAACTTAAAACGTGAATTTTTGTTTTATTTTTGATTTTATAAATCGATTTTAAAAACTTTTTATTATATAATCTTATAATAAGGGAGTATAAGGAGTAGAAGATGAAATTTTTTGTTAAAAAGGAAGATTTATATAATGGTATAAAAATAGTTGAAAGAGCTACAAGCATGAAAGCATTGCAGCCAGTACTTTTAAATATTCTTATAGAAACAGTTGATAAAGGTACGATTAGATTAGTTGCAACCGATTTGGATTTAACCGTTGTTGCGTTGGTTGATGCTCAAGTAGAAGAAGAAGGAAGAATTACTCTACCTTCAAAGAAATTAAACGAAATAGTTTCAAAACTTGGTGATAAATTGATTACTTTTGAAATGACTGAAGGTGAAAGTACAGTAAATATAACATGCCAAAATTCAAAGTTTGATATAATTGGTATTTCAGCAAATGAATTTCCTCCAGAAGTCTATAGTATTGATTTAAATGAAGAAAATTGTTTTGAAATAGCAATAAAACCTTTAACTAAAGCTGTACGACAAGCTGGTTTTGCTGCTGCAAATTATGAAACTTCTAATCTTTTATCAGGTATTGTCTGTGATATTTCAGGAGACATCTTGGAAATAGCTTCAACTGATGGAAATCGTTTAGCTAGAGTTAGAGAAAAAATTGAAAATAAAGACGGCAGAACAAGCCAGCTAATAATACCATCAAAGACATTAAATGAATTTATAAAAATGAGTTCTTTTATAGAAGAGGAATCTGTTAAAATATATACAGAACGCACAAAATTAATAATAAAAAGTGAAAGAACAATGACAGTATCAAGACTTTTAGAAGGTCAATTCCCGAAATACAATCAATTAATACCTAATGAAAGTCCGAAAGAGGCTCTTGTTTCAGTATCAGATTTTATTTCTGCAATTGAACGTGTATCTATCATGGTCGATGATAAGACTAGTATTGTTAAATTAGCATTTACTGAAGGAAAACTAAAATTGTCAGCAGATACACCAGATAGCGGAAAATCAGAAGAAGAATTGGATATAGTATATAATTCTGAGGATTTAGATATAGCATTTAATTATAAGTTTATATTGGAAGCTTTAAAAAATATGGACTGTGATAATGTAAAAATAGGTTTGAATACAAGCCTTTCAGCGACAGTTTTAAGACCAGATTGTGAAGATGACTTTGTTTGTCTAATAATGCCAGTACAAATAAGATAGAAGGATAAAAATGAAAGAAAAAGCAGTCAATTATTATATGAATAACGGATACTCTTGTAGTGAGAGTGTAATAAAAGCGGCGATAGATGAAGGTCTATGTGATAAATCATTTTTGTCAGCAGCAACATCATTTTGTGGTGGAATGTCCTCAGGGTGTGTATGTGGAGCTGTTGCAGCGGCTCAGATGATTTCAGGAATACATTTTGGACGTGATAATATCTATGGAAATCAAGATTCGGCAAGAGAAAAAGCTGCTTTTATAGTAGAGGAATTTAAAAAGAGAAATAAAGTCACTTGTTGTCGTGTATTGTCAAAAAATCTAAGCGGAATGGAAAGAAAACAGAATTGTTCAAAATATGTCGCAGATGCTTGTGAAATATTGGAACAACTATTGAATGTAAAGGTATAAATATGCAAAATATAATTGCAGTATTTTTAGGCGGAGGATTAGGGGCAGTTTTAAGATATTTTGCAGGTTTTTGTGCATTGCGGTATTTAAATGTAAATCTTCCGATTGCAACATTTGTTGTAAATATAATTGGTTGTTTTATTCTGGGATTTTTATATTCATATTTTATTGACAAACCAGAAATAAATATATCTTTGAAACTAGCACTGACGGCGGGTTTTTGTGGCGGTTTAACAACTTTTAGTACATTTTCTTTAGAAATGTTTGAAATGCTAAAAAATGCACAATTTATGCAGTTTTCAATATATTTATTATTCAGTGTATTAATAGGATTAATAGCAGTATGGATAGGAGTTAATTTTGCAAGAGTCTTTTAAATTTGATAAACTAAACTTTTTGACAGCGGGAATGCCATTGTTGACAGGTAAAGGAAGTTATCCTACAGCATTTGAAATATTGAAAGAAATGAATTTAGACGGCATGGAATTGGAATTTGTCCATGGCGTCAGAATGAGTGATGATACAAGAAATTTTATAAAAAAAACAGTGAAAGAAAAAAAACTTGTATTAACAGCGCATGCACCATTTTATGTTAATTTAAATGCAAGAGAAGAAGAAAAAGTTGAAGCAAGTGTAATAAGGGTTTTTGAAACAGCTCTTGCAGCAAGAGATACAGGTGCTTTTAGTATAACATTTCATGCTGCATATTACTTAGGACAAGAAAAAGATTTGGTTTATAAACAAGTAAATAAGCAGATTTCAAAAATAATTGAGCTTATGGAGAAAGAAAAATTTAAATTATGGGTAAGACCGGAAACAACAGGTAAATCAACTCAATGGGGAGATTTAGATGAAATTATAAAAATGTCAAAGGATTTTGAGGGATATGTACTTCCATGTGTAGATTTTTCGCATCTTCATGCACGCTCAGCAGGTCAGTATAATACAAAAGATGAATTTTCTCATATTTTGGAAAGCATAGGTAATAAAATTGGTAAATATGCCCTTGAAAACTTCCATGGACACCTTGCAGGTATTGAATATACAGCAAAAGGAGAAAGACAGCATTTGAACCTAAAAGACTCTGATATGAATTATATTGATTTATTGAAGGTTATGAAAGAATTTGAAGTAAAAGGTGTTTTGGTCTGTGAAAGTCCAAATATAGAAGAAGATGCAAAACTTTTAAAAGATACTTACCAAAAGTTATAAAAATTCATTCAAATGATTGATTTAATTAAAGCTTTTATGTAAAAAAGCCGTAAATGTCTAAAATTGGGAGACATTATATGTTTAATTCGGTAAATAATCCTTTTAATAGAGCAATTTCATCATCTACATCATCTGATAGTAACGGGAAAAGACAAAAAGAAGATCCTAAAAAAGAGCTTAAAAAATATATAGAAGAAGATGAGCCAGATGAAGTAAGATTAGGTGGTATGCCAATTTTGACCGAAGAAGAAGTAAAATCTATGGTTAATTCATATATAAATAATCTTAAAAATGAACATTCAGAACGTCAAAAAGTTGTAGAAAAGCTGAACAAGTATTTAGAAAAATTTGATGTTCAAAAGTTTATGAAAAAAAATCCAAATATGACAAGTCCTGACTTTTATATGATTATGTATAATGAAACAGAGGGTATAATAAAATAAAAAAAATAATTCTATTTACACTTCTTAATAAAATATAAAGTTTTTAGAACATTTTCCGTCTATCGACATGTACTATTTTTAGAAAGGACGGTAAAATATGGAAATTTCGGGAGTATCAGCAAAGGCATACACATCTGCTGCTGCAGCTGTTGAGGATGAAGAAGAATTAAAAGAAGTCGAAGAAGAAAAAGAATCAGAAAAATCCTCAAAGACAGAGAAACAAGAAGGAGATAAAGTTGAATTATCTTCAAATGATGATGAATATTCAGAATCTGATGTAGAAGATAAAGTATCAAATTATATTCAGAATATTTTGGCATCATCAAATCTTACAGAAGCTTCAAAAGCTCAATTACAACAATATTTGGATACTTTTGATGTTGCAAAATTTATTAAATCCTATGGACCATTTACAACAACAGCAGAAATTTCAGCAGCATTATATGCAGTCACTTCAGGTATGATAAAACGCCAAGAAGAAGAATAGAAAAGTAAAAAGACCGGTTTTATTGCCGGTCTTTTATTTTTTATCTTTATCACTGCGTTCTCTAACAGAAATTCTAATAGGAGTTCCAAAGAACCCAAAAGCTTCACGTAATTTATTTTCTATATATCTTTTATAATGATCTTTCAATAAATCAGCATTGTTAGCAAAAATTACAAAAGTAGGCGGACAAATACTAGATTGTGTCGTATACATAATTTTTAATCGCTTACCTTTGACTGATGTAGGTGGATTTAGCGAATACAATTCTTTTATAACTTTGTTTAACAATCCGGTAGATACTCGCTTTGTACATTGAGTATAGACTTCTTCAGCTTTTTCAAATATTTGATTCAATCTTTGTTTTGTAAGAGCTGAAATATAAATTTTTGGAGCAAATTCTAAAAAAGGAATTTCATTTGACAATTTCTTGTCAAATTGATTTATAGTATTTGCTTTTTTATTTTCTATTAAATCCCACTTATTTACAGCGATAATAATACCTTTGCCTGCTTCCAAGATAATTGATGCTATTTTTTTATCTTGATCTGAAATTCCTTCTTTTGCATCAATAACAAGTAAGGCCACATTGCAGTCTCTAATTGATCTTATTGCTCTGTCCACAGCAAATTTTTCAACACCATATTCAACTTTTGCTTTTTTTCTGATACCTGCAGTATCTACGATTACAAAATCTTTGCCATTATAAGATATTTCACTATCAATACTATCTCTTGTAGTTCCTGAAATATCAGATACGATAACTCTTTTTTCATTTAAAAGACTGTTCACAATAGAAGATTTTCCAGCATTTGGCCTTCCTACTATTGCTATTTTTATTCGGTCATCTTCTTCAACAGAATCGTCAATTTCAAAGTCTTTAGTAATAATATCTAATAAATCACCGACCCCGCCACTGCCATGTAGTGCTGAAATACCAACAGGATCGCCTAAAGCGAGAGAGTAAAAATCGTTAATCATAAATAAAGATTCAGGATTATCAAGCTTGTTTACGGCAAGAATAACAGGTTTTCCTGATTGTCTTAAAATATTTGCAATGTCGAAGTCTACAGGATTTACACCTTCTTTGCCATCTACGAGAAAAACAATTTTATCGGCTTCTTCACAAGCTATCTTAGCTTGATCGAAAATAGATATCATAATTTCATCTTCATCACCAGGGATAATACCGCCAGTATCAATTACAGTGAATGGTCTGTTTTGCCATTCAACATCAAAATATATTCTGTCTCTGGTGACACCAGGTAGATCATCAACTATTGAATTTCTTGATCCTAAAAGACGATTTACAAATGTTGACTTTCCAACATTTGGTCTTCCTACGATTGCAATTACAGGTTTTCTATTCATAAAAATATTTTAGCACAAAGCAAATTTCGAAACGTAACGAAATGTAAACAAAAAAATAAAGTATATAAATTATTCAAGTAATAAAAAAATATAATACAGAATGAGAACCAGTAGATATCGAATAAAAGAAAACCGGTGAATTATCACCGGTTTTCTTCGGCAGACGAATAATTACTGTTTGACTGTTTTTTTCAATAACTTGCGAAAAGAGAGAATCTTTTCAAGAGACCTTATTAGATATCTGATAATTATTCAATAAAGTACTCAAAATCAAGTTATTCATAAGAATAGATTTTTCTATTCAGAACAGCCGAAGGCAATAGTAACGTGTTCTCTTGGATTAACGGCAGATATTTTGTATCCGCGGGGATCAACAAGGTAAGCAATTTCGTCGCCTGTAGTTTGGAATAATCCCATAGTACCTGATAAAGCGGTTCTTGTAACATCAATCGGAGCTTTAACAGTTTCCCAAAGACCATCACCTAAATTACGAGCAGCAGCACCGAATTCTCCTTGGAAAGCGTGTCCTAACATATAGCCGGCATCATTAGATACATTTTCTACAGCGTTACCTAAGTTAGTAACAACACCACCGACTGTTCTTCCTGTAATACCAACAAGAGATCCTGCAAGTGTGAATGGCATTTCAACTAATCTTGCAACAGGGTTAACTTGTTTTGATTTATTAACCTGAGCTTGCAAAATTTGTTTTGGTAAATTAGCTTTGCAATCGCCGTTTTTGATTGAAGTGAAAGACAATTTCAAAGCACCTTTGTCACATCCTGAAGGTCTTATTACTTCAACAACTTGACCTGTAACAGTTGATCCGCAAGGATAAGTTACACCATTAATAGTAATATCTTCAAGAGTGTTAGCTCTAAAGTATTGACCAACGTGAGAAGATTTTGCTGTCAATTGGTCAATCATTTTAACTTTCAATGTAGGTATTTTAACAATTTCTTCTTGTTCTACAAAAGCATTTTTGTTTACAGGACAAGCTGGACAAATGTTGTTAGCTGTTTTCGGATTAGTATCATAACCAAGAGCTACACGAACTGTCTGCATCATAGAAGCAATTTCTGCACGTGTTGCATCTTTGTTAGGCATAATCATATTCGGGTTAGGACTGTCTTTTAAAGCACCGTTTTGAAGTGATTTAGCAATAGGTATTCTTGCCCAATTTGGAACAGTATTACCGTCAGCATATTTGCTTAATATTTCATCAGCTTTGCATTGGTCAATATCACAAGTCATACCTTTTGCAATAGTAGTAAGAGCTTCAGCTCTTGTTACAGGGTGATTTGGTTCAAATTTACCGTTAGGATATCCTGCAAGTAAATTTTCATCTACTGCTTTAGCAATAGCAGCATTAGCCCAGTTGCTTGTTGGTACGTCTTTGAATTTACATTCAGTAGAAAGTCCGCAGTCATCTAAATTAAAACCTTTTACTAACATTGTTGCAAATTCTGCACGAGAAATGTTTCTGTTAGGTTTAAACATTCCGTCAGGATATCCGACAACAACATCATTAATAGCTAATTTGTCAATATCGCATGATGCCCAATAGTTATTTGGGACATCGGGAAACATACAAGAGCTTGGGGATAAAGAGCTTGCAGCACCTGTGGTAGCGCCTTCACCTTTTATTTCGTAAGGTACAAAACTTTTTCTTATTGCATCAATAGAATTTGATGTTTGTAAGTCAATAGGACAATTATTACCATCCATTAATTGTTCATTTCTTTCAATGGGGATACCATTGTGACGGGTTGGAGCTTCATTTAGACAAGGTAATTGAGAAGCTGCACCTGTAATTTGACCGTCAGAAGATATAGTTGTTCCGCTTATATCAGAAGAAAGTACTCTTGGAGTTGATGCTAACGGAGTATCTGTTGAGAAGATAGAATTAGCAGGTTGACCTACATAATTGTTTGTACCGTAAATAGCGTTAGGATAACCATATACTTGTTTCATATCTTTTCTGTCGGGTTTACCGGTTCCTGGACATACAGCACAAGCCGGTTCTGCCGGCTCATCACAGCTTATTTCATCTGGACAATCGCAGTCAGACTTTTTCTTTTCGCAAGGATCGCAAGGATCCGGTTTTTGACAATCGCAATCTGGTAATGCTTTTTTACATTTCGGGCATGTGCTTGGTGTTTCGCATGGACATGCGGGACCTGTCACAACAGGCATTTGTTCTTCACATGGACATGCAGGACCTGTTACGGTCGGCATTGGTTGTTCGCAGGGACAAGCCGCCATTGCTTGATTCAAGGAACACGTTGCTATTCCAACGGCAATTGCAGCTGCCACAGTAAGTTTTTTAATAGTCATTTTTACCTCCTTGTGTTTATAGGGTTTTTGATTTCAAAAACCCCTAAAGTTTCTTAAAAAACAAACTTATACCTGATTATGTACGTGATTAGTGATATCTCACATTACCGTTTTTGGTAATTCATAAAGGCAATCTGTTTTTGCTTAAAAGGAGATATAAATAATTATTCATTATTATCTATAAATTTTAAAAGAATAAATTAGAGTCAATGTAAGATATTATATAATTATATCTATCAATATTATTTTGAAACCACCAGCCGATTAAAGTTTCGAAAGCTGTTGCTTGTCTGTATTCAGCCTGATTGGAACGTCTGCCGACAGGGATTGGTAAGTTTCTTCCTCTTTTTAAAATTTCTTTTTCTTCTTCTGTTAAAATGTTTTCTATTTCATTCAGTAAGAAAGCTTGAAAATGCCCTTTTACTTTTTCTGTTGTTATTTTATGGAGTTTTTGGGCATTATTTGTCATTTTTATGGTTTTTTTTCTAATATGTAATTCCCAAAGGGCATCTCCAAGGTATGCATAATTTCTTAAATTCATTTCTTCCATATCTTCAGTTTACAACAAATATATTGAAAAAAGTTTTACTCTATGCGAAAATCCAAATATTGATAAGGGAGATTTTATGATTAAAAAAATATTATGTTCTGTATTTTTAATATTTTTATTATCAAATTTATGTTATGCAGAAATGATAATGCCTTCTCAAAGTATAGAAAATGAAGTATTAGAGGTAGAACGCCCCAGTCAGGTTTATAATATGATGTTTCGAATAAAAAAAGATAGAAATACAATTTATAATGTTTTAAATTTAACTCCGTCACAAATAAATAAGATGACAGAAATTGAGAATGAACGATATAAGGAGATTGTACCAGTTGTAGAATGTCTTATGCAGACCAAAAGTGAAATAAAAACTCTAAAAGCACAAGGTGGTTCAAAATCTCAGATAGATACTGCTTGCAAAGAATTAGACAAATTGGAAAAACAAATTAAAAAAATCAGCAGCAAATATGATAAAGAATTTGAAAAAATATTAAATAACGAACAAAAAAGTAAATACAAGATGATTCAAAAATTACGATATGAAGATTTAAAGAAAATAAAAAAAATTGATCAATATGGCAGAAAACAATCAGATTTAAGACCATTTGGTTGTAAAATTAGTCAGCCAGCATATATGGAAGAAATAAAAGAGGAAAATTCTTTTAAAAACAAATGTAAAAGACTTTTTACAAAAGATTAGCTTGTCGTAATGTAGAAAATTTGATACAATTCACATATGGATGAAATAATAGAGAGTTTAAAAGAAATAGGCTTAAATGGTTATGAAGCTAAGGTATATCTTGCTTTATTAAAAAAATACCCTGCTACAGGTTATGAAATAAGTAAATTGGCAGATATTCCTCAATCTCGAGCATATGATACATTAAAAGCACTTGAAAATTCTCAAATTGTCATGAGTTCTAAAACAAAGCCTACAACGTATACTCCGATTAGACCAAAAGAATTAACAAAACGGTACAAAAGAAAAATTAATTCAACACTTGATTTTCTTGAAAAAAAGCTGCCTAATGTTAAAGAAGATTATACAGAGCCTATTTTGACAGTAAGCGGAAATAAAGAAATTAAAGAAAAAGTTATTGAAATAATAAAAAATGCACAAAAAGAAATATATCTCGAAATATGGTCTCAGGATTTTAAATATATTGAAAATGACTTATTAGACAGTTATAATCGAGGGCTTGATATAAAAATTGTCGGTTATGATAATTTTGATTGTATGTTCGGTACAGTTTTCAAACACTCTGGAGCAAGAGAAATCGAGCATTCTTTGGGTGGTAGAATGATTTTTATCACAGCAGACAACTCAGAGGGGCTTTTTGGTAAAATTGAATCAAAAAAACATGAAAGCATCACTTCTATTTGGACTAAAAATGAAGATATCGTTTTTTTAATAAAAGAATTTATTGTGCATGATATGTATTTAATCGATATTGAAGGGCAATTCCCCGAGCAGTTAAAATATTTTTACGGAAAAGGGCTAAAGCGTCTGAAAGATAAAGTATTAAGTCCAAATGCAGAATATCGTATCCATTAAATTAAAAAAAGGAGAGTTGTATGAAAAAGGTAATATTGGGAATAGTTTTAGTTGGAATGTTCTGTGCATTTAATTTTGAAAATACAGCGATATCGGCACAAGAAACCACAAAAACTAGTTCCAGAAAGGTAACAAAAGCTCAATTAGATAAATTAGCAATGTCGATGCTGAAAGCTGCTGAAAAACGAGATAATGCAAGTATGCAAATGTATTTTAAAAAATTACTAGAAAGTGGAGTAGATACTGTATATCAACCCCAAATCGCAGCTAAAAAAACACCTCAATGTCCACCGATAAAAATGGAGCTTAATGGAAGAAAATTACAAGGAAGTCTTTGTGCACAGACAGGTTATAAATATAATGGCAAAGAATACTGGATTGGATATTGTAAATAAAAATTTTTAAATAATTATAAAATGAGACACAGCTAAAAAGCTGTGTCTTAAAATTTAATTTATTTTATTTAGAAACCAAGTAAAATAATATAAAATTAAAAGATAGGAAATAAAAATTAACAAATTTTTACTTTAAAAAAAAATATAGTAGGATTATAATTATTTATAAAAGAACAATAATATTTTATTACAGGGGACATATAGATGGATGGTTATTATAGTTTTGAGTTGATAACAGGACCGATGAGTTGCGGAAAAACAGAAGAGCTTTTAAGAAGGGTAAGACGTTGTATCATCGCAAAGAAAAAAGTTAAAGTTATTTCGCCTGATGTAGATACTCGCACAAAAGGAGATTATATTGAATCAAGAAACGGTCTGTGGTTGGATGCAATAAAAGTAAAACATTCTATCCAAATTTTAAGTTTAGTTAAACCTGAAGATGAAGTTATTGCTATAGATGAATTACAATTTTTTGATAGTAATATTACAAAAGTTATTGCAAAATTGATGGAAGACGGTAAAAAAGTAATAGGAACTGGACTTGAGTTGGATTTTAAAGCTGAACCATTCGGACAAATGCCTCAATTATTATGTCTTGCAACGACAGTTGATAAATTGCATGCAGTCTGCATGAAATGCGGATGTGAACATGCTACTCGTACTCAAAGATTAATAGATGGAAAACCTGCTGATAAAAGTTCTCCTTTAATTATGATTGGAGGAGATGAGACTTATGAAGCAAGATGCGTAAAATGTTACGAATTACCCGATAAAAACCACGACAAGGCAAAATCTGCTTTAAAAATCCTTCCTTTTTGCCATAAATAAAAGGATCTAATTGCTTCAATTAAATAAATGATGATTTTTTCCTAAAAAACATTATAATTTTGTTATGAAAAAGTCTATTGTTTTTTTGCTGGCTTTAATATTTTCAACAACAAATACGTTTGCTTTCTTTGGAAAAGATGAAAAAATAGATACAGAAGGCAAAGGTTACCTTGGCACACTTCCAAATCTTACAAAACAATATGAAGTAACAGAGCCAGCGCAAGGGACTCCAATTTTTGATAAGACACAACAATTTCACAGCTCTAATGAATTAAAACCTATTCCTCGAGAAGACCCATCCTTTGTTAATATTATTTTAAAACCCGATAAAACAAGTGAATATATAAACGATTTGAATGATTTTATAATTATGCTTGAAAAATTGTATGACTCTATCGAAAATCGTGAGGATGTACAAAAATTTGCAGCAAAAGTTTATTTTTTTAATAAAAATGCTGACTATTTTCGTGATAAATATGCAAATAAACCCGAAAGTTATTTTATAAGTTATCAAAAACTATTAGAATTGAGTTTAAGAGCAAATACTATTTCAAATCTCAGAGTTGAGGCTGAAAAGTACAAAGCTTATCTTGCATATTCAAATGCCGGAAAAATTTATAATTCCGAGAATATTGACTTACAGCTGGATTACCTTAAAAATGAAATAGAATCAGTTATTGTTATTTTGAAAGAAGCTGAATAAATTACTCTTTTAGTAAAGGAAATTTGTATTCAAAAGGTTTTTTTTCAAAGAAATTACCGCAAATTTTGTCAAGATTTTCTCTTTGTTTTGTTTTGAAATTGATTTCCTTTTTATCGGCATTTATAAAATACAGATAAAAATCGTATGCATATACAGTATCACGATCTTTTACATCTTTTTTATAAATTGTTTCAATGTTACACTGCATAATTTCTTTGAAATTGAATTCTGTTTCATATTTTACATTGCCAAGAGCATTTTTCTCTTTGTAATAGCAATTACCATCAGTATTCTTGCAAGAAATTACAGCAAAATCTTTATGATAATTTTCAATAACAAATACTGAAAAAATTGCAATTAAAATTATTATAATTGTCAAAAAAGATATTTTTTTATTCATCAATTTAATCCCCATTTATGTTGAAGTCTGGTTAATTTACCTGTACGGGCATATTCTTTAAGAAAATAATTTGTATATTCACGAAGACTTTCAGTATCTTTTCCTTTTCTAAAAGCTATTGCATAAGGCTCTACAGAATATCTTCCGGGTAAAAGTTTAAAATATTTATCATTATATACATAATCTAACAAAACAGAATCATCAGCAATTAAAGCAACTGCTAAACCTTCTTTTAGAGCTTTTACCGCATCATCATAGTTTTTATATCCCATAATTGTTGAATCAGGAAGTTCATTTCTTACATTTATTTCACTTGTAGATCCATATACAATTATTACTCTTTGCCCGTTTAATTCTTTTAATGTTGATATTTTACTCCAATGAGGAAGCATAATTGCTTGTCCTGATTCATAGTATGGTATCGAAAAATCCATAATCTTGGATCTGTTTTTTGTAATAGACATTGTAGCAATAAGACAATCAACTTTTCCTGAATTTAAATAAGCAATACGATTTTGAGCTGTTACCGGTACATATTCGACAGCATTTGCATATTTATTTACTAAATATAGAGCTAGTTCAGAACCTAAATCAACATCAAAGCCGTAATTGTAACCATCTTCTCCTAGAAATCCGAAAGGTTTAGCATCTGTTCTTACACCAACAATTAATTTTTTGCGTTTTAAAACAGCATTAAGTGTTCCTGGGGCGTTGTCTTTTGTTGTGCAACCACAAAGAAAAAGTGTTATAAACAAAAGTGTGCAAAATACTTTTTTGTACATAAATCTTCCTTCTTATTTATTAAATAATAATTTAGCTAAAATTAAAAGTCAATAATTTAAAGGTTTGATAAATAAAAAGCTCTCTTTTAAGAGAGCTTTTATATTTTATGATTCTACATATTCACGTAATCTTTTACTTCTGTTTGGATGACGTAGTTTTCTTAAAGCTTTTGCTTCAATTTGTCTAATACGTTCTCTTGTTACGCCAAATAATTGTCCTACTTCTTCTAATGTTCTTTGACGACCATCATCCATACCGAAACGAAGTCTCAAAACATCACGTTCTCTTGGGGATAATGTACATAAGACTTCCGCCAAATCTTCACGTAAAAGTTCGCTTGCTACGGTCTTGATAGGTGCATCTGCTTCTTTATCTTCAATAAAATCACCAAGGCGGCTGTCTTCTTCTTTTCCGATAGGTGTTTCCAAAGAAAGCGGTTCTTGAGCTATTTTGATGATTTCACGAAGTTTTGGAATAGATACATTCATTTCTATAGCCAATTCATCTTCGGTTGGTTTTCTTGATAATTCTTGTGCAAGACGGCGAGTTACTTTTTTAAGCTTATTTATAGTTTCTACCATATGTACTGGGATACGAATAGTTCTTGCTTGATCTGCAATAGCTCTTGTAATTGCTTGTCTTATCCACCAAGTTGCATAAGTTGAAAATTTAAAACCACGCTCATGGTCAAATTTTTCTGCAGCTCTGATAAGACCTAAATTACCTTCTTGAATTAAATCCAAGAAAAGCATTCCTCTGCCGACATATTTTTTAGCAATTGATACAACCAAACGCAAGTTTGCTTGGACAAGTTTTCTTTTTGCAATTGCACCAGGTGTACCCCCTTCAAGAATTTTTCTTGCTAATTCAATTTCTTCATTAGCTGAGAGTAATTTTATTCTTCCAATTTCTCTCAAATATAACCTTACAGGATCATCTACAGCAATTCCTTTTGGTAATTCAAAGTCATTAGGGTTTTCTTCTTCTGTTGAATTCATCATATAGATGTCATCAAGGTTCATTTTATTATCTATTTTTGCGGTTACGATATCTTCGATATTATCTGTGCTGATATCCATATTAATGTAATTTACATCATCATGTTCATTGTCAAGTGAAGAATCCTCATCAATGTCAGGAATATTTAGGTTTTCATCATCTAAAATACTGACGATTGAGGAGTTTGATTGTCTTTTTTTAGTCATTAATTTTCTCCGAATTTAATCTTTTATTTATCTTATCTCTTAGCTGCATTTGTATTTTTAGGGCTTCCGTATCATCATCAACAGCATTAATATATAATTTCCGTAACTGTTCTTTTTCTTTTTCCCTCTGACACTGTCGAATTTTATTTTTATTTTCCTCTATCACTGTTTTAAAGTCTTTGGGATCCAAATTGTTGAAAGTTTCCGAGATACTTATCAAACTGGTTAAAACCTCCTGTATATCAGGATTTTGACAGTATTCAGTATATAAATTTTCAATCAATTCCTTTACATTATTTACGGTACATATTAATTTGTCAATTGTAGATTTTACATTTATTAACGTTTGGTCTGTAAATGTAATATCACCAATCATTTCATTTATTTGGGCAAATGAAAACTGATTGTCGGTTACAAAAAAAACACTCAATAAATTTTTTTGCGCTTTTTCTAAAACTGTTACATTTTTTGTTACAATCTTAGTAATTTCTTTTGGTATTTCTGTAGAATTATCAAGTTGAGTATTTTTAAAACGTTTTATTTCCGTCTCAAGAGCTTTTTCATCAATATTTAATGCAGTTGATACCATTTTTACATATTCTGTTCTTACAATATCATTATTTATTTCTTTTAAAATCGGGATTATATCTTTTACAAATCTTGTTTTTTCAAGAGGTGTTTTAATTTGATTTTTATGTTTCAATATACTGTTTAATTGAAAATCAATTAAAAGTGGAGCATTATCGACAATTTTTTTAAAACTGTCAGCGCCGATTGTTCTTATGAATTCATCGGGATCTTTGCCTTCAGGAGGACAAATTACTCTTATTTCGCAGGCATATTTATCATCAGATGTAGAAATATAACTTTCATCAAATTGTTTGATATTACCGAGTCCTGAGAAAGCTTCTTTAATAATTTCCGCACCGCGGTTAGTTGCTTTTTGACCGGCACTGTCAGTATCGAAAGATAGATAAATTCTTCTTGATTTAGTATATCTTGATAGTAATTTTACGTGGTCTGGAGTCAAAGCTGTTCCACAAGCAGCTACAGCATTTGCAATACCATGAGCTTGTGCTGAAATTACATCAAAATATCCTTCCATTAAAATAACGCCATCTTCTTGTTTAATTGCATCTCGAGCGTTATATAGACCATATAAAACCTTACTTTTGTTATAAATCATTGAATCAGATGAATTCAAATACTTAGGCTGACCGTCTTTTTCCATAGTTCTTGCTCCAAATGCAACGTAATCGCCCATTTCATTTTGAATGGGAATTATTATACGATTTCTGAAACGGTCTATGAATTTACCAGATTCTTTGCTTGGAATTATAATTCCTGCTTTTTCAAGAACTTCATCAGAAAAATCTTTTTTTAAAATATCGTACAAAGTTGAAAAAGATTTTGGTGCAACACCGATTGAATATTTTTTTATTATATCTCGTGAGATACCTCTGGAATTGAGATATTCAAAGGCTGTATTAATTTCAGGATTTTTGTGATTAAGCAACATGTCATTGTAGAATTCAGTAGCTTTTTGAGTTGCTTTAAGCATGTTTTTTTTCAAATCTTTTGATTCTGTTTTGTCAAATTTTTTGGGTACTTCAAGCCCGAATTGCTCAGCTAAATCCATAATCATTGGGAAAAATTCAAGATTTTGAGTCTTTTGTATAAAAGAAAGAGCGTCTCCACCTGCACCACAACTAAAACATTTATAAATTCCTAATTTTGGATTTACAGAAAAAGAGGGTGTTTTTTCTTTATGAAAAGGACATAATCCCCAATAGTGACTTCCTTGTTTTTTCAAAATGACTTGTTTAGAAACAACTTCTACAATATCAAGACGATCTTTTATTTGGGCTATTAATTCCTGAAATGTTTCTGCCATATTTTCACCTTAATTATATTTTATCATCAATAAATTTATAAGCAAAAAAAGATTGCCCAATAGGGTAATTGTTAAGCATTAATTAATATATATTATGGATATGAGATGCAAGAGCTGATTAATAATGTAGAAAATGAAAAATTAATATTTGTAGAGAGTTTAAAAGATTTAGAAAAAATAAATGGTCTTTCAAAAAAGAGACTGTGTATTGCAAAGACGGATTTTAAAGATTTATATATAATAAAAAAAATAAACAAAAAATATCCTGACCTTGAAATATGGCTCACATCTTCTGAAATTTCCAGAAAAAATATATTACTTGCAAATTCTTCCGGGGTTAAAAATATTATTCCATACCCTGTTGATATCAGATTAATCCAAAAATACTTTCAAAAGCAAAATAAAACAGAAAGTTTAACTGCTGAAATACCCAATTACAGATCACTAAAAGGTCTTAAAGTAATGGTAGTTGATGATAATCAAATGAATATTGATTTATTGAAAGAGACCTTATCTGTTCTTGAATTGGATATAAAAACTTTTTTAAAACCGATTGAAGCAAGCAAAATTGTAAATGATGAAAAATTTGATTTATTTTTATTAGATATTATGATGCCTGAAATGTCAGGGTTTGAACTAGCTAATATTATAAAACGAACTAAAATTAATTCAGATACGCCAATAATGTTTATTTCTGCTCTATCGGATTCAGAAAATAAAATTATGGGTTATAACATTGGTTCCTGTGCTTATATAGAAAAACCTTTTGATATTGCAGTTGTTAGATCGCAAATCTATAATATGCTAAAGACGAAGTCATTACAGGATGCTTTAAATGATAAAAAAGAAACTTTTCTGGCTATGGTGACACATGATTTGAAGACCCCTATATATGCAGAAATTTGTGCTTTGGAACTTTTAAATAAGAACAGAGATAAAATGGATTGTATACAGACAGAAATAATATCTGATATTTTAAGTGCTGCAAAATATATGAAAAATTTAGTTGAAAATATTACACAAAAATATAAGGTTGAAAATGAAAATTTAGTTTTACAAAAAACACAATGCTCCTTAAAGGATATTGTAATAAGTTGTATTGAAGATACAAAATACCTTTTTGAAGAGAAATTTATAAGATATATATTAAATTGTAGTGCTAAAAATCTCTATGCATATATGGATGAGCTTGAAATAAAAAGAGTTGTTCATAATCTTATTATTAATACAATAGAGCATGGTATTGCAAAGTCGAAAGTTATTATGGATATCAAAGAAAGTGAGAAATTTTTAATATTTTCCATAACAAATTTTGGAACTGGTTTGGAAATAAAAAATTCGGATGATATATTTTTAAAATATGTGAGTTATGCAGACAAACATAAAAAGGTAAATTCTGGACTCGGACTTTATATTGCTAAAAAAATAATTGATGCACATTGCGGTAAAATTAAAGTTGAAAGTGAAGCTAATAAATATGTAAAATTTACTTTTTCTATCCCTAGATAAAACTTTCTTTACAAACCTTGAAAAAAGTTGAAAAAAAGAGTAAATTCATTATGTATGAATATCCAAACTTTGTCACAATATCTTGAGTTTCTTGAAATAGAAAAAGGTCTTTCTGCAAATACTATTGATGCCTACAGAAGAGATTTAACAGATTTTCTTGATTTTTGTGTATCTAAAGGAGCCGAAGAGCTAAATGACATTGAAAGAACTCATATAAACGGCTATATATTAAAACTTCATGATGAAAAATATACACCGACAAGTGTTATGCGAAAGACAGCATCATTAAGAGGTTTTTTCAAATGGTTATGCGCAAATGAAATTTGTAAAAAAAATCCTGCGCTTACTCTTGAGCAGCCTAAAATACCCAAAAAACTTCCAAAAGTAATGACAATTGAAGAAATTAATACAATTTTGTCTCAAGACCTTACAAAAATAGAAAAAGTTATACTTGAATTATTATACGGATGCGGACTTAGGGTATCAGAGCTTGTAAATTTAAAAATTAATGATATTGATATATCAGCTAAATATCTGCAATGTACAGGCAAAGGCTCAAAAGAAAGAATTGTTCCGATAGGTTCAAAAGCCCTAAAAGCAATAAAGGAATATGAAAAAGAACGCGATTTTATTCTTCAAAAAAATAGACAAACATCTAAAAATTTGCTTGTAAAAGATGACGGCAAAAATATTGCAAGACAAGACATCTATACCTTTATACATAAGCAGGGAGAAAAAATTCACAAATCAATATCTCCTCATACTCTTCGTCACAGTTTTGCGACACATTTGCTTGAAAACGGTGCTGATTTAAGAGTAGTCCAAGAACTTTTGGGTCACAGTGATGTATCAACAACTCAGTTATATACCCACATAAGTAAAAAAAGGTTAAAGGAAGTATACTTTGCAATCAATGGTTGACCATGCTAGGATTTAGCTATGTTAGACATCTTTATAACAGGTTCAGAAAGCGTTTTAGGGAAAAGATTAGTATCAGCTGGACTTGCAGCGACAATGCAGAGTCTTGGATATTCTACTGGTGTATATATGCCTATACAGATTGGTGCAATCGAAAATAACGGATATATTGAAGCTCCTGATTTAGTTTATATAAAAGATATTGATAAAAATATAAAAACCTATTGCAGTTATCTTTTCCGTGAAAATGATATTCCAATGATTGCAGCATCAAAAGAAAATACTTCTGTAAAAAAAGAAACTATTTTAGAAGATTACAAAAATGTATGTGATAAATTTGAATGTTTTTTAACCATTGGTACAAATGGCATGGCTACTCCTATCGGAAATAATTTTCTTGAAGTTGATATGGTAAAATATATTGAACTACCTATACTTTTTGTAATTTCTGCATATACTCCTATAAATGATATTTTAATGATGATAAACCATGCAGTAATTAAAAATATAAAAATAAGCGGTGTAGTTTTATATGATTGTCCATATAAAACAAATGATGAAAATATAAAGAACTTGCCAAAACTTATAGAAAAATATACTAATACTTCCGTAGTCGGTGCATTCCCAAAAATAGATAATATATATACAATTACTCCTGGTGATTTGATTTCATACGTTTTATCGGGTGTGAATTTAGAACGTTTGTTTGATGTACAAATAGCAAAATTGCGTTTTTAATATAATAAATCATCTGTTTAAAGGATTAAAAATTTTTTTTGACAGTTTAAAATCAAAATAGCAGGTCGTAGTGATTTTTGGGGGAGAGAAAAAGTATGGCAAAGATTGACTTATCTGAAAAATACGTATTTCAGCCCCAAACTAACGGGGAAATTTCAAATTCAATAACAAAAGCATGGACTGAACAAGCTATGGAATGTTATTCAATAAAATGTGACTGTAGTAAATGTTCACTTTCAAAAGGTAACTATTCTTTTGTGTGTCAAATGCCTAAAGTTATTGATATTTTAATCAAATTTGTGGGAAAACCAGCAGCAACTCCATTATGAATAATCCTTCTTGAATTTTGTAAAATTAAGCGGGGAAATCCCGCTTTTTTATTTGCTAAAAAATATGTTTCATGTAAAATAAATTCGGAATAGTTATATATGAGAATATTTATATTATTAATAGCACTAATAGTTTTTACTATACCAGTTAATGCGGAAGTAAAAAGAGTTTCACTTGATGAGGCCGTTCAGCTTACTTTAAGGAATAATCTTGACTTGCAAGCAAAACGAAAAGAATTGGGAATAGCCGAAGCTGAAATAAAAATAGCAAATCGCCTACAAAATCCACAGGTTCAAACAAATGTATTAATAGGTCAGATAAGGACAGGAAATTCAAGTCAAGCGGGTCTAATGTTTCCTATAGAAACATTTAAACGTGGAGCACGTAAAAAGGCTGCTATTGCACAGAAAAAATCAATTGAAAATCAAATCAGACAATTTGAACATGAATTGAAAATAAAAGTTATGAAAGCATACTTTGACGTACTTTATTATAAATCAATTGTGAAAATAATGAATGAACGAAAAGAGCTTTTTGAAAATATGAAAAAAATAGCTCAAGAAAGACCCCAATCAAGTTCAAGTTATAAAATTGATAATTTACAGTCTGATATAAAATATAAAAAGCAGTTAATAGAATTGAATCGATCAAAGGCTGATTTGATAAATGCCCAATTTAATCTTAATAAAGTAATAAATGTTGCACAAAATGATAATATGTACGATACTCAGGAAGCCTCTTTATTTAGCGATGATTTGACAATTTTAGATATTAAACTTCCCGATTATGACATAATAGAAGCTATTGCTCTCAAATACAGTCATTCGATAAGAATTGCAGATAGTGATATAGAAAAATATGGACAAGAATATATCCTAGCTAAACGTCAAAGAATACCTAATTTAATAGTTGGCGGAGGATTTGCTTGGCAAACTAAATATGGACGAGACGGTGACAACTGGGCAGGTGCTTTTGTAGGTGGCGGATTTGATTTGCCTGTTCTATATACATACAGACCTGATATTGATAAAGCTCACACTATATTAGAAAAAGCTAAAATGGATAAAGTTTCTTTTGAAAACAAATTGAAAATTACTTTAAAACAAGATTATAACAATTTCAAATATTCAAAAGAAAACATGAATTACTATAAAGAAATCCTTAAAGAATCTGATGAAATTTTAAAAATGTCCACAGAAAGATACCGAAAAGGTGAGACTACTTTAATGAATTTAATACTAATAGAAAACGGACATCAGGCGATTTTAAATGAATATATAGTTGCAATGGATATATATTATAATGTATATCTTAATATGATGCAAAATATGGGACATGATGTCCTTTTAGAAGAAGAAATTTTTGAAGATGATAATTAACAAACGAAAACTCCCCTAAAATTTTTAAGGGGAGTCTGCTATTTATTCGCCAATCTTTCTTATTCGGGGGATAGACCTTCATTGTGAAATTTCATTAATTTGGCTAAATGCCATTGTCTTGCTTTGATATCATCAATAGTATTTTTGATATCTTCCAATTCTGCTAATAAAGTGGTTAAATCTTTTCTTTCAGGGATATACACTTCTTTTTCTTCGACTTCAGCCCATCCAGGTGAAAAGCATCCCTGTTCAAAAATTTCTTTCATATCCATAATACATATCCTTAATTTTATTTAGTAAAAATTTAATCTTTTTGTGAAATAAATGAATGGAACAAATCTACAAGATCAAATTTGCCGTATTTGAAAGGAACTGCTTGTTCAGCATAATCAGTTCCGGTAATATTTTGTAAGTTTTGCATTTCTTTAAAACTTAGAGAATTAAAATCAAAACTTGTCATTTCGCCGTAATCAATCATTAGATCTTCCATATCAAGAATTTTTTTGTCATCCATTTTACACACTCCTTATTTTTATCTGATTACATAACTTTTTGTCGGATTTTTATTGGAAAATCTTTAAGAAATTACTATCTTTTGTAACATATTTTTACAAAATTCGAATTTAGGGGGTTGACGAAATTAAAAAAATCATTAGAATAATCATGACGGATTTACGTTAAATTTATCAGGTAGTAAAGTAGAGGGCTAAAATATGTCGAATTACGGAGCTTTATCAGGAATATATGCGGGATTGACAAATACATACAATGTCCTTGCAAATCAATATGAAGATGGCGTAACTTTAGAAAATATATTGGACGCGCAGGGCAAAACATCAAATTATAATATATTGAATAATTCGTTTGCATCATATTTGCAAAATAATTTCGGATCTATAGATAAAAATGGAGATGGGACAATTTCTGCTGATGAAATGTCAAGATTGACAAGCACAATGTCAACTCAAGGTTTGACAAAAGAAGAATTTACACAACTTGCACTTTCTGGCAATAGTGGACTTTCAACTTCTACTATAAATAATATTCTTGAGCATTTTGAAGATATGGATACGAATGGTGACGGCAGAATTACAAGTGCTGAAATTGCTGCATTTGATATAGACAGTTCAAAGCAGGAAAAAATGGATGAATTCAGACATCAGTTTGCTACAAATATGTCAACATTCTATGGAGATGACAGTTCTTCTGATACATCAGGATCATATAGTATGTTGAGTTACAGATATAAAAAATCATCAGATTAGTTAGTAACATATTCTTATTTTGGAAAGGAATTAACCGCAATTTGTGTACTTATTGCGGTATTTCTATATAAAAAAGCAAACTTAAAAAAGTTTGCTTTTTTGTAAGAAATAATTTTATTAAATATTATTTTTTTTGTCCGTTAAAGGCTTTCAGTCCCAGATATTTTGCAGCAGAACCAAGCTTTTGTTCAATTCTTAACAATTGATTATACTTGGCAATTCTGTCAGAGCGTGACATAGAACCTGTTTTGATTTGTCCGCTGTTGACTGCAACTGCTAAATCTGCTATAAATGAATCTTCTGTCTCACCTGATCTGTGTGAAATTATAGAAGTATATCCTGCTGCATGTGCCATTGAAATTGCATCTAAAGTTTCTGATAAAGTGCCGATTTGATTAACTTTAATTAGAATAGAGTTCGCTACATGACGTCTTATACCTTCAGCAAGACGGCGAGTATTGGTAACAAAAAGATCATCACCTACAAGCTGGCATTTTGCACCGATTTCTCTGGTTAATAATTCCCAACCATCCCAGTCTTGTTCTGCCATACCGTCTTCTATTGAAATAATCGGATATTTCTCACACCATTCTTTTAAGAACCCTGCCATTTCAGTGCTGTTTAATTCTTTATTTTCACCTTTTAATTTATAAATTCCATTTTCATAAAACTCACTTGATGCAACATCAAGACAAATTTTTACTTGATCAGTTGTGTAACCTGCTTTTTGAATTGCTTCAATTATTACTTCAACACCTTCTGAATTTGAATTTAAGTTTGGTGCAAACCCTCCTTCATCACCTACTGATGTTGCAAGTCCTTTTGATTTCAAAATGGATTTTAATGTATGGAATACCTCAGCACCCATTTGAATTGCATGATGGAAACTTTCAGCACCGACAGGTGCTATCATAAATTCCTGAAAATCAATGTTATTATCTGCATGTGCTCCGCCATTTAATATATTCATCATAGGTACAGGTAAGGTTAATGCATTTATCCCGCCTAAATATCTGTATAATGCCATATCATAAGCCAAAGATGCAGCTTTTGCACATGCCAAAGATACTCCTAAAATAGCATTTGCACCAAGTTTAGATTTGTTTTCTGTGCCATCCATATCAATCATAAAAGTATCAATTTCTTTTTGGTGAGTGGCTTTTTCTCCGATAAGTTCAGGTGCAATTATATTGTTTACGTTGTTTACGGCTTTCATTACACTTTTTCCGCCGTATATATGTTTATCACCGTCACGCAGCTCATGTGCTTCAAAAATACCAGTCGAAGCACCTGATGGTACTGCTGCACGACCTATAATACCGCCTGATAATTTTACATCTACTTCAATTGTCGGGTTGCCTCGAGAATCAAGTATTTGACGAGCTACAATATCTTCAATAAATGTTGACATAATTCTCTCCTTTTTTTAACACCTTTGACCTGTTGTGATTTTTACATGAAATATTTTATTCTTCAAGTGACTTTTCTGTCAATTTAAATTTTTTTTCAAAGATAATTTTTTTAATATTAATAAAATATCCTATAGATAAAATAATAGATGCTATAATCCAAGCAATTGGACCAGAATAGAAAATACCGTAATATCCGAATTTTACAGCCAAATACACTGCTGCAAAGGATCTTATCATAAGTTCCGCAAAAGATGATGTAAGTGGAATTAGAGGCTTTCCCATACCTTGCAGTGCGTTTCTGAAAATAAAAATTTGACCTAAGAAAAAGTAGAATATCGTGCTTATCCAAAGATAATCATGTGCAATTTTTATAACTTGAGTTTTATCATTTCCGATAAATATTCCGACTATATGTGTTCCCCAATACCTCATTACAAAAGCCATAATCAAGCTTAAAGTCAGGTTAATCATGGAAGTTTTTATAACCCCATATCTTATTCTGTTTATATTTTTTGCGCCGAAGTTTTGTGCAACAAAAGCTGATAGTGCTACTCCAAATGAAATCATTGGCATAGTTGCAATTTGCTCAATTCTTAAAGCTGCTGTAAATGCTGCAATTATATCTGCTCCAAAAGTGTTACATACGCTTTGAATTATAAGCATGCTAATTCCTAAAATAGAAAATTGCATTGCCATTGGAAAACCGACTTTTAAATGTTCATATATAAAATCAATATCCTCTTTACGATTTTCTTTTTTGAAAACCCAATCAGATTTTTTAAGATGCAGTATTGGAAAACGTTTTTTAATATATAAAAGGCATAATATAACGGAAAAGCCTTGTGAAATTACTACAGCAATGGCAGATCCAGGAACGCCCATATGAAATTTTAAGATAAATAAAAGTGCTAAGAATATATTTAAAATAGAGGCAAAGATTAAAAAATAAAGAGGGGTTTTACTATCGCCTAGTGCTCTTAAAATACTTGCTAAAAGGTTATAAAAGTTAGCTGTAATAAGTCCAAGAACACAAATTTGAATGTATAAATATGCGTCATGAAAAATATCTTGAGGGACATTCATCATATACAAAATCGGTTTCATCAAAATCGCGCATAAAGCTGAAAAAAGTATTGTAACTATGGTACTTAAAATTATTGAAACAGCACTTGAGCGTCTGACACCTTGGACATCACCTGAGCCGAATTTTTGTCCGGTTATGATAGCAAAACCATTTGTCATACCGGCAATAGCGAACATTATCAAGAAAAATAAAGGCGCAACAGCCCCGACAGAAGCTAAAGCTTTTACCCCCAATGTTCTTCCGACAATTACGATATCTGCCAGATTATACAACTGTTGAAAAACGTTGCCAATTAATAGCGGAATTGAAAACAACAGTATAAGTTTAATTGCAGGTCCTTTTGTTAAATCTTTAATCATAATATTTACACGGATATTTTCTAATATTATAAATCAAAAATTTTTATTTGATTATTTTATAAAGTTGATATAACAATCTTAAATTTTTGTCATTGGATTTTATTTCATCAATTAATTCTTCTCGGATAGCAGAAATATTTTTTTGATGTTCAAAATCAAATAAATCCTTTGGTGAAACACCTAATACATCTGCAAGCCGACCGATTTTTTCAGCTCTTATAAAACTTTTTCCACACTCGATTTTACTTAAATTTCGTTCTGCAATGTCAATTTTTTCAGCAAGTTCTTCCTGAGAAAGTCTTTTTTTTATTCGTAATTCTTTTATTTTTTTACCAAATAAAGTTTTTATATCATCCATAATATTACTTAAAACAAAATATAGTAAAAATTGATTTTTAAATTAACGATATAAAACATACTTTGTAAATTGACAAAGTATATAAAAAATTGTATTATATGATGTAATAAATTGTTTTAAATAAATTTAAGGATATAAGAGATGGTAAAAGATAATAAAAATAAAAAGTCAGGTTTTACAGTAGCGGAAGTTTTAATAACTTTAGGAATAATCGGTATTGTTGCAGCAATGACAATACCACAAGTAATTAATGGATATAAAGAAAGAGAATACATAACAAAATTAAAAAAATTTTATACAATAATTAACCAAACAATGATGATGGCGATAGAAGATAATGGAAGTATAGAAAATTGGGGGTTAGAATTATCAGGCAATTCAGCAGATCCATCTGAAGAAAAACTTGAAAATGATAAAATAATAAGAGAAAGATTTTTTGATATTATAACACCATATTTAAATGTATTATACAGGTGTAATGAATTAGAAAAGGAATGCCCATCTTATGCACGAAAATCCCTTGATGGCACTGAATTTAGTAAATTTTCGGAAAGATTGGTTCTTGTAGATGGAACAATGATTAATTCTGTAACAGTCTTATCTCCAACTTGTGAATTAGAATATGGAACATCCAAAGCTTTAAAAAATGTGTGTGGTGAATTTTTGGTTGACTTAAACGGGTCAAAACTTCCGAATAAGACAGGTGAAGATGTATTTATTTTTTATTACACAAAATATGGTGTTGTACCTGCTGGTATGTCTGAGATAACAAAAACAAACAATACCTTTGAATCCTTGTGCAATAAGTCTGTGTCGAATAGATTAAACGGATATGCTTGCACAGCCTGGGTTTTATTTAATGAAAATATGGACTATTTGCATTGTAATGATTTGTCTTGGAGTGGAAAGAAAAAGTGTAAGTAAAAGTAATAAATAAAAACACTTGAAAATAAAAATCCTTTATGCAAAAATGAAACCTGTCAGTTAAAATCTATTTATACTGGCAGGTAAAAATTGAATAAGGCTGGGTAGCTCAGTTGGTGAGAGCGCACGGCTCATACCCGTGAGGGCTAAACAAGAATTTGACAATTAAATAGAATTTATAAACAGGTGGCAAGGTAGCTCAGTTGGTGAGAGCGCACGGCTCATACCCGTGAGGTCGAGAGTTCGAATCTCTCCCTTGCTATTTTTTTTATGAGTCTGAATATTTTATGTATTATGTAATGGGCTTTTAGTATTGTAATTTAATGAACCAATAAAAGGATTAAGCCATTTTTTCAAAATTCTGGTTAAGCAGTTTTTTACTGTTTCTGTAGAAAATTCGGCTTATAAGTTTATTTGCATTTTTCCCAAAGTTATCTTTTATGGCTTTTTTTATATTCTTAATATTATTTTCGTATGCATCTTTTTGTTTTAAAGCCTTTTCTCCAAACACACCTAAAGGTGCATCAGTTCCAAATAACAACTTTTCTGTTTTATCACCTTTTGAGCTATGTAAAAGTTTGTCAACCACTTCTACGATATGAGGTTTTGCAGGATTATCCCAATCAACCCAAGCTAAATCAGCATATAAATTTGCATCTTCACGCTCTATAGAATTAATAAGGGTTTCTATTCCTGCTTCATGTGCTTTACTCCCACCGAGTCCCATATGTCCAAGAATAACTGGTACATTTGGAAATTGTCTGGCAGTTTCATATATTAATTCTGGATCTGACACACCAGTTCTTATAAAGTTATTATTTTTATCAATTATAACTTCACTGTGAAATAGGCAAGGTTTATTATATTTTTCGGCAAGTTTCATATAAGGTATATATTTTATATCATTCGCAGGCAGCTCAAGACAAGCTGGATGAAACTTTAATCCTTTAATCAAATCAGGATATTGTTTTAGCAGTAATTCTATATTTTCTGCTGAGCCATGTCCAGGCTGACAGACAACAAACGGAACTAATTTATCATTATTTAAGCATTTTTTAAGTAATTTTATATTACCGCTTAATTCATCCATATAAGGGGTTTTATTTTTACCTTTAATAATGCAATCAAGATTCGATATTATAACTCTATCAATTGTATCTTTACCATTATTGAATTTTCTATTAAAAAATTCAAGCACATCATTTGTGCTGAATAGGTCATTTGTCCATTTGCCACAGTGAACATGTGAGTCAATAATTTTGCCTTTGAAATTTAAATTAGAATTATAATTTGTTGTGTTATTGTATATTTGCATACACAATTTCCCATTATTTATTTATAAAAATATTGGTGTTTATTAAAAATAATAAATTTTATTTTTTGCTAGTTTATTTCTTATTTTATATAACCCATAAGTTTAAAAACAATAAAAAGTTCCATGCCTTTTTTGCCAAATAAATTTTCTATTTCAGCTTCGGTGCCTTGCTTATTGTTATATAAATATTTAAACATTACATTGTGTAATGAGTCTGACTCTTTATAATCTTCTTTTCCAATAAATCCAAAGAATTTTTTAATATTATTGATAATTTTATTGAATTTTTTATTATCTTTTTTAGTTAGTATAGAAGGTTTTTTCTCATTTTGAAAAATATCTACTCCTAACTGACCGTAATTTTGGTGTATAAATTTAATATTTTTATTATGCTCTGAAAGAATAAGAGTTTTTAATGGTACTCTATAGTAAATAGATAAATTATTTGACATGATTCACCTTTCTTTATTTTTTGATATAATATCATATCTTAAATATAATTGATAATATTATTAAAAAAAAGTTGCATTTAGTTTTATAAAAATGCTATTATGCAGTTAAAAATTTATTTGTTTTAATAATTTTACAAATAAAAGGAGAAATTATATTGGAAACTATTTTAGGCGGGAATCGTTTTAGCAAATTAGAAAATCATGCTTATTGGGCAAATGTTAATCTTGATACAAGGTTTCATGTTGATAAAGATTCTATTGATTATAATCATAAACAAATTCAGGATTGTATCAATCATCCAACAACCGGTCTTTTAGCTGCTAAAAAACATAAAACTTATAATTATATTCATTGTTATGAAAGGAATTATAAAGAATTACTTACAATTCCTTTGATAAAAAATGCTACTGATTGTTTTGAAAGCAAATTTCAAAAACTGTATCCTAAAACAGGTAAAGCAAGAAAATTTTTAATAAATAACAACAATATTGTATTGAATTATGTCAAACCAATTAAAAAGAGTTTAAAAAGAACTGTTTTTAAATGGTTTGGAATTTAATTAATTTTTAAATTTTCAAAATATTTTTTATATATTCATCAATAGTTTGAAGCATGCCTACAAATTTGATATCTTTTTCATTATCTGCAGAATGAAAAGAATCAATTGGTTTTGAATTATTCTGTAAACTAGTTATAGATTTTTTCAATATGTTGTTAGATTTATTATTGGAAATATTTTTTTGTGCAAATTTAAAAGTTTTTTTATTTGCTTTAGTTAATCTTATATTTGCTATATTATGGATCATTTTAATTAAACCTCCTTTTAGATATTTAGATTAAAAAGTAAAAAGAATTTTTTTTTGCCTATTTATTTAAAGATAACCTTTTAAACTATTAATGTAGATATTTTAAATATAAATAAATTGAACTTAATAATAATGATATAAAAGTAATTAAGGCACCGTATTTAAAAAATCTCATAAAGGAGATAGGATATCTATTTGCAGCAGCATTTTCACTTACGATGACATTTGCAGCAGCACCTATAATTGTTAGATTTCCACCCAAACATGCGCCTAAAGATAATGCCCACCACAATGGGTGATGTCCGATACCTAAATATGGAATTGTATGTTGTACTTCAGCTATCAAAGGTGCCATAGTTGCTGTATAAGGAATATTATCAATTATTCCTGATAATACACCTGATCCCCATAGAATTAGCATAGTTGCCGATGAAAGATTTCCACCGGTCAACTCTATAAGTTTGTCAGCTAAAAAACTAATTCCGCCATTTGCTTCAAACCCTCCGATAATTATAAATAATCCTATAAAGAAAAATATTGTAAGCCATTCCACATCTTTGTAAATTTTTTTAGGGTTCTCAAACAATAATAGAAAAGATGCACCTGAAAGAGCAAATACATAAGCTGGAATTCCTGTTCTGTCATGTGTTAAAAATCCAATTATCACTAAAGTTAGTGTTATTACAGAACGTATCATTAAATTTTTATTTTCAATAGTTTTTGAATTATCTAAATTAGCTATATATTGCATTTTTTCTTTTGTTGCTGTAAGAGATTTTCTAAACAAAAATGTCAAAATTAACATTGATATTATAAATATAATTGAAATAATAAAAGTAAATTCATTTAAAAAGTCCATAAAACTTATATTTGCCTTTGATGCAATAATTATATTAGGAGGATCTCCAATTAAAGTTGCGGTGCCCCCAATATTTGAGGCTAATATTTCAGTTATTAAAAAAGGAACGGGATCACAATCAAATTCTTTTGCAATAACAAACGTTATAGGCATAATAAGGACTACAATGGTCACGTTATCTAAAAAAGCTGAAGCTATTGCAGTGAAAATAGCTAAAGCTAGTAATACTAATTTGGGATGTCCTTTTGTAGATTTCAAAAGTTGTATTGCCAGCCATTTAAAAATACCACTATTACTTGCGATATGTACGATAATCATCATGCCTATAAGAAGAAAAATTATGTCAAATTCAATGTATTGAAATACATCTTTTATGTATTCTCCAATCTTGATGTCATAATGCCCATGAAAAGGAACCAGTCCTAATAAAAGAGTTATAGAGGCTCCTAAAAGTGCAACAGTGGATTTTTGGATTTTTTCTGAAGCAATTAAAATATATGCAACTAAAAGAATTATTCCAGATACTATCATGCCATAATCTTGCATAAAATTTATAATCATTTACCCTCTTTTTATATTTATAAATTGTTTATAACTTTATATATTAAATAAATTTTTTAATCAATAATTTGTTAATTTAAAGTAAAAAGAGCCATTTAGGCTCTTTTTATTCAGTAATTAACAATTTTTCTTAAAATTACATTTTGCTCAGGTTTTGAAAGTGATAAAATTTGAGTGAGCAATTTATCAAATTTTTTGCTATTTCCGATATTTATAGTTCCGATAGTAGCTTCTAAAGTATAAAATTTCAGGGCTAAATCTTTTACTTTTACCTTGAAATCAGCAACATCTTCATCATTCCAGTCTTTTGGAACTCTTGATTTGTTTATAAAGGTAGCAATTCTATTAATCCATAAAATATCATCAGCATCTTTTTCTACAACATTATTGAATAAAATTCTAAGCTCTTTTTCTCCGATAAATTCTTCTACAGCGTCAAAACGTACTGCTAATTTTAATCTGTTTTTGCTTTTAAAACTTTCAAAAAAGAAATTATTGATTTCTAAAATCATATTTTGAGTTGCATTTTTTAACTCATCAATAGACTCTTGATAACTTTTCAAAAATTCACTATCACATTCAGAAAGCATTTTTCCTGCAAGAACTTTTGGAATATCACGATTAAAAAGACTTATTGGATCTTTTGCATTCATAATAACATTTCTGAATCTCAAAGTTTTTTTAGAGAGCCTTTCAGTATGTAAAGTATATTTTTCCAAATCTCGAATAAAATAAATAAGTGTTTTTGTAATATCTAAAATATTTTTAGTCGGCTTGTTTGATAAAATAAGTGAAATATCTTCTAAAATTGGCAAATCATCCATAATAGTTTTTTGTATTTCAAAGTTTTGCGGACAGAAAATCATTCTATCAAACATAAGCTGATTGAGTTTTACCTGAAATTGCAGTTTTTCATAAATCGCGAGAATATCTTTATTTTTTGCGAGTACATCAAGCAGTAAAATTCCGACAATAGATGTTGTAAGTCCGTAAGAGATAAATTTTTCAAATAAATCTGTTAATTTAAATTTTTTCCCTTTTAAAACATATTCTTCAATTTCTTTTTTAATATCTTTACATCCAGAGTTTTCAGATAATAATTCTCTCATTAAGTATGATTCTGTTGAATTTTCCTTTAGTTCTTCACCTTCAAGCAAGTGTCTTGCAAGACATCTTATTGCTTTGGTAAGTATAGGCGGCATTTTATCAAGTTTCAGGTATTCAAGATTTATCTCAGGTCGTTTGGGGTATTCTTTGCGACACCAAGATTGAAAAGGTTTTTCTTTCAAATAAATTTTTCCTTTTTCAGTTAAGATAAATTCTTTCTTTTCTTCTTTTATTAGTTCATTTGTCATTGCATATTTTTTCAAATCTTTTATTTGAGTGTTTGTAAGTCCTGTGATAAAATTCAGATCAGGGTTTTTGAAAATTGTTGAATCTTTTTCAATACACATAAGCAGTTTGTTTAAATATTCCATAAAATTCCTTTCTTTGCTTTTCAATTCAAAAAAGACTTAAATTTTTAAGTCTGTTGAAAAGCAACTTGTTATACTACTGAAAATGAATGTAAAATTCTTATGAAACTTCGCTTTCAAGAGAATTTAATATCTAAAATTCTCAGCTACTCCCTGCAAACGGCATATTCATACAAGGATTATACCTTGCAGGAGGTGTTTTATACCACTTATATTATTCATTGGAATTTGGGAAAAAATAAGAAAATTAATTTTTTTTTAATTATTAGAATATATGGAGCAAAAAAAATTTTTCTCAAATGTTATAATTTATGAATAAAATTCGGAGAAAAAAATGATTTCAAAATTACAACAAACAAATCAACCTTCATTTCAAGGTTTTGCAAAGTTTAAAGGTGAACCTTCAGATGTCAATAAAATAGCAAAAGATGTCGAAAAAAAGTTAAAAAATGGTTTTGTTTTTTGGGATAAAAAAATAAGAAAAGAAAAAACATATTATATTTTGACTGAAGAACATAAAAATACATTTTTAGATTTTGTTGGTAAAGTTGATATGTTTGATTTAAAAGAAAATATAGAAAAGTATATAAATGAAAAAGCAAAACGATTGAGTTTAAAACAAATAAAACAGCTATTGAAAAAAGACAAATTTAAAATATAATCTAAATACTTACACAAATTTATATAGAATTAAGATTTGAGTATGCCTATACAACCAATTAATAATATAAGTACAACAATTAAAAAGAAAAAAACACCATTAAATCCTGTCAATGTGACAGGTTACGGTGCATTGGGATTTGGAACAATAAGCGCTATTCTTGCATATAAAAAGAAATTCAAACCTCATAAATACTTAGGATATCTTGCAGGTCTTCTAGCTTTTGTCCATACCGGCATTATTGAATTTTACCATTATAAAAAAAGCAAATCAGCAAGAGAAATTAAATAATTTTATTATTAAACTGTTTGGAGCATTCCAATATCTTGAATTTCATTCTCAGAAATAAAATTTTCTATTTCAAAAAGGTCATCCTCCATTAATCTTTTTTGAAATATTTCACATTCTTCAGCCATGTTTAAAATGGTCGAATATTTGGGGTTTTGAATAAGTTTTTCTATATCTGATATACCAAAGTATTCAATTTTAAAATGCTTATTATCTTTTTCGAGAATTTTAATAAAATTTTCTTCTTCAAATAAATCAAACATTAATTCAATCAGATTCAAAGATTTCCCTAAATGACTTGCAAACCTTAAAATTTGAACGTTTCCGTTATTATTATTTACTGCAAATTTCAACATTCCTGCAAATGTCTTTAAAAACTCAATTTCATCAAAGTATTTAATTTCATAGTTCATTAAATGAATAGATTTAGGAGAAGTTTTCTCAAGTATTTTTTGGAATGTTTCTATATCAGCAGGATAATCAAAAAACATTATTGAATCACATATTCTAAGATTTTCTCTTGAAACACATTTTTCTGTTAAGGATAAATATGGTCTTAATTTATCTTTAATAGCCTTACTTTCAGCAAAGACAAGTATGTCTTGTTTTGTTGTTTTTATATAATCATTTACTTGAGGTAAAATATCAGTTTTTTTGCGATGATCATATATTTTGAGACTATTTTGTGATTGGGCTTGAGATTCTTCTTCTTTAAGGTGAGGAGAATGAATATCGTCTACAATTAATTGAACAGTGATATTTCCCTGATATTCGTTAATTTGAGGATGAAAAGCAACATCTAAAGGATCTCCCGCAACAAGCGAAATATCCCCTTCACCCCAGCGAATACAGTTAAATTCACTGTTTCCGGAATTTACAGTTAATCTTAAATGATCCTTATTTTCTCCCATAAGTCTTTTTTGTTTAATTTTAAGGTTTTTCATTGCAAAAACAGGGCTCGGATTCGCTTGCCCAAAAGGTTCCAATTGTGAAATTTGTTCTACCAAATCAACGGTAATATCTTCAGCTGTTACTTCTAAATCGATATTTATAAATGGTTTTAAGTCTTTTCCGTTTGTCATTTCTTTAATAATTCGATTTAAATTTTCTTTTACGAGTTTAAAAGGAGTTTTGTCAGGTGAAAAAGAAAGTCCAGCAGCCATAGCATGTCCGCCATAACCGTCAAGCAGATCTCCTATTGAATCTATTGCATCATATAAATGAATGCCTTCAATACTTCTTGCAGAACATCGGATTTGTTTTGCCTCTTCATAATATGTCATCAAAAATGTAGGTTTGTAATATTTTTCTACGAGTTTAGATGCAACAATACCGATAATACCGACCTTCCATTCTGGATTAAAAAGAATAATAGCTGGATTTTTGTTACCTTCTTTTTTTATCATTTCATCTGCTTGTAAAAATGTTTCCTGACAAAGATTTTGACGGATTTTATTAAATTCGTTTAAAGTGATAACTGCCATTTCGATTTCTTGAGGGTTATCAGAGAGCATAACTTTTAAAGCGGCTTCTACCGTATCTAATCGTCCTGAAGCGTTTATTCTAGGAGCAACTCCAAAAGCTATCTGCTCGGATGTAACGCCGTTTGATATAGTGTATCCTGCACTTTCTAAAAGTTTTTTTAATCCTAAATGTTTTCCTTGTGATATTAAATCGAGTCCTTTGAGAACAATATGGCGATTTTCTCCAATTAATGGTACAACATCAGCTATTGTACCTACTGCGGCATAAGGCAAAATGTCAAATATAAACTCTGTTTTATTATAGTGAACAAGAAGTGCTTGTGCTGTTTTAAACGCGACTCCTACTCCTGCAAGTGAAGTTAAACTCTCAATTTCTTTTGCTGAAAGACTTTCATTAATTGCATTCGGTGCTTTTGGGTTTATAATAGCATAAGCATTCGGCAATTCCTCAGGTGCTTCATGGTGATCTGTTATTATTACATCTATTTTAAAACTATTCAAGAAACTGACAGCTTCATTATTTGAAATTCCGCAGTCTACTGTAATCAAAACTTTTGGCTTGACGGTTGTCATAATTTTTACTAATGCCTTGGTATCAAGACCATGCCCTTCTTTTTCACGATCAGGAATAAAATAATTAACATCAGCTCCAAGATGAGAAAGAGTTCTGTATAAAAGAGAGGTGGATGTCACACCATCTGCATCAAAATCTCCATATATAATAATTTTTTCGTTATTGTCTATTGCATTAGAAAGTCTTTCAATGCACTTTTGCATATCAGTAAAAACATATGGATCTGAAAGCTTTGTCTGCAAAGGATTTAAAAAGTTTTCAATATCTTGTTCATTCTTAATTCCTCTAGTAGCAAGCAATCTTTTAATTAATGAACCATCATTTATATCACAATCTTTAATAATCCACTCTTTATACATACCTTCTCCCTGATTGATTAAAATAATATCATGAAAACCTAAAGAAATCTTATATTCTGTAACTTTACAAAACTTTACAATCATGGTATAATGCTAAAAGCCTTATGGTGCAGTGGTTTTAAGAACTTTTTGGATTTTTGGATAGAAATTTTATTTAAGTTTAAATAAAAATGTACCGTAATTGGGTATATAAATAGTAAGTAAGTTTATCTAGGAAGGAATTTGCTATGTCGCTTGACCCCGTAAACAATGACGTAAAAATTACCCCTGCCGATTTGCCGCAATTTGATTTTGAATTATCAGAATCAGTACAAAAGGATTTGGATAATAAGGCAAGTTTATTTGCGAAAAAGAAGTTTGTACCTGTAAATGATGAAATCAGACTTGCAGATGTTGGTAAAGACGGTAAAAAAATCATTTATGAAAATGTAGAAAAAGGTCAAATGCATTTGGCTAAAAGTCAAACTGACCTTGCAGAAGAAGTAATCAGTAACGAAGATGATCTCAAATTATCTCAATTATTTGGCGGATTTTTTAATAAGTCAAAAAGTATTTTCAATAAAAAAGATGATGATAATTTGATTTAATTTGTATGAAAAAGATTTGAACGCGCCCGATTTTTAAAATACGGGCGCGTTATGTAATTGTTAAAAAGCGGAATAATTTATTCCGCTTTTTTATGAATTATTGAATTGCTACTGATTGACCGTTTGTCATTTGATTTATAACATCGATTGCTTTCAATAGCTGGACGTCTTTTTTATTTTTAATATCTTCTTCACTTAATTCAACAACGATATCAGGGGTTATACCTTTTTTATTGATGTCAGTGCCATTTGGTGTAAGGTATTTTTGAATTGTAATATTTATACCTGCTTCATATGGTAATTTATTAATTTCTTGGACTAATCCTTTTCCAAATGATTGTTCCCCAATAATAACAGCTCTATGGTTATCTTTCATTGCTCCTGAAAAAATTTCGCTTGCAGAAGCTGAACCTTTGTTAATAAGTACAACAACAGGTTTTGTTGTTACAACTCCTCTGTTTGCTCTTGAAGTTTCTTTGTAGCCATCGCGGTCTACTGTAGAAACTATTGTACCGCCGTCAAGGAACATGTCTGATATGTAAATTGCGTTACTCAAAAGTCCGCCCGGATTTGAACGAAGATCTATTATATAGCCTTTTTTGTACTGATCTTCTGCAAGTATTGTTCTAAATTCAGCAGCTGCATTACGGCTGATAAAAGAACTAAGTCTGATATATGAAATATCACTTGGAACTTTTGTTTCTAAAGGAGTTTTTAGTGAAATTGATTTTACTTCAATTTCAGCACGAGTAATTGTATATTTTTGAGGTTCCATATCTTTGCGTTTGATAAGCAAAGTAACTTGTGTACCTTCTTTTCCTCTTATTTTATCAGCTGCTTTATCAACGGTAATACCTTTTGTTGATACTCCGTCAATTTCAAGGATTTCATCATCAGCTTTTAGACCTGCTCTTTCTGCGGGGGTATCTTCAATTGGTGCTATAACCATTAGTTTACCATCTTTTACACCTATTTGAATACCTATACCTTTTAATGAGCCTTTAATTGAGCTTGTTTCTTCAGCAAATTCTTTTGGATCCATAAATTTTGTATAAGGATCATTCAAGCTGGCTATCATTGTATTGATTGCTACATAAGCATCTTCATTCGTTCTTATGTAATTATCATACTTGTGACGCCATTTATTCCAGTTTTGGGCGTTATTTGTCTGGTCCACAAATTTTGTATTGATAAGTCTCCAGACATTATCATATAATTCAACGGGAGTATAGGCAAAGACATTGTCTCTTATAATCCAGCCAAACAGGATTATGAAAGCACCCATAAAAATAAAACTTTTTCTCATAATGTTTCTCATTCTTTAACTTTTTCCTCCAAATTACTCATAATTTCATTACCTGTTGCACAACCTATATTTCTCATGATGTTTTTTTTGAAAATTTGTTGCATGTTTTTATAAGTAAGCAAGGTATTGAACTTATGAATATATGAATATTATATCATAGTAGCTTGTAAAAAGCAGGGTTTAGTCAAAATATTTTAAAATTTCGTTATCAAACATCTTATATTCTTTTACGGTTGCGTAGTCTGTCGGAAGTATAAAAACTATGTTATCAGAAGTAGCTTTTTTATCTATTTTCATAGTAGAAATTATTTTTTTAATATTATAATCTGGTATTTTTTTGAAATTATATTTTTTAATTAAATCTTCTGCAATAAACTTGTAACTTTCTACAATAATTCCCATTTTTTGGGCAAAATCAAAAACAAATTCTATACCTTTTACAACCGCTTCTCCATGGGTATATTTTTTATAATTTGTTAATTTTTCAAGTGCGTGGGCATATGTATGGCCAAAGTTAAGGATTTTACGCAATCCTCCTTCTTTTTCATCCTGTTCTACTACAGAGATTTTCAAAGAAATACAAATCTTGATAAGCTCTTCAAGGATTTTATCATCGCGTGATAGAATATTTTTGGAATTTAGTGAAAGAAAGTTTATTAAATTGAATTCTTCATTACATTTACAGCTTTTTTCAATAAAAGCATATTTAACTACTTCTCCAAGCCCTGTTTTGAATTGTTTTTCATCAAGAGTTTTTAGAAAATTAGTATTAATCAAAACGATATCCGGTTGATAAAATGATCCTACTAAATTTTTGCCAAATTTGGTATCAATCCCTGTTTTGCCTCCAACAGAACTGTCTACACAAGATAAAAGTGTTGTCGGAATTTGAATAAGATGAATACCACGCATATATGTAGATGCCACAAATCCTGCAATATCACCGCATACTCCACCTCCTATGGCTATTATATAATCATTTCTTGTAAGTCTAAGTTTTAATGCGGTATTTAAGATTTTTTGGTATGTTTTAAAATTTTTTTCTTTTTCTCCGTCTTTAAGTATAAAAATTCTGTTTTTAGGTAGATTAAGGGTTTTACCATATAATTTATAGACTTTTTGACTAATCACTGCAAGAAAATTATTTTTTCCGATAATATTTAAAATTTCATTGTTTAATTCTTGGATTTCATTATTATTAATAACAATCCGATAAGTTTTTTCAGATGCATTAATTTTTACATTTAAGTTAATCATTAATAACTCCAAGAATTTCTCTGGCAATTTCAGCCGGAGTTTTGTTGTCAGTATCTATTGTATAATCTGCTTTTTGATAATTTTTTTCACGAAGAGAAAGTATATGTTGGATTTTTTCAAGTGAAAAATGTTTTTTTAAGAGGGGTCTGTGCGTCTCAGCTTTTATACGTTCATAAATTGTATCTGGTGAAGCTTTTAGGAATATAACTGTAGAATTATTTTGTAAAAGACTTCTGTTATCGGGGTTTTCAAATGCTCCACCACCTGCTGAAATTATTTGAAAATCATTTTGGATAAACTGTTTGATTTTGTGGCTTTCAAGCTCTCTGAAGTGTGGTTCACCATATTTTAGAAAGATTTCAGAAATTTTTTTGCCTGTGCTTTTTTCAATTTCATCATCAATGTCGACAAGTTTAAAATCAGGCAAAATTCTTGATAACTCTTTTGCCACTGTAGTTTTACCACATCCCATCATCCCAATCAGAGTAATATTTTTCTTCATAAGATTATTTTACATTAAATATAAAATGCAGTGAATTTGTTAAGAAAAATTCTTCATAATTTCTTCAAAATTATCGCCGCCGTATTTTAAAAGAATTTCATTTAATAATACACAGGCAATGCGAGCCTCTGCAACAACAGCACAAGCTTCAACAGCACAGGTATCAGAGCGCTCAAAATGAGCTTCAGTCTCTTGCATATCTTTAGAATCAACTGTTCGTAACGTTTTTCTTAAAGTTGGTATAGGTTTCATAGTTGCAAAAACTTGTAAATTTTCACCGTTTGTCATACCACCCTCAATACCGCCTGCATTGTTAGTTTCTCTAACAATTTTACCGTTTTCGAGGAATATTTCATCATGAAATTCACTACCTTTGAGATCACAGGTATGTTCTCCATTACCTATAGATACTAATTTTATGGCAGGAATACTCATTACTGCTTGAGCAATCCGCCCGTCAAGCATTCTGTCCCAGTGAACGTAGGAACCTAATCCGATTGGCATATTTTCATAAATTACGACAAATTTTCCGCCTAAAGTATCCCCTTCAGCTTTTGCTTTATCAATTTCAGCATGAAATTCATCTTGATTTTGAGATTGACCTATTTGTAGAATTTTTGAGTAACCTCTGATATTAAAATTTTCAAGGATTTCTTTTGCAACTGTGCCTACGGCTGTTTCAATTGCTGTTTTTCTAGCGCTTGAGCGCTCAAGGACATTTCTCAAATCTTTATGATTATATTTTATAGAACCTGCAAAGTCGGCATGTCCTGGACGATATTTGGTAAAAGATTTTTCATCATTTTCATCTTCTTTGTAGATGCTCATAATCTTTTCCCAATTCTCAAAATCTTTATTGTAAATTACTAAAGTAACAGGAGCACCGGTTGTTTTTCCAAATCGGACACCGGAAGTTATTTCTACGGTATCTGACTCAATTTTCATCCTATCTCCCCGCCCGTAGCCGCCTTGGCGCCTTTTAAGTTCTTGATTTATAAAATCAGGGTTTATTTCAAACCCTGACGGTAATCCTTCAATAATTGCGGTTAAGCATTTACCATGGCTCTCTCCGCTTGTTAAAAATCTGAATTTTTCATACATAATATTTTTCCTGATTTGGATTATTTATTTGCATATTTTAAGAAAATCTGTTGTTTTGTCTGCATCATTTCTTCTGTAATCTGCCATTTTCCGTTAGGTTGTTTTTTTACAATCATATAAGTTTTGAGTTTGTAAGTCTCACCTGATGGCTGGCGAAGAGAGCTTACTTTATAACCGTCTCCGGATTTAGTTACTGTTATATTTGAATAATTGTTCTTATAGTTTCTTAATTTTGCACCTGCTTGTCCGATTTTCATTTGTTTTATATAAGTTGCAGTATCTGTTTTTACATCAACAAGACTTCCATCGGGTTTTATTACTTGTCTTATTATTTTTGCATTTGGAGAATACATTTGCTCAATTGTCGGACTGTAGCTGTTTGCTGCACTTACATAGCTTTCAAAAAATGCTTTTGCATCAGCTGCGTCATCTGCAAATGCTTTTATGCCTGTTGTTAAAAATATTCCGAATAACAAAATTAAAGATAAAAATTTTTTCATTATTTTACTCCTGTCTACTACAAGAATTAAACGATTTTAATTCAATAAAAGTTCATTTTTATATGCATATAATATCATAAAAAATTATTCATAGCATTAAACTAAATGAGTGTAAAAATTCTCCAACCAGCCTATTAATAAAAAAGTTCTAATATTAAATATTATTAATGAAATGGAGAAAAATATGAATAATCAAGAAAACTTAACAATTGAAGAAGAAATGATTGCTGAGGTTGCACCTGAAAAACCTTCAAAAATACTTATGGTGGTTACTAACATATCAGAATTTGATGACAAACATCATACAAAAACCGGTGTATGGTTTGAAGAATTCGCTGTGCCATACAATGAATTTATAAAAAATGGTTTTGAAGTTAAAGTCGCAACATTAACTGGAGAAATTGCTCCGATTGATCCTGCAAGTGAAGATCTTTTTGAGGATATTATATGGGATGAGGCAAAAAAAGCACTTAACGATACCGATGCTTTGAATACTATTGATTACAACGAGTATGATGCTATTGTTTTGCCAGGAGGTCATGGTCCTATGTATGACCTTGCTAAAAGCGAACTGTTAGGGGAAGTTATTATCCAATTTAATTGTCAAGGAAAATTAATTGCAGCGATTTGTCATGGACCTGCGGGGTTTTTGAGTGCAAAATCAGATGGAATCCCTTTTGTCAGTGGACGTAAACTGACTTCTTTTACCAATGAAGAAGAACGGTATTACAAAAAAGATGAATTAACTCCTTTCTTTTTACAAGATGCTTTAATTGATGAGGGTGCTGATTTTATTGAAGATACTCCAGGTGCTGTAAATATAATTTCAGATGGAAATTTGATTACTGGACAAAATTTTCAATCTGCTAAAAATTTTGCTAAGGCTGTAATCGAGTATTTGTCTTATTAATTATTTATTCTTCTTAACAAAATAGCAAAAATATTTTTTAAAAGGTCTTCTATAATTATCAAAAAGTTATAGGAGATTATTAATGAATATTACATTTAACCCTTTATATTCCAATAATAATTATAATTTTGGTTCAAAATATACACCTGCAGAGATATGTGCAGATTTATGCAAAGGTGCCTGCTGTAACCATGGAACACCAATGAGTGCAACTTTAAAAAAAATAGCTGACAAATTTAATGCATCATATCACAGTTTACCGGATGATTTAAAAACCAGTGCGATTATAAAAACACCAATTTTAAAATGGATTGTTGACTCTTCTGATATTGATGTGCAAAGGGTAAATGATATGGCAAATATTTACATAGATGCAATATCCCGTGAAAAAAATCCTGAAAATATAAAACAATTAAGTAAATCACTTAGACAATTAAATGAAAAACTTGAGCAGATGCTTGGTGATGAAGAATCTTTTTTGACAATAACTCGTTCTCAATTTTTACAAAATCCCCAAGCTGTAGTTTTTTCAAATTCTGTAAATCCTTGTGCTTTTAAAGATCATGAAAAAACAAATAAATGTTCAATTTATGGCGGGATAACTACCTCTGAAGGAGAATTTGTTGATAGACCGAAACCTTGCTATTCTGTCGGCAGTTCAGAGTTACCTTGCCCTTGGCTTAATCCTGAGAAGCTTGATGAAGTCGTTCAAAAAACCAGACAAAATTTCGCTAAAGTTGGTTATCGTAATATTCCTGATAATGTTTTGAATGATTATATAGCAAAACAGTTTAATTTAAATGAAATCTGGTTTGAAAAAATTTATAAGCCTTTTTTGAAATCAGAACATTAACACTTATAAATTATGAAAAACTAAAATTTAAAAACTATTTTTTAAAAATAATTTCATTATTTTCAAAATCTACAGTAATTTTATCACCTTTTGAAAATTCGTTTTCAAGAATTTTTGTAGAAAGCGGGATTTCAAGGTAGTTTCTAATTACTCTGCGAAGAGGTCTTGCGCCATAAAGCGGTTCATAACCTTCATCTGCCAGGAATTTTTTAGCATTGTCAGTAATAATAATTTCCATATCTTGAGCCGAAAGTCGTTTTTTCAAAGCTGTTGTTTGTATATCGACTATTTGAGCTAATTCATCATGCGTTAAAGCTTTGAACATAATAATTTCATCTATTCTGTTAATAAATTCTGGTTTGAATTTTTCTCTAAGTGCTTTATTTAACTCTTCTTGTTTTGCAGTTTCATCCAGATTTTGATCTAAAATAAAATTACTTCCAAGATTACTTGTCATAATTATTACGGTATTTTTGAAGTCAACTAATCTACCTTGACCGTCTGTAAGACGTCCGTCATCAAACATTTGAAGCATAATATTGAATATGTCAGGGTGAGCTTTTTCTACTTCATCGAAAAGTACAACGGAATAAGGCTTTCTTCTGACGGCTTCAGTTAATTGACCACCTTCTTCATAGCCGACAAAACCTGCTGTTGCTCCAGTTAAACGGGAAATATTGTGTTTTTCCATAAATTCACTCATATCAATTCTAATAAGAGCATCTTCGTCATTAAATAAAATTTCAGCTAAAGTCTTTGCAAGTTCTGTTTTGCCGACACCTGTCGGGCCTAAAAATAAGAATGTTCCTATCGGACGTTTTGGGTCTCTTAGTCCTGAACGAGACAATCTGATTGCATTTGAAATCTTTTTAACAGCTTCATCTTGCCCTATTACTCTTTTGTGCATAATATCTTCCATGCCAATTAGTTTTTTGCTTTCATCTTCTTGAAGTCTGTTTACAGGTATTCCTGTCCATTTTGCAACTATTGAGGCTATATCATCTCCATCAATTTGTTCTTTTAAAAGACATTTTTTATTTGAATGTGTATAAACTTTTAGTTTTTCTTGCATATCAAGCATTTGTGAATATTTTGCTTCTAAAGCTGCACTCATTGTCGGATTTTTCTTGAACTGTTCAATTTGACTTTTTAATTTTTCAATGTTTCTTTTGATTGCAGCTCCTGATTCTATTACTTTCTTTTCTTTTAGCCATTGTTCTTTCAGTTTAGCTATTTTTTCGTTCAAATCGTTAATTTTTTTGTTTATTTTTTCCAGCTTTTTACCTGCATCAGTTGAATTTTCTTTTTCTAAAGCTTTTCTGTTCATTTCAAGTTGAATTTTTTCTCTTATGAATATATCAATTTCTTCAGGCATGGTATCAATTTCTATTCTCAATGCTGATGCAGCTTCATCAATCAGGTCTATAGCTTTGTCTGGGAGGCATCTGTCAGAAATATATCTGTCAGAAAGAGTTACAGCTGAAACGATTGCACTGTCTGTAATTTCTATACAATGAAATCCTTCATATTTTTCTTTTAGACCTCTCAATATGCTTATAGTTGTCTCAATTGAGGGTTCGTCTGCTATTACAGGCTGAAAACGTCTTTCAAGCGCTTTGTCTTTTTCAATATACTTTCTGTACTCATCAATAGTAGTTGCACCGAGTACACGTATAGTTCCTCTTGCAAGCATTGGTTTTAAAAGGTTTCCAGCATCAGCAGACCCGTCAGCTGAGCCTGTTCCCATAATTGTATGAATTTCGTCTATAAAAAGCATTATATCGTCACTTTTTTCTTCAACAGCCTTTAATACTGTTTTAAATCTTTCTTCAAATTGACCTCTATAGGATGCTCCTGCAAGAAGTGCGCCTAAATCTAGTGCAAAAATTTTATCGTTTTTTAAACTCTCCGGTACATCCCCTGAGACAATTCTTTGGGCTAGTCCTTCGATGATTGCCGTTTTACCGACACCTGGCTCTCCTATAATTACAGGGTTATTCTTTGACCGCCTGTTCAAAATTTGGATTGTTCTTCGAATTTCATCATCTCGACCAATTACAGGGTCAAGCTTATTTTCTTTTGCAAGTTCAGTTAAATCTATTGTATATTTTTTTAATGCTTCTTCAGGTGTTTCTTTTTGATTTTGTGAGGGAGTTTCATTATTTTCCATATTTTTGTTTCCTTCATCATCTTTCATTATAATTGCTTTGTCAGCACCATGTTTTCTTGTCTCATTCCCATTTTCGTCAATGCTTATAATGTTTTTCACTTCTTCAAGCATTTTTTCATATAAAACAAATTTATTTACCCTGTTTTCAGCGAAAAACAAATCCATTTCAGGATTATTTATCTTGAACAGTGCCAAAAACAAATGTTCAATGTCAACTTCTTCATCGCACAAATCCATTGCTTCACGTTCAGCTATTTTAGTGAGGTTGATTACCCCTGAAGAAAACTTAATCGGCTCAAATTGACCGCGGGGAAAGTATGGATATTTTTTGACAAATTTGTTGAATCTGTCTTTAAAATCTCCGCCTAGGCCTACTCTATCTAAAAGGATTACAGGCAAATCGTTCTGATCCAAAAAAAGTGCAAGCATAATATGCATTACTTCAAGTTCATGGTAATTTCTTGAAATGACAAATGATTTTGCTGATTTGAAAATTGCCTGTACGTGTTCTGAAAGAAGCATATATTTTTCCCTCTTTTATAATTATATAGATTTAAGAGAGTCTGCAATCATTCAAAAACGGTAGATTGTAAAAATACTTTCTCTTGATGTTCGGGATTTTTTTTATATAATAGAAATTATGAAACACAGAGAAAATGTACGGAATTTTTGTATAATAGCCCACATTGACCATGGAAAATCAACACTTGCCGATAGATTACTTGAATTTACCGGTACCGTTGCACAGCGGGATATGCAGGATCAAATTCTTGACAGTATGGATATTGAGCGTGAACGTGGAATTACGATTAAGCTCAACGCAGCAAGAATGAATTATAAAGCAAAAGACGGCAAAGATTATATTCTAAACTTGATTGATACCCCAGGACATGTGGATTTTTCTTATGAAGTTTCACGTTCACTCGCTGCTTGTGAGGGGGCATTATTGATTGTAGATGCAACTCAGGGGGTTGAGGCTCAAACTCTTGCAAATGTCTATCTTGCTATTGAGCAAAACCTTGAAATTATTCCTGTAATTAATAAAATTGACCTACCTTCTGCAGATGTAGAAAGAGTTAAAGCAGAAATTGAAGAAGTTTTAGGAATTGACGCCTCTTATGCAATTCCTGTAAGTGCTAAAGCAGGTATAGGAATTGAAGATGTCCTAGAAGCTGTTGTAGACTTGATTCCGCCCCCTGCTGATACCTCTGAAAAACCGCTAAGAGCTTTGGTATTTGATAGTGCTTATGACCAATATCTTGGCACTTTGTGTTTTTTCAAAATTATGGACGGTAAAATGCAGCTTGGTGATAAAATCAAATTCATGGCATCGGGTAAAGAATATGAAATTGTTGAATTAGGTTATCTAACACCTACAAGAGTTCAGGTAGATGAGCTTGTATGTGGTGATGTAGGGTATTTTGCCGGTTCTATTAAAGAGTTGACAAGGTTTGTAGGTGATACGATTACTACTGTAGAAAATCCTGCTAAAGATCCGCTTCCTGGGTATAAAGAAGCTCTTCCGATGGTATTTTCAGGTATGTATCCCGTTGATAATGACGATTATCATGATTTAAAAGAGGCTTTGGAAAAATTAAAGCTGAATGATAGCAGTATTACATTTGAGCCTGAGACTTCAAGCGCATTAGGTTTCGGTTTCCGCTGCGGATTTTTGGGAATGCTGCATATGGAAATTGCTCAGGAAAGACTTGAAAGAGAATACAATCTTGCACTTGTCACAACAGCTCCGTCTGTTGTATATCACGTATACAAAACTAATGGCGAAATGATTGAAATCGATAACCCTGCAAATCTTCCGCCAGCTCAATACAGAGATTATATAGAAGAGCCCTACGTAAGAGTTCAAATAATTACTCCTAACGATTATGTCGGAACTTTGATGGAGCTTTCTCAATCAAAACGCGGTATTTTTATTAATATGCATTATATAGATAAAATTCGTGCAAGTCTTGAGTATCAAATCCCTTTGAGTGAAGTTATTACTGATTTTTATGACCAGTTAAAGTCCAGGTCAAAAGGTTACGCGAGTATGGATTACGAGTTTTGCGATTACAAGCGTTCAAAACTTGTGAAACTTGATATTATGCTTGCAGGGGAAATAGTTGATGCTTTATCGGTTATTTGCCATGAAGACAGTGCTTATTATATCGGACAAAAATTAACTGCGAAATTAAAAGAAATTATACCAAGACAGCTTTTTGAAGTGCCTATTCAGGCGGCAGTCGGTGGAAGAGTAATTGCAAGAACAAATATTAAAGCTATGCGCAAAAACGTTCTTGATAAATGTTATGGCGGTGATATTTCACGTAAAAGAAAACTTTTGGAAAAACAAAAGAAAGGTAAAAAACGTATGAAATCAGTCGGTCGTGTTGAAGTTCCTCAAGAAGCTTTTATGGCAGTGTTAAGTCTTGAGGAAGATTAGTCTAAAAATCCTCGTTTGACGGCATCTCTGGTTACTTCTACTCTTGATTTTACGTTGAATTTTCTTATTATAGAGCTTACATGTGCTTTTACGGTCGATAAAGAAACAGATAATGTCTCTGCAATTTGTGGGTTTGAGTATCCTGCTATCATTACTCTTAAAACTTCTCGTTCTCTGTTCGTAAGGTGAATTTTATCTTTTTCATTACCGCCCGTGTACATCACTCTCTCCTTATTATGAATTGCTAAGTATATACTAGCAAAACATAATCAAATTAATATTAGTCATAAGTCTAATTTTTCTTACAATGTCCACAAGTTAGACTTCTTTTAAACGGTTTAGAATCCCATTTGTTAAAAAATGTTACAGAATATTAAAAATATATAATAAATACGCAATTTGTATATAAAAAAAAACTTTATATATACAAGAGATGAAAATTATTAATAGGAATGAGTATAAAAATATGTAAACATTTGTAAAAAGGATAGACAATTTCTTAAAGATAATTAAGAACAATACCGATTAAGAGTATGTGAGTAATTAAGAAAAAGAAAAAGAAAAGGAGATCGAGATGAACGGTATCAATGGATTTGACGGAAAATTTAACAGTATTTACCAATCTAATGCTAAAAAAGAAGTTGAAACAAAAAATGTAGAAAATAAACCTAATGAGCCTATTGATTTCAAAAAAGCTGATTCAAATAAAGAATTAGGTTTTGATGCTTTGAATACAAGCGGTTCAATTTATGGCAAAGCACTTTCATTATCAGGAAATTTAACTATTGATAAAGGTCTTATGAAAGGACTTTCAAAGAAAGAACAAGCTGCTTTGGAAAAAGAACTGAATACTCCTGGAGTTGCAAACAGAGTTAGCAACGTAGCTACAAATATATTTGCAGCTATTGAAGGAATTGATGAATTCTAATAAAGGCTTATAAATAAGATTTAAAAATCCATAAAGACAATTTATGTCTTGATAGGATACTGTATCTCAATTTTCTAAAAACTACTTATAAAGGTACATTTACTCACACAATTTTAGGCACTTTTAAAAAAGTGCCTTTTATTTTGTCAATTGTGTGTATTTTTTTATGTAAAAATGTTGTCAAAAGAATATTTTTAAAAAGTTTAGTATTATAAAAGTTAATATAATTTAATAAAACTAAAATCAGGAGCAATTATTTTATTCAAAAATACTTTATAGATTTAAGGTAGTAAATTTTAGGTGAGGTTATGTTACCGAATTGGACAACAAGTGTAGATATGTTAGCAGATGCTGGAATTATTGATTATGATGCATCAGCCTACATTTTGGGAGCTCCTGCACGTTTTGTAGGCAGACCGCAGTATCCTATTTATAATATCCCTCCGCTTGCAATCCAACCACCAAGACAAGATGAATATAGATCAACTTTACCCGATAAATCAATTGTAAAAAATCCGCTTTGGAAAAAAGTTTTGTTTGGAACACTTGCAACAGGTGGGGTTCTTTTTGGGATTGCAAAATTGCGTAAAACACCTCAATTTTTTAAAAATATCGGTGTAAAGATTTCTGATTTTTTCAAAAAAATATTTAAAAAAACACCTTAGGATAATTGGACTTATTTTTTATTCTGTTATACAATAATAACAAAATAGTATATTTTAGTAACTAAAGGAAGAGATAGACTATGCTTGCAAAAGACCTGCCAAAATGTCCTGTAGAAACAACTTTGAAAATGATAGGTAAGAGATGGAAAATAATAATTTTGAGAGAGCTTTTACCCGGAACAAAGCGTTTTGGAGAGCTGAAAAAGTCGGTCAGCGGTATATCTCAAAAAGTTTTGACAGCAAATCTAAGACAGATGGAAGAGGACGGGCTTGTTATTAGAGAAGTGTTTAATGAAGTTCCTCCAAGAGTAGATTATACATTAACTGATGTGGGATACAGTCTTGCTTCAGTACTTGATTCTATGGCGGATTGGGGAGAGGGTTATAAAAAATTTCTTAAATTAATTGAAAAACAAGAAAAACTTTCTAAAAAAGATTTGGTTGATTAATGTGCAAAATTAATGTATAATCCTGCAATATAAAGGTTTTGATTATGAAATTACTTTCACGCAGTCAGGAAGATTATTTAGAAGAAATATATAAACAGGTTTTGAAAAATGGCCAAGCAAAAGTAACTGATATTTCTTTAGCTTTAAATGTCAAAAAGGCTTCAGTGACAGGAGCTTTGAATGCTTTAGCAGATAAAAAACTTATTAATTATGAACCTTATTCTAAAATTACTATGACAAAAGAGGGTGAAAAATTAGCTAGAGTAATTCTTAATAAACATGAAAGCCTTTGTGATTTTTTTGAAAATATTCTTGGACTTTCAAAACAAGAAGCTTCAGAAAATGCTTGTCAAATGGAACATATTGTAAGTGAAAAATTTTTCGCGAATTTTGTTAAATTTTCTGATTTTATAAGAGATTATAGCCGTAAAAACCCTGATTTTATCAGAAGTTTTAGGGATATAATTTAAAAACTTTAGCTAATGAGCTTGACAGATAAATTATTTTATAATATTGTTAGGTATGCCTAACAATATTATAACGAGATTATATAATGAAAATTATAACAATAGCAAAATACATTGATCAGCCCGTAATACTAAGTAAATTACATTCAAAAATGCCAGCAGCACTTTTAGTTACAGGTGGAGGTGTTTGGGGATATGAAAGTTTTTATAAAAATAAGCATAAAGAAAATAGTTTACAGAAGAATTTAAAAAATTTGATAACAATTTTAAGTGCAGTTGGAGCATCATATGTTGGAGCAAGAGGATTGAAAATAGGTAAAAAAGCTATTTTTAAAGGTTTACTTGATTATGTGCCGTTAAAAAATGTATTGGAAAATCAATCCAAATCTATTGAGACATTTATAAAAGATAAAGTCACAGATGATTCAAAATTAATGACTATTTTAAAAAATGCTAAAAACAGGCAGTTTACTTTATCTGAAATAGCTTATATAACAGAAAGAATGCCTAAAAACAAGAAAGCAAAAGATTTTTTACATACAATTTTACCAGAGCCTGAAAATCTAAATTCAAAAGAAATTTTTTCAGAAATAAAAAGACTTTCCTTAATTGGACTAATTCCCGTTGTAGGTGGGGTATCAGGCGGAATTTTAGCTGATTTAATTACAGGAACACAAAATAAAAAAAGTTTTGCTAATAAGATAAAGGAAGGAGTTTATCAGTATTTAGCAAATATATTTTTATGTAATGTAGGAGCTGGTTCGGCTTTATTTTTAAGTGAAAATATGGTTAAAAGAAAAGTAATTAAGCCATTAACACCAATAAAAAAATTAGGGGTAATTTTTGCCGGAATTACAGCAACTGGAATTGTTGGCGGAAGCATGATAGCGAATTATATTTCAAAAAAATTAATTGATCCATTTTTTAATAAAAAACATTTTGAAAAAGGTCTATACAGTGAAAGAAAACCTGAACCTTTAGATATAGCACTTCATGCAGATGATATTGCTACAGCTGGGGTATTATCTGGTTTTAAATGGATAGAACCTGCTTTACCAATAATGTATTTTATTTCAGGTTATCGTGCAGGTATAGGTTATCGTAATAATTCTAAAAAAAGCTGGTAAAAAAAAAATTTTTGATGTTTAATATTTTCGTACACTTACGAAATATAATAAATTAATTTTAAATAGCAAATGAAAAGGAGAAATTGATATGCATTTACAACCGATTAGTGTGACAATGCCCGCTTTTGAGGCAAATTATTTAAGAAGAGCTAATATTACAAATGGAATGAGCAAAGTTAAAAACGATTTTATTGATGTATATTCAATAAATAAAGATGACAAAGATTTAATACAAAAGCTATTGTGTAAAGTAGATTTGCAGGAACGCAGAGACAGCATGGCTGTGAGAGAAAAGAATAATGTAAATAGCACAATAAGATATTTATTAAATAAAGCTCTTAATATATCAGATGATAGCAAAGGCGGGGTATATATAGCAGTTAAAAATAATAAACAAGTAACAGGTATGCTTGATTATACAGATAGTGGAGTACCGCTTTTAAAAAATCTTATTGCATGGCATGGAAAAGATAAAGAAATAACTCGTGTAAACTTATTTAATGAGTTAATGCAAAGAACAAATAGAGCTAATGCAATGCGTCCTGTCGAAGAGCAGGTTGAGTTGGTAACTTATGCAGAGCCAAGAACAAAGGGCGCTAAATGGCTTAAAGATAAAGGATTTTATGCACCATCTCAAACAATGTATTCCAGAGAAAGACTGAAAATGGATGCAAATACCATTCCAGAAAAGATTAACGAAAACCAAGTAAGCGATCTAAAAATGGAAGTTACAAGTCACTTAGACAGACCGAATGTTCAATTGAAAGATTTGCAAATATAATTTAAAAGCTCTCTTGATTATCAAGAGAGCTTTTTTATAGGTTTTATGATATATTGAAATAATAAATTCAATAGGAGGTTGGGGAAATGGCAGGAATTTTAAATATCCAATTAGAGCCGGTTTTGGGTGATAAGGGAAAAAATATTCAAAAAGTTAATGATTTTATAGAAAAATACGCTTGTGAAAAATTAGATTTAGTCGTATTACCTGAATTTTTCAGTACGGGAGTGCATCAGGAGTCTTTTGAGAATAGACCTGAAGATACGAATGGCGGGATGGTTATAAAAGCTTTATCAGAGATGGCGAGAAAATACAAAACAAATATTGTATGCGGTACTGTCATAGAAAAAGAAGAAGACAAACTTTATAATACTTCATTTGTACTAAATAGAGATGGAGAAATTGTAGGAAAATATAGAAAACTACATTTGTTCAAATTTTTTGGGGGCAATGAAGATAAATATCTGACTTCAGGGAATTTGCCTCCGCTTTTAGCTGACTTGGATTTTGCAAAAGTTGGTGTGAGTGTATGTTTTGATATAAAATACCCTATGTTGTATAAAAATCTTATAAAAATGGGTGCTGAAATTATTGTATCACCAAGTGCTTGGATTAAATTGACCTCACTTACTGAAAAAGAAAAAGAGGATAGGTTAATGTGCTGGCGTAGTTTAAATATTACAAGAGCAGCTGAAAGTCTTGTGTATTTTATTACATCAAATCTTGCAGGAAAACCTTCTAATGCGCTGTATTCACTCGGTAATTCAATGATTACAAATCCTTTTGGCGAAGTGGAATCAATTCAAGGAAACACAGAAGGAGCTGACTATAAAAATATTGATTTAACTCTTGTAAGAGAACTTAAACAATCAGTGCCGGTTGCATTCATTGATTAATTTATTGTTTTAAATATTCAGCAATATATGCCTTAGAATTTCCAAGAATAAACTGAACGTCATCAGGATCTTGAATATATCTGTAAGTTATTTCTTTATCAGAGTTTTCTTTTTCAATAATAAGATGACCGTAATCAGCAAGTCTACCCAAATAACTTCTTCTTAGTCTTACAAGATGTATTTTGTTTAAAGGTACTGTAATTTCTTCGACATCAAAGGCACCTTGTCTTATGTGTAAATTTGATGTAGTAATTACTGCTCTGTCTGAAAAATATCTTAGAATAGGGTATATAATAGGTGTCAGCACTAAAAGTGCGATTATAAATCCCCAGAAAGTTGGAATATTAACATAGAAAATCCAAAAATATGCGATGAAAACAGGCGAAAAAACTATAGGCCAAAAAAGTGCCATGTAGTGTTTTTTTATTTCGTATACAACAATTTCATTTTCTTCATCAGGACTTTTTTCATCGATTTCTTGAGATTTTTCAACATTCGTTATAATATCACTGTCTTCATATACGGATATTTTGGAAGTTTTATGCTCTTGGATATCCTCGTTTTTCTCATAAGAAACTTCATTGTTATAACTAAAATTATCTTCTTGCTCTCTTAAATCGTGACCGCAGAATTTACAAAAATTGTCATAATCATTAACTTTTTTACCGCAATTTGGACAAAACATATTAAAATCCTTTTTTTTAAATTATTTTATCATATAATGTATATGCGGTCAATTACCACAACGATAAAAAAGGCGGAAAAATGGAGAGAATTAATCTTACAAAAGAAGAATTGCTGGAATTGTATGATATGGATTTGGATATGCTTTTGGAGCTGTCATCAAAATATCTGAAAGATGATATAGAATTTTGTTCTTTGGTGAATGCAAGAAACGGCAAATGTTCTCAAAATTGTAAATATTGTGCGCAAAGTTCTCACTATAGAACAGATATAGAATGCTATCCGCTTGTGGATAAAGAAACCGTAAAAAAAGCTGCATTAGAGGCAAAAGAACATAATGCCTCAAGATTTGCAGTAGTTACTTCAGGCAAATCACCTGATGAAAGCGATGTTGATGGGATTATTGACCTTATCAAAGAGATAAATAAAATTGACGGTATAAGAAGCTGCGCATCTATTGGAATTTTAACTGAAGAACAGGCAAAAAAACTTTCAGAATGCGGGCTAAAACGTTTTCATCATAATATAAATACTTGTAAATCATATTATCCTGAAGTTTGCACAACTCACACATGGCAGGACCGTCTGAACACTTGTAAACTAGTTAAAAAATACGGAATGGAACTGTGTTGCGGTGTAATTTTAGGGATGGGTGAGACAGTTGAACAAAGAGTCGAAATGGCAATGGAATTGGCTGAAATTCAGCCTGATTCGATTCCTATAAATATTTTGATGCCTATACCGCAGACACCTTTTGAAAATTATTTCGACAAAATTGATGAAGAAAATATCCTCAGAACCCTTGCAATATTCAAAATAGCAAACCCTGATTCTATTTTACGTTTTTGTGGCGGTAGAATGAGATTGAGTGAAGAAAATCAAATCAGAGCCTTAAAATCCTGTGTGGAAGGTGTTTTGACTGGAAACTACTTGACGACTACAGGCAAGTCTCCTGATGAAGATATAGAACTTGTTAAAAAATTAAACAAAAAAATTTTGAAAGTATAATTTATTAGTCATTAGACTAGTATCAATTTGATTATATTAAATATATAATTTTTCTGTTTAATTCCGTATAATATAAGAAAAATTCAAGAGAGCGCAATATTTAAATGAATTTTGACAAAACCAATAATAATTTTAACGATCGAGAAGCGAAAGTATTCGAGCTTTTGAGAAAAAATTACGAGCTGGATGAAATAGCAAGAATAATGCATATCAGTTTGCATACGGTAAAATCACATATAAATAAAATTAAAAGAATGAATATAAACTGATAATATGCTATAATTCATACAAATATGGAGATGAATTATGTATAAAATTGGTTTAGGTTATGATATTCATACACTTTGTGAGGGAAGAGATTTAATTATCGGCGGGGTAAAAATAACTCATGAGAAAGGTCTTATGGGACATTCAGATGCGGATGTATTAATCCATGCAATAATTGATGCCATGCTTGGAGCATTGGCTTTGAGTGATATTGGTACGATTTTTCCTGATACAGATGCAAAGTATAAAAATATAGATAGTACAATTCTTTTAAGACATGTAAATGAAAAAATTATGGAAAACGGCTATGAAATTGTGAATATTGATAGCAATATAATTGCACAGGAACCTAAAATGATGCCTTATATTCCGAAAATGCGAGAAGCAGTTAATAAAGTGTTAAAAATCGGATTGCAGAATATTAGTATAAAGGCAAAGACGAACGAAAAAATGGATGCAGTTGGTCAAAAACTTGCAATAGAAGCCCATGCTGTAGTATTGTTAAAAAAAAGAGGTGAATGATGAAAAAGATTATAACTTTGTTTATGGCTGTAATCCTTTCAGCGGGTATTGTTTTTGCTGAAAATTATGATACGAATTTTAAAAAAGTTTTTTATGATGGTTTTGAAGAGGGAATGTTTTATTCTTTAGAACAAAACCTTTTGATGAGTGGTGTTGCACAGCCCAAAGTCACAAGATATATAAAAGCAATGAAAGCAAGAGTTAACAGAGCTGAATTAGAAAATCAAACTTGGGCTTGTGTTTCAAAGTATTCAATGGACCAATTAGCTTTAAATCAGAAAAAAATAGCTGATGAATGCTTTAGTAAATGGTCAGAAAACTTTTATATTAAAAACCAGGATTTAATAAGACTTTTGAAATAATATCAGCAATCGAAGCAGAATTTTTCAACTGCTTTTACCCATCCGTTTTCATCTACAGTATCGGTTATGTAGTCTGCGCAAGCTCTCAAACCTTCTGTAGAGTTGCCCATTGCAATTCTTATCCCGCCAGCTTTAAGCAGTTCGATATCATTATCCTGATCGCCTATTGCTAGAATTTCATCTTTTTTTATGTTCCATTTCTTTGCTAAAAATTCTACAGCATTACCCTTTGTAGCATTTTTGCTTGCTATTTCACAAAAATAAGGTGTTGATTTAATTATATATAAATCTGGATATAATTTACTCAAATCTCTTACCCAACCTGTTACTCTATCTACGTCATTAAAATCTATTGCAAGAATTTTGTTTACATTTTGAATTTTTAATTTGTCAAATTTACATACATGATAATCAATAAATCTTGCATCAGTATACCTTCTGATAGTTTCAGAATCCTCTTCTACATATAAAACATCATCCATATAAAGATTAATATGAACATTATTTCTATGAGCCCAGTCAATGATTTCTAAAGCTTTTTCAGAATCCATATCACACCGCATTAGGACATCATCACATTTATGAAATTCTTTAATCATACCACCCTGATATGAAACAATAGGTTCTGTAATTCCGAGTTCTTTAGCAATTCCTAATGCTGCACAATGCATCCTGCCTGTCACAAGGACAACTTTAACCCCTTTTTTCTGGAGCTTTTTAATGGCATCTTTCACTTCTGGAGTATATTCAAAACTCCATTTTAAAAGAGTACCATCAATATCTGTTGCGACCATTTTAATCATTAATTAAGCCCTTTCATAAAAGCGCAAATTGTTTTGGCATCAGTAATATCACCATTTTGAATCATTTTTTTGATTTCCTCAATAGAAAATTCGTATTCAATGAGGATTTCACCTTCATCAGGACAATCTCCTACATATTCAAGATTGGTCGCTTTGTATAGATACAATTTTTCATTGCTGTAGCCCGGAGATGTATAAATATATCCCAAATCTTCCCAGTTTTGGGCTATATATCCAGTTTCTTCAGTCAATTCACGTTTAGCAGCTTCAAATGGGTCTTCATTCTTTTCGAGCTTACCTGCCGGAAGCTCTAATAAAGCCTGTTTTAGCGGATATCTGAACTGTTTTACCATTAAGATTTTTTCGATATTGTCTTTTTTGTGAACAGCTAAAATTACGACTCCGCCTGAATGTTCGACAACTTCACGATAAGAAGCTTTTCCTGTTGAAATTTCAACTTTATCATTATAAACAGTTATGATTTTGCCGTCATACACAACATCACTTGTCAAAGTTTTTTCAATCAAATCCATACTAACCCTCTTTTTTTCATTCTAGCATAAAAAGTTAGAAAGTAGTTTTATAATTTAAAGAGCTCTTATAATTGATTTGATATTATCATCAGTAATCTTCAAAAGAGCCACCTGACGGGAGGTATCATCAAGCTGGTTGTGAGCTTTTAATACTTCTGCTGTTTTTACAATAATTGTTTGATTGTTGCATTTTAAAAGCTCTCTTACTGCATACATATCCTGCGCAAAGTCAAGTGCAGTGTATACAAAAGGGCTGTTTTCATTCAGTTCCTGATTGACAAAGGATAAAAGCCCTTTTTTGTTAGTATGACTCAACAGTTTTTTTATATCTGCTATTTCTTTTTTTGTTTCTTTATCTTCATCATAGAGATATTCATCATTTTCTGTCAAGGTTTCAAATTTTTCTATAGCGTTTAAAAGTACAATTGCCGTTTTGCTGTCATCAGCATTTCTTATTAATCTTTCAAAGAGTTCATACAATTCATAATCAAATACTGATGAAAGCGGAATAATTTCACCAAGTCCATTTATTATATTGTTTAATATAAGAAGTCCATTTAACAAGTCATTTTCTAAAATAGTAAAAATATCACAGAGATAAGGAATTTCACCTGCAATATTTTCAGACAACGAAGAACTTTTCATTGTTTCAATAATCGGGTACAACGCATCCAAATTTCCATATGCTGTTAAAAATTTAACAGCTTTCAGCTGTTCAAATTCATCATCTGATTTTAGATTTGAAATAGCGTTTTGATAAGAAGTTTCATCCTTCATAGCTCCAAGTGCTGCGGCACAATTGGAGTTTAAAAACTCATCTTCGGTTTTTGAATTTTTTCTCAAAAGCTCAAGTGCCAAAGGATCCTGTATGTATGTGAAAAATTTTGCGCAATATGTTTTTTCATCATTTGTGCCATTCTCAAAAATTTCTAACATCCTATCAGTCAAATCCTCATCAGCATACTTGACTAATGAGGAAATTATAACATCTTCATAAGAGGGTGAATAATACCTTAAAAAAGAAAGAAGATTTTTATAATTGTTTTCATCAATAGCACTAGCAATTCTTTCAGCGACGTTTTGTTTTACAAAATCAAACAGGAAATCATCTTTGTCAATCAAAGCCTTAAACATTTCAATATCAGCTGTATTTATAAGATGGCACGCTGCGTTTTCAAAATCCTGCCTGTTTTTGCCCGTAAGCTGTTTAATTAAATCTTCTGTCATAGAACTCATTATAGCATAGAAAAAACTATTTATCAATTTTACAGTTATACATAAGGCTTTATCACGCTGTATTTTATGTTTTGTTAAGTAGGGATTATTTATGGCAAAATCGAGGTATTGTGAATTGTTTGACGTCCCGAAAATAAATAAATTTTTGTTCATGGTGATTTCTCAATGATTTTAAAATTATTCTGTTGCATAATTGTAAAAATGAACATATTAAGTAACGGGTATATATTTGGTACACCAAAATAAGAATAAATGTAGGGAAAATGGAAGAAAACATTACTAAGACAAGTCTCGAAAAATTGAAAAAACAGAATGATTTATTTTTTCAAATTGATTATATAAAATCAAAAACTTTCAAAGAGTTGATTTATAACATATTCAACTTATTTATTCCGAATTATATCAATTCGATTCTAATGTTTGAGCTGGCTTCTCTCAAGTGGCTGAAAAAATTCACACCACCCCTGAAATTTATGAGAGTTATTCTAAAATCGACAAAAACGATTTGAAAGTTTTTCAAAAGAGTATAAAACAGATTATTTATCATATAAACAAAGCGAATGAAAATATGCTAAAAATTTGCGAACTTATCAGAAAATAAAACCGCATAATCTTTTATTTACAAAAATCCAAATAATTAATCCAAATAGAAAACGGTAATAACTTTATGTCCTTCTTCAGCGTACTGCACTGCGTTATGGAGAGTTTTACTTGTATGAGAAAGGAAACATATCAACTGATTGCAGTCATCAATAATTTCTCTGTTGCAAACTCTAGACGCATCAGCTAAAGTCATCATAGCTCTATCAGCGTGTTCGACTATATTAGGTACACCGATTAGCTGGTCTTGAACGTCACTAGGCTGTTGTCCGATAGTCTGGGGCAAAATAACTTTCAATTTATCAGGATTAGCCTTCATAGCACCTCTGATTGCAGCAGCATTAGTCCCTGAAGATCCGCCAGAGGTAATGATAGTATTTCCTTGACGTACAAGAGCTGTCGCAAGAGTCTCAATCATTTGCTGATGAGTAATTGGAAGATTTCGACTGCCGATAATGGCAATTTTCTTTGCAGATTGTCTAATTGTTGCAAGTTCTTGAGCTAGTTCATCAACCGTATGCGGAGAATCCGCATTTACTGTATCCATATCATCAATAGGTACCATAATGGAAGGTTGTTCTTCATTACCGTTATCACCTGCATTCAATAAAATATCTTCAAGATTTGCCATTTTTCCTACTTTCTGAGTAAACTACAATTGCAATAAATATTTTTTTCGATTATGCTGATTATAACACAAAAATTTAATTTTGGGAATAGGGAGAATGGAAAATCTATTGGAAAATCTTAACAAGGAGCAGAAAGAAGCTGTGCAAACAGTCAAAGGTCCGCTTTTAATACTTGCAGGAGCAGGCAGTGGCAAGACAAAAGTTTTGACAACAAGAATTGCTTATCTTGTAAATAATGGTGCGAGACCAAAAGATATTTTGGCTGTTACATTTACCAACAAAGCCGCAAAGGAAATGAAAGAACGTCTTGGTAAAATTATCGGTGAAAACACTGTTAAATATATGTGGGTAGGTACGTTCCATGGTATTTGCGGTAGAATTTTGAGAGAAAATATAGACAATTATAATTTCCAATCTGGTAAAAAACTTGATAAGAATTTCACGATATATGATGATACAGATTCTAATGCTGTAATCAAACAAGCAGTTAAAAAATTAAATTTAGATGACAAAATTTATGCACCAAAGCTTGTAAAAACGATTATTTCAAATGCAAAGAACAAAATGCAGGATGCATATACATTCGCAACTTTTGCTAGAGATTTCAAATCTCAAAAAATAGCATCAATTTACGAGGAGTATGAAAATACTTTAAATAACAATAATGCAATAGATTTTGATGATATGCTTATGCTTACAGTAAAACTGCTTGAGCAAAATGCACAGGTGAGGGAGTATTACTATAACAAATTCAAACATATTCTAGTAGATGAATACCAAGATACCAACTTAGCTCAATATCGACTTGTAAAAATGCTTTATACGAATAATTTGGAAGAAATTCCCGAAGAACGTTCATTATGTGTAGTCGGAGACGTTGATCAATCAATCTACAGCTGGCGTGGTGCTGATTATACGATAATTTTGAATTTTCAAAAGGATTTTAAAAATACCAAATTGATAAAATTGGAACAGAATTACCGCTCAACTGCAAATATTTTGAATGTAGCAAATGCAATTATTGAAAATAACACTGAACGTGTGGACAAAGTTTTATATTCAAATAAAGGAGAGGGCGAGAAAATAGATTATTTTGAAGCTCAAGATGAGGCAGATGAGGCGAACTTTATTGTAAGTCGTATAAAACAAGATTCAGGTGGCGATTACAATCGTTATGCAGTTTTGTACCGGACAAACTCTCAGTCCAGAGCATTAGAAGAAGCTTGTATGGCTGCTGCTGTGCCATATAGGATTTACGGCGGATTAAAATTCTATGACAGAAAAGAAATTAAAGATATAATTGCGTATTTAAGATTAATCTATAACACTGATGACAGCCAGAGTTTTAGAAGAATAGTAAATGTTCCAAAACGTGCAATAGGTGATACAACAGTTAAAAATCTTCAAGATTATGCAGATAAGTTTGATATTTCTCTATTTGATGCTGCACAAAGAATAGATGAGAATGATGATATACCGCAAAGAACCCGTTCTAAGATAAAAGATTTTTCAGAATTAATTTTAAAATTCAAAGATGCTGTGAAAAGCTATAGCCTCCAGGAGTTTGTGACTTTAGTTATTGAAAAGACAGGTTATCTTGCAGAATTGCAATCTCAAAATACTCCTGAAAGTGAAGCAGATATAGAAAACTTGCAAGAGCTTGTCAATGTTGCAGGAGAATTTGAGCCAGAAGACAGTGAAAATATTTTAGGTGAGTTTTTACAACAGGTGGCACTTGTCTCAGATACAGATAATCTTGATAATATAGCAAACAATGTGACATTAATGACTCTTCATGCGGCAAAAGGACTTGAATTCCCTGTGGTATTTTTAGCAGGCTGTGATGAGGGAGTATTTCCGCATCAAAGAACATTTAATATTCCATCTGAGATGGAAGAAGAAAGACGTCTTATGTATGTAGGGGTTACAAGAGCAGAAGAAAAACTCTATCTTACATCAGCCAAACGCCGTCAAATGTGGGGTGAATATAAGTATTATAACCCTTCAAGATTTATTGAAGAAATTCCTCGCCAACTGCTTGAAATAACTTCTTTTGAAGGTTCTACAAGCGGATCATCCACATTCCAAAATGCTGTATCACGTGCTAAGACAGGAAAATCAGATTTTAATTATTCTGCTGCCCAGTCAGACAGCTACGGTTATGTAAAACCCTCAAGCGGTTTTGGAAAAGGCTTTGTAGCCCCGACAAAAGGGCTTGCATCAGGTGGTAGAAATCATTCTATAGACAATTCATCTGAAAAATCAAAATACTCTTATGGAACTTATTCACAGCCTCAAAGAACTCCATCCCGTACAATTTTGGTTAAAAATAAAATCAATAAAGAGCGTGATGAAGAAAAAGTAAAAGAATTTTTCAAAGACAATGCCATAAAAAGAATGCTTGAAGAACGTAACAAAAAAGTTGAAGAACAAAAGCAAAAAGAGCAGGAAAAATTAGAAAAAGAACAATCTGCTCCGATTGTAGAATATGTATTCAATGAGGGAGAAAGAGTTTTTCATGACAAACTCGGCATAGGTCATATCAAAGAAGTAATTCATGTAGGAGATAGCATGATGTACACTATTGATTTTGGCAAACAAGGTGTAAAAGCTATGGATGCAGCTTATGCAAAGTTGAAAAAATTCTAATTTGAATATTTTTATAAATTTGTAACAGAGGTAATTATGCAAAAGATTAAAGTAACAAAAATGCAGGGCTTAGGAAACGATTTTGTAATTCTTGACTATGCAGAATATGAAAAGACCGGGCTTTCAATGTCTGAATTAGCTTTGAAATTATGCAACAGAAATTTTGGAATAGGCGCTGATGGGATGATTATTCCGAAAGTTTTATCAGATATATCCGAGTCAAAAATCAAAAATGAACCTTACGAAAAATTATTTGAAAAAGATAACGGTGCAGATATCGGCTGGTATTTTTATAATTCTGACGGTTCTACTGCACAGATGTGCGGAAATGGGATGAGATGTTTCGCCAAATATGTCTATGACAAAAAATTGGTTAGTAAAAAACAATTTTCAGTTCAGACTCTTGCAGGGATTATAAAACCGGAACTGCTGGAAAACGGTCTTGTGAAAGTTGATATGGGCGCACCAATTTTAGAGGACAAAAAAATTCCTTTTAAGGGTGATAAAAAATTAAAAGCTCTTGACAAGGAATTTGAAATATTTCCTGTATCTATGGGAAATCCGCACTGTATAATTTTTACTACAGAAGATCCGCTTGAGTTAGCTCAAACTTACGGGCCATTAATAGAAAAACATGAGTTTTTCCCTGAAAAGACAAATACAGAATTTGTGAAAATAATTTCAAAATCAGAAGTTGAAATGAGAGTATTCGAGCGCGGATGCGGGATTACACTTGCTTGTGGAACAGGAGCTTGTGCTACTGTAGTTGCATCTGTTTTAAATAACTTAACAGAACATAAAGTAAAAGTAAATCTTTTAGGAGGCTCTGTAATTATTGAGTGGAGCGGATCATGGCAAAATCTGTCAGAGCATGTATTCATGACAGGCAGTGCTGATTACAGCTTTTTTGCAGAATACATCTTGTAAAAAATAATATTTCCATGATATTATTGATTTACAGCCAAATATAAATATAAAGGAGAAATGAAATATGAAAACTTATGAATTATTAGCTGTATTTAAACCAAATTTAGATGCAGAAGAAGTAGATAAACAAATTTCAAGCTTAAACGATTTGATTTCAGGTTTTGGCGGAAATGTAGAATCTACAGACAAAATGGGTAGAAAAAAACTAGCTTATGATATCCAAAACTTCCGTGATGGATTTTTTGTATCAATGAATTTAGCTCTTCCTGCTGACAAAGTTGCAGAATTTAAAAGACAATTAAGATTAAATGATAATCTTTTAAGAACAATGTTTATGGAAGTTTCTAAAAAACAACTTTGTAAATAGTAGTTGTAAATTCATATACTTGAAAATTATAAAAAGAGGAAAATAAATGTCTTTAGCAAAATCAGTTGTAACAGGAACAGTCTATAGAGCACCGGAAAAACGTTTTACACAAAACAATGTCGGTGTTTCAGCTTTTGTTATGAATATAGGTGATAAGGATGAAATGCTTATCAGAATTATTTCAAAACGAAACACTTTAGATGAGCTTGTATCATCATTAAACAAAGGAGATAAGGTTCTTGTAGAAGGCAGACTTCAGACAGCAGCTGTCAAAATGGATGATGGAACAGAAAAAAGAATTTATGAAATTGATGCCAATACAATCGAAAGATGGGGCGAAATTTCAGCATCTTCCGGCGTTGATTTTGGCGGAGAAGATATTGTTAAATTTGAATCTGATGATATGTCTAATGAATTGATTAATGAAGATGAAATTCCGTTTTAATATAGAAAGGATTTCATAATGGGTAAAAACGGAAAATATGCCCTTGCAATAGCTAGTCGAATATCTACACAGACACAAAAAGTTAGGCAAGTACAAAATAAATCAACTTACAAATATTTTCAAAATAGTTCTTTAAAAAGCCAAAAACCTGATTTATTTGTAAGCAGTGAAAATTCTTCAGAGAATATTTACGAAAAGTTTAAATTAATGACAAATGGAATATTTGCAAACTTAAAAAAAGAACAAAAATAAGGTCGAGCGCGAAAGCGCAAAATAGAAAGGTAAAAATAGAAACAATGGCAAGACAAGAACAAGATAAGAAAAAACGTAAAAACTGCTCACTTTGTGCAGACAAAGTTACTTCTATTGATTACAAAGATGCCGCTAAATTAAAAAGATACTTAACAGAAGCAGGCAAAATTATTCCTAGAAGAATTACTGGTAACTGTGCAGAGCACCAACGTATGATAGCAAAAGCTATTAAACGTGCACGTGAAGCAGCTATCATAGATTACGTGTTTGATTAATTGCTAAAAGTTGCAAGTATAAAAAAAGACCGGAAAATCCGGTCTTTTTTTTATTACCAAACGACTTTTTCTATTAATTCAATTTCATATCCGTCAGGATCTTTGATAAAAGCTATTTTGGTACCTTTGCCGTTCAAATCAAAAGGTTCATAAAGATATTCATAGCCGAGTTTGTGAAGTTTTTCTGTAAACTTATCAAGTGAATCAACTGAAAAAGCAAAGTGTCCGAAACCATTCCCCAATTGATAGCCGTTTTCAGGAGTTTCATCGTTATATGTAAGCTCGATTTGACAAACTCCGTCTTCGTCATTTAAAAAATACAATTCGCAATCTTCTAATCGTTTCTTTTTATCAAGTGTCATATTCAAAAGTTCTGTGTAAAATTTAACGGATTTTTCCGCATCTTTTACCCTAATCATTGTGTGTAAAAATTTCATAAAACTCTCCTTATTTTTGCACACTTATTCTATCATAAAAACTCTTAAATTAATTGGATTATTTCATATCCTTGGCAATAATATCTGTGATATCTTCTCCGCCGTAAAATACTATATTTTTGGGTAATACGAGATTATAATTAAGACTTTTAGCTTTTTCAATAACGGTGGCTCTTATATCAGAATCAATTTTTGTGAGTTTATCATTGTAATCTTGATCAAGAGCAAGTTTTTGTTCATTAATCTGATTTCTGTATTTTTCTTCTAAAGCTGTAATTTTAGCCGGATCTTTTTCTTTCGAAATTTCAGCTTGGGCAGTTTTTATGGTATTTTGCATTTCAAGAATTTTCTTTTCTTGATCTGCTTTAAGCTGTTTTACCTGATTGGAATCTGCTACAATTTTTTGTACATCTACTACTGCAATTTTAGGCGGAGTGTCTGAAATTGCAATGTTGTTAATTGAATACCCAAGAGCAAATGCTGTGAGACAAATAAATAAAAAACTGATTTTTCTTTTCATTGTAAATCCTTTCTTTTTATGTGCCTATACAATAACGCTCAATTAAAAAGATTTGAATAGGTAAGTCAGGCAGTATAAAATATTTTATAGTCAGCTTGATTGAATTATATTTTTGTTTTTCGTAAAATAATTGTGCGAGATTTTTTACTTTAAATAAGGAGAAAAAATATGAAAAAATCTATTCATGATTTAGGAGACATCAAAGGCAAACGTGCATTGATACGTGTTGATATCAACGTTCCTTTGGATGCTGACAAAAACGTAACTGATGATACAAGAATTCAGGCAATATTGCCAACAGTAAAATTCTTAAAAGATAAAGGTGCAAAAATTATACTTATGGCACACTTGGGTCGTCCAAAAGGTGAATGGAACATGGAGTTTTCACTTGAACCTGTAGCAAAATATTTATCAAAAGTATTAGGTGAAGATGTATTATTTGTTTCATCAAAAGTAGGTGAAGGTGCTGAAAAAGAATTGGAAGCCTTAAAAGACGGACAAGTTGCATTGTTGGAAAACATTCGTTTCTACAAAGCAGAAGAAGCAAAAGATGATGATATGACATTTGCAGAAGAATTAGCAAAACTTGGTGATTTTTATGTAAACGATGCATTCGGAGCAGCTCACAGAAACCACACCTCAACAGCAAAACTTGCAAAAGTTTTAAAACCGGCAGTATCAGGTCTTTTGATGGAAAAAGAAATCAGATGCCTATCACAAGCATTGGACAACCCGACTCGTCCTTTCACAGCAGTAGTAGGCGGGGCAAAAGTTTCATCAAAAATTGGAGTTTTGGAAAACTTGCTTGACAAAGTAGATAACATGATTATTGGCGGCGGTATGGCTTATACATTTGTAAAAGCTAACGGTGGCAAAATCGGTAACTCAATTTGCGAAGATGACCAATTGGAAGTAGCAAAAGCTATTGAGAAAAAAGCTGCTGATAAAGGTGTAAAACTTGTAATGGCAACAGATGTTCTTGTAACAGATGATTTCTCAGGCAATGGTACAAACAAATTTGTAAAAATCAACGAAATTCCTGACGGATTTGAAGGCGTAGACGCAGGTCCTGAATCAAGAAAAGCATTTGCAGAAGTTTTAAAATCTTCAAAAACAATTTTGATGAACGGTCCTGTAGGAGCATTTGAAAATCCTAAATTTGCAGAAGGTACAAAAGCTGTATTAGAAGCAATTGTAGAAGCAACTAAAAACGGTGCAGTATCTGTAATCGGCGGTGGAGATTCAGTATCAGCAGCTAAAAAATTCTGCAAAGCTGAAGATTTTACTCACGTATCAACAGGTGGTGGAGCTTCTTTGGAATTCATCGAAGGTAAAATCCTTCCAGGTGTTGCCGCTTTAGATGAAAAATAAATTAAAGCTTTATAAAATATAAATAAAAAGCCTCTGAATTTTCAGGGGCTTTTTTAAAACAGATTTTAGGAGATATTTTAATGATTTTATATTGCAAAATGTTAAGCTCTGGCATATAATCATGCTGTAAGATTTTAGGAAAGGAGAGTTTAATATGTTTGAAAAAGATATTAACATTAACGATATCAAAGAAATCAGAACTCGTACAACTGTGTATTTTGGAGTTGGTGCGATTAAAAAAATTGATGATATCGCAAAAATTTTAAAAGACAAAGGCATAGACAAAGTAATCGTAATGTCAGGCAGAAATGCTTATAAAGCAACAGGAGCTTGGGATTACGTAGAAAAAGCCCTAAAAGATAACGGAATTGGTTACATAAATTACGATCAGGTAACCCCGAATCCGACAACACACCACGTAAACGATGCTGCAAAAATGGCAAGAGAATTTGGTGCAAAGGCAGTAATAGCAATCGGTGGCGGATCTCCGACAGATGCAGGTAAATCAGTTGCAATTTTACTTGAATACCCTGACAAAACCGCAAATGATATTTACGAATTTACATTCACACCTGACAAAGCAGCTCCGATAGTATCAATCAACTTAACACATGGCACTGGTACTGAAACCAATAGGTTTGCAGTAGTTACAGTTCCTGAAAAAGACTTTAAACCGGCAATTGCTTATGATTGCATTTATCCGATGTTTGCAATTGACGATCCTCAATTGATGACAAAATTAAGTCCTAAACAGACAAGATATGTATCAATTGATGCTGTAAACCATGTAGTAGAAGCTGCAACTTCAGCTGTAATGTCACCTTATAGCGTAACCCTTGCAAGAGAAGTAATCGCGTTGGTTCACAAATATCTTCCAAAAGCAATCGAAAATCCTGAAGATTTGGAAGCAAGATATTACCTGGCTTATGCTGCAATGATGGGCGGTGTATGTTTTGATAACGGGCTTTTACATTACACTCACGCACTAGAACACCCGCTCAGTGCTGTAAAACATGAATTGTCACATGGTCTTGGACTTGCAATTTTATTACCTGCCGTAATCAAGACTATGTATAAAGACAGAGCTCACGTTTTGGCTGAAATCTTGAAACCTATTAATCCTGATTTGGAAGGAGATCCTGATGAAGCATATCAAGCTGCAAAATCAGTGCAGGATTGGTTGTTCTCTGTGAATGTAACATCAAAACTTGAAGATGAAGGATTTACAGAAGCGGATGTTGAAAAATTAACAAATCTTGTTTATACAACACCGTCCTTGAGCGGTTTACTTGATATCGCACCATCAGGAAATGGTCGTGAGGTTGTTGAAAAAATTTATAGAGAATCTATTAAACCTTTATAAATTTAATAAACCAAATTATAAATTAAGTCGCCGAGGCAATTTGCCTCGGCGACTTTATTCTTTTCCTTCTTTAAATAAAAAATTTAACTTTCTTTTCTTGCCCTAATATATGACATAATACCCATTGCAAGACCAAATACTCCGTTCCAAATAAGCGAAGATTTCATGCTTGTTTTAAAGAATTTGAAAGCTGAGCCTAAGAGCCGGTCAATTCCAAACCCGACACCAAACCACAAAATAGCACTTGTAAGCCCTGTTGCAGCAGGAGGCATGTTTTCAATTTTTTTAAAAAATTCATCTGTTTTTGGAGAGGTTTTAGATTTTTCCTGCTTTGCATTTTCTGCCTTAAATGTAGGTATACTACAACGTTTGTTTAATGATGTATTATTTATTTCATTAACAGATATTCCCATTTAGACTCCAAAATTTTGCTTTTGTTAATAATAAATAAAAAATTAAATAAAATTGCTATTTATATTATAATTACTTTATGAAACTTAACAAAAAAGTAGAATTGTTGGCTCCGGCAAAAGATAAACAAACAGCAATAGCAGCGATAGATTGTGGCGCAGACGCGGTTTATATAGGTGCTCCGAAGTTCGGCGCAAGGCAAAATGCTTCAAATTCATTAGAAGATATAAAAGAAATTGTAGAGTATGCTCATAAGTTTAATGTTCGAGTGCATATAACATTAAATACGATTTTGACTGATGAAGAGTTGCAAGAAGCAGAAAAACTGATTAATGAATTATATAAAATTAATGTAGATGCAATAATCGTTCAAGATATGGGGATTTTGGAACTTGCAATAGAAGGTAAATTACCTCCGATTGAAATTCATGCAAGTACTCAGTGTGATAACAGAACAATTGAAAAAGTTAAATTTTTTCAGAAAATAGGTGTAAAACGGGTAATCTTAGCAAGAGAACTGTCAATATGCCAAATAGAAAAAATATGTCAAACCGTTAGAGAATCTGATTTCAATTCTGATATGGAAATAGAAACTTTTATCCATGGAGCATTGTGCGTATCATACAGTGGGCAATGCTATTTGAGTACTTCAATAGGCGGAAGATCAGCTAACAGAGGAGAATGTGCACAACCTTGCCGTAAAAAATATACTTTAATTGATGAAGACGGAAAGATATATGCGAAAAATAAGCATTTATTAAGTTTGAAAGATTTTAATGCGTCTACGCATATTCAAAAATTGATAAATGCTGGTGTAAAATCTTTTAAAATAGAAGGGCGTTTGAAAGATGTAAATTATGTCAAAAATGTAGTTGCATATTACCGTAAAGAAATTGATAAATATTCTCAAAAAACTTCTTCAGGTAAAGTTTTTTTGGATTTTGAACCTAATCTGTCTAAGAGTTTTAACAGAGGATTTACTGATTATTTTTTACCTTGTGTGCTGGGAAATAAAAAAGATAGACCGAAAAATATTTATAACTTGGATACGCCAAAATCTTTAGGAGAAAAAATAGGCAAAGTTGAACAAGTAGGAAAGGATTTTTTTGTTATAAAAAATATAGAATTAAATTCACAAGATGGTCTTTGCTATTTTGATAAAGGAGAACTTTGCGGGTGTTTGGTAAATAAAATTGAGAATGCTAGAATTTATCCGAATAATATTGGAAATATTAAACAAGGTACAATAATCTACAGGAATTTCGACAGCAAATTTGAAAAACAGCTTATAAATTCAAAAACTCAACGTAAGCTTGGTGTAAAATTCAAATATGAAAAAAATATTTTAATTGCAACTGATGAAGATGGTATTTCAGTAGAATTAACATTGTCAAAAGGTGAAGAACCTAAAAATCCTGAAAAAATGAGAGAAACATTTATAAATCAACTTTCAAAATCAGGTAATAGTGATTTTTACGTAATTAATGTGGAGATTATAACGTCACCATCGTTTATGGCTGTTTCATCGATAAATCAAGTAAGACGTGAGATTCTTGCTAAACTTATGCAAAAAAGAATAGAAAATTATGAATTTTCCATTCAAAATCCTTTGAATTTTTCAGAATTTCCTAATAAATTGTATGATTACCACGCAAATATATTCAATGATAAAGCGAAACTTTTTTATCAAAATTGCGGTTGCAAAGTATCTGAATATGCACTAGAAAAAACTAATAATTTCAAAAATAAAGAATTAATGCGGACAAAACACTGCCTAAAATCAGTATTTAATATTTGTGGCAAAAATAAAAAAATGTATCTTGTAGATGAAAAAGGTAAAAAATACAATTTAATCTTTGATTGTAAAAATTGTGAAATGATAATTTTAAATTAATATTATAAATATCTTACGGGGTATAAAAAATATATTATCATGAAATAAAATATCTAAGAAAATCAAAAGATTGAAGAGATATAAAACATAGTCGTAGTAATATTTCTAGTGAAATTCATTCTCTACTATTTTTTATATTTCATTGGACCATTTTTTGGGGTCGAATTTTAAATCAGTTACTTTTATTTTAAGTGAGTCAAGATAGGGTTTAAATTTTACTAAAATTTGTGTCTTTTTAAGCATTAGTTCTTGCGCAACGATTCCATTTTCGCAGGCTACAACCATTACTCCGCCTCCGAGCATTGAATATGGCCTTGATTTTTGTGCAAATTTTGCTCCTGCGACTTTGCCCCAAAATTTGTATAAATTATTTCTTGTAATTGCTTTTCTGATTTCTTTTTCTTCAAGCATTTTTTCTATTATGCTGTCTGTTCCTACAAAATCAGTGTAAAGAATTTTTTTCATTTAATTGACCTTTTTTGTTTCCCCTGTTTTTTATGATATTATATAAAAATGGAATGCATTCAATTAAATGATATCATAAAGTCTTCAAAAAGCATACTAATCATTTCTCATATTAACCCAGATGGGGATACCTTAGGATCTATTTGTGCTATGTCTCAGGTAATTCGAGAAAATTTCCATAAAGAAGCAGAATTACTTTGTGTATCTAAAATTCCCAAAACTTATGAGTTTCTTCCTAATATTTCCAAAATTAGGACTCTTGATGATTTTGATAAATCAAGAGAATTTGATCTTGTAATAAACGTAGATGATGCTTCTATTGACAGAATAGGTGATGCGAAAATACTTTTTGATAAAGCTAAATTTACAGCTAATCTTGACCATCATAAAACTAACAATGGTTATGCTAATTTAAATATAATTGATTCTAATGCTAGTTCAACTGGCGAGTTATTGGTTGGTGTTTTTAATAAATTAGGCTGGAAAATATCTGTTGAGACAGCAACTTGTCTGTATACGGCAATTCTTACTGATACAGGCTCATTCAGATTTGATAATACAACCGATCAAGCATTGAAAGCGGCGTCTGAGATGGTTAAAATCGGGGTTAGACCTGCTGATATTTATAAAAAAGTTTATGAATCTTCTTCTAAAAATCATGTTTTATTTCAAGCTTATTGCATTAGTAAAGCTGAATTTTGTGAAGATGATAAAGTTGTCTATACGACAGTCTATAAAAAAGATATCGAAAAGTTCAATGCACCCGAGGATTGCACAGAGGGTTTAACTGAAAAATTACGTGCAATTGTAACTACAGAAATTGCTTTTGTAGTAAGACAAATTAATTCTACTACTAGTAAAGTGTCAATGAGAAGTAAATCTGCTGATGTTGCTGAAATTTGTGCTGTATTTGGTGGTGGAGGACATAAGCTCGCTGCAGGGTGTATGATTAAGGGATCGGTTGAAGATTCAATCAAAAAAATGCTGGAAGTAATTAGGAAAAGAAAGATTTAGAAAATGTCTTTAAAGCCTTTTATAAGAGGAGTAAAACGTTTAATAATTTCTGTTATAAAAAATGACTTTTTCGGTATGGCTGCTGAAATGGGATTTATGCTTGTCATTGGGATTTTTCCTTTTATGCTTTTTTTAATGGCTGTATTTGGCTGGATGGGTAATAAATCTTACATGGATCCTATATTGATTTTCTTATCAACTATTATGCCTGAGCAATCTATGGATTTGATAATTACTGTATTGTCTGAGGTCATGATTTTTTCTCAAGGTAAGCTTATGGCGGCGATTGGTATTATTGTTACTCTTTTCCTTTCTACCAATGCTGTTGCGGTTGTATTAAAGGGATTAAATCGCGCATATAAAGTTGAAGAGACAAGAAACTTCTTTTATACGAGATTATTGTCACTAATTATGGTATTTGTGAATACTATGATTATGTTTTTGACGATAAACATGATTATTTTTGGTAAAGTTATTATAAATTATCTTGTAAATCATTTGCATATAACTAACGGTATTGGAATAATGCTTTTGACTGTCCGTTGGCCGATTGCATTTTTAGCATTGTATGTGATGGCATTTTTAATTTATTATATTCTGCCTGATTTGAGGGGTAATGAAAAATTCAAAAGAGCAAGTGCATTACCAGGGACTTTCTTTTTCTGTTCTTTTTGGTTGTTAGGCTCTTGGGGATTTTCTATTTATGTTAATAATTTACGTACTTATAATATGGTATACGGTACAATTGGTGCATTTGCAGTATTGATGGTTTGGCTTTATTACACATCAATTTTGATACTCATTGGCGGAGAAATTAATTCTCAGGTATATAACAAGCTTTCTGCAAAGGCTGATGAAATTAAAGCAGATTTTGCTAAGCTCAAAAAACCCGGTACTTAGTTTGATATAAAAAATAACCTTTGGAGAATTTTTTACCAAAGGTTATTTTCATATTTTATTTCGACCTTAGAACTTATTTGTAATCAGTGCATAGATATCATTGAAAATTACGAATACCATAAGCAAGATTAAAAACATAAATCCTGCTGTACCTACTTTTTCAATGATTTCTTCTTCAAGCGGTCTGCCTCTTAATTTTTCTATTAATAAGAACAATACATGTCCGCCATCAAGTGCGGGTATAGGCAAGAAGTTTACTATTGCTAAATCAAGTGAAATAAGCGCTGTCAATAGTAATCCAGGGAATATCCCCTCATTTTGAATAGTATCTCCGCCTAACTTTGTAATCAAAATTACACCATGCAAATCATTTAGCGGAACTTTGCCTGTGAATATCTGTTTCAGTCCGTATAAAAGTAAATAAGTATTGTCATACAAATACTTTCCACTGCCTTTTATAATAGATTTAAGGTCTTTTGTTTGTATCATTATTTCTTGAGGGTTATATTCAATACCCATAAGTCCGTCATTATTTGAGTATATCGGGCTTAATTTTACGATTTTTCCATCTCTTTCAACGGTTATGTTTATAGGATGTACGTTATCTGAAATGGCGTAGGCAATGTCATTTAAAGTTATTTTTCCATCTGATAGAAAATCTTTCTTATCTTCGATTTTATTTCTCAATTGCTTTTGAGTATCGTTTAATTCAATTTGATCATCTTTTATTTTTTCAATTCCCATAAGTTGGTCTTTGTTTAAAATTACTTCACTTTCAGTTCCAACTTCTGGCAATTTTATTATTGTATCTTCAGGTATAACTTCATTCGGTTTGAGTGCAGGGTTTATTTTTGATAGTTTTTCCAAGTTTTCTTTTATATAATTTTCATCAGCTTTACCGTCAAATTTTTTACTTATCTGCGCAAAAGCTATAAGTCCATATGGAGAGTTAATTTCTGAGCCGTTAATTTCAAGGATTTTATCACCTGCTTGTAGTCCTGACTGCCAAATAGAAGCTGTCTTTTCTGCTGCAATTTTTTTAACAATTACATTATATTTTCCGCTTGGTAGTTGCCCCCACAAGGCTGCTGTTAAAAATACAAGTACAAATGCACAGATAATATTTGCAAAAACACCTGCTGATACAACTATTAATCGTTGATATATAGGTCTGTTCATAAATCTGTCAGGGGAATCCGCAGGAAGTGTCTCATTTTTCTCATCATCAGGAAATGCTACATAACCGCCTAAAAGAAATGCGTGTACTAATACTTGAACATCTCCGACTTTTCCTTCCCAAAGTGTAGGTCCGATTGGTAATCCAAAACCAAATTTTGCTACTTTCATTTTAAACATTTTTGCAGCAAGAAAATGACCTGCCTCGTGAACTAAAATCAGTACACTCAAAAGAAGTATCATTATTATTATTGACATATTTCCCCTTTACAAATTTAAAAAATCTCTCTAATCAGTAAGATAATTTTATCATAAAAATAATTATATTGTCTTATTGGCGGAATAAAAAAGTGCTGTATCAACTCTTTTTATAAAATTTTATTGCCAAGATAAACAAGAATTGATATAATAGAAAAGTAACAGAAAATAGAAGGAGCTGAAAATGCAGACTATGATTGAAATTATGGGGGGGGGGGGCACCCGAAAATAAGCTCCTAGCAGGTAGAAAAATAGGGTTTACATTAGCAGAAGTTCTGATAACAATCGGAATAATCGGAATAGTCGCATCAATGACTATACCAATGCTGATTTCAGGATATAAAAAGAGTGTAGTAGTAAGCAGTTTGCAGAAGAATTTGTCACTTTTTTCACAAGCGGTACAACTTGCAGAGGCAAAACATGGATTTACTGATGAATGGCCTTATTGTAATGAGGATAGTTCAATAGAATGTACAGAGGATTTTTTTAATAATTATCTGTTACCTGAATTAAAAGTTATAAAAGTATGTACCCCCGAGGAATCAGAAATATGTTGGACCAGCCCTAAAGGTTTGTCTGGACAATCCGGTTATTTAACTGGCAAAGAGTCTAAACATGTCAGAGCCTTATTAAGTAATGGCTCATCAATTATAATGTGGCCCGGCGTAGAAAGCGAAAGGAAACACTGGCAGATATGGATAGATATAGACGGACCTATGAAAGGACCTGCATTAATAGGCGGGGATGTTTTTGGATTTAGGTTAAATTATAAAACTTCTATAGACGATGGTATTTTATACCGAAAGGGTGTTGGTTTAGTAGGGGCTGATTTTTCGGATGAAGATGTATTAAGGAATGATTCTCTGTATGGATGCAGTAAAACTGTGAATACTGTCTATGCTGGTCGATATTGCGGGGCATTAATTCAACATTCGGGCTGGAAAGTTCCAAAAGATTATCCTGTGAAGTTTTAAAAAATGTTAAAAACAGAAATAGGGAATATCATTATGATATTCCCTATTTCTTTATAAAATAATTGCGGTTAAATAAATTTACAACAGCTCTTTCAAGTAATTTGGAAGAGCAAATCTTGCGTTGTGATAATCTTTATTATAGATTTTACAGGTTTTTAAGATATCTTGGTATCTGTCTTGTGCAAAATATGATAAAGGTTCTACACTGCTGGAGCAAAATGCCCAAGCCCAATATCCGCCGGGATATGTTGGAATATTTGATGTGTAAGTTGAGCAAATCGGAAATACCTTTTTCAAAAGATTATACATTTTTTTGATTTCTTCTTTGTTTACAAAAGGACTCTCTGATTGAGCGGCGATTATACCGCCTTCTTTTAGTGAATTTTTTACATTTGTGTAAAATTCTTCTGTGAATAAACCTTCTCCAGGTCCCATTGGATCTGTTGAATCAATCAGGACAATATCATATTGATTTTTCTTATCTTTTATGAACTCTATTGCATCTTCTACTTTGATTTCTACTCTTGGATCTGATAGCCCGCAAGAAATGGTTGGTAAAAATTCTTTGCAAGCATCAATAACTAACCCGTCAATTTCACATAATACAACTTTTTTGACTGACTTATGCTTCAAGACTTCTCTTACTGTTCCGCCGTCTCCACCACCTATTACGAGAACTGATTCCGGGTTTTTGTGGTGCATCATCGGAATATGAGCAATCATTTCATGGTAATGGTATTCATCACCTTCTGTTGTCATCATCAAATCATCAAGAGTTAATACTCTGCCTAGTGCGCTTTCAGTCTCAAAAACTTCAACTTTTTGAAATTCTGACTGTTTTGAATATAGGACTTTGCCTGCTTTGATTGCGATTCCAAAACCTGAAGGTGTTATCTCATGATAATATCCGTTTTCAATTCCGTTTTTCATTTATGTCTCCTTATTTATAACTATTTAATTCCGCCTAAAATATGTATGTGCAGGTGAAACACTTCTTGACCTGCTTCTTTACCTGTGTTGATAAGAGTTTTATATGATTTTAGCCCTATTTTTTTTGTAGTTTCTTTGACTGCCATTAAAAGTTCAGCCATTAAGTTTTTATCTTCAAGCTCATTCAAAGATTCTATATGTATTCTCGGTACCACCAAAAGATGTATCGGAGCTTTCGGATTTATGTCTTTGAATACGACTACATGCTCGTTTTCATATACAAATTCTGTATTAAAATCACCGTTTACAATTTTACAAAAAATACAATTATTATCCATATCACACCTCACATATCAGTTAAGTTTACAATGGTAATTTGAAAAAATCAATGTTATTAAATTTATGTAATCAACAATTGTAACTAATTTGCCAAGTCCAAATTAAAAATGTAAAATAGTTACTATAGTGGGAGGGAAAATGCCGAAGTTAGCTCAGGATAACAATTATAGAAGTTATTATCAAAGATATAGTTCAAATATACAAGAGTTACCCCATAGAAATTATGTGAATAATCAAGGGTACAGGACAGTAGCAAAACCTGCTGAGCCAAGGTATATTAAAGGTAAAAGTAAAAAAGTTCAAAGAAATAATTTTACTCATACAATTGTATCTGTATTATTTTTATCAATATTGGCGTTGTTTATTTTTCCTACCACATATAACAGAGTTATAAAATCATTTTTTTATAAATCACCCTATCCTAATATAAAAGCTGATTATCAAAAGATTTTAAATCCGACTGTAAATTATCTTCATAATGACTACTTTTTGGATACTTATTTTTTGAAGGGTGCTGAAAAGAAAAAGCCTCAAATGCTTTCGCTCAATCAAAATGAAAGACTTACAGGGCTGGAAAATTCTTTGAAAAATCTTGCAGCTCAATACCCGTCAGTGGAGCCTTCAATTTATGTATGGGACTATGATACTGAAAATTATGCAGGAATTAATTCAGATAAACTGTATTCAGCAGCAAGTATTATAAAAATTCCTGTGCTTATACAACTTTTCAGATCAATAGAGATGGGACAGCTGACAATTTACGATACAATGAAGTTAACTAACTATTATCGTGCAGAAGGATCAGGGAGTCTTCAGTTTAAAGCTGAAAATTCAGTATGGACAATGGATGATCTTGCTCGTTTAATGATTACCGAATCAGATAATTCTGCAACTAACATGATTATGTCAAAACTGGGTTCTATGTATGATGTGAATTCAAGTATAAGGCAGTGGGGATTGAGTCATACAAGAGTGAATACATGGCTTCCGGATATGGGCGGAACCAACTTTACAACAGCTGAAGATCTTGCAAGAATGCTCTATAACCTTGATAATCCTAACTTCTTATCAGTAAGCTCACGTGAAAAAATTTTTGATTATATGGGGCATGTTCATAATGACAGATTGATTCCTGCTGGGCTTGGAGCTGGAGCTGTATTTATCCACAAAACAGGTGATATTGGTAAAATGCTCGGTGATGCAGGTATTGTCTATGCTCCGAATGGCAAAAAATATATTGTAGCAATTTTAGTAAATCGTCCATATAATTCACCGCTTGGAAAAGATTTTATTGTCAAAGCTTCTGAAATTATATACAATACAATGGTAAAATAAATATAGTTTGTATTTCATAAATATAGAAAAAAGAGCGGAAAATCTCCGCTCTTTACATTTGTGCATAGTTGCACTTCACACAATCCTTTTCAACAGCTATTCTTCTATAGCTTCTTCTGTCTTTTTAATCTTTTTCATCAACTCTTCGAATTGCTCTTTGATATATAAAATAAACAAAGAACATTCTTCTTTAAAACTGTAAGTTCCTGGCCATACTGTGTATCTGTACATAAAGTCTACTCCTTTATCTAACCTTCGAACAAAAGTCTTATCGGTTCTATCAACTAAAAACTTTAAATGAATTGGTGTTTTGTTAAAGAAAATTTACATTTGAAAATTATGAAATATTTTTTAATTTTATAGCTGAATATAGAAATAATTATTTGCCTTATTTAATTTTTTTCAGTTTTTGTTTACATACTAAAAACTTCCATAATTTTTAGTTATGGAAGTTTTTAATAAAAATATTTTTAATTAATTAATTATTTTTTACTTTTATCGGCTAATTCGCTGTCCATTCTTAAAAATACCGGCTTGATATCTTCTTTTGAGATTAATTTACCGTTTTTTAAATTTTTAGTTCCCAACTTATCAAGATTAGCTGATTTCAAATCAAATGACAATTGAGAAGCCATTCTTTGGGCGATATTCGGACAATACGGATAAATAAGTGCTGAGACGATGCACATAATTTCTAAAACAGTTGTCAAAACTTGCCCGCATTCAGTCATTTTTTCTTCTTTAGCTAAAGTCCAAGGCGCGTTGTCAGTGACATATTTGTTTGTCATATCGACAAGTTGAATAATTTCATTTCCTGCTTCTGCAATTTCAAAGTTGTCGAAATGACTTTTGACAAGGTCAATTTTATTTTTTGCAACTTGTAAAAGACTTTTAGAACCTGCTACAAGTTCGTTTTCATTTACATCAAATTCAGCTTTGATTTCTCCGTCAAAGTATTTAACAAGCATTGAAAGGGTTCTGTTCAAAAGGTTGCCCATTGAATTTGCAAGATGAGCATTTACTTTTTCTTTAAAATCATCATCTGAATAATTACCGTCTTTTCCGCAAGGTGCTGAAACTGCCATATAATAGCGGAATGGATCAGGAATATCCAATTCAAAGTTTTCAAGTACAGATGTTGGCGAAATAACATTTCCTAATGATTTTGACATTTTGCTTTCATCAATTGTAATCCAGCCATGTGCAAAAATATGTTTTGGCAATGGTAAATCAAGTGCTAATAAGAATGCTGGCCAGTAAATGCTGTGAAATTTTAAAATATCTTTTCCGATTACTTGTACATCAGCAGGCCAGTATTTTTTAAATTTTTCAGAAGGGTTTTCAGTATCATACCCGAGAGCTGTGATGTAATTTGAAAGAGCATCAATCCATACATAAATTGTCTGCTCTGGATCATCAAGAACATTAATTGCCCACTGAACATTGTCTTTAGAACGTGATACAGAAATGTCTTGAATATCTTCCAACTGATTTAAAACCTCATTAGCTCTGAATTGTGGGATTATAAAATCAGGATGCTCTTTTATATGTTTAATTATTGCATCTTTATATTTTGTAAGTTTAAAAAAGTAATTTTCCTCACTTACTATTTCTGGTTTTTTCAAATGATCAGGGCAAAGTCCGTCTTCGGTCAAATCTTTTTCATTTAAAAAGCTTTCACATCCTGTGCAATAAAGTCCTTCGTATTTGTGTTTATATATATCACCTTGAGCTACAAGCTTTTTAAATATTTTTTGTACAATAGCCTCATGATCTGTATCGGTAGTTCTTATAAATCTTGTATAATCAATTCCTAAAGCTTTCCAAGCATCTTTGAATGATTGTGCGTTTCTATCACAAAGCTCTTTTGGCGTAATACCTTTATCAGCAGCTGTTTTTTGAATTTTAATCCCGTGTTCATCCGTTCCAGTTAAGAAAAAAACATCATCACAGCGTTGTGAATAATGTCTTGCAATTATATCGGTTAAAATTTTCTCGTAAGCATGCCCGATATGCGGAGCTCCGTTTACATAATCTATTGCTGTAGTTAAATAAAATTTTTCCATTATTATAATTTCCTCTTTATTTTCTTTAGAAAAATTGTAACATAAAATAAAAATTCATTCATTTTATCTGGTGTTGATTAATAATGATAAATAAAATTTTATTGCCAAGTGAAATAAAAGTTGATATAATAAAAGAGTAACAGAAAACAGAAGGAGCTGGAAATGCAGACTATGATTGAAATATGGGGGGGGGGGGGCACCCGAAAATAAGCTCCTGGTTGGTAAAAAAATAGGATTTACAATGGCGGAAGTTCTGATAACCTTGGGGATAATCGGAATAGTTGCAGCGATGACCCTGCCGTCATTAATCAATAACAAGAAAAATAAAGAGCTAGAGACAGCGTTTAAGAAGAATTATTCAGTGATAAGTCAGGCACTGAATATGTATTATGCGCAGAATGGTGAAAGACTCACCCCTGAAAATGTTAAAAATATAAGATTAAAAACAATATTAATGGATTATATGAAAGTTCTTCATGATTGTGGAATGGGATCTTATGATTCAGAAGCTTGTATTCCTAATTACGGTGAAAATCATGAAGATAATCCCAAAATTTATAAGACTTTTAACGGTAAGACCGAAATGAATTTAGGAATGTTTGATGATGGTCAATTTGTATTAAATGATGGAAGCCTTATTTTGATTGAAAATGCTTTTTCAAACCCCGGAACGGTATATATTTCAGTAGATGTAAACGGACATCTAAAAAATCCGAACCGATTAGGACATGATCTTTTTATGTTCCAGCTTGACAGTAAAGGAAATTTAATTCCAATGGGGGCTAAGGGAACTGATTATTATGATGAAAATGATGCATACTGCTCTTCTATGTCAACAAATAATATGAATGGAGCAGCTTGTACAATAAAAGCAATTAATGAAAAAGATTACTTTACAAAATTACACTGATGTTGATAAATGAGACTCTCCATTATTTCAAAAAATGGAGAGTCTTTTTATATTAAATTTAAGCTCTTGGATGAGCCTCATTATATACTTCTTTCAAATGCTGAGTTGATACGTGAGTATAAATCTGAGTATTTGAAATACTTGCATGTCCCAAAAGTTCTTGTACAACTCTTAAATCTGCACCGTTTTCTATCAAGTGTGTTGCAAAGCTGTGACGAAATACGTGCGGGGTAACTTTTTTGGGTAGTGCAATTTTTTCTACAATATCATTTATTACATTTCTGATAGTTTTTGTCTGGAGACGATAGCCTGTATTATTTATGAATACAGGGGAGCTTTCTGTAGCTTCTTCTAGTGGAAAGCCTTTTGGAATTAAAGGTCTTGCTGTTTCAATATATCTTTCCAAATAAGATTTAGCTCTGTCTGTCACAAGAATAATCCGTTCTTTTGCTCCTTTTCCAAATACTCTTATTTCATTGTTTTCTAAATTCAAATCACCAAAATTTAATCCGCTTAATTCCGATACACGCATTCCAGTTGCCCATAAAAGTTCCAAAATCGCGCGATTTCTATAACCTGACGGTGTATCAATTTTTACATTGTTTAAAATACTTTCTACCTCATCAGGTGTTAAAAATTTTGGAAGTGATTTTGGACGTTTCGGTGCTGTCAAATTTATCGCAGGGTTCGAGTCAACTTTCCTTTCTCTGTATAAATATTTATAAAAAGTTCTTATAGATGCTATTTTTCTTGCAATGGTATTTTTTTTGTAATTGAATCTTTGAATAAAATGTAGATATTCTCTTACTTTAGAAAAATTCACATCTTCACAAGACTGTTCTCCCATCCATATCAAAAAACCTAAAACGTCTGAACAGTAAGCTTTTGCAGTATGTTCAGAAAAGTTTTTTTCAACTATTATATAAGATTTGAAATCTTCTAAATCCTGTTTTGAAATTGAATTTAAACCCATCATTTACCTTATTGCTTTTTTCTAAAAGATATTATACAATAAGATTAAAAGTTTTAGAATAATTAAAGTTAGGATGAAATCAAAAAATTAAACGTAAAGCAGGAGAAAAGATGAATTGTAAAAAAGTATTAATTGCTTCAATGATTTTTGCGAATATTCTGTGTGCATCCAATGCTTACGCTGCTCAGGAATTACAAGCACAAGTAGCAAAAGCTCAAAAGAATTATACAAGTATTGAAAAATTGATTGAATACAACCATTATGAAGAAGCTGATGAAAAAATCAGAGAAATGTTGAACAAAAAGCCCGATGATATAGAATTATTGGCTTTAAGATGTATTTCACGTGCAAAGCAACATAAGCTGGCACCTGCTCAGGAAGAGCTAGACAGACTGCTTGCTAAGTATCCTAAAAATGCTCAATTACATTATGCTCAAGGTATAGTTTACTTGATGAGAACAACCTCATCAGATGTAACCTATATAAGAGATACAAGAAATTTGATTGAAAATGCTATCAAAGAATTTGTAGCTGCAGTAAATGCGGATAGCAATTACTATCAGGCATATAACGCTATGGGTGTCGCAACTTTGAGACTCGGTAACAGAAATGATGCAAGAGAATTATTTAAAGTTGCATTACAGATAAACCCCCAATATGCAACTGCATACGATAATATGGGAAATTTAGAATTAATAGAAGGCAATCTTGCAGAAGCAGAGCAATACTTTAATAAATCTCTAAAACTTAACTCACATAACCCCACAACAATGTATCATTTAGGTCAAGTTGCAGTTCGTCAACGTGATTTTAATAAGGCACTTACTTGGTTAAACCATTCTATTCACATGCACCCTATGTCATCTCCTGCTTTGACATTGCAAGGTGAATGTTATTTAATTCAAGGCAACCAGGCAGCTGCTATTAATTCATTCAAAAAGGCGATAACTGTGAAACCTGAAAATTCACGTCCTTATGTAAATCTTGCAAATATTTATGAAAGACGTGCTGATGAAGAGTTTGCAATGGAACAGTTGAAGACTGTATTGACAATTAACCCAAATTATACTGACGGTATTATGAGGGTTGCTGATATGTCATTGCATACAAGAAAGTATGAGCAGGCTCTTGATTATTACACAAGACTTTTAGATGACAACAAGTATGGTGATCGTGCAATTATCGGACTTGCTAATACGTATTATGAAATGTCAAAAGATCGTGCAGATAGTGACAGTATGACTACTAACAAAGAAGTATATCTTGCATATGACTATATAAATAAAGCAATTGAAAGAACTCCTGATGATTTGGAATTGCATTTAGCTAAAATTAAACTTGCTAAATTAACTCATCAGCTTCCGATGTCAAAAGAAAGTTTAAACTATATCGTACAAGCAGCTTCAAATAGTTTGATGGATAGTGTAATCAAAGGTGAAGCATATTTGGCGCTTGGCCGTGAAAAAGATGCAGTGTATACTTTTGAAAATGCAGTAAACTTTGCTGATAATGTGGATGACCAATTGTATCTTGCAGAAATTTTGGTGCATAACAAACAATTCAGAACAGCTCGTTTGGCTTTAAAAAAAGCACTTATGCAGGATCCTGATAATGTAATTGCTAAAAATGGAATTGCTTATATTGATCTTTGTGAAACTAAATCAAATGAGTTCTTAGATGTAGCTCAAAGACAATATGCAGAAAAGAATTACGCATCTGCAATAGAATATTGTAACAGAGCAATCGATTTCTATCATAACAGTGCACCTATTGCAAAACTTAAAGCAATGTCTTATGAAGCAGAAGGTAACTACCAAGGGGCTGTAAAATATTATAATCAATATTTAGCTTATAATCCGAATGCTTCAGATAGAGAGACTATTTTGAAAAAGATAAGTAAATATCAAACAAAAATGTAATAAAATTTAAAACGAGTTTCGTAAATGGTTGCGAAACTCGTTTTATTATTATATATTTGTGATTAATCAAGGGATGTGTTAGGTATTTACCCTTTGACTTGGAAGTATTATGGCTCAAAAATTTGACATAAGAAAAACATTTGAAATATTTTTACGTGAACCTCTTAGTATATTAAAAGTAGGTCTGTTTCAGATTGTGCATTTGGAGTCTAATATTTTCAATCAAAAATCAATAAATGTTGACTTTTTGGATGATAAAACTCAAATTACTGTAGTAAATAATGAGCGTATGTATAATTTATTTCAAACGGTATTATTTAAAAGACGTTTGAAAGAGCAACAGGAAAAAGCTTTGTCTACAAAGTAGGATTTTATTTCAAAATTTATTGAAAGGGAAAAATGAAATTTTTACAGGCTAAATTTATAAAAAGTGCAGAAATGCTAAGTCAATGTCCAGATACAGATTTAGCTGAATATCCGCTTTTGGGCCGTTCAAATGTTGGCAAAAGCTCTTTTATAAACGGACTTGCAAACCATAAAAAACTTGCAAAAACCTCAAATACACCTGGAAAAACAAGATTGATAAATTTTTTTGATTTCTCAAATAATTTCATGATAGCTGATTTGCCTGGATACGGTTATGCAAAGGTATCAAAAGAAGCGCAAAATCGCTGGCAGAAGTATTTGGAAGAATATCTTTTAAATCGTAGACAGATAAAGTCTTTAATTCAACTTATAGATGCACGTCATGATGTCCAGAAAAATGATTTGCAAATGCGAGAATGGGTAAAAGTTTACAATTTGCCTATAATTACAATTTTAACTAAAATGGATTATATACCGAAGTCAAAAACATTGAATTTGGTAAAAAAAGTTGAAAAAGAACTAGGCGGGCTTGTAATGCCATTTAGTGCAATTGACAACAGATATAACGAAGAAATTTTAAATTTTTTGATTAATAATTAGAGAAGGAGCTGGAAATGCAGACTATGATTGAAAATATGGGGGGGGGGGGCACCCGAAAATAAGCTCCTGGTTGGTAAAAAAATAGGATTTACACAAAAGCCAACAGATTTAAAAAAAGAGAAAGTATCAATTTACCCAAAGGCTTTATCAAAAGTCTTTTCTAAAAGTGCCTTTACAATGGCAGAAGTTTTGATAACTTTAGGCATAATCGGGATAGTAGCCGCAATGACTATACCCGGTCTAATCAAGAATTATCAGGAAAGACAGTTCAAAACAGCATATAAAAAAGTATATTCAGAAATATCCCAAGCGTTTCAAGAAGCATTGCTGAATCAGGAGTTTGCACGTGCGCAAAAGAGGGATATACCTGCTACAGAAGAAGAATTTAATATATTAAAATCTAAATTCAAGGTAATGCTTGATTGTGGAAATCAACAGATAGATCGTTGCTGGAAAAAAGGTGATACATTATGTGGAGGTTCATGTTCATCAGGCAATTCCGCGGATGGTATTGATATGGATGACGGTGCACCTAGAGAAAATGATTCGTTATGTTTTATAGATGGTGGCGGTCAAAGTTGGTGTACATATACTGCTAGAGAAAACATATTTTTAGTAGACACAAATGGACGAGCAAATCCGAACAGATTTGGTCGTGACAGATGGATGTTTACATTTGCTGATATAAATAATAATAGAACGAATAGTTTTGTTAGTTATAAAAAAGTTATTCCTTATATAAATGAAGATGTACTAACCCAGGAATGGTACTGCAAACGTCCGCCTTGTTATTATCAATCCTGGCTTTTGAAGTAAGTTTTATATTGGATTATGAGTGAATAAATAGTCAAGATTGGGTATGTTGAATAAAAATACAAGTTATGTAAAATTTTAAAAATATAATATAGATGGATAGATTTTATCCATCTATATTTAGTTTTAATCAATTTAGATAATTAATCTTTTATATCAATACTGTTTAATCCGATACTTAAAATTGAGAGTAAAAGTGCTCCTAAAAATGCACTCCAAAAACTATCCACCTCAAACCCGGGTGCAACAAATCCTGCAAACATAAATAAAAGTGCGTTAATAATCAGAGTAAAAAGTCCTAAAGTTAAAATATTTATCGGTAAAGTTATAAGTAAAAGTACAGGTTTAATAAAAACATTGATAAGTGCAATTACAAAAGCAGCAATCATAGCAGTTAAAAAATTTGCAACAGAAATTCCTGGAACTACCCAAGCTATAAACATTATTACAAAAGCAAAACCGACCCATCTCAAAAATAAATACATATTATATCTCCTTAGTTTTTATTTATATTATGTATTTGAATTAATGATTTTTCATCAGAAAAAAGTATAAGGTAGTCTTTATCAGATATTATTTAAATCTACGCATCATTTTAAGAGCTTTATTCATGGCATGTTTACCCATTTTGGGATTTAATCCCGGCATGTTGGGCATTCCTGATTGATTAGGCATTCCTGAACTCATTTTACTGAACATGTTTTTCATATCATACATGCCTTTCATCATCATTCGCATCTGCTCAAATTGTTTAATATATGTATTGACTTCAGCTAAATCCATTCCGGCACCTTTTGCAATACGTTTTTTTCTGCTCGTATCTATCAATTCAGGCTTATTACGTTCTGCTGGTGTCATGCTCTGGATAAATACTTCCATCCTTTTAAATTGCTTTTCCCCTTCATGAGAAATTTTATCCCGGTCATCTTTACCTATTTTAAGTCCTGGAATCATACCTAAAACATTTCCCATTGAGCCAAACATTTTCATCTGTTTTTGCAATTTTAAAAAGTCGTTATATGAAAATTCAGACTTTGCCATTTTTGCTTCAAGTTCTTGAGCTTGTTTTTCATCAAAAACTTCTTGAGCACGTTCGACAAGTGATACGATATCGCCCATTCCTAAAATTCTTGTAGCCATACGCTCTGGATAAAAATCTTCCAGAGCATGTAATTTTTCACCTGTACCTGTGAGTTTAATAGGTTTTCCTGTGCAATAGGAAACACTTAAAGCAGAACCACCTCGACTGTCACCGTCAAGTTTTGTAAGCACAAGTCCTGTAAGTCCAAGTTGTGCATCAAAGTTTTCTGCAACATTCACAGCTTCTTGACCTGTCATTGCATCTATTACAAGTAATTTTTCATCAGGATGGAAGATTCTATCAATTAATAACAATTCCGCCATCATATCAGTGTCAATTTGCAATCTTCCTGCTGTGTCCAAAATAAGTACATTAAATTCATTGGATTTGGCATACTCAATCGCTTTTTCTACGATATTTTGGACATCTTTTGAGTCGGGTAATGTAAATACTTCTATTTCAATTTCTTTTCCTAAAGTCTGTAATTGAGAAATTGCTGCAGGACGATAGATATCACAGGCAACTAAAAGAGGTTTTTTGCCTTCTTTTTTTAATTTAACAGCTAATTTGGCACTGGAGGTTGTTTTTCCTGATCCTTGCAGACCAAGCATCATAATTAAAGCAGGCGAATTCTTTAATTCAAGTGGTTTTTGCTCTTTTCCTAAAAGTTCAATTAATTCGTCATGGACTATTTTTACTAATTGTTGAGATGCGTCAACGCCTTCGGTTATGTTTTCACCTTCTGCTTTATCTTTAATTTTTGAGATAAAAGCTTTTACAACACGCAAATTTACATCCGCTTCCAATAGCGCTCTTCTAATTTCGCGCAAAGCCTCATGCATATTTTCTTGCGTTAATTCTTTATCTTTTGTTTTGCTTATGATGCTCTGTAATTTATCACTTAGACTGTCAAACATTTTATATCCCTTTTGTAATTAGTTTTATAAATAGAATTATAGCATAAAAGAATACAGCTAAGTATAATTCATAAATTATTCAATATCATCCAAAGGCTCATAAGGTTCTTCTGGAGGCTTTTTTAACAACTCTTTCGGAGGCCATTCACCGAAAGCTTCATCGGGCAGACCACATAAATTTTCCTCTTCGTCCATTGGCTCTACATCTTCATAGAAAGCTTTTTGGTATTTTTCTATTTCTTCTTTTGTAAAAAGTGGTTTTGGCGGTTTCGGGTAAATACCATGAACATATTTATATTGGTCAATAGTCATCATTTTAATACCTTTTGCAATATTTTTCCATCTTTCAGCATTGGTATTAATCGGAAGATTAGGGTTGTCAACAGGATCCCAATCTTCAGCGCCATAACCTGATGTGAATTGAATATTTTTATTCTGCTTTTGATTATTATTGTTGTATTTAGAAATCTGTGTATAGGGTCTATATATATTAAAATAAACTTGCATAGCATACCTCATCTGCATTTTCATGTCATTTAAACATAAAGAAAAAATATTTATGCTACCTTTATAGTAAAAAATTTACATTATTTTACATAGTTTGTCAACCAAACATCATAAAAATGTATGATTTAATTTAAGCAGTCGTTTGCTATATTAAAACCATACTCCTTAGAGACTAAGATACACATATCCCTAATCAACAGCTATGCACCTCAAGTACATAGCTTTTTTTTATTTATATTAAAAGATAAAGTGGCAGAATATGAAATTTTATTATTGACAAAAGATTTTGACCGAATAAAATGAAAATATATCTGATAAATACTTTTGGAGGAGTGCCAGAGCGGTTTATCGGAGCGGTCTTGAAAACCGTCGTACGTGACGAGCGTACCGTGGGTTCGAATCCCACCTCCTCCTCCATTTTGAAAGAGCCTGAAAAGGCTCTTTTTTAGTACGTTTCTGACATGTTATTGAGTAATGAAAATTGCTTAATTTTGCCATTTAGGGGGCTGTTTGGGGGCTGCAAAAGAAAAATGTTAATTTTACTGGATTTTAGAAAATCCTGCTTTTTGTCATGTGTATAAATATTTTTGTATGAAATTTTAATAAATATGCGTTATTATTAATAATTTTTTAAAATCGACAGGTTTAAAACCCTCTCATACCAACCGAAGTCAAGAATTTGGGAGCGTGTTTTTTGAAAAAGATTTATTATCTCTTTTATGAAGTAAAAAGGAGATAAAAATGAAAGAACAAGAAAATTTGAAAGAAGGTAGATTAATAACCCTAAAAAGCAGAAAATCAATGCTTGATTTACTCTATCAGTCCTGTATAAATGGTTTAAACTGTCTGTGTCTTTTGGACTTATCAACAAGAGAATATTTAGTACAAAAACTGTTATTAAAACATGCAGGTGTGAATCTTGATGAAAACCTTACTTTAGAAGATTACAAATACCTTGTAAGGGCAATGCATGATATGTGTAGATGGGGATTATATATAGATAAGTTTCAAACAATAGCAAAAACAAATAATAAAATAAAAAAACTAAAACCAGATTATGTATTTATTGAATCAGAGCAAGATATTCTTTCAGCTAGGCATTGGAAAACTATGGCTGAAAAACGACAGGTTATTATTGTACTGACATCTTATAATGATGAAATTTTTAATGAAGATGGCAAACATAAGCTAGAGAAACCGTCTAAGAAACCTGAAGCCAAAATAATAATTGATTTTATTGACAGGAATGTAAAAATTGACATTATTTTGCCCAAAAATAAAATTTTACAAGAAGATAGTAATGCTGAAATACAAGGAATAAAAAAGGCAAAAAATTATCGGATTTTAAACAAGAATTTTAAGATAACAAGTGACTTCAAATCTGTAATTATTGATAACCAAAACTATAATATTCCTGATTATTTTAATGTTGATATGGTTAAAAACGAGGATGAAAAAACATGGCAAATGATATTTTATCAAATATTTGCAGATGATATAAATGCGGAATTGAGCAAGAAAGGTTAAGAATGTATTTAACAGAAGAAGAATTTAAAATATTACAAGGTTTGAAATTTGGGCTTAGTTTTACTGAAATAAGCAAGGAATTAAATAAATCATTAAGAACATGTGACCCGAGAATTGACTCACTTTATCAAAAGTACGGAGTCATTGATAGGCTAGAATTAAGTAAAAAAGCTGACCTGAAAAAAGTTACAGTAGCAAATATAGAAGAAATTCCTTATTGGGAATATGAAGGAACACAGCTTGTACAAAGTATTCCAATCTGTAAAAAAGCAGTAGAAAATATTATAAGTTTACTTTTGCAGGTTGAAGATGATAAAAAGGAATTTAAAATTATTTATTCTGCTAATAAGCTGAATAAATTTTGGCTTTTTGACAATGGAGTTGAAAAGATTTATTTGTACAGGCAAAAGCCTATTCTAGTCAAAAAGTATTTTTTAGTTCAATAATTTATCTATATTTATCTTCTAAATTTTGGGGAAAGTAACATTTTTAAGTTTCTCCGAAGTACTTTCACGATTTTTTTGAAATTTAATAGCCTGCTTTTCGCTCGGTAACAATAAATCACTCGGTTTGTAATGCCTGTTATCTATCCCGAAAGTCATTAACTTTTGTGCATCTTCATAGCTTACACCATATTCAACTCTCAATTTATAAACAACTTTGAATAAATCGCAAAGGTCAGTAGAGGAATAGATAATTTCTTCATAACTCCTTTTCTTCATTTTATAAGTATCTTCTCTTTGAGCTGTTGCGATTATGTTTTCAAGTTGGGAATTTTCGGGATAAGGGTCATAAACAACATCTTTATATGTCGCAATCCCCCGACCAATAGTTGCAACTTTTTTGCCATTTATAACTAAATAATCATCGCCGTTTTTATCTTCTTGTAATGATATATTTTCACCTTTAGAGGTTGTTACCGTAACCTGTTTTACAATGATTGATTTGTTCGCTTGTATAATTCTTTTCCGTTCTTGCTCTTGTTTCTTTTGTTTTTCGAAAGACTGTCCAAAAGCACAAATAACTTCTAATTGATTTTTTATAGTATAAATATAATTTTTTGCCATCATAGATGTCATAACTTCATAATGACATAAATCACCGTAACAAGTTTCTGTTTCAACAAAACCGTTTGGCATACTTTTTGTTCTATATGTGCTAACTACCTTTCCGCCGGAATAAAAAGTAGTCGTATTGCCTACTGTTTTATATGTAACATTTCCACTTGCAAATGTTATACCTTGCATAAATAAAATTATTAGTGTTGTTGAAAAAAATATTTTTAAGGATTTAATAATAGACCTCCTGCACATTCAAGTATATCAATCAGACCTTTTTGCATAGTTTGAGAAAATTGAGACGGAACTTTATCTATGGAAACACCTAATTCCTCTGCTCTTAGAAATTTTTTATATAACTTCATTGTTTCTCTAACATATTTTTTAATTTTCTTTTCATCCTGAACATTACTTGGAATTAATGCAATTTCTCTTAACTTAATACTGCCATGTGGAATATCAGGGAAATATCCGGATATACTTACAATATTTTGCATTTCTCTTGGTTCTTCAAAGTAAGGGATATCCGTATTGGAATAATCTCTAACAGCAACAGCTGCAACACAAATATTATGTTCAGAATCATATAATAAAGGACTTTTTAACTTTTTATATGCACTAGCGTTTAATACACCGCTATAAATATTGCAGGCAATAAAATTCTTATCTGCTGTTTTTGGAATAATCGCTTTAGGAAAGACATCGTTTGTTATGTCTTCCTTATAACCTATGCCTGTAAATTCAGCATCAAAAGTTTTAATTTGAACATCTTTTCCTATACTTTCAGCCCAACGGTCATAAAAAGCCTGAATTGTAGCACGTGACGAATATCGTTTTGGTGTTGATTTTTCTTTTGGGAAATATGCAGGAGCCGGAGCTGTCCAATCAATCGCAAAGCATAAAGGAGCAGACAAAACTAAACACATCATGACAAAAATATTAAATATTAGCTTCTTCATAATTAACCTCTCAACTTTTTTACTTTTTTTAAATCATTGAATTTAACCTCATCAATAATACTGGCTCTAGGGTGATACACAGGAATGAGTTTTATTCCCTTATAGTCAATGCAACTGCCATGAACCATTTTCAGAGGTTTATTAATTTTAAAAATCTTTTTTGCTGTATTTCCGCAAAGTATAATTATCTCAGGCTTAACAATTTCTATCTGTGCGTTAAGATATTTTACGCAAGCTTCTATTTCTTGTTTATTAGGCTTTCTGTCTTTATTGTTTCTCACAGGTCTGCACTTTACAACATTACAAAAATAAATATCTTGCTCTGGATTGAAACCAACTTTAGAAAGTAAGTCATTTAATTGCTGTCCGGACTTCCCAACGAAAGGTTTCCCGATTTCATTTTCTAATTTACCGGGAGCCTCACCGATTAGTATAATTTTTGCGTTTTCATTACCTCTTGAAACTACTGATTTTATCCTATTTTTACATAAATTACAGGCTTGGCACGTCTCTATCTCTTTAACAATTTTGTTAAGTTTATTCTTTTTACTTACTTCCATTTGTTAATCCTTGTACATTACACGCCATAAAAAGCAAATTTTTCCAATTTAACAGAACTAATACACTCTATTATCAGAAATTAAAAACTCTTTGTCAAGACATAGAGAGTTTTTTGTTTCGTTATTTTAACAGTGCGAATAGATTATTATAAGAGCAAAGAGGGCAAAATGGAAAATAACGTAGATATTAAAAAACTTTTAGGCAAACGTATCAAAGAACTCCGTCAGCGAAAAAATTTAACACAGGAACAACTTGCAGAGATGATTGATGTAGGCGAACGAAACCTGAGTAAGATTGAATGCGGAAATAACTTTGTTACAGCCGAAACGCTTTCAAAAATTATAACTGCCCTTGAAGTCGAGCCAACAGAACTTTTTAACTTCAAACATCTTGATGAAAAAGAGGAGCTAAAAAAAGAATTAATGGAAGCCATCAGAACTGAAAAAGTTGATATTAAGCTGATGTATCAGTTTTATAAAAGTATAAGATAGCTTTGTGAATTTTTAATTTCAGTTTTTTGTATTTTTTGTATCAATCTTAATTAACTAAGCAAAATATTTAATATTATTTCCATTAAAATGAATTTATTAAGAAATATTAACCTTCGGGCAGGCAATAGTTTCCTTCCCGAAAGATTTAGGAAAATTGAGGTTTTGAGCATATTGACTTGCTTAAAATGCTTGCTGTATCATTGTATACATAAAATATTATAACTTAAACGCTTGTTTATAGAGCGTTTTGCAAAAAAATGAGAAAAGGAGAACAGCCCATGACAGGGAATTTTGAGCTGCCAAAAATGGCAACAATTAACGAATGTGCAAAAATCGTCAAACTTGCAAAATACCATATTCGTCAACTAGTCCTGCAAGGTAAGGTTAAGTACGTCAAAGCCGGTAAAAAGTATTTGATTAATTTGAATAGCCTGATTGAGTATCTTAACAACGGCGAAACAGAAGCCAAAACAGAAGAACAAGATAACAATACAAATAAAATCAGAAAGGTAGGGATTTAATATGGAAAAAGTAGCCATTAAAGCATCGTTTCAAGCAATATCTAAACTGAATTGTGCTGCTTATCTCTCACAATATAGTGACGTAACAGTTAAACTTCCTGATTGTCCTGAACTTATTCAATGCTTAGCAATAACAATAAAAGCTCGTTATCCTTGGGTTTCAACCACCATAATTTTACTCTTTGTAATTGTGAAGGTTGCTCAAGCAGTAACAGCAAAACGGATAAGATATAAAGAATTTGAAAATGTGAAATTCCCGAATATTTTTGTTACCGTTCTAATGGGTTCAGGTTTTGGTAAAGATAAAATAATTAACGATTTAGACACCTTAGTTTTTACAGAGTTTCGTAACTGGTGTTATAAAGAATTTAAAAAATTCAAAAATAGAAAAGCCAACGAAACTAACCAAGAAACAAAATCAAGTGAACAACAAGAACTCCGAGAAATGGTACTTGAAATAACTGATGGAACAAAAGAAGGACTTACTAGTGATGCAGAACTGTTTTCTCAGATAGGAATAGGCTCTTTATTTATTGAACACTCCGAATTTTGGAACTTTCTTGCTAATTCAACACTAGACCAAAAGCAATTATATTACCAATTCTACCATGCTTACGATAGCAAGATTATTTCAAAGTGTACGCAGGGAAAACCACGAAAAAGAAATATTGAAGATGTTCCTGTCAATTTACTTTTGTCCTCTGACCCATCACTATTTGAGTGTAATTTGAAAGAAGCTTTTAATACAGATTTGAAAACAGGGTTTATAAGACGCCTGTTATTAGGTTATCAGGCAGTTAAAGAGCCCTACGCAATAGAAACTGATGCAAAAAAATCTCGCTTGGCTAAAGATAAATACGGTGTTAATTTAAAAATATTAGGAGAACATTTTTTTGAAATATTTAAAAAAATTGAACTAAATGCAATATATACATTGACAGATGAAGCATACGATGAAGTTCTTTATCCATACATAATAAGCTTGCAAAAGCTTGAAAGCGAGGAAGAAAATCCTTTGCTTGCTATTGAAATACCATCAAGGGAATTAAAAGTCATAAGGCTTTCAGCTATCTATGCCTGCATTAACCATCCTTGCGAGTTTGTTATTTTGCCAAAAGATGTAAAGCAGGCAATCGATACCGTCGAGATGATAAGCATTGACTTATGCAAATTTTTAAAGATAGAGCAAAATCTTGAATCTAACTGTGAAAGTCTGCTTGAGTTTTTTATAGCACATCAGGGCAAAGAATTTACAACAACAGACTTGAAACAGAATTATTTCAGTACTTCAGGCTTATCAAAAAGGGAATTCAATAAGAGTTTTAAAGCTCTTATTGAATCAATCAGCCTGATAGCAACTTCAAGAGGGTATATCCTAAATGAAACTCCCGCAGGTAATTCAGGTGCTAAATACGCTCTAATCCCAATAAAATCAGAGGCTTTGAGCGACGGCATTCAAGAACTTGAGGATTTAATCTAAATCAAGGTATAACGGCTATCCCTGTAATACTTGTGTTTAAAGACAATTACCGCAATTACCGCCTTAACATTTGTCAAAATGCAAATTAATACTGGGATTGACCGCAATTACCGCAAAAATCATGAGGAATAAAAAATGGCACAAATCAATAAACTAACATTAGCATTATTAACCGCTGTATTAGGCAAACCTGAAAAACAATCAGGTGACGAATATCTGTGGCAGTGCCCCCTCTGCAAGGATACAGGTAGAGATAACTTAAAATTCAATGCCGAAAAAGGTGTGTTATGGTGCTTTGCTGATGAGAGCCATGCACCACAAATACTTAAAGAAATACTAAAAAAGGGAAAATTAAATCTTAAACCGGTTAATGCGAATTATAACAAAGATGACAGATACAAGCATATCTTCTCAATACAAAAACAGATTGAATTTAAGATATATATGCAAGAGTGCAACGAAAAGCTCTTAACAATAGATATTCTACCTTTTATCCTGCTCAAAAAAAGAGGATTAAACTTATCAACCGCTAAAGATGTAAAACTTGGAGTTGATATGAATAAGAAAAGGTGGGTTATACCTACATTTCAGTATTCAACGGAAAGGGCAAATACTATTTTGGGCTTTGAATACCGACCGTTTAATTTCAGTAAAGAGGGCTTAACTCGTGAAAAAGGAACTCCGACGGGGTTAGCTATGATTAACTCGTACAAACCAGCGATGGAAATATTAGCTGTTGTAGAGGGGTATTTCGATGGTTACGCACTCTATCAGCATCTTAAAGAACAAAAACAAATTAAATACTATCACATTGTTACACCGTCAAATGGTATTCAATCCCTGTTAAAACACGTTTCACAGGTCGATTTTTCAAAGTATAAAAAGTTTTGCCTGTATGTCGATAATGATGAGGAAGGTAACAAAGTTGCTGAGAAAATCATCGCTAAATATCCGATATTTGAGCGTGTTACCACAGAATGTGGATGTAAGGATTTTAACGAACATTATTTGAAATGTATAAAAAATAGTTTAACAAATTAAAAAAAGAAAGGAAACAAAAAATGACAAAACTAAAAATGCAAAACAGACAAACATTTGAAGATTATCTTTTGGAAAACTTTAACCGAAATGAAGGTAAATACTTTACCAAAGAAGAATTGATTAACTCTTACAAGGAGCAAACAGAGGGGCAAGAGTTTATGTATGATTCTTTTGAAAAATCAATCATCTGGGTAAATAATGTTTTAGGCGGTAGAGCTTATTACATAAATGAAAAACAGGCAAAAGACACCGAAGAAATCTTATACGCAAATATGCCGATTGATAACCCTATATCAAAAAGCATTATTCCTGTTGACATCCTTTCACGAGGTTATCAGGAGGTATCTGACCCGCCAAAGCAACATGAACTATATCTAGCTTATAGTCCGCTGAATGAGCAACTTATGAAATCAAATGTACAGTTAAAATTTCTAAACGAAAAATACGGAATTAAAAAGCAAACCGTCATGAAAATGGAGTTAGGACTGAATGAAGAAATTTTGAGCATTCCAGTATTTAACTACTCTACTACTCAATATCCAGTCTATGAAGCTCCAGAGGTAATGAACATCAAATATATCAATTTAGACGATAACAGCTCTAAATATTATGAGTCCCAAACAACTTCAAAGCTTGCGATGATTAACTCATATTCATTGCTTACATCAATAATAGTAGTTGTGAGAGATTATTTTCAGGGCTTTCAATTATGGCAATTTCTCAATAGAGAGGGACTTGGTGCATTTTATCACATAGTCTTATCGCCTGACGGTTTAGACTCACTAGCAGAAGTGATGTCAGATATTGAACTAAGCAAATACAAAACTTTTTATTTGAATATAGGTAGTAGCAACAAGGCTGACGAAGTATCCGATGAGATACTGTCAAAATATCCAATGTTTAAGAGGATAATACGCGAATAACATTACGAGGCAGGGTAATACCTGAAATCTATTGCCCTGCATTCTTTTTTAAGAAAATGAAGCTGGAAGTTATGGAAAAGGGAGATAATAAAAAATGATAAGAAGGAAAATAAAATGGCATTTTATGAACAAATCAGTAAATTTACTTATAGATTAACCGTTTGTCAGGGGTATGATTCCAAAGGCAAAAAACTTCGCAAAAGAAAAACAATTAAACTGGATGAAACATTAACCGCTAAGCAGGCTGAAAAAGAGCTTAACCGTCAAATGGTGATGTTTGAAAACGAAGTCTTGAACGGAGTTTACTTAGACGGCGAAAAAATCACATTTGAAGCCTTTACGCAAAGGTGGTTAGCAGATTACGCAGAAAAACATCTTACACTTACAACATTACAATCATATAAAATCATGCTTAAACGGATTTTGCCTGCTATCGGACATATTAAACTCGGTAAATTACAGCCTCATCACTTGATACAGTTTTACAACAATCTTGATGAAGCAGGAGTAAGACTTGACGGCAGATTTACTCCTACCAAAGCTCTAATAAAATATCTTGAACCTTTGACACTTTCTCATATAATCAAAACTACAGGTATATCGTCTAAAACTTGCAGAAGGTTAAAGACAGGCATGGCAACAAATTACAGTACCGCTCAAAAGCTCTGTAATTGCTATAAATTAGATTTCAACAGAATGTTCAAGTGTAATTCAGAAAAGAAACTGAATCGAAAAACAATCAAAAATCATCATATTGTAATTCATTCAATACTTTCAACCGCTGTTGATTGGAATATCCTAATGAATAATCCTGCTGAAAGAGCAAAACCGCAAAAAGTAACAAAGTCACAAGCAAAGTATTACAATGATGAACAAGTGGCAGATATGCTCAACTGCTTGAAAAGTGAACCATTAATGTATATGACAATGATTTATCTTGCTATAGATATTGGGTTACGTGAGGGTGAACTTACAGGGTTGAAGTGGGAAGATATAAACTTTGACACCTGCGAAGTGAATATTAACAAACAACGGCATTATATTACAGGCTACGGTAATATTGAGGGAAGACCTAAAACAGATGCAGGTATCAGAACCGTTACAGCCTCAAAAACAGTAATATCTCTGTTGAAGGAATACAAAAAACAACAGAATGAAAACAGGTTAAAATTTGGTACAGCTTGGCAAAATGGTAAATATGTATTCTTGCACGAAGACGGTAGCCCTATAAGCACACAGTTGCCGTATAAATGGTTTACAAAATTCTTAAACCGTCATAACTTACCCAAAATAACATTTCACCAACTCCGCCATACTAACGCAAGCCTGCTGATTTCATCGGGTGAAGATATTGTAACCGTAAGCGGAAGATTAGGACACGCAGATAAAAATGTAACCCTGAATACTTACTCACATATAATTAAATCCAAAGAAGCACAGGTCGCAAATAAAATGGATGAGTTTTATGCAGGGTTAAAAGGCAGGAACTATTAGAAAAAATACAAAAATAAAATTTTGTCAAGTTCTTATATAAATTTTTTACTTTTTATGTTATATTAGTTCTGTACAGAACTATCTTAATGATGGTCAAAATTAATTAGGAAGATATGACAAGTAATTTAGAAAAGTTATATAACGATTTAAACCTTGTTGGTAAGAAAGAGTTTATTCGATTAGATAAAATAGAACAATATCCTCTTAACAATATTTCTTTGCGTTATAAAAATGCTATTGATGAAATGAAACCTGAATCCATTTTTTGTATGGAAAATGAACCTTTGATCTTATTTTTCAATTTAGAAAATGAACATAATAGTCAAGATAAAATAAAAAATATTCAAAAACAAACTTGGAATTTCGATAAAGCACCCATTATTGTTGTATCAACGGCAAATGAAATTGTTTTTTACAATGCTTTTGATTTTGATACTAACAATCATAAGTTATCTATTTTAACAAAATCAGTAAAAGATTTTCAAAATTTTTCATATGAAAATCTTTATACGGGCAAAATTTTTTCTAAATATAGAAATAAGTTTACAGATAAAAATAGAGTTAACACTTTATTATTTCAACACATAATTAGTTATAGACAAGCCTTAATAAAAAAAGGAATGCATCCATCTTTTGCTACAAAATTGCTATCCAGAATTATTTTCCTTAAATATTTAAAAGATAGAAAGATATCTGTAAATAAGGATAATTCTAATATGATAGAGAATTCTTTTGAAAATAAAGATTCATTATATGAATTATTTCGTTACTTAAAAAAAGAGTTTAATGGTGATTTATTTGATATAGAAAAAAATGAAAACACTTTATTATCAGATGAATATATGGATATTATTAAAGGTTTCTTTTATGATAGCGATATTAATGGACAATTAAGATTATTTATTCCATTTGATTTTTCTATAATTCCAATAGAACTGGTAAGTAGTATTTATGAGAATTTTTTGAATTATAAACAATATGAGAATAAAGCATATTATACACCGACATTTTTGGTTGATTATATAATTAATACAACAGTATCTCCTTTTTTAAATGATAAAAATAAAAATAACAGTAACTGTAAAATTTTGGACCCTGCTTGTGGTTCAGGGATATTCCTAATTGAATCTTTAAGAAAAATTATCTATAAAGAAGAAAATATAACTCAAAATAAGATTAGTCCTGAAAGGTTAAAAGAGTTAGTTGAAAACAATATTTTTGGAATAGACAAAGATGAAGATGCAATAAATATAGCAATATTTTCTTTATACATAACTTTATTAGATTACCAAGATCCACGCAGTATTTTAAATTTTAAGTTTCCGCATTTAAAAGATAATAATTTTTTTGTAAATGATTTTTTTGATGAATCAAATTGTTTTAATAATAAAATAAAGAATCTTGATTTCATTTTATCAAATCCGCCTTATGGTGATATAAAAGAAGGCTTACATAACAACTGGTACAAAAAAAATAATATTCCAGTAAATGATAACCAAATTGCAGAAAGTTTTATGGCAAGGGTAAAAGATTTTTGTAATAAACAAACAGTTGTTTCAATGGTTATTACTAGTAAAATTTTTTATAATATGAAGGCTTGTAATTATAGAAAATATTTTTTAAGTAATTTTACAATAAAACAAATACTTGAGTTATCTCCTGTAAGAAAGCAAATATTTAATGCAGCTATTCCTCCAGTATCTATTCTTACATATTCGTATTGTCCAGGGAATAAGAAAACAGATAATAATATTATATATACAAGTATAAAGCCTAATTTATACTTTAAATATTTTAAAATTTTATTAATTGAAAAAAATGATATTAAGTATATTCGACAAAGTTTATTTTGTAAATATGATTGGCTTTGGAAAGTAATTTTGTATGGGAGCATTTTAGACTTTTATTTTATAAAAAGACTTATTGAAGAGTATGAGTTTTTAAATAAACAAAAAAATCAGCTTATTTGTGGTGAAGGAATTCAATTAAGTGGCAGTAGTAAAATGTCTGCTGAATTATTAAATGGGAAGCTTTATTTAGATACAAAGAAGAAACAATTAAAACCATTTTGTATTGAGTATAATGAATTAAAACCTTTCAATGCTGATAATTTGCATAGAAATAAAGCAAATAAAATGGAATTATTTAAGGCTCCTATGGTTTTGATAAAAAAAGGAAACTCTCCTGACTTATCTTGTGTTTCTGCTGTTGCAATTAAAGATATGGTTTATACAGATTCGGTATCTTCTATTAAATTCAAGGATTATGATGAAGATAAGGTATTTAATTTATGTGGTTTGTTTAATTCTTCGTTTTTTACCTATTATATTATGAATACTTCATCATCAGTAGCAGTAGAAAGAAACCAAATTCATATTTCTGAGTATTTAAAAGTTCCTTATCAATTTGATAAAGAATTGGCTAATTATGTAAAAGAAATGCATGAATTATGTTCCTCTTGTAGAGCAAATACTATTTTTGATAGTTTAGAAGATAATCAAAATAAGAAATTATTAAAAGAAAGTTTGATGGTAGCTATAAATCATCAAATAAAAAAGATATATAATATTTCAAAAACAGAAGAGGATTTAATAGATTATGCTATAAATATTTCAATTCCTATTTGGCGATTTGGGGATAGTACTTCTCAAATTCAAGAACCAATACCTTTTAAAAGGGTCTCAAAAAAACAATTAAAAGAATATGCAAATATATTTATTGAAGAATTTGCAGAGCAATATGAAAATTTTAGTGTTGATATATATCCTTTCCAATACTGTACCTTAATCAATTTTAAAGCTAGAGCAGAACAAATGGAAAAACCGCCAATAACATTTTATGAAAATAAAGAAATTGAAAATATTATAAAAATTGTTTCAGATGTTTCAATAAATGATATTACAAACGAAATTTATATAAAGAAAGAAATAAAAGGTTTTAATGAAAATTCATTTTTTGTTATAAAAACAAATGAATATAAGAATTGGCATAAAGCCATTGCCAGATTAGATGTTAACGAATTTTCAAATGCTATATGGGAGGCTGAACTTGAACTCCCTGAATAAGTTGTCTGCTAAAAAGTTTGTAAGGAATAAAACTTATAAACTTCAATTTAATAAAATACTCACCGCTTGTGTAAAAGCTCATTTTAAATTGGTTGAAAGTGAAAAAAATTTAGAAGGATTAGAGGAAGAAATATTAAGAAACAAATTACTTAAATACATAAAAAATAATCAAGGTACTTATGGAATTGCAAAATATGTTTTTGATGCAGAATCTGCAGAAATTGATGAAACTACAGATAAAACGGTTGGTTATTGTGATATAAAAATCACAATACCTTGTTCTTCAAATTTTTCTACAAAAGAACAAAACAAATTCATTATTGAATGTAAAAGATTAGATGGTTTTGCAACAAAAAACAAAGCATATATAGAAAATGGGATGAATCGTTTTATATCTGAAAAATATGTATGTAGGTTGGATGTTTGTGGGATGATTGGTTTTATAGAAAAATCGAACAAAGTTTATAAAACTGACAAAATAGCTGAAATTGTAAATGATATTAATGATAAACTTATTAATGTATATAAAAAGAATGAAACAGAAAAATTACAAACGAGTACAAATATAGACGAATATAATAATAGCTATACTTCCACACATATTAGAGAGAAGTGTCAATTACCATTGCATATTTCACATTTATTTTTAGATATGAATACTTAATTAAATAATGGGATATATTATAGTTATTCATCTTCATAGTTATTATGCCAACCAGCATGTCCTTCACAAAATTCACACCCTGCTTCAAAACTATATTCTAAATCTCCTCCAAGCTGACCTTCACTACACCATTCACAATATTCAATATTATCGTCATATTCTAAACAATTAAGACATATATACTTATCATTATGTTCAACTACGCTATGATAGCCACCACAATAACTACAATTTATTGGGAATTTTTCAAAATAATTATCTTTTGTTGGTGGATTAGAATCCATTATATTTAACAAATCATCTTTTGTTAAAATATGTTTGCAATTTTCACAAAGTATTGAATCTTGTTCAATATTATTTTCATTAACTATTATTTCATTATCACATTCAGGACAATTTATTTTTAATAATGTCATTTTTTTATCACAAACCCAACAATGTCCTTTATATATATTTTCTGATACATTTTCTTCGAGCATTGATAAGTATGAACAGGTTGGACAATTTATAAATATACTGCCTTCTTTTTGCTTTCTATTTATTTCATCTTTTAATTTCTCAAATTTTGCTTGTAAATATTTTTGACGATTTGCTTTTTGCATTTCTTTATCTAAATTGTCAATTTTATTTGCATACTTAGAAAAAATAAAATTCCAAGTTGCAAAAAGCTGTTTTAAATGTATCCACACTCTGCATTGTTCAATTACAATCTTTTCAATATCATCTGTGGTAGAGTCCGAGTTAGTAATAGCATGATAAAAATGAACCATTTTATTCCTGTGTGTTGCTAAATTTGCAAAACATTTTTGTGCATCTGGATGGATATTTTCATTTGTAATATTTTTTATTGCAGGAATTAAGTCTACAAAATTTATGGATTTAAAATCCCCTTTAAGAAATTCATCCATTTTAGGATTTTTAGCTACAACTAAAGCCCAATGCTCTTTTAATAGCCTTGCTTTTAAAAATAGTTCAACGGCGGAACAAAAATTTATCACAGAGTATTTGGGCTCATGTTCAAATTGTTCTATCCCTCGTTCAAGAAAATCAAAGGCATTTTCAAGTAAACATTGTAAAACAATCTCATTGTTTATAGTTTTTTGTTTTGTTTCAACCATTTTAAATATCCCTATTTATTTAATACTAACATAAAAATAGGGGACTAAAAAGGGACTAATTTTACAAATAGTCCCTAAAAATTATTAAAAACTGCCAAAAGTAAGAACTTTCAAGATTAAACAATACTGGAGATTACGGGATAAAATTTTAAACTACAAAAAGCAGAAATATTTGTTCGAATCCCACCTCCTCCTCCATTTAAGCCACCTGTTAAAGGTGGCTTTTTTAGTGCGTTTTAGACATATAAATTGTAATTGTAATTTTAAGTATCTAATAGTTGTCTATTGTAGATTTTTATTGTTAATATTTGATTAAAAAATATTTACCATTTTTCAATTTAAATAATTTTTTTTAATACAAAATTCTATAATTGGATTTTTAAAATCCAAAATAAAAAACTATTTATGGTCAGTTACTTTAATCAAATGCCAGCCAAACGGCGAAAATACAGGATCAGAAACAACACCTACAGGAAGAGAAAAAGCTTTTTTCTCAAATTCAGGTACCATTTGTCCGTGTCCGAAATATCCTAAATCACCACCATTTTGACCAGATGGACAGATTGAATAAAGTCTTGCATAATATTCAAAGTCTCCGCCATTGTCGATTTGTTTTTTAATTTCCATAGCTTCATTGGCGGTTTTCACAAGGATATGACTTGCACGTACTTGTGTAAAATCCTCACTTGCTAGAACTGAGGATGTCAAAAGCACTATCATTAAAAATATTTTTGAAATTGTTTTAATCATAAAATAATTTTACAACAAATAATCTAAATCACAATTGTCAAGTTGAACAGATAAAAAAAGACCTTTTGATTTCAAAAGGTCTTATTCTTCGTATTAAAAAATCTTAGCCAATAACGGGAGCTACAAAAGTTCTTGCAGCCAAATCTTTATCAAGCATTAACAAAGCTTTTGCATCATCTTTGATAAGTTTTAATGTTGCTAATACTCCGCCTACATTTGATTCTTCTTCTACTTGTTCTTTTAGGTACCAGTCTAAGAATGATAGAGCAGCTCTGTCTTTAACTTCTTCTGCAACATCCATTAATGCATTAATTCTTGAAGTCACATATTCTTCATGTTTTAGAACTTCTTCGAATACATGTAAAGGTGATGACCAATCTACTTGCGGTTTATCAATAGCTTCGAGCTCTACTCTGCCTCCGCGTTCTTGTAAATAGTTAAACATACCCATAGCATGTGCATGTTCTTCTTGTACTTGTACTGACATCCAATTTACAAACCCTTTTAAGTTAAGTCTTTCGAAATATGCTTGCATTGAAAGATAAAGATATTCTGAATATAGTTCCTTGTTAATTTGGTCGTTAAATGCTTTTTCTAATTTTTCTGAAATCATAATTTTTCTCCTTTTTCTTACTAACTAAATTCTACCACTTAAATCGATAAAAAATATTAATTTTTAATTAAATTATCGTAACCGTATAAGTGAATGAAAGATTTATAAAAATTGTTTATAAGAAAGTAACTGTATAAAATTATTGGTTAAAAATTATTTAAAGGAGATTTTATGGACAAGAGTATCAAATTTATTGGCGGAGTTTTCTTTATAGGGTTGGCTGCTGCTGTAGTTACAGCTATCGTTATGGGAAAAAACGGGAAGTTTGATGAAATTATTCAGAAAATAAAAAATAAAAAAGATTCTTGTGAATTGGATAAAAATGGTATTTTTGAAAGTGGCTTTTGTATGATTTCTAAAAATTCTAATGATTATGAAAAAAATGAATTTAACGATTCATATGGCGAAGAGAATTTAAAAACTTCCCCAAACGGATGCCATTAAAAAAAATTATTAAAATACACTTATTTATAAGGGTATTTTTTATTAAATTAGGTTAACTGAACCTGTAGAATGGTCAAAGTGACAATTTGCTATATATAATTTGTTGTTCTTTACTGCTTCACTGACTATTACTGAATGTTTCATTAAGTAATCATTTACCCATATTGTATGCTGTTGCGCAAAATAATTATGACAGCTTATATCTTCTTTTTTATCTAATACGGGATATACGCATTTTAATATTGATGAAAATTCTCTTACCGGTTCAGGATAATGTTCTTTTGCATATTTCATAACTCCGCAGTCATCATGACCTAAAAGTATCAAAAGAGGAACATTAAGCTTTTTTATTGCATATTCAACACTTTCAATAACATTAGGTCCTGTAGTCATCCCTGCGACTCTAATTACAAATATTTCACCAATTCCGCAGTCAAATATAATTTCGGGGGCTACTCTTGAATCTGAACAGGTGAGTACACATGCGTAAGGCTCTTGATGAAATGCATATTTTTTTAAGGTCTCAAGTGACATGTTTTTTAATGTCGGTGTACCATTTACAAAATTTCTGTTCCCGATTAAAAGCTTTTCTAATTCTACTTTTGCTTCAGGGAATATGTTCTCAGGTAAATTAAAATTGTTCTTCATAGCTTAATTTTATCGAAAAATATTACTAAAGTAAATTTGTTAAGTTTATTTTTTATCTTTATCTAAATAATCTTTAAATGTTTTGATTTTCACATTGTACCCGCAGCCTTCATGAAGTTTTCCGGGGAAATATAATTTTTTTGCAGGATAATTTTTACACATTTGCGGTCTATTCTCATAATCAGAGCATAGTCCTTCAGGGGTGACAAGTTTACAGGCAAAAATTAAATTCCCGTTTTCATCCTTACCTTTTATATAAAATCTTCGGTATTTAGGAAATAAAAACTGCATTATTTTAAATTCTTTTTCGGTATAAGTATCGACACTGTACATGTAGTTACAACATTTTCCGCATTTTTTACATTCACCTGTTACTTCATAGATTATTTTTTCAGGTACAAAATATGAACGAAATTCATTTATTATCGATAGAATAAAATCAAACATAAAAATATTATATACCAAATTGTTATTAACTTGCCTATGACTAAAGTTTATACTAAAATTATGTAAGTAATGAAAAGGAATAATAAATTAAAATGTTAAGGATAAAAAGGTCAAATTCTGATAAAGATTCAGCGTTAAGGTGTGTAGTGAGAAAAGAAAATAAATTTTTAAAAACAGTAAAAATAACATTTATTTTAAGTGTAGCGTTTATATTAGCTGCGGGTGTATCGTTCAATTTATATTTATCGTCTTTACCGCCGATAAATAATCTTGATGGATTTAAGCCTAATATTGTCACAAAATTTTATTCACATGATGGTGAAATAATAAAAACTTTTACGGCATATACTTATTCAAAAGTGGAAATAAAAAATGTTCCTCAAGACTTTATAAACGCACTTATAGCAACAGAAGACAAAAACTTTTATCATCACAACGGATATGATATATACGGACTTGCAAGATCTACTGTACAAAACCTTTTGGCTAGAAAACTTGTGCAGGGTGCTAGCACTATTACGCAACAACTTGCAAGAATATTATTCCTTTCTAATGAAAAAACTTTTGATAGAAAATTAAAAGAACTAGTAATTGCAGCACGAATTGAAAAAACGATATCAAAAGAACAGATACTTGAGATGTATATGAATAATGTATATCTAGGCTCAGGTGCTTATGGTGTTGAAGGAGCTGCTGAAATTTATTTTAATAAAAAGTTAAAAGACTTAACCCTGCCGGAGCTTGCTTTAATTGCAGGACTTCCGCAGGCGCCATCTGTATATTCGCCTTATAACAATCTTGATTTAGCAATAAAACGCAGAAATCAGGTTCTTTTAAGAATGTATAAAATGAAATATATTACAAAAGAACAGTATGAAAAAGCTATAGATGCGAAAGTTAAACTAAGTTCAATGCCTAGGTTCTATACTACAAATAAAGCTCCGTATTTTTGTGATTTAGTAATGGCAGAGCTTGAAAAACTAGGATTTGACGATACTGATATTTCTCAAGGTGGATATAAAATTGTGACTACCTTGGATGCTAAAACTCAAAAAGCTGCCAATGAAGCTATTATAAAAAATATGAATGCTTATGGATTAAGAGGCAAAAACCAACAGGCGGCTGTATTTTCATTCAGCCCTATAGATGGCAGAATTTTGGCATATGCTGGGGGAAAAGATTATACTCAAAGTCAATTTGATAGAGTGCAAGCTATCCGCCCGATTGGATCAGCATTTAAACCTTTTGTATATGCTGCTGCGATTGAAAAAGGAATAAGTCCGAATGATTTAATAGATGATTCTCCGATAACTCTTGGAGGTTGGTCGCCTCACAATTACGGAAATAAATACCGAGGCAAAATCCCTGTACATAAAGCTTTGATGTATTCATCAAATGTATGCGCTGCAAGAATGATTAAAGAAGTAGGAATTCGTTCAGTAATTCAATTAGCAAGAGTTTTAGGCATAACAACACCTTTGGAATATGATTATACGATAGCTCTTGGCTCAAACGGAACAAAGTTATATGAAATTACACGTGCATATGGAGCATTTGCAAATGGTGGATATGTTGTTGAACCTTATGCAATAGAAAGTGTTGAAACTTCACGAGGAAAAGTTGTCTATCGTGCACCAGGTGTAAAAGCTTCGCATCAGTTAAGTTACAATACAGCTGCTGTAATGACAGCAATGCTTAAAAATGTAATAAAAGGTGGTACTGGTGCTGCTGCAAATATAGGCAAGCCTGCAGCAGGTAAAACAGGTACAACAGATGATTACAAAGATGCTAGCTTTATAGGCTATACTCCAAATATAGTTACAGGAGTTTGGGTTGGTAATGATGACAATACAACCAATTCAAAAGCTATTCAAGGTGGGACTGTACCGGCTTTAATATGGCGTGATATTATGAAAGTAGCAACAATTCCTTATAAAAATATGGAATTTGATTATCCAGCAGTTGAGCTTATTAATACAAAAGCTCCGGCAGAAAATCAGCCAAAAGAAGAGGAAGTCTCTGATGAAAAAACTGAGACTCACTCAGAAGGAGTAAATTCAGAAGCAACACTCCCTCAGTCAACTCCAAAACCAGCTACGACACCTGCAGATGTTGTAAAAAATTTCAAACAGAATCAAGCTGAAAAAGAAAATAAAACACAGTCTCAGACTAATACAACGCCGCAAGCACCGGTTCCGGTTCCAATGGCTATTCCGGAGAGCTTAAATTAATGGCAGAAAATATATTCATACCTCATATTGGAGTTGACGAATCAGGCAAAGGCGATTTTTTTGGACCTTTATGTGTTGCAGGTGTCCTAGTTGATAAAAAAAATGCGGAATACTTTCAATCTCTTGGTATAAAAGATAGTAAAAAAATTACAGATAAGAAAATTTTGAATCTCGAAAACGAAATTAAAACAAATGCTCCATATACGGTAATTGTCATTTCGAATAAAAGATACAATGAATTGTATAGTAATATAAAAAATTTAAATAAACTTCTTGCTTGGGGACATGCAAGAGCCATTGAAAATATTTTAGAAAAAGAAAATTGTGAATATGCACTTTCAGACCAATTTGGGGATGAAAATTTGATAAAATCGGCTTTGATGAAAAAAGGTCAAACAATAAAACTCGAACAAATGGTTAGAGCAGAAAGCGATGTAGCTGTAGCTGCCGCATCAGTGCTTGCTCGTGCAGCTTTTGTACATAAAATTTCTGCTATGGAAAGTGAGTTTGGAATTAAGTTCCCTAAAGGCTGCGCAGCACAAGTAAAAGATGCAGCAAGAGATTTTATTGAGAAATACGGAAGACAAAGACTTGATGAAGTTTGTAAGATGCATTTTAAAACCTATAAAGAGATATAAAATAAAAGCTCTGAAATTTGTTTTTCAGAGCTTTTTTAATATTTTGTTTTTATCAGAAAATTAACAATTATTCTTCAATTGCTTCTTCTTTTTCTTCTTCAATAACAGCATCTGTTCTGATAGAAGATTTGTCGAAACCTGATGTTTTTTCCTTTTGTTTTTTGATTTGTCTTGCAAGTTTGTCTGCGAGTAAATCAATACTTGCATACATTGATTCAGCAGCCTCTTCTACTCTAATTGTACCACTGTTTGTTTTGCACAAAACTTCTGCTACATGACTATCTGATGCTGCAGGGTTTTTAATAACCGATAATACTACTTCAATTCCTTGAATTTGGTCGTAGTGGTTTGCAACTTTGCCTATTTTTTCTTTTACATAAGCTTTGATTGCATCAGTAATCTCAATGTTTCTTCCATTAACGTGTATGTGCATCTAGACCTCCTATATATACTGCTTATACAGTATAACATATTTATGTTTTTTTTTAAAGGGTAATATTGCTTTTGGTAATGTATATTTAACAAATTTATTTTAATTAATCTTCTAAAATAAATTGTTGCAATTCAACATTAGGAGTTCCAATTACACGAACTAACTCAAGAACGGATGCTTTCATTTGACATTTTTGAGATGACCCGCTAAAAAAATCTTTGTAAAAACAGCCTTCGCAGTTGCATCCCCTTTTATAACATTCCAATGCCGTAGGTGTCCACCTTCTGACGGCAACGGCTCTACCCATATCTCTACTTCTAAACAATTTTAATTATCTCCAAACTTTAAGCTACAACAATAGTAAAGTTTCCAGCCGTATGATAGGCTGTTTTCTCCACCCCTTGCGGTCTTTTGACCACCTCTTAATTACATTATAGAAAATCAGGAGATTTTTTCAAGGGCACAACATGTGATTATGAACATTTGTAACAAAAGTCTTAAATTAAGCATTTGAGTGCATTTTGAGCGGTCAACATCCTCGAAAAGGAAACTACTACATGGTCTTAGTTATTTAATTCATGAAATCATGCATGGGGCATGGGTTTCCATGATTTTGTAAATTATTAAGTTTTGTAAAAGATTATGATTATAAGCTTATTTCGGGCATGCTTTTTTTAAAATAAAGCTTTTATAGCCAGTGCAATAAGTATAATTCCTCCTGATATTTCCAAAATTTTTGAAGGAAATTTTCTAAACGTATTCCCAAACCAAAATCCGAATAATGACATGTAAAAAGATATAATTCCGATAATAATTGCGGGTATAAAGATTTTGGTTCCTGCAAAATTTAAGCTGGCGCCAGCTGCAAGTGCATCAATACTTGTGGCTATTCCCATTGATATAAGACATGTAAAGCCTATACAGCATATTTTTTCTTCTTTTTTTTCTTGAAAAGTTTCAAAGATAAATTTTATTCCCAAAATCAGAAATATTGCAAAAACCAAAATGTGAGCAAAATTTTCTACATATTTACTTATCAAATTTGCGAAAAAATAGCCGACAACAGGCATTAAGCCTTGAAATGTTCCCATTGTGAGAGCGAGTAGAAACGAGTTTTTTCTTCTGTTTGATGTGAAAATCAGACCTTGAGAGAATGATACAACACAACAATCAATTCCAAGAGCTATTGCAAGTAAAATTATTTCAAATATATTCAATTTCCACCTCAAAAAGTCTATTCCATGGGTATTTGTATTCTATATCAAAGTTTCTGCACAAGAATTTTTCTATTTTTGATTTGTAAGGTGTCATAAGTTTTTTTAGCTCTTCAGTATCAGGTGTTGTCTGTAATTGGCGGCAATTTGCCTGATAAGCCCAGTCATCCAAGAATCTTGTCATCTGAAGTTTTAAAAATGCATTTTCGTCAAAATTTTGTGCTTTAAATTTAGTTTTTGCTGCGCAAATAAGGCTTCCTAGACTATTTGCGCTGGTGTTCCATGCAGAATAGCCGTAAAAATTTTCATCAATAGGATTTTTGAAAATTTCTTTTACAAAATTATTATCAGCTCCATTTGCAAATCTTACATCAGCAATCATATAAGGTTTTTGAGGAATTTGCCAAATTTTATCATAAGGTTCTGTACCTATTTTCATAACAATTTCGCCTTGATGATCCTTGAAATTATTAATAAAAAGCAGAAGATCAGCTTCTTCTGTATTTGTGATTTTACATCCTGCAAGTTCCAGTTGTCCTTTTACTGAGGTTTCAATAGATACATCCTCATAATTTGAAATAAGGTTTTTTGTCTCTGGTTCAATAAATATTGGTGCTACTTTTAAATTTTTATTAATAGCCCTTGCAAGTAGTGTAAGAGGGATTTCGTCCGCACCTGTTTTGGTAAATCCTCCCAGCTGTTCAAGAATTTTAGCTTCTTGCACATTGAATCCATATTCAGCACAGTCATCTTTTGAAAAAATAAGAGTGTCGAAAAATCCTTCTTTTTGCCATTCAAGATAGATTTTATTTATTTCAAAATTTCTTTTTCGCGTGTTCAAGTAATCATCGAGAATTTCAGTAGGAATGATATTCGTAATACAGCTTTCGCATCCGAGTCTGTGTGTATGGTATGAATAATCAAAAATCTTTTTACCCCATTTGGACCAATATTCTTTTTCCTCTTCATTGATATTGTTGTTTGAAATTCTCATAATGCTTGAGAATGCGTAAATTTTAGCCTTTTTTTTAGAAAGAATTTCCTTAAATTTTAAAATTCTTGACTTTATATCTTCAAAAGAATCAGGGCATCTTCTTGACGGTATGAGTCCGCCGTAGGCAATTGTATCAAGTGAAATTATAAAAGCATCCAATTCAGGCAGTGTTCTAATCCAATCAAAGATTTCTTCTGTATTTGCATACTTTTTTAAATCTCCTAAAAGTTCTCTAGGCGGGATGAATAATTTTAATGATTTGTCGATAGCCGTAATGTCTTTAGCGAGTGTATAGCATACGGGACGATTGTCTATTGGAATAAATCCTATGTTCATAAAATTATTATATGTTAATATCAATATATTGCAAAATAGGTAACATTTTATGACATTATCAAAAACGCCTGAAAATATCCGTTTAATGTTCAATACAATAGCAGAAAAATATGATTTTATGAACGGATTGATTTCTTTCGGATTTCATAAGAAAGTTAAAAAAAAATCATTAAAAATGCTTGATATTCGACCTCATTCAAAAATTCTTGATGCTTGTTGCGGAACTGGTGATTTGAGTTTTTTAATAAAAAAAGAGCAGTCGTTAGCAGATGTTACAGGTGTTGATTTTTCTGAAAAAATGTTAAAAATAGCTCAAAGCAGGCTGGATAATGTAAAATTTATTAAAAGTGATATTACAGAATTGGATTTTTCAGATAATAGTTTTGATTTTGTTGTAATGGGATTCGGTCTGAGAAACATTGCAAATCCTGAAAAGGCATTGTATGAAGTATACAGAATACTAAAACCAGGAGGAGAGTTTTTACATTTAGATTTCGGAAATAAAAATTTTTTCAGCAATATTTTTGATTTATCAGTTTTAATATTTGCAAAGATTTTTCAAGGAAATATTACAGCCTATGATTATCTTGTAAAATCCAAAAAAAGTTTTCCATCTCCTGATGAATTAGTAAAAGATTTTGAAAAGTGCGGTTTTAAATTTAAAGCTAAAAAAGATTTTGTATTTGGCGTAATTTCTGCTCAAGTTATGAAAAAATAATTTTACATAATTCCATAAATATTTCCGCCCTGAATATTTTCTCGAATTTGGTTTATTGTGTACTCAAGGATATAATGAAGTGCTTCTTTTGTATTATATGCAAGGTGCGGTGTAATAATTACATTGTCCATATTCTTTAATAAATTTAAGTATTTTTCTTCTTCATTACAAATTTCTGTGACTGATTTGTGAAGGTTGCACATTTCATTTTTATATTGGCATTTTATTGTATCAATTGCCGCACCTTTAAGTTTTTCGTTTTTTAATGCATTATAAAGGCTTTCTATATTTACTAATTTTAAAGGAGAAGTGTTTATAAAGTAAGAATTTTCTTTCATAAGATTAAATTCTCGGTCTGAAAACATTTGAAAATTGTCACAAGTATATGGAATATATACGGTTACAATATCTGACTTTTTAAGTAATTCTTCAAAAGTGAGATATTCAATACCATATTTATCAATTAATTCCTGCTTAATTCTCAAATCATATCCGTAAATTTTCATATTGAAAAAATCGGCAATTTTACACACAGCTCCGCCTATAGCACCTGTGCCTATAATCCCGATTGACATTTTGGAAATATCCCGCCCTATAGTATCTTCATTTTTGAAATGATTTTTCTCAGCCGGTAATAAATTTCTTATCAGTGCAAAAATTAAACAAAATGTAAATTGAGCAACTGATTTTTCTCCATAATTTGGAACATTAAGAACAGCGATATTTCTTTCGCAGGCAGCTTTTTTATTTATATGGTCATAGGCAGTAGAACGTGTCGAAATTATTCTTAAATTTTTAAATTCTTTTATAACATCTTCTGTTACTGAAGAATCTGTAAAAACACTTATTGCTCTTGTCTTATCTTTAATTTCTTGCGGTAATGTCTTTACAAATTCAGAATTAAGACTCTCTTTATAAAAAGTAAAGTTAAAGAATTGAAGATTGTTTTTTTCAAAAAACTCTCTTTCATCATCTCTAAGGTCAAAAATCACTACATCAATGGCCATAAATTCTCCTTTTTAGTTAATTATTTCAGTTAAATTGATTAATTCTATTAAACAAATGATTAAATTTAAATATTTTACAATTTAGTCTGTTGGTGTAATGAAACTATCCGAGAAAAAGTTTACTCTGATGATGTGAAAGGAGTTCATATGAAATACGATTTAATGATAAGGGAACCGGAATTGTATTTTGATAGTATCCATCAGGAGTTAAATAACTTTCTGCGTGATACATTTATGACAAATGCATTTGCAAATCCTCTTAATATAAAAAAAGTAACGACCTGGCGTCCAGCTGTAGAAGTTAAGCAATGTGACAAGAATTATAAAGTAAAAGTTCAGCTCCCGGGTGTTAAGAAAGATGATATTGAAGTCGAATTGGATAATGATTTTATGACAATAACTGCTGAAATTAGGGAAGAAAAAGAAGAAAAAGCAGAAGAAGCTAAAAACGCAAGATATCACACTAGTGAATTTCGCTATGGCAAATATAGACGTACAATTTCTTTTGATTCTCCTATAAAACCTGATGAAAGTGTTGCCGAATACAAAGACGGACTTTTAACAATAACTATTCCAAAACAAAATATGGAACAGAAAAAACCAAAAAAATTGGAGATAAAATCTAATGCCGAAATAGAAGATAAAACTTCTAAAAAAGATGAACATTCCGATAAAAAGGAGTGATATCATAAAATCTTCTTACCCTAAAGCCGAGTCCTCCTGCGATTATGCGGGCGTGGTGCATAGCTTACAGGAGTGGAAAGCTAGATATTCCACTTTTGCAAATATGCTAAATTAGCGGCGGGGTATGGAGAAAAACGGTTGCTGACAGACCGCCACGAATCTGTCTTAATTTGCAGCCGACTGAAAAGGTGTAACGGGTAATACTGTTGCACCTTTAATTTTGAAATGTTTTATGGGTTTAAATTACATCAACTTGTCAAAAGTAATAAAAATTGATATAATGATAAAGTAATAGCAAACAGAGAAGGAGCTGGAAATGCAGACTATGATTGAAATTAGGGGGGGGGGGGCACCCGAAAATAAGCTCCTAGTTGGTAAAAAAACAGGATTTACACAAAAGCCAACAGATTTTAAAAGAGGTATTATATCAATTTACCCAAAGGCTTTATCAAAAGCCTTTTACAAAAGTGCCTTTACAATGGCAGAAGTATTAATAACAATAGGGATAATCGGGATAGTAGCCGCAATGACTATACCCGGTCTAATCAAGAATTATCAGGAAAGACAATTTAAGACAGCATATAAAAAAGTATATTCAGAAATATCCCAAGCGTTTCAAGAAGCATTACTAAATCAAGAGTTTACAAGAACAACACAATTTTCTGCTACAGCTACAACAGAGGAATTTAATATATTAAAATCCAAATTCAAAGTAATGCTTGATTGTGGCTCTGAGGATATAGACCGCTGCTGGAAAAAAGGCGATACCTTGTGTGGTGGTTCATGTCAATCAGGCAATTCCGCAGATGGTATTGATATGGAAAATGGTGCTCCTATGCAAGGTGAAGCTTCGTGTTTTATAGATGGTGGTGGACAAAACTGGTGTATATATGGTGCTAGAGAAAACATATTTTTAGTAGATACAAATGGTTTTTCAAATCCGAATCAATTTGGTAGAGATAGGTGGATATTTACATTTGCTGATATAAATAATGAACGGACAGTTTATTCTGCTAAGTATAAAAAAGTTATTCCTTACATAAATGAAGATATATTGACACAAACTTCTTTTTGCAAACATCCGCCTTGTTATTATGAATCCTGGCTTTTGAAGTAAGTTTGTACTATTTTAAAAAACATTTTCGAAAAGTTTTTTATAATTTTCTTTTAACTGACACATGGGTTTTGGCAAGTATTCGACATCATATTTTTCTGCTATCACCTTAATATTTGGTGCTGCAGAAATTATAACTATTCTGGTATTTTGGTATTCTTTGTATGTGTTGATTTGTTTTATAAACCACTCGCCGGCATACATAGGTAAAAAATCACTTTCCATCTGCATATCAGTAAATATTACATCATAAGGGGTATCAATATTAAGAATTATTTTATCAAGCCCTTCTTTTGCGGATTTGGCAATATCAAATAATGTATTTTCAGGCAGAGCTTGCTTTAAATTATTCAAATGATATTCAATCCAGCCTATAGAATCATCAGTTATAAGTATTTTCATAGACTTAATTCTAACATAAAAATACCGGACATTTCGTCCGGTATTTTTTTTTAATCTTCTATTGGTACAACTATTATATACTTATCGCCGTCTTTAAATTTGCTCATTTCTGATAATTTAGCTTCTTCTGGGAAAATAAAACTTTGGGTAAAGCGGATTATAGCATTTTTATTTCTTTTTTTAGTTTCCCCTGCGGCATTTACAGTTAGTTTGTTGCCTTCGGTTGTAACTTCTACATTTTTTTCATCATTGTCAAACGGTCTTAAATTAATAATAATTTTAAATGCGTCATCAGTTTTTTCTATATGAACAATTTCCCCTGCTTTATGTTCAAGCCATTCACCTTTTAGTATATCTTTGTGTGCAATTCTTTCTGCCTGACGTGCTTCTTTCATCATCATTCTGTCCATTTTTCTCATTTGGACTATCGGATCAAGCATTTGTTTGTAGTGCCAATCTGTAACTACATAAAATGCAGCAAATGCTCCTAAAAATGTTAATATTGCAATAAAAACATGTTTCATAACAGGATGATTGCATAAAAAACAGTTTTCATGTTTATGCTCATTTCTGTTCTCATAGTTGTTTTCGTCCATAAAAAATACTCCTTTCTTCTATTACAAAGTAATAATATTTCAAATCATTTTCATATGTCCATAGCGCAGTTGGGTTAATCCTTGTTACAAGCTTGTCAAAAAGATAAATATATGTTACAATCATAGCATGGAGGGTTAATGTAAAATGGCAAAAATTTTAGTAACTATGCCAGATGAATTTTTAAGTCGTGTAGATGGTCTTGCAAGCAATGAACAACGCACTAGAAGTGAGTTAATTCGTGAAGCTTTAAGAACTTATATGCGTCGTACAACCGCTCAGCAGATCCAAAAAGCAGAAGACAATGCTAAAATTTTGGAACATCTTCTCGATTAAAAATAGTTTTTGGAATTAATGAAGTTAAATAATATTATAATTTTCGGCTCATAAAAATGAGACGCATTTTGATATTTTTACATTCTGTCTAATTCCATTGTATTGCGAATTATGGCATGTGCAGTCAGTAAAAGATAAGGATTTATTTCATTTGTATGTGACATGTTAATTTTTGCACTGGTAATCTCTGATTTTTGCAGCTCATTATTTTCTTTTTTAGTATCAAATGAAATTATAGATTGCATTGAATAATGTTTCTGTTCATTTTCTAAACGTAATAACAATTCATCTTTAGGAAATTTTTCGGTGCATTCAATATTTACATGTACAGAATTAGGAGTTTCTAAAATAATTGTAGCTATTATAATTCCATAGTTTACTGTTGTAATAGTTACAATAAGAATACTTTCATTTTCAGATCCTTTGTTTTCGGAGGTTTCAATTTCCAAATCAAACCCTGCACCTTCATGTAAAGGCAGCCAAGGTAAATATAATAGCATTAGAGTTTTTAATGTCTGTGCAGGGTTATCTGTTGATGCAAGCGCAATACTTGCATTAATTAATTTTGCGGTTTCTTTCATTTGTCCTAAATCATTAACCCCTTGTTTAGCTGCATTTGCCATTGCCAGTATCAATTTTGTAACTGCATCTTTACCGTTTGTTTGTATAAGTGCGGCGATATCGCTTATGCTTATCATTTGTCCTGCGCTCAATTGAAGATTTTTTAGAGCTGACGCCATTTGAGTATTAATTTGACTTTTCAGAGCACTTTGCATTTCACTTGTAGTCAATCCTTGCAACTGAGCAAGGATTTGTGCCTGCATCTGTGAAAGCATGTTTCTTCTTGCTGCCATTTGCTGCTCAAAAAGTCTGTTAAATTGAATTTGATTAAGATTTTTTTGCAGCATAAAAAGTAATTCATTCATATTTCTTGGGAGTTGCAATAAATCTTTTATATAAACAGAACGATCTCCCCCGCTTAATGCTCCCATTTGTATTGATGAAGACGAACTGGCTGCAGCTGATGGTGCAGGAGTATTTGAAACGGATGCTGTGTTTTGGAAAGGTGTAGGATTTGCATTACTACTCGAACCTTTTTGGATTGGTTTGTAGTTGACGTATTTTGCAATAAGACTTCCAAGATTAAAGTTTTCCATATAATGATTTTAACGGATTTTTGTAAAAAAGTCTATTTTCTTGTAGGAAGATATGATTGAGGATAGTTATAATCTTCTTTGAATCCTAAATGTCGATACATTTTTAAGGCTTGAAAATTATTTGTTTCAGTACATGTATTGACTTCGGTAATAGGTTTTTCACCATTATCAACCCATCTAATAAGTTGTTCTACTGAAGCTTTAAGCATATGTTTTGAAAGTCCCTTGCCCTGGTGTTCTTTTTTTATTGCAACGATCGGAATATTAGCTATTTGTCCGCCTGTCAGGTTCATAAAACAAAATCCGACAGGTACTCCGCTACATAAAAGCACGCTTGTAGCTTCAGGTAAAAATTCAGCATAGATATTATTTGTTATTTTGTCAATAATATCGTAAGTACCTTCAGGGGTTGTAAATCTTGGATCAAATAAAGCATCTGCACTTGTTGAAAAAGCTTCATTTACAATTTCTACAGCAGCATCAAAGTATTCATTTGACCAGCTTACTATTTTATAACATGGGTTTAAATCTGTCAGTTCGGTCAATTTAAGAATTTCTCTTGAGTTTGTCCCGCTCATCATAAATCTTAATACTGCAATTCCCACAAATTTAAAGCCGAATCTTGCAATTTCACCGATTAAAGTTTTTTGAGCTCCAAGCATTGGGTAGCATACAATTTTTTCTTTTCTGTCTTCTCTTGTTTCTCGCAAAAATTCTTCTATCAAATATTTACTTCTGGTCATAATATTTTCCATTTTATAAGAATGAATAATATTTAATTCAACAGCTTCAGAAATAGCTGTTGTATATACCAAAAATGCTGTCGGGAGATTGTTTTCATATAAAACAATGCAATTTATTAATTCTTTTTCAAGTGCTTCAATAAAACCTTCATAATCTAAAGGCTCAAGTTCAAATTTGTATTCCAAAACTGCTCTGTTACGAAAATCGTTGTATATAGCGGAAAAATTTTTATAAGAATCTTCTTTCAGAGGTTTTGCCTCGTAAAGTGTATCTATCATATTTCTTACCCCAAAATGCATTTTTTTAGAACATATGATGCATTTTTTCTTTTTTGGTATTCATATATTTTTCATTATATGAATTAATTTCAGGAGTTAATTTTACCACGTCATTTATTTTAAGTCCATAGCCTGTTAGAGCTATTATTTTTTTAGGGTTATTAGTAATAAGATTAAAACTGTTAAATCCTAAATCAGAGATTATCTGGGCGCCCATGCCATAATCTCTTAAATCAGGTTTAAATCCGAGTGATAAATTAGCTTCTACTGTATCTTGACCGCATTCCTGCAATTTGTATGCTTTAATTTTGTTTACAATACCGATACCGCGACCTTCATGTCCTTTCATATAGATTAAAGCACCTTTACCATAATCATTAATCATTTTTAAAGCGCTGTGAAGTTGATAATTGCAGTCACATTTCAAGCTATGGAAGATATCACCTGTGAGACATTCACTGTGAACTCTTACAAGTGGGGTTTTATTACTTCCATCATCTTTTACTAATGCAACACTTTCCTGACCTGTTAAATGATTTACGTACCCGTAGATTTCAAATTCTCCAAAAGCAGTAGGAAGATGAGCTTCAGCTTCTCTTGTAACTATTTTTTCGGTTTTTAGTCTATATGCAATAAGTTCAGCAACAGTAATGAATTTTATATTATGTTTTTGTGCAAATTTAAACAATTCATCGCGTTTTGCCATATGACCATCTGCACCCATAATTTCGCACATCGGACCAGCTTGGATATGTCCTGCAAGTCTTGCAAGATCAACAACAGCTTCAGTATGACCGGTTCTTTGCAGAACTCCGCCTTTTCTTGCGACACATGGAAAAAGATGTCCAGGTCGTCTCAAATCTGACGGTATAGCATCTGGTGCAAGTGCTACTTCAATTGTTTTTGCTCTGTCGAATGCCGAGATACCAGTTGTAACTCCATATTTTTCAGCAGCATCTATGCTCACAGTGAAAGCGGTTTTCATACCCTCAGTATTTTGCTCTACCATTTGCGGTAAATCTAATTTTTCTGCTAATTCAGGTGAAATTGCAAGGCAAATAAGACCTTTTGCATTTTCAGCCATAAATTTGATAATTTCTGGAGTTACCATTTGTCCTGAACAAATTAAATCACCTTCGTTTTCGCGGTCCTCATCATCTGCTACAATTATCATTTTACCGTTTTTGAAATCTTCTATTGCTTCTTCAATTGTATTAAATTTGAAATCTTCCATTTTACATAAACCCATTTTCTTTCAAAAAGTCTTCAGTTATAACATTATCTTTTGTTGATAAAAATTTTTCAATATATCTGCCTAAAATATCAGTTTCAATGTTCACCAAATCTCCAATTTTTAAATCTTTTAAATTGGTATTTTCTAATGTATGCGGGATAATTGCGACACTAAAAGTATTATTTTGACACTTTGCAACGGTTAAACTTACACCATTTACGGTAATTGCTCCTTTATAGACAATATATTTATTAAGTTCTTCAGGAATTTCGAAAGTCATATTTCCAAGATACTTTCCTTTGCCATCAACATGTCCCTGTACTATATGTCCCCCCATTCTGCTTGTTGGGGTTAATGCTCTTTCTAAATTAACACTTTGACCTGATTTGAAATTTTTAAAAGTTGTTATTGAAAGAGTCTCGAGACTTACATCAGCTGTAAAAGTATCAGAGGTCATATTTACAACAGTTTGACAACAGCCGTCAATTGCTATGCTGTCTCCAAGTTTTGTATTTTCCAAAACTTTTTTGCATTCAATAACTAATTTTTTTCCGTTAAAACTTTTTATTATGCCTGTTTCTTCTACAATTCCTGTAAACATAATTGAATTTTATCATGAAATTTCTTTTTTGAATAATATGTCTGAAAAGTTGAGATAATTAATTGCAAATAAAAAATTTTCACTCTATAATATCCATGTCGTGACAGGAACATAGGAGAGAAATTATGTCAAGAAAACCAATTATTGCTGGAAACTGGAAAATGAATTTACTTCGTTCAGAAGCTGAACAAGTTTTTGAAGGTGTAAAAGAATTTGTCAATGATTATACAGCGCAGGAATTGCCTACAATTGTAATTGCGCCGGTATTTACATCAATAAGTGCTGTAAGAACAGTAAAATGCAACTGCGGATGTGGCGGAAATAAAATTTCAATTGCAGGACAAAACTGCCACTGGGAAAAATCAGGTGCCTATACAGGTGAAATTTCTGTAGAAATGTTGGCAGATGCAGGCTGTGATTATGTAATCATCGGACACTCTGAAAGAAGACAATATTTTGCTGAAACTGATGAAATGATTAATAAAAAAGCAAAAGCAATCTTAGCAGGCGGATTGATCCCTATTATCTGCTGTGGTGAGACCTTAGAACAAAGAGAAGCCGGTATTACTGACAAATGGATTGCTGGTCAAATCAAAGCTGCTTTAGAAGGAATTTCATCAGAAGACGTTGCAAAATCAGTAATAGCATATGAACCTATTTGGGCAATAGGTACAGGCAAAACTTGCGATTCAGATGAAGCTAACAGAGTAATTGCAATGATTAGAAATGTTGTAAAAGAAGTTGCAGGTGCTGAAGCTGCTGATTCTATCAGAATTTTATACGGTGGTTCAGTTAAACCTTCTACAATTGCAGAACAAATGTCAAAATCAGATATTGACGGTGCATTAGTAGGTGGTGCTTCATTGAAAGCAGAAAGCTTTAATGAAATTATTGCAAATACTATGAAAGTTGCTTGTAAAGCGTAGTTAAATATTTTATATTACAAAAGAGGCGAATTTTTATGATTCGTCTCTTTTGTTTAAAATTTGCACAAAAACTTTTTTTATTTTATAATTGTAACGCTTGATTAGTAGAAGAATTACTGATTGGATTTAAAAAAAGGAGTAAGAAATGGCTCAACAATTTAATGCACAAAATATTAAAAAAAGAGTGTCTGTTTTGGTATTCTTAAAAGGTTCTACAGCACCTTTGGTGTTATATGTTGAAAATCCCGAGGCTTTATATGATGAATTAAAACAGGCAATTAAAAGTCCTACCGCTCTTTTGATAGAAAAAGAAACTCTTGGACCTTTGAAAAAAGTTTGTTTTATTTCAAATCAAGTAGCTTCTTTGGCTCTTCAAGAAGAACAATATATGTAAAAAGAAAGTTTTTTATAAATGTCTGTGATTTCAATTGAAGATATAGAAAATTCTACAAATAAAACCGTTAATTATAAATTTGAAGAAAAAATTGACGGTATAGATTCTGTCGGGCCTGTTTGTGCTGATTTAGAATTAAAATCTTTGGGTGATTTTATTGAAGTAAAAGGGCATGTCGAATGTATTTTGAAGTTGGAATGTGATTTATGTTTGAAAGAATTCGAATATAAACTTGATTTTGATGTAGATGAAATGTATGCAAAATATGCCCTGCAAGAAGAATATTCACAAGAAACAGAAATTAAAGAAGGACAGTTTATTACGGATTTAAACGGAGAAGATAAGATTGACATTTATGACTTATTGTATCAATCTGTAATATTAAATATACCAAATAAAAAAGTTTGTGGTATAAATTGTAATGGGAACAAATTTCTTAAAGAAGAAGATTTGTCAGACCCAAGAATGGAAATATTTAAAAACATTCAAATTGACAAATGAAAGTCCCGATAAGGCACATAGTGTCACCTTTGCAAAAGCTAAAGGTTAAAGAAATATAAGTAGTAGTAAAAAATAAAAAGGAAAAGAAAAATGGCAGTACCTAAGAAAAGAACAGGACATTCAGCACAAGGACATAGAAGAAGTAACTGGAAAGCAACAAAACCAGAAACTACAAAATGCCCTAATTGCGGTGAAACAGTATTAACTCACACAGTATGTACAGCTTGCGGAACTTATAAAGGAAAACCTGTAAGCTTGAAAGACAGAGTTGAAGAAGTAAAAGCAGAAGAAAAGAAACCTGCTAAAAAAACAACTAAAAAATCAGCTAAGACTGAAGAAGTAAAAGCTGAAGTAAAAGCTGAAGTAAAAGCTGAAGCTGTTGAGGAAGTTAAAGAAGAAACTGAATCAAAAGAAGAAGTTTCAGAAAAAGAAGAATAGTAGTTATAAAGTCTGTTAGTTGAAGTTTAATTTCAACTAACAGACCTAAGACCGTTAAACTTTGATAAGACTTTGAGAGGGAAAAATGACAAGAATAGCAATTGATGCAATGGGTGGAGATCACGCTCCGCATGAGATCGTAGCAGGTGCAGTTTGGGCAGCTCAAGAATATGGTGTTGCTCTTGAGTTAGTAGGGAAGCAAGATCGTATAGAACAAGAGCTTGATAAAATTACTCATGAAGGTTTTTATTCTGATTGTGGTAAAGCTGGCAAGCAGTATCGAATAAAAATAGATACATCAAAATTAGATATCAAAATAACTCATGCCTCTGAAGTAATAGAAATGGGCGAAGCTCCAGGACAAGCTATTCGTAAAAAGAAAAAATCCTCAATAGTTCTAGCAGTCGATGCCGTAGCTCAAGGTAGCTCTAACGCACTAGTAGCTGCAGGTTCTACAGGTGCTGCAATGGCATCAAGTCTTTTTGGACTTGGCAGAATACCCGGTATTGACAGACCTGCGATTGCTGTAACTTTACCTACAGTTAAAAAGCCTATTGTAGTAATTGATGGTGGTGCAAACAGTAATTGTACGCCTGAAATGCTTTATCAATTTGCGATTATGGGTGCAACATTCTCTAAAAATGTTCTCGGTATAGAACATCCAAGAATAGGTGTCTTGAATATTGGAGAAGAAGCCGGTAAAGGTAATGAATTGGCTCAAGCTACTTATAAATTACTTGAAGAGCAACAAGGTAAACTAAATTTTGTCGGAAATATTGAAGGTAAAGAGATTTTCTTGAGTGTATGTGATGTTGTAGTGTGTGACGGTTTTGTTGGTAACGTTGCTTTAAAAGTTACTGAAGGAACATCTCAAATGCTTTTCAGAATGCTTAAACAAGAATTTAAAGCTGATTTGATGGGTAAAGTTATAGGACTTTTAGCAAAGCCTTTTATGAAAAGAATTTATACAAAGATAAATTACGAAGAATTTGGCGGAGCATTATTGCTTGGTGTTAAAGGTATCACAGTAATATCTCATGGCAGAAGTAAAGCTTATGCAATTAAAAATGCCGTAAGAGTTGCTAAACACGCTGTCGAAACAGGTGTAAATGAGAAAATAGCTAAGTTTTATGAGGAATAGTTAATGACAAATAAAATTATACCATTAAGAATTGCGGGTGTAGGATACAGTTTACCTGAAACAGTTATAACAAATGATGATTTGACGAAATTATATGAAACATCAGATGAATGGATTTATTCAAGAACTGGCATAAAAGAAAGAAGAGTTGTTTCAGGAGAGCAAAATGCAATTGATTTAGGATTAGAGGCTGCACAAAGAGCATTGGAAAAAGCAAAAATGTCACCTGATGATATAGATTTAATATTGGCTGCATCATCAGCACCTCCGGATTTGTATCCTGCAATAGCTTGTCATATTCATCAAAGATTAGGAATTAAAGCACAAATTCCTGCATTCGATATTACTGCAGCATGCTCAGGATTGATTTATGGTATGAGTATTGCAAAAGCGTACATCGCATCTGGAATGTATAAAAACATTTTAATAGTTGCAACAGATAACAATTCTCGATTAGTAAATTGGGAAGATAGATCAACATCAATTCTTTTTGGTGATGGTGCTGGTGCAATGGTTGTGACTCAAGCAGAGGACGGTATAGATGATATAATTGCAATTGACATTAAAGCTGATGGTAACTACGGTAATTTGATAGAATTGTCATTTGATGGTAAAAATTGCCCGCTTGTAGAACAGTATGAAGAAAAACCAAAAGGTGTAAGAATGAACGGTCGCGGTGTATACACCTTTGTTGCAAAAGTCCTACCGCATTACGTTGAAGAATTGGTTGCAAATGCCGGCATGAAGGCTGAAGATATAGATTATCTTATCCCTCATCAGGCAAATATAAGAATTATTCAAGCAGTTCAGGAAAGACTTGGATATTCTGATGATAAAGTTGTAACCAATATAAAATACTACGGAAATACTTCAGCAGCTTCAATACCAATAGCTCTTGCAGAAAGTGTAGAGAAAGGCAATGTCAAGCTCGGTACTACAGCAATATTATGTGGTTTTGGTGCAGGGATGACATGGGGTGGTGCAATCGTAAGATTAAGAGAAGGTATCTGCTAAATGTGCTTTGGACCTTGTAAAATAAAAGGTATATAAAATAATTTAGTGGTTAATTCGGGAATTATTGAAGTATTGCTAAGACATGATTCCAAGGTTGTACAAAATTCGAAAAAACTTTTCCAGAGACAATAAGATCTTGCAAGCTGTTTAAGTCGTAATATGAATTTTTCAAAGAGAAAATCGGTTTATTAAATGACGATAGTTGATAAAAAAGTAAAGTTAGTTAGTGATATCATATAAGGAGTATGTAATGACAAAAAAAATAGCATTTTTATTTCCAGGTCAAGGCTCTCAGTCTGTTGGAATGGGAAAAGATTTATATGAAAGCTACGAGTCTGCAAAAAAAGTTTTCACAATAGCTGATGAAACTTTAGGAAAAAGTATATCAACTTTATGTTTTGAAGGACCAGAAGATGCTTTAAAACAAACAATTAATACACAGCCATGCATTGTAACTACTTCAATAGCAGCACTAGAAAGCTTAAAATCAGAATTAGAGATTAAACCTGATTATGTTGCGGGACATTCTTTAGGTGAGTATTGTGCAATGTACGCCTCAGGTGCTATGTCATTAGAAACTACTCTTAAAGCAATTCAAAAGCGTGCTGATTTGATGAATGCTTCAGCAAATGGCGGTGCTATGTCAGCTGTATTGAATGCAAGTGAGGATGCAATAAAAGAATCATTAGCTGAAGCTTCAAAAGAAGGATATGTTGATGTTGCAAATTACAATTCACCGGCTCAAGTTGTAATTACAGGGGATGAAAAAGCTGTTGCAAAAGCAGGAGAATTATTATTAGCAAAAGGTGCAAGAAGAGTTGTGCCGCTTCCTGTATCAGGAGCATTCCATTCAAAGTTTATGGAAAAAGCGGGTAAAGAATTTGAAAGTTTTGTAAAAGATTTAGAATTAAATAATGCATCAATACCTGTTATTACAAATGTTGATGCCGCTGCAACAATTAATGCGGATGATTTTAGAATAAAAATGCCAAAACAAATATATTCATCTGTTTATTGGACTCAAACTATTGAAAAAATGGCAGCTGAAGGTGTAGAAATTTTTGTAGAAATCGGGCCAGGAAAAGTTCTTGCTGGTTTGAATAAAAAAATTGCACCAGAAGCCAAAGTTTTCAATATTTATGACAAAGCATCATTAGAAGCGACAATTGAAGTTTTAAAATCTGAATTTTGCTGTGGTGTTTAAATGAAAATAGCTAGTTTGTTCTATAAAAAGACAAATAATCATTACAACAGCAAGGAGTTTTACAAAACACATCCGGATCTTATGCCGCGTAATGTATATTTACAAGAAGGCAGAGTGATTGATATGAAAAATGTAAGGAAAACTCTTGCAGATTTTGATAAAAAATCATTAGTAGAGAGAATAGAAACATTTTTTGATAAGATATTAGGCTGGTTAAAATCCGGCAAAAAATAAGGAGAAAATAAATGTCTGAAAAATTAGCTTTAGTAACAGGAGCTTCAAGAGGTATCGGAAAAGCATGCGCGATAGAACTTGCAAAAGCCGGTTATGATATTGCTGTAAATTATGCAGGGAATGTAGAAGCTGCTAATAAAACAGTTGAAGAATTAAAAGCATTAGGAGTGAATGCTGAAGCATTTAAATTTGATGTATCAAATCAAGAAGCTGCTGCAAAAGGTGTGGAAGAAATTCTTGCGAAATTCGGAAGAATTGATGTTTTGGTAAATAATGCAGGTATTACTCGTGATGGACTGTTTATGAGAATGAGTGCAGAAAATTGGGAAGCTGTAATTAATACAAATCTTTCAAGTGCATTTTATGTATCGCAACCTGTTGTAAAAGTAATGATGAAACAAAGAAGCGGCGCTATTGTAAATATGTCGAGTGTAGTCGGAGTTTCTGGTAACGCAGGTCAAGCAAATTATTCTGCTGCAAAAGCTGGTCTTATTGGATTGACTAAAACTCTTGCAAAAGAACTCGGTTCTCGTGGTATAAGAGTAAATGCAATTGCTCCTGGATTTATTAATACAGATATGACCAAAGATTTAGATACATCTAAATTTACGGACTTTATTCCGCTGAAACGCCTTGGTGAGCCAGAAGATATTGCAAAAGCTGTTAAATTCTTAGCTGTAGATGCCGATTATGTAACAGGTCAAGTGCTTGAAGTAGATGGTGGACTAATTATATAAAATAGGTTAAGAATGTTTACAAATCTGCTAATGATATGTAAATAAGTTGCAAAAAAATCTTGTGCCGACTATAATATTATAGACGCGAGAGCGAATTAAAAAAGTGTAGTAATACAATAATTAATGAGGAAAAAAAGATGAGTACATTAGAAAAAGTTAAAAAAGTTGTTGTAGATCAATTAAGCGTTGATGAATCATTAGTTACTCCTGAAGCTAGCTTTACAGCTGATTTAGGTGCTGATTCATTAGATACAGTAGAATTAGTTATGGCTTTTGAAGAAGAATTCGGATGCGAAATTCCTGATGAAGAAGCTGAAAAAATTCAAACAGTTCAAGATGCTGTAAACTATATCGATTCTCACAAATAATTGATATAATTGATGTTCTCTAAGTAGAATACAAAAGATTTACGAGGGCGAAAATTGAATAATAGTTTTCCCCTCGTATATTTTAAAAAGGTTTTTAAAGGCGGTATTCGGATTATTTGTGGAATAAGCCTTTTGAGATTATTGCGACAGCTATAATTATCAGTAAGAGTAATTTAAAAAGGTAAAGAGATGGCTAAAAGAAGAGTTGTAATAACAGGATTGGGTGCTGTAACACCATTTGGAGTTGGTACTGAGAAGTTTTGGAACAGTCTTGTTGAAGGTAAAAGCGGAATATCAACATCAGAATCTATTGATGTATCGAATCATGTTGTTAAAATTTCTGGTGAAGTAAAAAACTTTAACCCTGAAGAGTATATTGATCCGAAAGAAGCTAAAAAAATGGACAGATTTATTCAGTTTGCTATGATTGCAGCTGATGAAGCCGTTAAAGATGCTAAGCTTGAAGAAGTAGATGATGTTGATCCATATAAAATCGGTGTAATAGTAAGTTCAGCCGCAGGCGGTTTTAGAACTTTTGAAGATAACCATGTAAGAATTTTGGAAAAAGGTCCAAATAAATGTTCACCGTTTACAATTCCTATGATGATTGTAAACATGGCATCAGGTCGTATTTCAATGAAATATGGTTTTAAAGGAATAAATAAAGTAGTAGTTTCAGCGTGTGCTACGGGTACTCACTCGATTGGTGATGCATTTAGAGCAATTCAATATGGTGATGCAGATATTATGTTAGCAGGCGGGGCAGAGGCTACTATTTGCGATGTGGGAGTAGGTGCTTTTTCATCAGCTAGAACACTTTCAAAACGCAACGATGAACCTCAAAAGGCATCACGTCCTTGGGATGTTGATCGTGACGGTTTTGTAATGAGTGAAGGTGCTGGAGTCCTTGTATTAGAAGAATATGAACATGCTAAAAAACGTGGTGCAAAAATTTACGCAGAAATTGCAGGATATGGTCAAACCGCTGATGCTTATGATGTAGTTGCCCCAGATCCTGAAGGTCAAGGCGCTACTCATTCAATGCAATTTGCACTAGATGATGCAGGTCTGAAACCATCTGATGTTCAATATATAAATGCACATGGTACAAGTACAGGTCTTGGTGATATTGCTGAAAGTAAAGCTATTGAAAATCTTTTCGGAGATAAGGAAAAGAATCCGAATTTGATGGTATCATCTACAAAATCGATGCATGGTCACTTACTCGGTGCAACAGGTGCGGTAGAATGTATAGCTTGTGTTAAAGCTATTAACGAGCACATTGTACCTCCAACAATTAACCTTGATAACCAAGATGAAAAAGTTGGAAATCTCGATTATGTTCCACATAAAGCAAGAAAAGCTGATATCAAAGCAGCGCTTTCAAATTCATTCGGATTTGGTGGACAAAACGCTTCAATTGTTATTAAAGAAGTTAAGTAACAAAATTCTAATTTTAACATAAAAAGCCGGATTTTTTATCCGGCTTTTTATGTTTTTTAATCAATCTATTTGTAAAGCTCCTCAATATCATATTTATATTTTTCAAGGTCATCAAACGAAAAAATAGATTTCAAATCGGCTCCGAGAGCCCTTGAAATTTTAAACAGTGCACTTATGGTTACATCTCTTTTTCCGGCTTCAATCATTGCAATGTGAGAGCGTGATATGCCGGATTCAAGATAAATTGTTTCCTGAGTCATATTTTTTTGCTGCCTGATTTTTCTGATATTTTGCCCGAGAGCTTTTTTAAAATTGTTGCACATATTGTTATTTTATGATATGTTACTGTCAGTGACTGTCGCTGATAGTGACATTAAGGAGAATATTATGACTAAAAAAGCATTCACATTGTCAGAAGTGCTGATTACGCTGGGTATAATTGGAGTTGTCATGGCCATGACGCTGCCCGCTTTGATTGGCAAGTGGCAGAAAACTGTTTTTGCAAATAAAGTTAAATATGCGTATTCTGTAATTTCAAATGCATTTTTAATGGCGGAACAGGAGTACGGCGACCCGACCCAGTGGGATTGGGGCAGCGAACAAACCTACGAAAATAATAAAAGAGTTGTTGAAACCTATTTGCTGCCGTACTTAAACACTCTTGAAACAGGAAGACATTATGGCAATTCTCAAATTGCAACATTAAAAAACGGGCTTTATCTTATGTTTATACTTGACGGCTGCACAAATCCGGATGCATGCAATCCTGTCACTATTAGTGCTCTGTATATTATTGTTTCTACAAAACCCAAAACAATTCCAATGCAAGACGAAAAAAGAGATTATTCAAGGGAAGATTTTATATTGCGCTTCAGCCGTTCAAATAAAAAATTGAACTTTTTTCACTGGGGTAACTTTACAAGAGATGGGATAAAAAATCATTCGCTTTACGGCTGCAACAAGAATATTTTAAAAAATAAAAGATTAAACTGCGGTGCATTAATTTTCTATGACGGCTGGGAAATCAAAGATGATTATCCATGGTAAGAATAAATGTTAAATTTCGGTCAGCCACAGTCATCCTGAATTTATTTCAGGATCCCTTTGAGATACTGAAACAAGTTCAGCATGACCGAAATTTAACATTTGAGAAATTTCGTCTGAATATTAAATCTTGTGCAACTATATGACTAAAGTTTGAAAAAAGATAATTCGATTATCCTAACCACTTGAAATTTATAAAAAGTAAGTTATAATAAATATAGGGTGGGTGCTCTGCTAAGCACCCGTTACAGACCCTAAATGAATAACGAAATTATTTGTAAAAAGAGCCCTACTGCATTTAGGACTCTTTTTATTATGTCCGTTTTCATCTTCTCACCTCCTTTCCACCCATGTTACAGTATAGTGTTTGATGTGTAGTTGGAGGGATTCGGTCTTACCCTATATTAAATTATCAGATTATTTTTCGGGATTAAGCTCTCTCAGAACTCTGTCAAGGCAGGCATTCGGCGAGTATTGCCATTCACGGAAGGTTATTCTGTTTACCTTAAAGCCGCAGCGTTCCAGGATTGCCTGTTTTTTCATTGAGGGCATTGTTGAGGAAATTTTATCTTCCATACCGTCAACTTCAATAACTATCTTGTCATCAACAAGTAAATCCGCAGACAATCCGGCAATTTCGGCACCTGCCTGAACTTTATAACCCCGTTCTCTGATTTGGGATGCGATAATCTGTTCAAGCTCGTTTTTGTAAATATTTTCTTCAATATCTCCTGAAAGTGTTGCTTGACGTACATTTTGATAATGTTTTAGGAAGTTAATGTAATTTCTGAAATGACCTTCCGGAAGTTCTGTCGGGTCTTTTGAGATGAAGTTTATAACTTTATTTCTTGCACGGGTAACGGCTACGTTAAAGAGGTTCGGTTTTTGCAAGAATATCAAGCTTTGCGGGAAACTGTTGTTTGCAATTGCCCAGCTAATCAGCATAATATCTCTTTCATCACCTTGGAAAGTGTGTGCTGTACCGATTTCAATTTGGTGTTTTTTAATCATGTGATCAGATAGAACCTTTGATAAAGAAACTTTAAGCTGTTCAACCTGCGCTCTGAACGGTGAAATTATACCTATTGTAACCGGGTTTTCGGGGTTTTTACGCTCATCTTCAATTACAATTTCATGAACTCGTTTTACTACAGCCTCGATTTCGGGCAAGTTTCGAGTTGCATCAGCATCAACTTTTCCGTCTTTTACTTCTTCTAATTCTAAGACCAAATCGTCTGATTTATCCTTTCTCATTACCCGAATTCTATCGTTGTAAAATTCGTGGTTTGAAAAATTGATTACAGGCGGAAGGCTTCTGAAATGTTCATCAAGCATAACGGAATTAATTGAATAATAATCTGCCAAATCAAACATTGAATTTGTTCTGAAACGCCAGATAAGCTGGTATTTGTCAGGGATTCCATATTGGCTCAAGAATGATTGTTCTTTCGCTTTTTCCAAGAATGAAAGATGCGGTAATTGTTTGTCATCACCGACTATTACAGCACGTTTGGCTCTGAATAATATCGGGAAACAGCTTGCGATATCGCATTGTGAAGCCTCGTCAATAATTGCAACGTCAAACATCCCGGGTTTTAAGGGAAGTGAGTCTGATACAGCGTAAGTCGTTACGCACCAGCAGGGGAAGGCTTCTAATAGCGGTTTGAAGTCTTCTTCTTCTAAAATATTTGTCTGTTGGCGTTTGCGGTTTGATATTAGTGATTTTGCGTGAATTTTCAGCCTTCTGCATTTGTTTTCGTCACGAAGAAGAGATTTTAGCGCTTCACGACGTTTGTTTTTCAAGATGTTTACAGCAAGTTTTGGCTGTTTTTTCTTCATTTGTCTTATTTGTTCAGACATTATATGAAGATTGCCAAGGGTTTGAATTTGTTCTTCGACATTATTCATATCAGCAATTTTTGCTGCAAGCTGCAATTCTTCAGCCAGTTTTGAAAGGTTTTGAGTATTTGCATCAAAATCTTTCATCTCAAGAATTTTCTTTAACTGTGAAAGTGTTGTGAAGTTAGTAAATTTGCTGAAAATTCCTGTTTTTTGAATATTTTCTCGAAGAGTTTTTATTGTATTTCTGATTGTTTCTACTTCGTTCTTTTTAAGATTTTTTCTGATGAATACTGGTGCAGGGTGAAGTACGCGTTCTTCTTCTGCATCAATTGATTTTTCTCTCCAAATTTTTTCGAGTTTAATAATATTTTCGCACTTATTTTCTGTATCTCTCAAAATATCGAGATGGTTTTTCATATCGTCAATATCTGCAAAAAGTGCATCTTCAAAATCCTCATCAAGTGAAGAATGTTCTGCAATTAAGGCATTTAACTCATTACTCAAGGATCTTTGGTAGTTTAGTCTGCCAGCACGAAGCGCCATATGGCTTGCGCCAAGTTGGTTTAATCTGTCTGCTACAACATCTACTGCTTTATCCATTCTGGATGCGACAAGTACTGTTTTACCGTTTGCAACAAGATGAGCGACAAGGTTTACTATTGTTTGAGATTTTCCTGTTCCAGGAGGTCCCTGAACTGCTACAAACTTTGTATTATCAATATTTTTAATAACCTGTTGCTGAGTGTCTGAAAGTGATAGGGGAGTTATCGGGTAAAATTCTTTTATTGAATTAATATCTTTAATCGGAACGGATTTTTCTTTGCTTTGTGCAAATTCTTCGTTGATTATATTCAGAGCTGTTTCTCTGTAAATTCCGCTTGGCTGTTCAGCAATTCTTGTTAATTCATGTAAAACTCCTGCTGTCATTGACGGACGTTTGGTTAAAATTATTGCGCTTTGGTATGTAACCGAAATTTTTTCAAGTTTAACCCGAGCTTTCTGTTGTTGCTCTTCATGTTCAATTACCTCTTCAATATTTTCACCGTCAATTTTTTCTTTGTAAAAATCTTGTTCATCAGTCTTTGAAATATTGTCTTCGGTTTCATAATCAGATTTGTTATATGAAATTTCAACTTCAGGCACAAGGGATTTGAGGGTTGTCAAAAAGATATTCAATTTTTCTTCTGTTATCGGAAGTTCCGGTACAACGTCAAGTAGACCTTCAAGCATTATATCAGTTTCGTCTTCATCATCGGATTTTCTCATTAATGCTGCGAGGGCTCCGGTATTCAATGATAAAACTTCATCAAGAGGCAGACAGTTTATATTTACACCGTTTCTTTCAAGTTTGCAGGGCATATATAGAAGCGGAGTTAAAAATTCGTTCTGACGTTTTGATTTGTTGCTTTTGCCAACTAAAAACAGATAGCCGTAAATCAGGTATTTATCTTTTGAACCTAATTCGCTCTGCAACATCAATTCCGTCAGTTTGCTGTCTTTGCCGTCAAGGGATATGTAATCCTTGTTTTGGGTGAAAAGTTCCTCTTCACCTTTTAGGAAAATCCATTTGTTATCTTTATCCCCTTTCAGGTTTCTGAAAGTTGAGCTTTTAACTTCTTCTCTTACACAATCGTGAAGATATTGGCTTAATTTTTTTATAAAACTATTATTGAATGCTGAATTTAATGCTTTTGTTGCTTCCTGTAACATGTCTTATACCTCTTGTCTTAGTCTTTATTTTACGATAAAATCAGCGTTATGGACATCATTAGTTTAAAGGATAATTCAAAATTATACTATGTTGGCGGGATTGTAAGAGATGAATTGCTCGGGCTGGAATCTTTGGATGTCGATATTGTCTATGAGGGAAATTCGATTGAGGATTGCGCTTTTTTTGGGGAAGTTATTCGTGTCAATCCTGATTTTGGGACAATAAGAGTTAAAATTCGAGGACGTGAAGTTGATATTGCATCTACTAGAACTGAAAGATATGACCATAAAGGACATCTTCCGCAGGTTGAAAAAATCGGATGTTCTTTGAAAGAAGATGTTCTAAGACGTGATTTTACTGTAAATTCACTTTACAAATCTATTTCAACAGGTGAAATTTTCGATTTTACTGGCGGGTTAGAGGATTTAAAAAATAAAAAGCTTAGAGTTTTGCACGATAAGAGTTTTGTTGATGACCCGACAAGGATAATTCGTGCGCTCAAGTTTTCTCATCGTTTTGGGTTTGATTTGGAGAAAAATACAAAAAAACTTCGTGATGAATATTTGAATAATATAAATTATGATATGTGTTTTAAGCGTATTAAAAAAGAGCTTATTGAAACCCTTGGATTGAATAGCGATGAAGTTTTTCAAAAGTTTATAAATGAAAAAATATACAAGCTTGTGACTCCCAAAGATGTAAAATTGCCGTCAGTAAAGATTGAGCCATTAGTAAATAAATATGCAAAAAACAGTGAAAATATTTGGCTTATTTATACAGGTGTTTTGCGGGATTTATCAAGACTTGAATTGACAAGAAAAGAGCAGAAAATTCTTGATGATTTTTCAGAACTTGAGGATTTAGAATTTAAAAATGATTTTGAAATTTACAGAGCTTTTGAAAATAAAGAAATTGAGAGTGTAATTTTATATGCGGTCTTAAAGGATGAAAAAATCGCACGGTATTATTTTGATAATTTAAGGGAAATTAAAATTCAAATTACAGGCAAGGATTTAGAAAATATCGGATTCAAGCCTTCTCCAAGATATAAAGAAATATTTGATTTTGTATTGGCAAGAAAACTTGAAAATCCTAAAATGACTTTAGAGGATGAACTAAATTGTATTAAAGAAAAATTTTAGATTAATTTATCCTATAATTCGTTTTTTTGTTAAATATTTAGTAGTAATTCAAAAGAGTAAAATAAGTATAAAATGTTTTAAACTAATCTCTTGAAAAAAAGAAAAGAGCGGTTATAATAAAAGAACAGAACATTAAAAATTGAATTTATGGGGACGTTTGCCTTCTTTTCTTAATGAGAGCGCACGCTCGAATTAAAGAAAATGGCTTCACGACTCTAGGAAAATTGTAACTGTTTACGAAAATAATAAAACAGTGAAAGGATTTGACGCCGTACGTAGTACGGCTATTGGACATTAAAAATTGAATTTATGGGGACGTTTTGGATTTGACAGGATGTTTCGGTTGGAGCAGGCTGCGTGTCCGTGTGCTGTTCACGGTTATCAACGAGCAAACTAAATTAAATGCTAAAAATAATGTAATCGAAGCTGACTTCTCTAGAGCTTACGCTTTAGCTGCTTAGTCACTCGAAAATAGCTACTCATAAGACCCAGCTTGCCGGTTTTATGGGTCAATTATGCAAGCGCAGTGCATTGATGATGGTATGTGCATCCAGTTAACCATCAAGGGTTTAGAGTTTCCCTTTTAAAAACCTAGGATTAGTTTAAGGGTTTTGGTATTTTCCTGAACTAATTGAGAAAATAAATTCCTACACACGTAGATGTCGGTTACAATCCATTTTGGACAGGGGTTCGACTCCCCTCGTCTCCAATTTAAATAAATGAGACAGGTCGTCTCACCGATGCTTCGCATAAAGGTTCTATCCTCTCACAAAACGATATTCAATCGTTTTGTTCGGCAGAGTCCTCGTCTCCAATTTTACCAGTCGTAGCAAGGCTTAGCGCTATCTTATGTAGTACAAATGTGCACACTGCGCGCGATACGATAAAATTAAGAGAATTTTAAAATAGAGAATTTAGAGAATTTTGGGTTAAGAAATCGCAAATTCTCTTTTGGTAAATAAAAAGAGTCTTTTTGTAAAAGCTTTTGTAGTGTACGTTTTAGCCTAATTGGATATTTATTAGACTTTCGTTTTCCCGAGAAAAAGGATATTACAAACTAATGTACACTAATAAAGAACTTATATATTCTTAAATACTTTTTTCCTATTATGTTTATGGTTTTAATTTGCCTTGAAATTTCCAGATAGTAAATAATGCCACGTAAAACATCCATACACCACCTAATGTTAGTATCTCATACGCAAGAAGAGATGCCCATTCAAAACGATATTCTACAATATCATGCAATGCAAAACATAACATTATAAGTGCATCATAACCAAACGCCAATAACAATGAATGCATTCTAAGAGTGGGGCTTGTTTTTAATTCATCTGCCACTCTAATCAATTCTGAATTAGGGGAAACTTTTACCAATGTAACAAATAATAGGTATAGAATAAATAGTTTTGCAAGTAAGTATAGTAAAATAAAGCAAATTGGAAGTATCCAGTTTTGTGATATATAACAAGTTATAAAAAAAACTAAAAATATTCCATACATAAACATAACTAATAGAATATTGAAAAGATTTAAATAAAAATAAAAATCGAATTTCTTCACAGATTCAATTTCTCCTTATTTATTTCAGTTTATATCTACATTTCACAATTGTAAAGTATGGATTTAATTTTCCTGTTTCTTGAGCACTACGCCCAATTTTAACCAAAGGATTCTTATCATTTTTATTAAAATCATATGTATCAAGTAACTCAATATCAACGTAATTCCCGCGAACTTTTGCAGATAATACATCAACACTTCCAAAAGCGTTATGTAAATTATTAAATCCATTAAATCTGAATGATCCGGATATTTCTTTCCCAGATTTTAAATCGGCATAATTATCTCTTATAAAATCCACAAGTTCTTCTGAATGTGCTATTGCATTAGATACATTGCTATTTTCATGTAAAACGATACCGGGAACATTTACATCTCCAAATTGTGATTTTATTTTATCTTTTATTTTTGCTTTGTATGGTTCATATTCATTTGTTAAGGAATCCACATCGTTATATAAAGTACCATTTTTTCTTATATAATCATTATTATAAATCCCTGTTGGATTTGAAGCCATATTCCATAACTCTACAGCATCATTTTGATTTAACGGGTATCCTAATGCATTGACTCCCAAATTTAACATTTTCTCACTTAATGAACCTGCGACACTATTAATATTATGATTTAAATAATTTCTAATTCCTGCATTTTTATCTATTAGATAATCATTATAAGTTATACCACCTTCTAATTTTAATGTTGGGTCAATATTAGTTGCAGCACCAGTAAAATTTTCACTATTTTGACGATTATCACTTACAACTCCATCTTGCTTAGAGCGATAATGTGCTTTAACTTTTGTTCCATCTTCTCTTGTATATGCTTTTACGTAAACAACGTCTGCATTATTGGTCAAATCACTTTGTCTAGGAATGCCTAAATTTTCCATTTGATAATTAATCGCTTTTTCATTTTCGGCAAATTCTTTACTTGTCATATTACCAATATCTTCTGCTGTGTAAATTCTATTATTATTTGCAATCCTGTTAAAAAATTCTTTTAGATTAGCCATTTAATATTTCTCCCATATTGCTCTGCAATTAAAAAACAATTTATAAACAATCATATTATAATAGTCGTCAATACCTTTTGCTAGTCCGTATTTTTACCTACCTCTTTAGAGTGATTGACATGGAAACATCTGCAGTAAAATATTTGGGGAACATTTAAATACATAGATATAATAAAATTTACAAAATTTTTGTAAAAATAATTCTTTACAATCAATGTATCTAATTGATAATAAAGTTTTAAAAATCCTTGATATAACTAAAATTTAGAGTAATACTATAAGTATGCAATATGCTAGAATGGAAGAATCTTTGGACGTTGTTTTGGCTGTCATATATCCCAATTTAAATAAATGAGACAGGTTGTCTCACCAGTGCTTCGCATAGGGGGTTTTCCCCTCTCACAAAATGATACTCAATCGTTTTGTTCGGCAGAGTCCTCGTCTACATTAATTCTATTATATAAAGTTGGTTATAATTAAATTCTAAGATATAAATATTTATAATTCTTTTATTATCCAGTTAACTTGAACAACCTGCTGAGCTTTAGGAGATGGATTATATTTTTCTGCTGGATTTATAATCAATTGCAATTCTGGTTTTACGTCTAAATTTTTTACTACTAATAATATATAATTTTCTTTTAATTCTAAGGCTGTATTCCATTCTTTATCTGTAAAAAGGATACTCCCTTTTTTACCAGATAATCCTTTTACTTCTATAAATTTTTTACAATCATTTGATATTATTTCAAAATCGTAACCACATCCACAATTTCTGGTATCAACAAAGTTACAATTTTTCAGACCTATATTTTGTAAAATATTAACATAATTATTGATAAAATAATTTTCTGCAGCTAAACCTGTTTGGCCTCTGGAAACAGAAAAAGAATAATTACGTTTTGATTTTAAATTTCCGTTATTATCATCAATAGTTATTAAAACATCTTTAATTACTTCTTCATTTTGTAATTCAAAATTATTTAAAATATTAACCACAATTGCATTTAATGAAGATTCACTTAGATTATCAAATTTTTCTATAGTTTGTAATCTTGTTTTAGATAAAGGTTTTTGCCACCAGCCTTTTCTGGAATTGCCCAAGACAGAATCAAATTCATCCCGCATATTTTTTATAGTATTTGGATTTACATCTAAGATGTTTCCAATCTTTTTATGTGTATCTTTCTTATTACCATATGATAAATGTTCGTATGCAATCTTATCAAATTTTGATAAATAGAAAGCTATTATTAAGGCTTTTTTATGATTATCTTCCATTATTCTCCTTAAATATTTATTAATATTATAATACAAACATTTTCTCTACAAATTATCTGTTAATTTATTTAGAAAATTATAGTAAAAATAGTTGATATATCTTAAATAAAGACTGGGTGTTGTGAGGAAAGTTATGTTTTTGAATATAATCTTGTCCGGATTTGACGTGGGCGAATATTATAATAAAATAAAAATATATCAAAGTCACAGGAGTAAGATTATGCAGGAAATTAAATGCCCAAAATGTGGTGAGGTTTTTCAGGTAGACGAATCAGGGTATGCAGCTATCGTAAAACAAGTGAGAGACAAAGAGTTTGAAAAAGAGATTTCTTCTCGTGAAATTCAGTTTGAAAACGAAAAAGAAGCAGCGATTAAACTTGCAAAAATAGAAGTGGAAAGCAAATTAAAGGATACTCTTGTAGAAAAAGAAAAAGCATTATTTGATATTTCTGCTCAAAAGGATAGAGAAATTCTCGAATTAAAAGCAAGATTGGATAATTATGAAAAAGATAAAGCGTTAGAATTAAACAGGTTTGAAATTGATAAAGAACGGCTTATTGCAGAAAAAGACAGACAAATTGCTGATCTTACAGGAAAAATTGAATCAAGCGAAAAAGAAAATTTAATAAAAGAGCTTTCTATAAAGCAGCAATATGAAATAGAATTGCGTTATAAAGACGAAGAAATTACACGTATTAAGGATTTTAAAGCAAAGCTATCTACCAAAATGATTGGAGAAAGTCTTGAGCAACATTGTGAGATGGAATTCAACAAATTACGTGCGACAGGGTTCCAAAATGCTTACTTTGAAAAAGACAATGATGCAAAAACAGGCAGCAAAGGGGATTATATCTTTAGAGAGTCAAATTCTGATGGATTAGAGGTTGTTTCAATTATGTTTGAAATGAAAAACGAGGCTGATACTACATCGACTAAGAAAAAAAATGAAGATTTTCTTAAAGAATTGGACAAAGACAGATGTGAGAAAAATTGTGAATATGCAGTATTAGTATCGCTTTTGGAGCCTGAAAATGAATTGTATAATTCAGGGATTGTCGATATGTCCCATAAATTCCCAAAGATGTATGTAATCCGTCCTCAGTTTTTCATACCAATGATTACAATACTTAGGAATGCTTCTTTAAATTCTTTGCAATACAAACAAGAGCTTGCTGTAATCAGAAATCAAAATATTGATATTTCTAATTTTGAAGAAAGTATGAATGAATTTAAGGAAAAATTTGCAAGAAATTATGAAATTGCAAGTAAGAAATTTAAAACTGCGATAGAAGAAATTGATAAAACAATTGATCATTTACAAAAAACTAAAGAAGCTCTTTTATCTTCAGAAAATAACCTTAGACTTGCAAATAACAAAGCAGAGGATTTGAGTATAAAACGACTAACCAAAAATAACCCGACAATGGCTGCAAAATTTGCGGAACTAAAAAATAATTAAAAACTTAAAAAATAATTTTTTTATTCCAAAATGAACTTTACTTTTTATACAAAAAGTGGGATAATCCCTTTATGCAAAGTGTAGTTGAAAAAAAATTAGCAGCAGGTCTATCCATTGCTTCAAATGCCATAATTATAATTTTGAAATTGATAGCAGGAGTAATCTCAGGCAGTATCAGTATAATTTCTGAAGCAATCCATTCACTGAGTGATTTTTTTGCGTCAATGCTCACGTTTTTTGCTGTTATGAAATCCTCAGAACCTGCTGATAAAGAACATCCTTTCGGGCATGGACGATATGAAGATATGTCAGGTTTTATTGAGGGTGGTCTTATTATTTTTGCAGCATTATTTATTATATATGAATCCTGTAAAAAACTGATTTTCGGCTACTCAATGGAAACAGAATCTTTTTTAGGAATTATAGTAATGGCAATAGCTGTAGTGTCTAACTTTTTTGTCAGCTCTTACCTTTTTTATGTCGCTAAAAAAACAAATTCAATTTCTTTATATGCTGATGGTGAACATTTAAGAACTGATATTTGGTCATCATTGGGCGTTTTGATTGGATTGGTAATAATCAAATTTACCGGAATTATAATTTTGGATCCTATTATCGCAATAATTGTAGCATTGTTTATTTTTAAAGCAGGATTTGTAATATCAAAAGCAACATTAAACAATTTATTAGATGGTTCTTTGCCTGCTGAAGATTTAGAAAAAATTGAAAATATAATAAAAGATATGCGAAAAGAAGGAATTTTAGGATATAAATCTTTGAAAGCAAGAAGTTCCGGACCTGAAAAATTAATTGAAATAACACTTTTATTCCCTAAGGATATGGTAATAGAAGATTGTCATAATATTTGTGATAAAGTAGAGAATAAAATTTGTGAAACTTTGGGAATATGTAAAATATCTATTCATGCAGAACCTAAATGTGAGAAATGTGACTCAAAAAATAAAAATAATACCCCATAGGGTTGTAAGTTTTATAGCTTATGAGTTATCATGTTATTAAGAATATTTTTGAAGAGGATTTATAATTATGAAATCGGTTAAAGAAGTAGCGATAGAGTCCAAGATTTTGAGGCGTTTGGAAAGAAGTCCGCTTTGCCTTGAGCTTGTAAATTATCTTTTTGCAGATGAAGAGCTGCAAGAAATGCAGGAATATGCAAACAATGTATCCATTAAAAGACTTGGCTATAATGACCATGGTCCTGTGCATATGCGCCAAGTTGTGGGTAATGCAATCAAAATGCTTAATATATTACAGGATTCAGGGATAAAAACATCTCTTGAGTTGGAGGAAATCGGTACATTTGAAGACAGTATGTGTGCAGTAATTCTTGCAGGCTTAATGCATGATTTAGGCATGATGATAGGTCGTCAAGGACATGAAGATATGTCTGTGATTCTTGCAAAACCTTTAATAGAAAGAGCATTAATGCATATTTTACCAAATGATTTGCACAGACGTGTGGTCATAAAATCACTTGCAATAGAAGCAATTATCGGACATATGTCCTCTAAAAAAATTCATTCAATTGAAGCAGGAATAATTTTAATAGCAGATGGGTGTGATATGACAAAGGGCAGAGCAAGAATACCGCTTTCTATCAATACAACTCCGAAAGTTGGAGATATTCATAAGTATTCTGCAAATGCGATAAATCGTATCGGAATTCATCATGGACAAAGAAAACCTATTAAAATTGATATCGAAATGTCTGCTGAAGTTGGCTTTTTCCAAATAGAAGAAGTCTTATTGACAAAAATTGATTCAAGTCCGGCTAAACAATATGTCGAGTTATATGCAGGAGTGGAAGGACAAGAGCGTAAGTGCTATTTGTAATCAGGTAATATCAGCAGTTTTAAATTGAATTATTTTTTTTAATTCCTCAAGACTTATCTCAACCTGATACCCGATTTTTCCTGCGCTGAAAATTATTGTATCAAAATTTTCAGAAGAGCTGTCAATAGTTGTTTGAAAAAACTTTTTCATCCCGATAGGAGAACACCCGCCATGGATGTAGCCTGTGAGAGGGAGAAGTTCCTTTGATTTAATCATTTCAACAAATTTTTCATTAACAGCAAGTGCAGCTTTTTTTAAATCCAATTCCTCAGTGACTGGTACTAAAAATACGTAATATTTTTTCGACTTGGCAACTGTTACAAGAGTTTTGAAAACTTGTTTGGGATTTTGATTTAAGACTTGTGCTACTTCAATCCCGCTTATTGCCTCTGTATCAGCATATGTGTAGTGTCTGTAATTGATTTTATGTTTATCAAGCATTCTCATAACATTTGTTTTAAAATCCATTATTTGACCTGCCTTTTTATCCATTCCATTATTAAATTAACGAGATATTCCTGTTGTTTTTCATTTAGTTCGACACCTTTTGGGAATTTATGCCATTTGTTTATACACCCTCTGCAGCAGGTAGCTGTTGCATGTTGCGCTGTAAATACAGGATGTCCTTTTGTCGGAGTTTGTTTTCCGTCATTTTTAATTTCAGCCGGAGCTATTCTTTTCTTTATAAAATCTTTCGCGTGGGATTTTATCACCTCAAATCCTTTTTCTTCGAGGTATTTTTTATCTTTTTCTTTTAGCTTAAATTTGCTTCTGAAATCAGATTTTGCAAGTTTTTCAAAAACATCGTCATACATATTAATAAACTAGCACAAAATCCACAAAAAGATAATTTAAACAGTTTTACATTAATAAAGCAATATGATAAAATATTCATGTTATGGAAAAGGTTAAAATTTCAAAAATAGGCGTTATTGAAGGTAAGGAAATTTTTTCATTTCTTTTTAAAATTTCACAAATAGAAGTTGAATTAACAAATTATGGAGCATCCGTTCTCTCTATAAAAGTTCCTGATAAATCCGAACAAATGACCGATGTAGTATTAGGTTACAAAAATTTAGATGATTATATAAAATCAGACAAGCTTTTAGGTGCTACAGTAGGACGCAGTGCTAATCGTATTCAAGATGGTATTGTAAAAATTGATGATAAGATAATTCAGCTGTCACAAAACAATGGCAAAAATCATATCCATGGCGGTTTTTCAGGATTGAATAAAAAGGTATGGGATTTCAAACAAATTGAAGATGGTATTGAATTTTCTTATTTTAGTTCTGATAAAGATGAAGGATATCCTGGAGATTTGCAAATAAAAGTTACCTATACAATAGAAGATTCTTCTCTGAAAATAAGCTATAAAGCGAAGTCAGATAAAGATACTATTTTTAATCCGACAAATCATACTTATTTTAACCTTGATGGAAAAGGGGATATTTTGGAACAGTATCTTTATATAAATTCAGATTTTTATACTGAAAATGATGAAAATTCACTTCCTAACGGAAAAATTTGCCCTGTAGAAAATACCCCAATGGATTTTAGGACTTTTAAAAAAATCGGAAAGGATATTGAAAACGAATTTGAACAGATAAAATTCGGCAAAGGTTTTGACAACAATTGGGTTGTAAAGGATTATGACGGTAAAATTAAATCTGTTGCAAAAGCTTATTCCGAAAAAAGCGGTATAAAACTTGAGGTTCTGACGGATTTACCGGGGATTCAGTTTTACAGCGGGAATTATCTTGACACCGAATTTGAAAGCCGAAATAGTATAAAAATAGATAAAAGATGCGGATTTTGTCTTGAATGCCAATATTTCCCAAATTCATTCAAACATGATAATTTCTTAAAACCGATTTTAAAAGCGGATGAAATTTTTGATAAAAATATAGTTTATAAATTTAATTAATCAAATTTAAAGCTGGATTATACTAAAAAAGAGCTATTGAGAATTCTCAATAGCTCTTTTTGTTTTATACACCGATATCTCGCAGTCGCTTGCCTTCCATAAGATTTCTTTCAATATTTTCTAACGAAATACCCTTAGTTTCAGGTATGAGTAAAATTGTCAGAGCAACGAACAATACGTTCAAACAAGTATAAATCCAGAAGGTAGCTGCAATACCGAAAGTATTGATTAATGTGAGGAAAGTAGCTCCGATAATCATATTAACAATCCAGTTGGTAGTTGTAGAACAAGCTACCCCGAAGTCACGGCTTTTAAGCGGTTGAATTTCGGAACACAAAATCCATACAACAGGACCTGCACTCATAGCAAAACTTGCGATAGTGAATAACGTCATCAAAATGGCGAAAATCGAAATCCAAAGAGCGCTGAATCCAGCATTAATCATAAACAAACAAACACCGAGCAAGAACGTACCAAGCGCAATCCCTGCAAAACCGATTTTCAAAACAGGTTTTCTTCCCTGTTTGTCTACTGTTTTCATTGCAATCAGGGTAGCCAGAACGTTAGTTGCACCGCAAATTACTGTCGCAATCATCTGCTGTTCGGTATTCGCAAATCCGGCATGTTTGAATATCTGTGGAGCATAATATAAAATTACGTTCATACCCGTAAATTGTTGCATTGCTTGCAATAGCATTCCGAGATATACTGCACGCCGTACATTTTTGTTTTCTTTAAATAAACTCCAGCCCTCCTGCTTAACTTTTAAACTTTCGTGAATCTCTTCCAATTCACTGTCTGCTTTAGCATCTGTTGTGTTAAGCATTCGGAGAATATCTTTAGCTTTTTCAAATTTTCCTTTAGAAGCAAGCCATCTCGGGCTGTCAGGAAGCCCGAATACGGAAATCATCAATAACAATGCCGGTAAACTAATAATCCCAAGCATCATCCTCCAATGTCCGCCATAGCTGAATATTGTATCAGAAATAAAAGCAACCAAAATACCGATAGTTACCATCATTTGATACATAGAAATAAGTTTTCCTCTATTTTCTTTCTCAGACATTTCAGACAGGTACAGTGGTGCGACATAAGAAGCAATACCGACTGCAAATCCGAGTAATACTCTTGAAATCAAAAGTATTGTAACATTCGGCGCCATAGCAGATCCTATAGAACCGAGTACAAATAAAGCTGCACCCGCAGTCAAGCTGGTTTTTCTTCCCAATCTGAAAGAAATCCATCCTGTAGAAATTGCACCTAAAGCAGCTCCGAGCATCATTGTAGATACAACCCATTCCTGTAATCTGCTTGAAAGATCAAAATGTGTTGTGATAAAAGGCAGTGCACCTGAAATTACACCGATATCAAGACCGAATAAAAGACCTGCCATCCCTGCAGCAAAAGTAATAAATACTTTCATACGTTTTGCTTTTAAAGCTCTCTGTGCATCAATGGCATTATTTTGCAAAGCGTCTTCCATATAAATCTCCTTCTAAAACTATATAATTTATTATGCCCCATTTTTTTCAATATTATCAAATTTTAAAAAAATCTACTACTTTATATGTATGTTATGTTTCTAAAAGATAGGGTATAAATATTTAAAGAGGGTATTTATTGATGAAGTTAGCGGAACATTTAAAAAAAGATATTTCTAATGGTTTATATGATTCTGTTTTGAATAAAATATATTGCAAAAAAGAGCCTTATGAGGCAAGAGAAAGATATATAGATTTAATTAACGGATTTTGTGCAAATTTTGGTTCTAATAGAGAATTATCCTTATTCAGTGCCCCTGGAAGAACAGAAATCGGCGGAAATCACACAGATCATCAACGAGGCTGTGTCTTAGCTGCAAGTGTTAATTTAGATGTAATAGCAGCAGTTTCTTTAAACAATGAAAATTTAATAAGATTACAATCTGAAGGGTATCCTTTGGATATAATCAATCTTGATGAATTAACTCCTCAGATGTCTGAATATAATCAGGCAAAAGCTTTAATAAAAGGAGTTGTTGCAAAATTTAAAGAAATGGGATATCAGATAAGAGGTTTTGATGCTTATACAACTTCTAATGTATTAAAAGGCTCAGGTCTGTCAAGTTCTGCGGCATTTGAAGTTTTAATAGGAAATATCTTAAACGGACTTTTTGCAAATAGTTCTGTAAGTGATGTCGAAATTGCTAAAATTGGGCAATATGCTGAGAATGTGTATTTTGGCAAACCTTGTGGGCTTATGGATCAGATGGCATCATCGGTAGGAGCGGTTGTATCTATTGATTTTAAAGATTTAGAAAATCCGATTATAGAAAAAATCGATTTTGATTTTTCAAAATCAAGTTATGCGCTTTGCATAATCGACAGTGGAGCCGACCATGCTGATTTAACGGATGAATATGCAGCTATTCCTTATGAGATGAAAAAAGTTGCTCAAATTTTCGAAAAAGAAGTTTTGCGAGATGTTGATGAAACTTTATTTATGGAAAACCTTCCAAAAGTTCGTGAAAGATGTGGCGATAGGGCTATTTTACGGACTATGCATTTTTATGCTGATAACAGACGTGCAATTTTGGAGGCTGAAGCTTTGAAAAAAGGTGATTTTGAAAGGTTTTTGGATCTCGTTAAAGAATCAGGAAGATCATCTTATATGTACCTTCAAAATGTTTCTGTATCAGGATGTTCTGAAAATCAAGAAGTTGCTTTAGTTTTAGCACTTTGTGATAAGATACTAAAAAATAAGGGAGCATTCAGAGTACATGGCGGAGGCTTTGCAGGTACAGTACAAGCTTTTGTGCCTTTGAGTATGTTAGAAGAATTTAAAACAAGAATTGAAAAAGCTATAGGTGAAAAATGTTGTCATGTATTATCAATAAGACCTATAGGCGGTATTAGAATTGAATAATGAAATGAGGTAGATATGACGATATTAGTTTTAGGAGGAGCAGGATATATCGGCTCACATACAGTGTATGAGCTAATTGCAAAAGGTGAGGATGTCGTAATTGCAGACAGTCTGCAAACAGGACATATTGAAGCTATACATCCACAAGCAAGATTTTACAAAGGTGATATCAGAAACCCGAGTTTTTTGGATGCTTTATTTAATAAAGAAAAAATAGATTCAGTAATTCATTTCGCGGCAAATTCACTTGTTGGTGAGAGTATGACAGATCCTTTAAAGTATTATGATAACAACTTATATGGGACAATGGTACTTTTAGAATCAATGGTTAAAAATGGAATCAATAAAATTGTATTTTCATCAACCGCTGCGACTTATGGAGAGCCTGAAAATATTCCGATACTTGAAAGTGATAGAAAAGAGCCAACAAATACATATGGTGAAACTAAACTAGCCATGGAAAAAATGATGAAATGGGTATCAAAAGCACATGATTTAAGGTTTGTTTCTCTTCGTTATTTCAATGCATGCGGAGCGCACAAGTCAGGTAAAATCGGAGAGGCTCATGAGCCTGAAACGCATTTAATTCCTCTAATTTTGCAGGTACCGAATGGCAGAAGAGAGCAGATAAATGTTTTTGGTGATGATTATGATACACCTGATGGAACCTGTATTAGAGACTATATTCATGTTACTGATTTAGCCGAGGCTCATATTTTAGCGGTTGACTATCTCCAAAAAGGTGGTAAATGCGATATATTCAATCTAGGTAATGGGGTTGGTTTCAGCGTAAAAGAGGTAATAGATAAAGCTAGAAAAGTAACGGGTCATCCTATCCCTGCAATAATTTCACCTAGAAGGGCAGGAGATCCTGCACAGCTTGTTGCATCAAGTGAAAAAGCTAAAAAAGTTTTAGGCTGGAAGCCTGCACATGATGATTTGGAAGAAATTATCGCATCTGCCTGGAATTGGCATAAAAACCATCCGTATGGTTTTAGTAAATAATCAGAAAGGGCTTTATGATTTCAGAAAGTATTTCAAAACTTGTTCAATATGGTATACAAAACGATCTTATACAAGAGGCGGATAAAATTTATGTGACAAATCGCATTCTTGAAGTTTTGCAGCTCGATGAATTTGCTGAATGCGAAATTTCTGATTGCAAAATTAATTTAGAGCAAATTTTGAAAGAGATTTTAGATTATGTCTGTGAAAAAGGTTTGATAGAAGATAATATAATAAGTCGAGATTTGTTTGATACAAAAGTTATGGGATGCCTTGTCCCTCCACCGCATGATGTCATTGAGAAATTTGAAATGCTTTATAAAAGTTCGCCTGAACTTGCGACTGAATGGTACTATAAATTTTCACAAGATACTGATTACATAAGGCGGTATAGGATTAAAAAAGATTTGAGATGGAAAGCTGAAACTGATTATGGGGAATTGGATATTTCAATAAATCTTTCAAAGCCTGAAAAAGATCCAAAATCGATTGCTGCTGCAAAATCAGCTAAACAATCAGGATACCCCAAATGCGCATTGTGTGCAGAAAATGAAGGTTATTCAGGCAGATTAAATCACCCTGCAAGACAAAATCATCGTATAATTCCAATTGATTTAGACAATGAAAAGTGGTTTTTGCAATATTCCCCTTATGTTTATTACAATGAACATTGTATTGTCCTAAACAGCCAGCATATTCCGATGAAAATCGACAAATCAACTTTTAAAAAGCTTTTTGAATTTATAGAAAAATTTCCTCATTATTTTATAGGTTCAAATGCCGATTTACCGATTGTTGGAGGTTCAATTCTTTCTCATGACCATTTTCAAGGCGGGCATTATGACTTTGCAATGGCAAAAGCTCCAATTGAGAAACGTTTTTCTATAAAAAATTTTAGCGATGTTGAATGTGGTATTGTAAAATGGCCTATGAGTGTGATTAGACTCCGTCATTATGATTATGAGCGCTTAATCGAGCTTGCTGATTTAATTTTGAAAAAATGGCGGGATTATTCTGATGAAGATGTTTTTATTTATGCTTTTACTGACGGTATTTCTCATAATACAATTACTCCCATTGCAAGAAAGTCAGGTGAGCTTTTTGAATTGGACTTAGTTTTAAGAAACAATATTACAACTGATGAACATCCGCTTGGGGTTTATCATCCGCATAGTGAATATCACCATATCAAAAAAGAAAATATTGGGCTTATTGAAGTTATGGGGTTAGCTGTTCTGCCTTCAAGATTAAAGACGGAATTTGAAACTTTATCAGATTATATTTTGAATGGTAAAAATATAAGAAGCAATGATACAATTTCAAAACATGCTAATTGGGTTGAAGAATTCCTGCCTAATTATCAAATCAACAGCGAGAATATACAATCAGTTCTTGAAATAGAGACAGGAAAAGTTTTTGCAAAAATTCTTGAATGTTGTGGTGTATTCAAACGTGATGATAAAGGACAAAAAGCTTTTGAAAGATTTATTGATTCTTTATCATTATAAAAATAGCTTTTAAAATTAGCATATTGTGTAATTTTTTCCTGAATTCAAAATGTTTTAATTATTACATAAAAAGGAAAAAATTATGCTAAAGACTATATTGAATGTATTATCATTATCACTTCTTATTTCAATGACTCTTGTATGTGCAGCACAAGCTGATGAAATAAAATTTGATAATCAAAATTTTGTATTGAAGGCAACAGCTCAATCTTTGAATGTACCTAATGCTTTGAATGAATATTTTCCCAAAAATGAGGATCACAACAATTGGACACAAATGCTTGGAATATACCATCTTCCTGACGAGAAAGATCCAATCAAGTATGCAGAAAGTTTTGATAAAGAAATTGAGCAAGATGAAATGTGTGTGCTTTTGAAGTTTGCAAAAAATAAAAAGACAGATCAAGCTGTAATAAGTTACCTTGAAAACGGATCTGAAAAAGGCAAAAATTTCTTTACATACAATGTCTATAAATATGAAAAAAATCCAATGGGTGGTATTACTGAGTTTAAGTATTCAGTAAAATACTTTTTTAAAACCAATGAAGAAATTGTAAGTATTGCAAATACAGTGAAATCAGAAAATGATAAGTATATGACAATGCTTATTTCTGCTCCGATTCCGCCGATTGTGGAAAAAAACTTAAATTAATTTATGCTAAAACGGCATCCCATACATGCTTTGCATACCATTTTGCATCATAAACATTTGTTGGCTGCTGTCGTAGTTTTGAGGGAACTGATTAAAATTCATTGGTGCACTTTTCATTTTTCCGTCTGAATTTTTCTTTATTTCATGAGGCTCACGTTTTGCTGCTACTTCTTCTTTTTTTCTTTGCAAAAACTTTGGTACAGGCATAGCATAATCATCTGCATCTTCAGAAGCTTCATCATGTTTATAGTTCATATACATATAACCGTTTAAATCTTGCCCGTATCCTTCTGGAGGTACGAAATTATTTGCATTTCCTCTGCTTTCAGCAAAAGCTGCAGGTGCTAATATTGCAATACATATAATAACTCCTAAAATCTTTTTCAATTTGCATTCCTCCATAGTCGGTTTATTTTTATTTCTGCCTTTATTACATTATACCAAAAATTATATTAACGGCAAGATAAATAATTCTAAAGAATGGTTGCAATATTTGAAATAATCTGCTACAATTATAGCAGGAAAGAAGGTTAGGTATGATAAGTCCAGTCAAAATGTTTGCAAATAATTATTCTTTTGCGCAAAATCAACAGCGTCAGGATATAATTAATCAAAGATATAATGAAATTTATTCTCATGAATTGGCACACCAAAGAGCAGGTGGAAGTCTTGCTGGTGGTATTGTAATAGAACGAGATGCAAACGGTATTCCAATAGGTGGTCATGTGCCGATTAAAATGCCTTCATTGGATAAAAACAATCCTGATAAAACAATTAAAGATGCAAATACTGTAATATCTTCGGCAATGGCACCATCAGATCCTTCAGATCAAGATTACAGAGTAGCAAATCAAGCAAGAGCAATTAAATCTCAAGCTCAAAACTATAAAAATGCTCATCCTGAAGTTGGTAAAAAATTGAATTTAGTTGGGTAATTATGAAAAAATTTATAATTGCATTTTTAGTTTTTATTTTTGCTAATTTAACTTTAATTTCGCAAGCTTTTGCTGAAACTGTTATGTACAATACTCAGACGCATAAGGTACATAAAGTAAGCTGTCCGCATGCAAAAAAGTGTACAAAAAATTGTATAAAGATAGAAAGAAAAGATGCTTATAATAAAGGCGGAGTGCCATGTAAAACTTGTGGTGGATAAATTTTTAAAAGAGCGAACTAATTTTTAGTTCGCTCTTATTTTTACATATCTTTTTCTATTTCTTTTACAAGTTTTTCTTCAGCCTTTTCGACTTCTTTTTCTGCGTGTTTTTCTTTTATTTCATCTGCTTTTTCTTCAATTTTTTCTTTTATATGCTCTGCACCTGCTTTGATATTTTCTTTAAGATCGTGAGCTTTTTCTTTAATTTCTTTAGCTGTGTTTTCTGCTTTTTCTTTTAAAGTTTCTTTATTCATAATTTACTCCCCTTTGTTTGGTTAACAAACTGATTATAAAAGATATTCTGTGTTTTTTAATTGCTCAAAGGTTTAATCTATAAAATATTTTTGTTATACTTTATGATATTTTTAAGGAGATTTATAATGAAAGCACTTGTATATAATAAAGATTTTGATGGTCATATAGATTTAGTTGACAGAAATAAACCTGAAATAATAGAATCAAAAGATGCGATAGTAAAAGTAAAATTGTCAGCGATATGTACAAGCGATTTGCATATCAAGAAAGATTTTGTACCGAGAGCTGAAAATAATATAATTTTAGGTCATGAATTTGTCGGTGAAATTGTGGCAATTGGTAAAGATGTCAAAAACCTTTCTGTTGGTGATAGAGTATGTGCAAATTGCGAGACTTTTTGCGGGGAGTGCTATTTTTGTAAAAGAGGTTATATAAATAATTGTATTAATGGCGGATGGGAATTAGGATGTAGAATTGACGGGTGCCAAGCTGAATATGTCAGGGTACCTTTTGCAGATAACGGACTTACCAAATTACCAGAGAATGTCAGTTATGAAAACGCTCTATTTGTCGGAGATATTTTATCAAGCGGGTATTTTGGCGCTGAAATGTGTGAGATAAAAGAGGGTGATGTTGTTGCTGTGATAGGTTCAGGTCCTGTAGGGCTTTGTGCTATGATGTGTGCAAAGTATTTGGGAGCAGAATCTATTGTAGCAATTGATCTTGATGATACAAGATTAGAAATAGCAAAAAAAGAAAGAATTGCAGACTATGTTTTCAATCCGAAAAATTGTGATATTGAAGATGAAATCAAAAAACTTACTCAAAATCGAGGAGCGGACGGCGTTATTGAATGCGCAGGAAATACAGAATCTTTTGAGATGAGTTGGAAAATTGCACGTGCAAATGCGATTGTCGGTGTTGTTGCTATGTATGAAGAAGATTTGAAATTACCATTACCTAAAATGTATGGTAAAAATCTTACTTTCAAAACAGGCGGAGTAGATGCTGTGCATTGTGAAAAGCTTGTAAAAATGATTGAAGAAAAGAAAATTTCGACAGACTTTTTGATAACTCATAAATTCAAATTGAGCAATATAATAGAAGCTTACAGAATTTTTGAAGAAAAACCTCAAGGATGTCTTAAAATAGCAATTGAATTTGATTAGTTTTTACGGAAAGACCTCTTTTTAAAAGAGGTCTTTTTTAAAGTCTTATATTTTTATAAGTAGAAATTTACTGTCTTTATTTGCCAAAACTTTATGCTGGGTATCTTTTTTAAACATAAGGATTTCACCTTTATCAATTTTAAATTTTTCAGCATCAAAATGTAATTCAATTTCTCCATCCAATACGTATACAGCCGCGTCTCGAGTTGATGTATGCGTATCAATTATTTCATCTTTTTTTATGGCAATTATTGATAAAAGACTTTCTTCTTGAGCCATCAATACTTTTTTTTCAAATTTACTATTTTCAAGACTTACCAAATCTTTTGCTTTTAATACGTTGTAGAACATAAAATTTCTCCTTAAATAATTTTAATAACCTATTTTATTAAAATTGTTTATTTAAAAATTTTCATCCCGCACGTAGGTAAATTTAGGCTGTTTTCTTTCTTATCAAAAGTACAAGTGGAATTATTACAAAAGCTGAAATTCCAAAGTATCTGAAAGTTTCAACATATCCCCAAAGACTTGATTGTTGTAAAAGCTGATTATAAATTTGATTTTCTGCCATGTGAAGAGCTGTTGCAATATCGGTATTGACAGCAAAACTTCCAGCAAGAGCATTTAGTTTGGCAGTAAAGGCATCACTTGAAAAATTTAAATGTCCTACCATCATCATTTGGTGAACTTGTGAAAATCTTGAAATCATTGTAGTAGCTATAGACGTACCAATAGCTGCACCTATATTTTTGAGTAGATTTTGGACTCCTGCTGCGTTCGTCTGTTGTGAGTTGGTTAAAGTGCTGCAAGAAAGATTCATCATAGGTACCATTGCCATAATCATACCGAGTCCGAATACAAAGTTTGGCAAAGCTATGTCTATGAGTGCGATTTGTGTATTAATTTCACCAAACATAAGCCCACCTATCCCAAGAATTATAAGTCCTGTAATAATAAGAGGTTTTGTGCCGATTTTAGGGGTTAAGATTCCGCATATAACTGTAGCCAATAGACATCCTCCACCTCTTGGAACCATTGAAATACCGCTTAAAAACGAAGTATATCCCATTAATTGTTGAAGCATAGAAGGCAAAATAGCTGCTGATGCCATCATTACCCCCATTAATACCATTAAAACAATTGTTCCAAAGAAGAAATTTCCATCCTTTAGAATGGATAAGTCAATTAATGGTTTTTTCTTTTTAACCTGAATTGTGAAAAACGCGACCATTGCCATCATGGATATAGCAAAAAGTTTGCAAATCCAAGCAGCAGAGAACCAGTCAGCATCATTACCTTTATCAAGTACAACTTGTAATGTCAAAAGCCATACACATAAAAAGAAAAATCCTGAATAATCCATAGAAACATTTTTTTGTTTTCTGGCATAAGGCGGATCTTCTACGAGCATTTTAGTTAAATGAAAAGCTATAATACCGAATGGAACATTAATAAAATATATAAAAGGCCAAGAGAGGGTTTCAGTCAAATATCCTCCAAGTGCAGGGCCCATAATAGGCGCCATTACTACTCCTAGTCCGAATACAGCCATAGCGGCAGCTCGTTTTTCTTTTGGGAAAATTTCGAAAATGACAGCCTGAGAAATAGGCATAATTCCGCCGCCTCCTATACCTTGCAGGATTCTTGCAAAAAGCATCATTGCCATTGAATTTGACAGTCCGCAAAGTACAGAGGCTATTGTAAAAATGGTAATACTTATAAGAAGATAAGTTTTTCTGCCAAAGAGTTTACAAAAAAAATCAACAGCTGGAATAAGTACGCCTGATGCGACAAGATAGCTTGTGATAATCCAAGTTGATTCATTGTGACTTATAGAAAAACTACCCGCCATATATGGTAATGCTACGTTTGAAATAGTTTCGTCTAAGGCAAACATGAATACGGAAAGCATTACAGGTATCATTATAATCCAAGGGTTTCTGCTGGGGATCCATTGTTCTGTTTCGGCATTGCTCATACTTTCCCTCCGTTCTTAAAATTAAAGAGTAAATGTAATTATAACTTATCAAATCCAAAATTTTTTTCAAGCAAAGATAATATAAATCAAGTGAATAGTTATATCAGGTAAGGAAATTTCAAAATAATTTTTCCATAGTATAAGTATGAAAAAATTTATTGCTATATTTTTAATAATGTTTTTGGGACTGAATGTATACGCGCAATCTTGTGATTGTCAAGAACAAGTTCTTGGTTATGAAAATATGTTTTGCGAAAAAGGTGCGGAAAAATCAAAAGTTGTTATTACTAATATGCGGAATATTCTATGTAAAGGTAATGCTTTGCGGGTAGTATATGATTGCAAATTTCAATCAGAATGCTCGAAAGCAGGAGATAAAATAAATTTTACAATTCCTGAAAGTGTCTACACACAAGAAGGGACTCTTTTAATACCTGCTTGCTCTAAAGTTATCGGTACTGTAATAAGAATCGAGAAACAAAGACCGCCAAATAAAAATGCAAGAGTATATTTTAATTTTGATTGTCTGATTTTCCCTGATGGTACAACTGTTGCTATGAGCGCAAGACCTGCAACCGAAAACGGAGAATTGAAAGAAAACGGATGGCACACTGCAGGAAAACTTGTAGGTAGTACTCTCGGTCTTGGAATAATAGGGGCAGGTGCTGCGACTGGTTTTGCATTTATTCCAAATCCTCATAGATTCGGTACAGCTTATGCAATTGGTATTCCTGTAGGTACAGGCGTAGGGCTTCTTACAGGACTTTTGACTCCAGGATTAAAATATCATGCAAAAGCAGGAGAAAGCTTAGTAATTATTTTATGTGATGATTTAGCTCTTTGCAAACAATGTGATAGTTGTCAAAAATAGGATTATTTTAAAACTGGTTAGTTGTTTAGAATTGGTTTTATCCATTCTTCTATTTTTTCATCAGTTTTATTATCCGGAGTTTCATAAAGAGACAGCCCATTAATTACTCTAGATTTTGGTAAAAATTTTGAAAATTCTTCAAAAGTTGAAGCCTCACCTCCGCCTCCATGAGTGCAGAAAGGTGCAACAATTTTATTTTCCAGGTTGTACTCTTTGATAAAGGTTCTGACAGGTGATGCCATTGTATACCACCATACAGGTGTTCCAATAAAAATAATATCATATTTTGATATATCGTCTAATTTACTTTTAAGTTCTGGATGAAAGTTAGCCAGTTTTTCTTTTTGTGCCAGATTTACCAATTCTCTGTAATCATTAGGATATTTTTTTACAGGTTCTATTCTAAATATATCTGCATTTGTTTTTTCTTGAATTTTTTCAGCTATTTTTTTAGTATTTCCTGAATGAGAATAATATGCAATTAAAATATTTTTCATATAACCCCTTTTTATTTTTAATGATCTGTATAAATAATTAAACATTTTTATGTGTTAAAAAGTCAAGTTTTTTATCATTTTTTAATAAATTTAACTTTATTTTTCAAGTTCAAGAAGTTTAATTTTTCTATCAATTCCACCTGCATATCCTGTTAAATTCCCGTTAGCTCCAATTACTCTGTGACAGGGGATTATTATCGAAATAGGATTATGTCCTATAGCTCCGCCTACTGCTTGTGCTGAAATTCTATCTTTGTTTAAAATTTTTGCGGCTTTCTTAGCAATTTCACCATAACTTGATGTTTCTCCATATGGAATTTTACATAGAATTTCCCATATTAGTTTTTGAAAATTAGTTCCTATAGGTGCAATTGGTATTTCTGATATTTTAGGGTTTTCTTTTTTAAAGTATCTATCAAGCCAATGTTTTGTGAGCTTGAAAATTTCTAAATCATTATTTTCAATCAAATCTTCCCTAATTTTATATAAAAAATATTTTTGACCTTCAAAATACACGCCGCAAATATTTTGGCTATTTCCGATTATTATTATTTTTCCTAATGGTGATTTGTAATTTGTGTAAAACATAATATATTTAATCTTTATTGTTATATTAGCATTAAAAATTTAAATAAAAAGATTGAATTAAAATTATTTGATTTTAAAATTTCTTTAATATAGATTATCAAAGGAGGAGATAATGCTAAAAAGACGTGCTAGAGGTTTATTTAATGGTGCACTGGCTTCTATAAGTTATGGTACAAATCCTTTGTTTGCTCTACCGCTTTTTGCAGGCGGAATAGGTGTAAATTCAGTACTTTTTTACAGATACGCTATTGCTGTTATTATTTATGGATTTTGGCTTCATTTTGTCAAAAAAACTTCTTTACATATAACTAAAAAAGAATTTTTACCTCTTTTTATTTTAGGAATTTTCTTTTCTTTATCTTCTTTGACATTATTTGATGCATTCAATTATATTGAAGCAGGTATTGCTTGTACAATATTGTTTATTTATCCAGTATTGGTGGCTGTAATAATGGCAATGTTTTTTAAAGAAAAAATTACAAAAACTGTTATTTTTTCTATCATATTAACTTTTATCGGTATAGGGCTTTTATATAAAGGTAAATCCGGTATGAATTTAAATTTGCATGGAGTTATTGTTGTTTTTCTTTCAGCTCTTTTATATGCATTGTATATTGTTGGAATTAAAAATGTAAAAGCTATTCAGCATTTGAATAGAGAAAAAATAAGTTTTTATGTAATGTTTTTTGGACTTTTAGTTTATATTATAAATTTAAAATTCTGTACAGAGTTGCAAATTATAGATAAACCTTTTTTATGGTTATGTGCAATATCTTTAGCAATTTTTCCTACTATAATTTCACTTGAAACTATTAATATTGCTATAAAACTTGTAGGATCTACAACTACTGCAATTTTAGGTGCTTTGGAACCTTTAACTGCGATATTTTTTGGAGTGTTGGTTTTTCACGAGCAATTGACTTTAAGAATAGTAATAGGTGTAATTTTAATATTAGCTGGGGTTATTTTAATTGTTACCAGAAAAAAAAATTAAAAATTTATACAGAAATTTTTTTGTAATAATATAAAGCTATAAAAGTTTTATATGAGGAATAGTTATATGTTAAAAGATTTATTGGAAAATAGAAAATGTTTTAAATTAGTATGTGGTGCAGGAAACGAAGATGCTCAGGAAGTTGAAAAATTAGTGACGATTTACTCGCTTGCAGGATGTAATTTTTTCGACTTATGTGCAAAGCCAGAGATTGTTGATGCTGCAAAAAGAGGACTTAAAAGAGCCGGAATTAATAAAGATAGATATTTGTGTGTAAGTGTTGGAATTGATGGCGATCCTCATATTACAAAAGCTTTGATTGACCAGAATAAATGTGTAAAATGCGGAAAATGTAAAGCGGTTTGTCCTCATGATGCAATTATTGAGCTGGATAAGTACAAAGTAAAAAAAGAACGTTGTATCGGTTGCGGGCAATGTGCAAACAATTGTCCCCAAAATGCTATAGAAATGATTAGTCAGCTCCAAGATTATAAAGAAGTTTTGCCTGAGATAATTTCAAAAGGTATTGATTGTATTGAATTTCATGCGATATCGACTGATGAAAAAGATGTAATGGAAAAATGGGCTCAAATAAATGAATATTTTGATGGGATGTTGTGTATTTCTTTAGATAGATCTGAATTGGGTGATAAAAAATTAAAAGAGCGTGTATGGAGGATGCTTGAGTGTAGAAAACCTTATACTACAATAATTCAAGCTGACGGTATAGCAATGAGCGGAAGTAATGATGAGTATGGTACAACATTGCAAGCAGTAGCGACAGCTCAATTATTCCAAAATGCAAATATGCCTGCATATATTATGATGTCTGGTGGTACAAATAAAAAGTCAATAGAATTGGCATCTGTTTGTAATGTTCATCCGCATTGTTTAGCTGTGGGGTCTTTTGCTAGAAAAATTGTTAAAGATTATCTTTTGGCTGAAGATCTGTATACAAACTCGCAAAAGATGGCTGAAGCAGTTAAAATTGCAAAATCTTTGGTAGATATTATTATGGGTGATTAATATGATTTCATTAAAAACTCAGGATTGGCAGCTTGATAATATTGATACTGTAATTTTTGACAAAGATGGTACTTTTATCGACTTGCATTATTTTTGGGGCAAAATGACAGAGCTCCGAGTTGCAGAAATTTTAAAAAGATATAATTTACCAAAAGATAATTTTCAAGAACTTTGTCTTAGGCTCGGATATGATATAAATAGTGGTAAAATGCTAAGTGATGGAATTACTGCACTTTATTCAAGAGCTATTATTATTCAAATTTTTTGTAAGGATTTGAAAGATTTTAGGGTTGATATTTCAGAAAAAGAGCTTGAAGAAATTTTTGATTATGTAAATACAATTTTTTATAAAGAGATGGTGAAATATACAAAACCGATAAATTCAGCGGTTGAATTTATAAAAAAATTGCGTAAAACGGATGTAAAAATTGGGATTGTAACATCTGATTCCAAAGAGTCAACAGAGCTTACGTTAAAACATTTTGACTGGGAAAATCTGTTCGATATTGTGATAGGCAGAGAATCTACAAAAGAGACCAAAGAAAGTGGAATTCCTGTTAAATTGGCACTTGAGCAATTGAACGCTTGTTCTGAAAATACGATTATGATAGGTGATGCGCCAATGGATTATATAGCTGCCCAAAATGCAGGGGTAGAAAAGACAATACTTGTTGCTACAGGACAGATTAATAAAAATGATTTACTTAAAACTTCTGATTATGTGCTGGATTCATTAAAAGAAATTTGTATTTCTTAAATTCTAATTTGTAAATAAATAAATTAATATAAAAAATCAATAGTAGGTACTCTCATAAAATAAGCTTTTTCAATGCTATTTCTTTCATCATTTTTAAATCCTAATTGCTCATATTTTCTACGTAATTCTTTTTCATTGACTTTTGAATATAAGGTCAATTCTTTTGCTTGTTTGTCTGTTGCTATTTTTTTCATATCTTCATAAATATAATTGATGACATTTTTGCTTTCCTGGCGTTTTCTATTTCTTACAAGTGCATCAAGGTACATGCTTTTTTGCCCAAATTCATTTTTGGTAAATTTATAAGTATATGAAGCAAGTAAATTTCCGCAGTCATCTTTTACAATTCTCATTTTACAGTTGCAAAGCATAGTATCAATGCAGTTTAGTACAGCATGAACCCAAGGAAATATCTCTTTTCTTTCCTGCGAGTACATTTTCATCATTTTATAAAGATCCACAGGATTTCTTGTGCTTTTTATTTTAATTTTATTAACAGGTTGATATAATCTTGCCAAAGACTCAATTTTCATATTTTTTGTAAAGTTTCTACAAATTTTTTTTTGCTAGTAGTTTAAATTTTAATAAAAAGTAAAAAATAAAAATACTAAGTAAATGGTATATTTTAAGTAATTTTGTTTAATTATTTAACAGCATAAGTTTTGACAATGAATTTATCAAATAAGATAATAGCGAAATATATAAACTGTAGGGTATATGCTTAAAAAAATATTTGGAGTTATTATTTGTCTATCAATAATATCAATTTTTTCGCCGGTAAGTGCACATGAAGGAAACTTTACTTGGTTTGGTTTGAGAAGGGATAATACAGAGGTTGTATTTAGGACATCTTCTCCTGATGCGGATTGCCATCCTCATGGTCATTGCCATAAGCCGAAACATAAACATAAGCCAAAACCGAAACATAAACATAAGCATAAAAAAGGGTCTAAATTCCATTTTCATAAGTGGTGGGATTAATTATTATAGACTGTTATAATGGTTTGTTTCTTAAAAGATAGAATAATTAATATCAAGTATTTGTCATATAAAAATCTTGTGCCATAAATATGTTATTGGTCATAAATTTTAATTAAATTTCAGTAATAAAAAAGCGGGCTCAAACCCGCTTATCTATTATATTTACCTGAGATATGACAATTTTCGAACTTGGTTAGTTGAAAATGTAGGTTTTTGTTATTGCAAATAGATATTCACATCGGCGAGATGAAGCCTTGCGTTTTACCATTAATGAAGTAGGGGATATAATGCTCAGTGATTGGATTAAAAGTGCTGATATAAAGTAGTTTTTGGCTAATATCTCTTGACAATGTGGCAAAAATATGGCAAAATAGTGGCAAGGAAAAGGTAATTTTATGGCAAAGTTTAATCCAAAATTTTCTATTACGAATACAATAGCAAATAACCTTCTTGAAATAGAGAGAATTAAAGAGGGGATTAAGTATTTGCCAATAAATCCAAAACTTTTAAGTTCTTTGAGAGAAACAGCTAAGATTGCAACAATTCATTATTCAACACAGATTGAGGGAAATAGACTGACGAAAGAGGAAGTAAAAGAGCTCCTGAAATCTAAAAAAGTAGTTTCTAATACAGGCAGAATTCGTGACGAAAAGGAGATAAAAGGATATTATGTTGCGATAGATTATGTTGAAAAACTTGCAAAGTCAAAATCTCCAATCAGCGAAAATGATATAAAACACATACACGCACTTGTGGTTGGTGGCGGAAGCAGTAGAGTTAAAAATAGCGAATACAGGGAAGGGCAGAATGTCATTACAGATTCACTTACGGGTAATATAGTATATATGCCACCGGAAGCAAAAGATGTAAAGCCAATGATGGAAGAATTTGTGAAATGGATAAATTTAGTAAATGATATTCCTGTACCAATAAAAGCAAGTATAATCCATTACCAATTTGTAACGATTCACCCTTATTATGATGGGAATGGCAGAACAGCCAGATTGTTGACAACCCTAGCGCTGTATAAAGGCGGTTATGACTTAAAAGGTATCTATTCTTTGGAAGAATATTACGCAAAAGATTTGCAAGGGTATTATGACGCAATAACAATTGGAGAATCTCACAATTATTATTTGGGCAGAGAAGATGCTGACATAACGAAATGGATTGAATATTTTATAAACGGGATGTTGATGGCATTCAAATCCGTTTATAATAAAGCCAAAGAACAAGAAAATACTAAAGATGAGATAAAAGTTCTAAGAGAATTAGATTCAAAACAGCGTCAAATTCTTAGCTTGTTTACTATGCAGAAATTTATAACAACAAAAGATATCGCAGAATTTTTCAAATTTTCTCCAAGAAGTGCAAGGTTATTGGCACTAGATTGGGTAAATCAGGGATTTATCATATCAAAAGGTGAAGGCAAGCAAAGAAAATACAAGCTTAATGATAAATACGAAAACATTTTGTAAGTGCTTTAACTGCATAGTTTATAAATATTATTTTTAGTTTGTGAATAGTTAAAATTTTAAAGTATGTTATAATTTATTATGCACTATTCAGATGTGGAGATTGTTTTGATTTACTATTAATTTAAAGTATGTTATAATAAATTTTGATGAACTCGGTGCAATATGGAGTTTTGATTTACTATTAATTTAAAGTATGTTATAATCCAAGAAACGATTTAAAATTAAAACAAGTAGTTTTGATTTACTATTAATTTAAAGTATGTTATAATTTATTGGGGAATTATGGCAGGCAGACCTAGTTTTGATTTACTATTAATTTAAAGTATGTTATAATCAATTTCACGACTTTAACCCCTCGGATATAGTTTTGATTTACTATTAATTTAAAGTATGTTATAATAGGATATACAAATTAAATAATTTATGATATAATAGATTTGTAAAATACTTTAAGTTAATAGTCCAATCATAATTGACAAGAGAATAGTTAGCTCCTCTGCTTGAATGTACGAATTGACTCATTCTCTAAACCTCAAAAATTAAATAATCCTAAAGGCATTTTACTATAAAATTACCAAAATGTCATTTGTTTTTCTATGTTTTCACCGGCATGCTTTTGAGATTTAGATTTTTTGTACCCTTTTCTTTCGATATTTACAGATAGGCTCCATTGTCTGTCTGTGATATAGAATGCAGTAATTGAGCCTGTATCTGGAGCAATATACTTTAGATTCCGCAGATGTTGTTCTGTTTTTTCATATGTTACACAAGTCCTTACATATATTGAGTTTTGAAGCATGAAGTAGCCCAACTTTAAAAGAGATTTTCTAAAAGCATTTGCTTGCCTGATTTCTTCTTTGTCACCTACTGGTAAGTCAAAGCATACAATAATCCACCCCATACGATACTTACTCCTCATATTCTCTGTTCCTATGTTTATCAATATGTAAGTATTGTTTTTTTACTTGAGGGATATAAACTTTTGAAGTGTCAAAGGTTAAATAGGCGTCAGCAATTTTTTCAATATAAATATCAACTGTATCAACTATTTTGTAGCTGTAGTCATTTATTATAAGTCTGTAGTTTTTTATACTGTCAGCAATAAATTTGCTCCATGCTTTAAAATCATTATTTTCATAGCTTTTTGATTCTTTTACTGTAAACTGATAAAAATAGTAATCAACAAATGGTCTGTATGGTTCCATCAAATCATATACAAGCGGAGTACTTTTATATTTAGAGGAGTGATGTATTCCGAGACCTGCAATTAGACCATGTACAATTACAGAACGATATATTAAAGTTTTTATAATTGCATAACCATAGTTCAAACATCCATTTTCATAAGTATCAGCACATTTATATTCTCTATTCATTGGATTTCCAATGTGAGTAAAATATTTACTCCAATATTGTCTTGCGATATTTCCTTCACTTATTAAAGGTCTTTCTATCAATTTATATAGATTGTGTTCTTTTACTCCTATTAAATCGAGTGTCTCAGCTTGGTTGTAGATTTTCCCCTGTAAAATAATTTTCCACAATTTTTTCTCAAATTCAGGATTTTGTTCGATTTGATTTTGAAAAACTTTTGGTCTTACAATTCTTTCTAAGGGCAGACTCCATCCGGTTGGTTGGTATTTATTATTGCAGTGTAAAATGATTACATCGTTTTCTAATAATTTTGCAAGACAATTATTTGTAAATTTCACTCCATGCGTAGCAACAACTAAAGCTTTCAAATCCTGAATAGCAATTTTGTTTACTGTCCCATCATTTGATTCGCAAAACAGCAGACCATATTCAGTATAGAGAAAAGTATCAGGTGTTGTCAGGTGCAAAATATGATATGTCATAAATCGCTTTTAATGATTTTGTAGTAAAAATCAATCTCGATATTTTTTAAAGTTTATACTTGATAAATTTGTGACACTTGTGCTTATTTCAATTCCGCAACTGTTTTCAAGTTTTACTTGTCCATTTCCAATTATCGTTCGCAATTTATATATCCCCGCAGGGAATGTTGTTTTTCCTGCATTGAACTCTTGTGGAACATCTACAAGGCATCCTGAATAGAATATCTCACCACCGTTGTACAATTTGCAACCCATTTTTATCAGTTTTTCTTTAACTTCTGAAGTTTTGATATTTGCATAAATCGGCATAACTTTTACAGTACCTTTTGCATTGTAGTATAAAATTTGACCTTTATGACCCTTGGAGTGTTTGAATTGATGCATAGTACCTTTGGTACCGAAATCACAAAATTCTCCAATTCTTTCTCTTCCGTTTGAATCTTTTTCAAGTTCTCCTTCTGATACAATCGTCATAACCTTTTTGACTTTTGTTTTTTTAGTTGGATGTGTATATTCTTTTAGCATTTTTTGCCAGTCTTGGGAAGACATATTTTCTGATAATTTGGCTAAAAGGTCATTTTTTATTGTTTCATCAATTATAGTTTTAATTTTTTTGTCATTTTGTTCAATGCTATCTAACGCTATACGATTTGTGATATAATTGTTGTCCCCATAAGTTCTTAGACCATAAATTGTCTCTTTTGGTCTTAAGTTTGCTTTTAGAGGTTTTTTGTGAGTGTATGGGTATGGCATTATAGAATCAATGACTTCTTTGATGTATTGAGGATTAAAATTTTCTATTTCATCTTTTTTAGATTCTTTATTATATTTAAAATCTCTAGAGTAGCTGATGCATATAGCATCCAACGCATGGTGTTTATCATTTTCTCGATTTTTCTTTTGGTCATCACCAAGGATTGAATTTAATCCGTATCGTTTCCTTATAGCATGTGTTGAGCTGCCATTGTTTACATAAATATGTCTCTTTTCTCCTTCAACTTGTAACCCCCAACCAAAGACAAAGGCTGTTAATTGTTGTGCTACTTTTGCAATATGACTGGTTTCAGCTAATCCGTTATAGCTTTCAATAAGTTTAGCACAGTCTTCCGGTTTACTTGTTAAAAGTTCAAACTTTTTTTTGCCTAATTCTTTTTTTATATCATTTAGTCTATTAACATAAGCACTCCACTTTTCGTTATCATAAGCTAACCATTCGTAAGGAGTTCTACCGCCTTTGTTTTGATTTTCGATTCTGTAACATAGAACTCTATTATATAACGCGTCATTCCCTCCCATAGTTCTCGGGTAAATGTGGTCTATTTCGCATTTATCCAAATCATTAATGCCAATTGAGTTTCCACTGTAAATACAGCGACCTCCTTGCATTTTTAATAGTTTTAATTTATCAAAATTTGTAGGACTATAAGCATCTGCATTTTCTAATTCTTTTTTTATTTGTTCATTTTCTTTTTCATGTACTTTCATATTCTGTTCAGCAGCCTGAGCCTTTGCCCTACCAAAAAGCGAATTATCAGCACCATCTCGCACGAATTCGAGGATGACCTCATCCGGTTTTTCATATTTGGCATATAAATCCAATAATAAATCTCTAAAAATCTGGATTCGGTTCCTTACTATAGGATTTGTTATATTTCCAATCATTAAATCTGTCTTGGTTCTAATAATACTGGCATTTTCTGCATTTTCATTTCTGTTGTCTGGGATATACAAATTGTTCCAGTCTCCGATTTTTGCTAGCATGTTTCTGATTTCTTCTTCAGTAATTCCATTTTTACAATCAGGTGCATCTACAAATTCTGCAATATCAAGATTTTGTGTGTATAATTCCCCTGAAAGAATAACCTTGCACATTATTTGACATGCTCGTCTGCAAAAAGAAGAACGACCAGAGATATCAGCTTTTATAGGTTCTATTTTATCAATTATTTTTCTGTTTAATATAAGTTCAATTTCTTTTTTAGTGATTGTAGTATTAAATTTAGTTTCAGATTTATCAGGGACGTTTCCCTCTTTTAATATTTTTTCTTTATGTTTTTTTACATTTGTTTCAACTTTATTTTGCCAATTTTGGTAGATTCCATTTATTTCAATTGGATTTAGTTTTACCTTTTGACCTTGTTCATCAGTAATTCTTAAATTTTTCAATTTCATTAATAAAATAAAAGAAACATTTTCAAAAGTATTTGCTTTACATACATTACGTTTTGGAAGTAATTTGCACTTTGCTATAATTCTATTACTGAATCTCGGTATTTTTTGTCCTAATACCCCTTGCCAGTCATTTTTGGTTCCCATATATTTTCTAAATTCTGGATTTATATATGAGCCATATGATATTTCATAATTACCATATAAAAATTCTTCAGGCGTATATTTGTTTAACTCAGAAATTTGCGATTGAGCATTTTTCCATAATTGTATTAATTCTTTTTCAATAAGCTCTCTTGGAGCAACATAATCTGTAGAACGGACTTTTATAATGCTAGAAGGATTTATTATTTGAGTTTTTAGTTCCTTCGGATTTTTTTCAGACCATAGACCGAGCCTTAGTGCTTCATAATAGCAAGGATATTTATATTCATTGTTATGTATAAGTTCAACACCATTTTCTTGTGCATATTTTTGAATTAGTTCAAGATTATAGGTATCATCATCATTAAGTACTGTTTTCCATGGTAAATTGGCATCATAGCCCCTCCTTTGGATTGCATTGTGTAGAGCTTTGTATATTTGCCATTTTTCTAAAGGTAAATTCTGGAGTAAAGCAATTCTCAAAAGACAGGACGTATAAATTGTAGATTCATTTTTGGAACTAAATTCTTTAGTAAATTTGATATCATTTTTGGATATAGGTACAAAACCACAAGATTGCCAAATTTGATTTAAATACTTTTCTCTTGTCTTATGTGCAATTAGTGTTTTTTTTGTATGTCTTCTATTCTTTAATGAAGTATTCTCAGCGTGGTCTTTGTCGATAATAATCGAATTAATTTCTTTAATTTTGTTTCCTTCTCTAACGCAATATCCTATACTTGTTTTACCTAAATCAAATGCAAAAACTTTTTTCATAAATTAGCCCCTTTTTTCTCAAGATACCATAAAAACAAATATCAAGATATTTTTGTTCTATAATAACCGTAATGAAAAAGATTTTGACAATTGCGTTAATACTTATTGCAGTTTCGGTTTTACCAACAGCTGCAAGCGGGGAGAATTTTAAACAAGAAATTTCATCTAACAGTTACTGTAATTCTGAAAAAAATAGTAAATATCATAAAAAAAATTATTTAGTCATACCAGATTACAGAAGTAAAAATCTTAATCTATTTTATATTGACGGCTACAAATACAAAAGACCATCTGCAAAACCTAGAACAAAAGCCGCGAAAGCTTTAATTACTGAAATTCAAAATGCACAAGAGAGCATTTACTTTGCAATATATGGAATAGCTGAGCAACCTGATATTGAAAAAGCTCTGATTAACGCTAAAAGAAGAGGGGTTGAAGTCAAAGGTGTCGTTGATATGACCCAAGACAATAAAAATATTTATTCAGGTACTGAAAACTTTATAGAAAGTCTTGGAAATATTCACAATGACTATGAAATTGCAGATAAAAACGTGAAAGATGATTTTGATAAAGAATTTGATATCACTGCAGCTATAATGCATAATAAATTTTTCGTCTTTGACCAGAAAAAAGTTTTTACGGGTTCTACTAATATAAGCAATTCAGGCATTGGCGGGTATAATACAAACGTTAATGTTTTGATAAATTCTCCAGAAATTGCTGACCTTTATACAAAAGAATTTGAACAGATGTATGACTTAAAATTTCATACAATAAAAGAAGAATTAAAAAATAATAAAAACATTCAAATTGATAATGATACAAAAGTTTCAGTATTTTTTGCACCCAAAAATAAGGTATTTGCTAATGAGCTACATCATTTGCTAAAGTCAGCACAGAAAACAATTTATATCGAAATGTTCTACCTCACTAATAAGTATCTGGTTAATGATTTAATCTTCGCAAAACAAAGAGGAGTAGAGGTAAAAATTATACTGGATGCTTCAAGTGTAAATAATGAATTTTCTGCTCATCACAAACTGCGTTCCGCTGGAATTCCTGTAAAAATTGAAAATTGGGGTGGGAAAATGCATACCAAAGCTGCAATTATTGATAATGAATATTATGTAATTGGTTCAATGAATTGGACTGGTAAAGCTGAATTGCATAATGATGAAAATCTTTTAATTATCCAAAATTCTGCACTATCAAAAAATGCTACTAAACATTTTAATCATTTATGGAATATCATTCCTGATAAGTATTTGACAGAAACTCCAAAAGCTGAAGGGATTGATTCAAAGTATTCGTGTTTTGATGGAATGGATAATGACCACGATGGTAAGGTCGATTGTTATGATGAAGATTGTCTAGAATGCTGCAGAGCTAAAATAATTAAATAGTGTATCAGGAATAATTTCTTTTTCTGATTTGTGCATTTTTAAATATTTTTCCTTTATTTTTTTTATATTCTCAGGTTTTATCATATCCTTAAGTGAATATTCTATATTAAATCCCATTCGACCGCTTTTTATTTCAGCACAGTCATTGTATTCATATTCCATGGCTTTTTCATATAAATCAGGATGATTTTCATATAGCTTTAGCCAATCCATACAAGATTGATAAAAACAAAAGTAACAACCTGAGCGTTTTCTCCATTTATAATAATCTGACATTCCTATACCTGTGGTTTTAAGAATATTTTCTACATCACTTTTATAAATATTATTTTCTATGAATGGAAAAACTTCTGACAAAAGCGGATTATTCCCTGCAGCTTTAGTTCTAAAAATCTCATCACTCCTAATTCCTATATATAGTTTAATTTTTGAATAGCCGTATTTTGTCTTTAGATTTTTCACATAGCTTTCTAACGAATTTGTTTTTAATAACCCTGTACACCATCTGTGCTTATGCGAAGGTAAAAAATTGGTAGTTGCAAGAATATCTTCAAAACTTCTTTTGGGTTTCAATCTAGTAATTTGCTTGTTTAAAAACAACTCAATTTTATTTAAGTAGGCATAAGTCTCAGGAATTTCATGTTCTGTATCACAAAACACAAGTTCTAATTTTTCAAAAATTTCAGGCATATTCTCTTTCATAAAAAATGCAAGTGCCGTAGAATCTTTTCCACCTGATAGAGATAACATATGATATTCTTTTTCCATTAGTTCTCCTTATATTATGTATATCAAAAGCAGACCTTCGCAACTTACGCCCCGCCTACGCGTGCCGTGCGTAGCTACGCTGTATAATATGCCACTCAAAAATTCCGCTCTAGGTTTCGTCAATGCGGAATTTTCTCGGACAACAAAAGCACAGTAAAGCATCTGCTTCACTGTGCTAAAAACTTTCAGTTACTCCTTGCAAACACAAAAATCATCTGTGGATTTAAGCTTAACAAGAGGTGTATTACCTTTTATATTATTAGGGCAAATTATTCAATATATTAAAAATTTAATTATTTTTTAATTAAGTTGTTTATATATTATTATTGTTTGTTAAGATTTATTTTACTTTTAATTACGACATTTTTACGACAATTTGGAAATTTTGTTCAAATTTTTGCAATAAAAAAGCGGGCTCAAACCCGCTTATCTATTATATTTACCCTCTAGCCTGCAAGATTAGAACTTGGGCTATTATGAAAGATGTTGCTTGAAATCAAATAAAGTCAATACAATGTGTTGACAATTTCAATACAATGTGAAATAATATAATTATGCAGCACAAGTACAAAATGTTCAAAATTAAAGGTCAAAAGTTTGTTATTAAAATGGACTTGAACCCTCTCACCAACGAGTTTGAATATCACATGTACATCCGGCATTTAGTTACCCCACAGCAAGCAATTGCTGCATACTTTTCCAAAACATCCGAAATCTACAATGAAGAACGTTGTCGCTATGAGTTATATAGTAGCAGTCTAGATATAACAGTTTACTATACATATCTGAAAGAACAGGATATCTTATTGATAACAGCTTTCCATAAAGGAGGTCACGATGAATAAAACTCAAATTGAACATATTCCAACTGTTGGAATGGCAGAGGTAAGTGATTACACTCCGTCACCGGCAGAAGAAGAATTAATTAAAGAATTTGAACTACAAGCAGATTCTGACATTTCTGCTATGAAACAAACTGCAAACGTAAATTTCCGTTGGTCTGAATTTGAGATTAAAAGAGCGAAGAAAATTGCTTGTAAACTTGGAATGCCTTATCAAACATACTTAAAATCTACTCTAAAACAGGCGATGGATAGAGATGAAAAAAAGTTGATGTAATATTTTATCAAAACGGGATTATATCGTCTTGAATATGAGATATTTGACAAATTTTAGGCGACGAAAAGATTTTATCTAGCATTTCTATAATATCGTTTTCAAAAAAATTAAGTATAAAATCAAGTTTTACATATCTTTCGTTTATGAAAGGAGATGAAAATGAGTATAGCTCTCCATTATATTCGCGTTCTTTGTTTTTATAATGATATGCTCCAAAACCATGCATAACATTTCTTATATTTGAAAGTAACCAAATTAAGTTTATATATTTATCATCAATATTTACTGTTTTACAAATATATTTCATTATATTATCTAAATTTTCAAATTTTTCTATATTTTCATGTTTTTGGATTTTACATTCTTTATATATCAATCTGATTGTACTTTCGAGTGCACAAAAGAGTCTAATGTAAAAACTAAAAGTAATATGTGAAGAAAAGGAAAAACATGCTGATTCTAAATTGTTAAATGTATTTGTGGGTAAATCGCATTTTGACATAATTTTATTATAGTTTTCTATTGTATTAAAGTTATTTATTAAAAAATTCCATTCAATTATATATACAATAAGAATATTTAAAATTTTATTATAACACATAACTCTTATGTCATTGGAGGCATATGTTGATGAATAAAAAATATATTTTTCAGTATATAAGTTTTTTAATTTTAGTAATTTTTCTTCTATTGTAGTCATAATTTTCGATACCTTTTATTCGAATGATTTTAATATTTTAATAACCTGTTTTTGTTGTTCAGGAGTCATATTTTTTGCTCGTGTAACTATTTGGTGCAGAAGTCGGTTGTTTTCATCAGTAGAATTAACTTCAACTTGAAACAATTCCGGTATTTGAATATTTAATGCGGTGCTGATTTTCTTTAAAGTTTGATAAGTTAGGAAAGTCTTACCGTTTTCGATAGAATTTATTGTATTCGTTGAGACTTCACAGAGTTCAGCTAAGCGTTCTTGACTATAACCGCATAATTCCCGATATGTCTTTATCTTTTCTCCAAACTTTTCCAAAAACTCATCCATATCAATAGAATATATTACTTATTGAACACTTTCTATAAAATTATATTTGTATAATTGTATACAAGTTATATTTGTATATTAGGTGCTATTTTAGTATATAAAAACTATGTTTTTATTCCTGCAAAATCCTGTATTTGTCCGATTTTATAGGAATAACTTGGCTTAAAAAATTAGTAATAAACTATTGATATAAAAAATCGTTAATTGAATTTTTTTTAATTTAAATTTTCAGACATTTTAAGTCCTGTCAAATAACATTAAGTCTTATTGCTTTTGTTGTAGCCTCTGTGATATTTCTTGCATTTAATTTTGAGCAGATTTCTGCAAGAAGAAAGTTGCAAAAGTGCATATTTATAAGGTTTAGTTGTTTAATAATTTCTTTTTTTATAGCACCAGAAGCGGCGAGTTTAAGATAATTTATTTCAAGCTCTGTAAGGTCGGACTTTAATTTTAGATTAGTTCGGTTCGAATCCAATTTGTTTGTAAAACGAAGGCGGAAATGTTTTTTAATGTCAGAACTAGGAATAATTTTAAATTTTAGAGCTTTTGTAATAAGTGCTGCCCGATTATGCACTTTAAACTTTTTATACAAAAGTTGTGTCCGTTTTTGGAGATTGTAGTAAGAAATATCAAGCATATCGGCAGTTTCTTTTAGGGTTCTACCTTCTGCAAGAGCTTTAATCAGTTTAAGTTGACTTTTAATGACTCTTGGAGCTTTGTTTGAATTTATATCCGTATAGTATTTTTCCATGTTTTTGCCTATAAAAGCGGGATGTTTTTTGAATGGTCTTATGAAAGATGTAAGTATACACATGGTAGGAACGCTTTATTTATAGTGTTTTCAAAGAAAATAAAGCTATAAAAATCTATCACATGCCTGTCGGATACTCGTTATCTAAAAAGTTAATCAAGAATTTTCATAATTCGAGAACCATTGTTATCAAAGTAATCTTTGCCGATTTTTGTATAGTTTTGTCCATCTGATCCATAATAATTATCACCGACTTTTGTATAGGTAACGTCAGAACCGTATATATTACCTGCATGATCTCGAGTATAAAAAGAGCCGTCAGAACCGCTAATATTATATCCATGATCATAATATGTTGTTCCAGAATTTATGTCGGTGTATGTAGAAGCAGAAGCGCTTGTTGCAATAAATAATGATAAAAAGACAATTGTTAATAATATTTTCATTTGTTCTCCTAATATCTGTAATATGGGCGATTATTTAGTAAGTTATTCATAGTATTCATTTGATAATTGAAAGTGTTTGTCATGCTTGCTGCATTTGCATATTCTTGTTGTTTAATTCTCACTTCAGCCAGATGTGTTGAGGTTGCATTTCCTTCAACAAGTCTAAGGTTATCATAGCATGCTCCGCGCTTATCATCTGCTAAAACATTACAGTAGCGTAATTTTCTGTTAAAATCTTTTTTGCGTTGCTGCCAATATTTCTTTTCTGCAAGAATATAATCTTTTTCTAAATCAAGATCTGCATATTGGCTTGGACAAAACTCGTTCCATTGAGGTTCAAAAAATGTATTTGCGAATGCCGGTGAAATACATGTGAGTAGTAAAAATAAGACAATATACTTTTTCATACAAAAAACTCCTTATGCTTTTAGTATTTCTAAAATTTTTAATCGGTCAAGCCTGAAAGTTCTTTCTGCTTGACGGAGTTCACAAAATGCTTTGATATATATTTTATCTTTGCCATATTCAGAATTTTTAATCAGGTCATTATCTAATATGTCTCTGCCGTACTTCATTTCAAGAGGTTGTATTATTCTTTCGGTAATTTCATTTTCTCTGAAAAGCGGAGATGTTTCATATAGAATTTTTATCCTATAACTTTTTGCTATTGCTATGTTGAATATTTCTTCTAAAGTAGATGATTCGTTTTTATAGTTAGCTTGTTGTTTTTTAGTATTTACTTTTTTCTTACCTAATAAAAATGGTATTAGAGCAAGTAAAAACAGATAAAATATAAAATATTCCATAAGATAGACGTTCCTTTAGCTTAAGATAATTTCTTCAGCCATTGCGTGTAATCTTGTAGCAAGAGCAATAATTCGTCTATCAACTGCATATCCATTGAATTTGAAACAAGGTTTATACCATGAACCCTTCTGATTTGTTACAAGTGTCGTGCTAAGATCAAATTCTGGAATACCACCATTTTGATATACTGCTATAATCGTGTTCAATTCTTTACCAACCATAAAACTGGTTTTTGAAAAAGTGAATTTTTCCGGAAGAATCATTCCATTTCCATTTTTTATGACAAGAACTGCACCGTAGTTTTCTTGTAAATCATTTCCGGCAGGTGTTTTTAATTTTATATTTGTGGTTTTGCCATTACCGGCATGTGCGGCATTGATTGCATTTTGGACTATTTCAGAGTTTTCTAAGTACTTGTTTACTAAATGCCCTCTGACCTCAGGAGTCCATTCTGCATAGTATTTCAGCATTCCACATACAATAGCTTTAGCATTTGTAAATATAGTTTTAGTAACAGAATCGTAAATATCTCCGGCTTTTACATCAGGATTATATTTTGGATTATTTGGGGTTAGCTCATTAGAAAGACTTTGTATAATTTTTAAATTTGGGATAATTAAGTCTGATTTGCTGGTCTCTATCTTAAATTGTTCTGGTAAATTTTGATTTTGCGGCATTAAAGCATTAGATTCATTAGTTTCATTAAACATAAAAACTCCTTTCAAGCATTGCGGCATTAGTGCATTAATTTATTTCGTGGGGTAAAAATTTAAAAATGTATATTTAAAATTGTTTGCGACTAGTAACATGTTCATTATAACAAATTTATATATTTTCTCAATACCTTTGTTAACACATGTTACAGCCCTATTTTTATATGTGACTATTTGTCGGTAGATGACAATTAGTAACGGTTACATAATTGTTTTATGAAAACAAAAATCAGATTGAAGAAAAGAATTTTAAAAAATTTAGGATGTCGTGTAAGAATGTTTCGTATTGAAAAAGGACTTTCACAGGAAGCACTTGCATTTCAAATAGGTGTTGATCGCACTTATATTGGAGCTATTGAGCAGGGTGCAAGGAGTCCATCTATATATTGTTTATTTATACTTGCAAATGCTCTTGATACTTCTCTTTCTAATCTTTTGGATATTACTATTGACTAGTAAGCCATTTAACTGCTTCCTTGGCAAAGGTAGAGGCTTTAAATATATAATTAGTGTCATTCTTAAGTTCTTTGATCCAACTTTGAATATAGGCTGTCGAGTTCTGCATGTCAGCTTTTAGCCCAAATTCCGCAAGTAAATATGCCGCTCCTATTTCTGCCGTTAACTCTTCTAACGCTCTGCCGTTCTGCGGATTGTCTTTTAAAAGGTTTCGGCTGCACCTGTCGGCTTTCATTGTTGAATGGACAAGTTCATGCGCTAAGGTCTGATAGTATGCTATCTGTGTCTTAAACTTGCTTCGGAACGGCATATTAATAAAATCCTCTTTTAGAGAATAATATGCTCTTTCCCCTTGATGTCTTATTTTCATGCCTGTTCGCGCTATTAGCGTTTCAAATTCTTTAAGAGGTCTATATTGTATTGATGATTCAGTTTTAAAAGTAATACCTTCAACTTGAGAGTAAAGATTAAATACATAATCGGTTTTATAGTAACACCGGATTTTTTCATCCTCTTCTATATTTTCATTCTTGTTTTCAAATTTAGCAGGACAACAAATTGTTATAGGAGTTCCTTTTTCACCTTTCTTAATTTTTCCTCCAAGTTGGTTTGCTTGTTGAAATCCTATCCAGTAATTGCCGGTGTAGCCTGCTTGCATCGCGGTTACCCACAAGGATATGAGGTTAAGTCCGTTGTAAGTTTTTTTTGTTAAGTAATTCATAGGTATAATTTGTTTTTCAAAAGGTGAGATCCAAGGGATTTGACCTTGTTCAAGTGCTTTAATAATTTGATTAGTAATTTTTTCTTTGTAATCTTTTTTCATAAGAAATCCTTTCTGTTTAGAACCTTTGTATGGGCATTTAAGACAGGTAAAATATAATTCAATAGATTTAGATTGTTGTGAAATTTAGTCTGTCTTAAAATTGAATTTGGCGTTAAGATGAAAGTATACTCAACTTATTAGTCTTTTTAAGTATTGTATATAGTAGGGGTAGAGAAGATTTTGTTCATTAAACCTATAGCTTATGCACCTTTGTTTTGAACTTATGCGCTCAATTTTTAAAGCTGAAATATATTGCCTGTTATTGAGCCAAGTTAAAATTTTATACCAAGATTCAGCTTTCCAAGTTTCAATGATAATTGTTCCGATTGTTTTGTTATTTGCGTTTAAAAATAGTTCCCCGTATACAAAACGTAATAAATTAAAATTATTATTTTCAGGCATATTAAAAACCTCCTTCAATTCCTGTAACTCATGTCTTTACCCAAAGCAGATAAGTGAAAATTTTCAAGGCGGAACCTCCGGCAGGCTTTATGCGTGCCTTTAAAATTGGAACTGATCTGCTAGTATAATTCATGAGTTGTCAGGAATAAGGAGGTTTTTAGTGACTGTAATAAAGCTAATTAATATAATTTAAGAATAGGGTTGTTTTTAAAGCGTAAAACAGTATAAATGAATACGATTTATTATGTTTTGAAAAATAAACTGTTACTATTTACATATTACAGGACTTTTTATCGGAGTAATAAAAATTAAAAATATATTGATAAAGTTAAACTTTGAATCTTTATAACTTTTCCCTAAGGATTGATTTAAAAAAAATATTTATCGTTACCCCCGCTTCGCCTTTAGGGGTGGTGGGGTGGGTTTGGGTTAGGGAACAAAAACACACAGTATCGCTTTTTTAAGAGAAAAAATGTAAGTATACACGTTGGTTAAGTTGGTTAAGATAAATATACATAAATTAAAATAGTAAAAAATATATTAAAAATATTTTTTAAAACTACCTAACTATTTTAATTTTATTAAAGGAAGCCTTAAGAAAAAAGGCTCCCGTAATTTAAAGAGTTAAAATGGACAATCATTACAGCCTATAACTTTTATATAACCTGCAATAGCGTTAATTTCTTCAAACCTTTCTCCTTTTGAAAAGCTATACAAAGTTTGGTTTGCACGTCCTTTTTTAGTTTCGATTTTTATAAATTCTTGAATATCATCTTTAATATTATTGAGACGTTTTGCAAATGCTAAGACCGTTTCATAACTTTTTTCGAAGTCACTTTTTATATAAATTTTTTCTAGATGTGGTCTGGCATGTTCAATAATGATATTATAAATGTCATATGCGCTATAAAATTTATGTTCAGCTATATTTGTAAATCTAGCTAGATGAATTATTATTAAGTCATTATCTATGGAAACTTCTCGTTGATGTTTTGTCATTATTTTTAAATGAGATTCAGCGACCTTATAATCATCTAATAAACATGTAAAAAATTTTGCAAAGTCGGCCATTCTAAATGCGCTGCGGTAGTTTTTATATTTATGACTGTTAATAATTCGCATTATTTTTTGAATTTCATTAATTGCTTGTGTCAAAATATTATTTCGATATTGTAATAGCGGTTTCATTAGTTCATTTTCATCAATAAACCCTCCAGTTATCGGACTTAATTCAAGCAGTATAAGTCTTTGTAAAATATCATCCCGTTTAAAACATAGTGCTCTTGTACTAATCCCGATATAAGCATTAAGATCAGCTTCATATACTTCTGAATCGGTGTAAAGCTTTCTTTTTTTTATTAGTCCGCCGGTTGCGTAAACTGCAAGTTTATCATTTAAGCCTTCTTTGTGTGTATCAAGATTATCTATACCTAAAAAATGGGAATTTGCTACCAGTATATCTAAATCGTCAGGTTTGTTGGGCATTAATGCAACATTATGCTTTTCGCCGTACAGAACTTTAGTGAATGCTTTAAGTAAAGTTGTTTTTGCACTTCCTTTTGTCCCTACAATTGTTAATATCGGTTTTGTATTCATAAATTCTGGCATGAATAAGGCTATAAAATATGCTTTAGCAAGAATTTTTTGTGTTGCGGAATCTAATGCAACTTCATTAAAATTACATAATGAAATCATTAGGTTGTTAATATAATCATTGTTATCAAGATTCTCAATATATTCAAATTCTTCAACATCTATCAAGTCTGAAAACAGCACGCCGTCAATTCCATTATCGCATTTAGTTACGGAATTTAAATCAATTTTCAATATTTGGTTTTTTCCGCATTTTATATACAAAATATTTTTATATTTATTATAATGTGCATACTTATACACAGATGTTTTTGTGCCGTTTTCATAACAATGTACAGTTATTGCATGATATATAAAATCATATGCGGGCATTTTGAAATTAATTTTATATCTCATCATCAATTTTTTATAATTGTTTTTTTCTTTTTTAAGAGAAAGAAGCTCCTTTTGTGAATTATCAAAATAATAGAATTCATCTAAGTCCGTTTTAATAAAGATCCCTTTTTGCTCTAAATCCTTTATGATTAATGAGGCTATTTGGGTATTGCGTTCATTTGAATTCCCTTTATTGGAGAAAAGAAGTCTAGTAATTTTATTTATTGGTTTATTTTTATGGAGTGCGGGATTACGTTCAAAGTTTTTATATTTATGAATACTTTGTGCAATAGAGCGCACTTCAAATTCTTGAAGTGCGGGCTTGCAGGAGGTATTATTTATATTAATTAAAGCTTTGGTAAGAGATTCCAAACTTAGCCCTTGCCGCGATAAAGCTCCGCATATGCTTACTAATCTACTATGACGCTCTCCTTCGCAAATTTCTTCTATATCTTTGTTTGAATTATGCGCAGCTTGTGATACTTTTTCTGATACATTTTTAATAATAATTTGGAGCATTTTTGGATCAATATCTGCAATTTTCATTTTATTCTCCTTCCTCAATAATTGTGTAATATTCACCGGACTTATGTTTACTTGTTGGAGCTACAACAAATCCCCCATCCCCTCTAATATCAATCCCTTTTAACATGTTAGTACGGTTGCTTATATGTTGGTCGGTCTTATAATAGAAATGGTAGCCCCCTCCCCCTGTTTTAATTGTTAAGGTTAAAGGTAGTAATTCTTTTATACTTTCAAGTGTTTCCAGTCCACCTGATTTTGCATCAACATCTATTACTACAAGTCCGCTTCCTGTAATGATTCCAAAGTTTGCATGTGGTTTTTTATCAATTAAATCTTCTAACTCTTGTTCTGTTCTTATGTAAGAATTTTTCCATTCTTTATGAACAGGATGTTTACCTGCTGAACTGCATTTTGTACCTCTATAACAGGTACAGTATCCTTGATTGTTAATTCCATATAATTCTATAATTTTCAATCCTTGCCGAAGCATATCTTTTAAAACATTCTTCTTATTTTCTTTCATTTTTAGTCCCTCTTTTTAAGTTTAATTCCATTTGAATTTTTAAAAGAGCTTTTGCAAAATTAAGCAAGTTTTGGTCAATTTCGAAAAGATCATTTTTCGAAAGTTCTTCATTAGCATATTTTTGCCAAAAGATTTTTTCTTTTAAAAAATTCTTCATATTTTTATTCTATGGTTCACTTTAATTACAGAAAAGCTTTTGCCAAAAACTCGAGAATATTTTATTTGTAAATTTAGTTATTTATTCGATTTGCAGAAATAATAAAATCTTCACATTTGTGAAGATTTTTTTTGTGAATATTTTAAGATTCAGGATTTGTTAATTTATAAGTTTTATTTTTTTGATCATTTATAAAAAAGAGTCTATTTTTATTTATTACTATCGTTTTTAATTTTCTTCTTGCTTTTGAAATTCTTTTAGGAATATCTTTTTCATTTAGTGATAGAAATTTTGCAATATCTGCATATGAAAAATTAATATACGGACTTCTAAAAAAGTGTTTAAATATTTCAACTTCAATATTGTCACAGTGAAAGAATTTATTATCTTGCGCGGTATCTACAATACTATTTTCAAATAAGTGTAATGTTTCAAAATTTACAATTTCTCTGTTTTGAGGGACATCTTTTTTTAAGGCTTTTTTACGGCTGTCGTTTCTAAAGTGGTCAAAAATGATGAGCGGATAACCGTTTTGGAATCCTAATTCTGAAATCTGAATATTTTTTGATTGTTCAAGTTGGTATAAAAAATGAAAAAAGGCATATTTACTTTTGTTAGGTTCTGTTATGTAAGTTAAAAACCTATCAAAGCCAATTTTATAAGGTGCGGACATGCCTGCCATTGCCCATTCTTTTATTTTTTTTAAAATTTTTATATGTTTTTCTTTGTTATAAAAATATAATTTCCGGCTTTCTAGAGATTTTTCAATATAATTATTAATGACTTTCTTTAAGTTTTGAGATTCGTTGTGGCTAAATTCACAATTTATAACGTCAGGTAATAATTTTTGAGTGATTAGAGAAATGTTATATAAATTTTTGTTTTCGATAAAATTAATTATTTCGGTTTTGTATTTCTCAATCATTTCTAATTTTTTAAAATCTAAGTCCGGCCTTATAGTATATTTTATTTTTATATTAATATCAAAGGTACTTAAAAATTTTAATTCTTGATCAATTTCAATGAAAGAGAGATTGTTATAAAGCATAGAAATTATAGGGATTTCTATGCAAGGATTTTTAGTCAAAGCGTACAAGATAAAAAATGTTCTGTCATCAATTTTTTCTATAACGTCTGGCATGGTAAAATCCTTTACTTAACTTCATGAAGTTCCTGAAATAATTTATTTATAAGACTAAAAAATTCATGTAGAATTATAATACAAACAAAAAGGAGTATAGAATTTTGAAAAAAGCTGTTTTATACGCAAGAGTATCTTCAGATGAACAAGAAAGACAAGGGTTTTCGATACCTGCGCAAGTAAAGCTGTTACAAGAATATGCGCGGAATAGTAATATTCAAATTGTGAAAGAGTTTACAGAGTCGGAAACTGCCAAAAAATCAGGGCGTAAAGAATTCAATGCAATGGTTAAATTTCTCAAACAATCTAAGGATGTAAAGACTATTCTTGTTGAAAAAACGGACAGGCTTTATAGAAATCCGTCAGATTATGGTTTGATTGATGAAGGCAATTTTGAACTTCATTTTGTAAAAGAACATGAAATTATTAATGATGAAGCTTCTTCTCATCAAAAATTTGTTCATGGTTTGAAGGTTTTAATGGCAAAGAATTTCATAGATAATCTTAGAGAAGAAACCCGAAAAGGTCTTAAAGAAAAAGCAGAGGAAGGTATTTTTCCAAACCGTGCACCTTACGGTTATAAAAATGTTAGAAACGAAAAAGGAAAAAGTATTATAGAAATTAATCCGGCTACGGCCCCTTTTATCAAGAGGGCTTTTGAAATATATTCAAGCGGTGAAATTTCTATAAAAGATACCGCTGCGCAACTTTTAAATGAGGGATATGTTTACCGCCCTTACTCTCCTAAAATTACCTGCGGGGCTTTGGAGGATATGTTAAAAAACCCTTTTTACATAGGCCTTTTTCGCTTTAGAGGGCAGTTAATGGATGGAATTCATGAGCCTATTATCTCGAATGAATTATTTTCAAAAGTACAGACGGCTTTTAAGAAAGATAACAAACCGCTTTATCGCAAGCATAAATTTTTATTAGGAAATTTTATTACATGTGGCGATTGTGGTTGTTCTATTGTCGGAGAAATAAAGAAAGAAAAATATATTTATTACAGGTGTACTTGGGCACACGGCAAAGAAAAGTGTAGCAATCATAAATATTATAATGAAAAGCAGTTGTTGGAACAGCTTGGAGAAGCGGTAAAAGCTGTTCAGTTGGATGAGGATTTGTGTAATCGAATTTTAGAAGTTATAAAGGAGTTGAATAAACAAGAGGAGGGGTTTCAAAATGAAAGTCTTGCAAGATTAACTTTTGAAGCTGAAAAGCTCCGGCATGAAATTCATGCAATCTACCAAGATAAACTGGACGGAATTATTACAACAGACCAATGGCGAGAAGAAAATGAACTTCGTCAAAAACGTTTGATCTTTGTAAAAACAAAAATTGAAGCATTAGATAATACTAAACAAAAATTCATGGATGAAGTGATTTCTACTTTAGAACTCTTAAAAGACACTTATAGCAAATATTTGCAGGTGTCAGATGAAAATAAAGTGAATTTATTAAAATCACTACTTTCGAACTGTATGTTAAAAGACGGAAAACTAAGCTGGACATATAAAAAGCCCTTCTGCTACATAGCTGAAAAGGCTGATTCTGAAAAAATTTACCCTGGATGCGATTCGAACGCATGACCTACCGCTTAGAAGGCGGTTGCTCTATCCAGCTGAGCTACCAGGGCTTGGATCCAGAGGGTCTAAACAGACATTTGGTTTCTTGGGGTATCCGTATATTCCCTCTAGAATTTATGTTATCATAAAAATTTTTTCATGCAATATATTTTAAAAATTCTCTTTTGTTTTTATTATAGGAATTAACCCAAATAATTTGTATATTTTTATATTTGGGTAATAATAAAATGTTTTTAATAAATTGATATTTAACAGTTTTATTCTTGATCTTTTAGCCATTTTATAACCCTGTAAAATATTTTCAAGATTATGTATTTTAGCAAATTCTATCATAATTTTTTCTACTTCCTGACAATCAAGATTATTCTTTTCTTTTTTGCTGAGTCTTATTGAGCCTGGAGTTCGTCTGTAGTAATACTTACAATCAGGTACTGTAACAAGTCCTTTTAAATAATAAATTACCTGAATAGACCATGGAATATCTTCATAAGCTTTTCCTTTTATAAATTCAATACCTGTTTCAATAAGATTCTTGCGTTTGTAAATCTTATTCCAAACATAGCTACTTGATGGAATTCCTGCTGTTTTTAATTTATCTTCGTTGTCTGTTATAAAATTTTCTTTTTCATATTTGAGTTTGTATTTTTCAATATCTTTTCCAACTCTTACAATACTTGCACAGGCTGTCTCACTTTGATATTTTTGAGCAGCATTGTACAACTTTTCATAAAAATCTAAATCAACCCAATCATCAGAATCTATATATCCTATATATTCTCCAGAGGCAATTTTTAATCCGTCATTTCTTGCAGCTGATAATCCTTCGTTTTCTTTTGAAATTATTTTTATACGATTATCTTTTGTCGCGTAATCTTTTAAAATTTTTAGGGAATTGTCTTTGGAACCGTCATTTATGCAGATAATTTCTATCTCTTGTAATGTTTGGTGTATCAATGTGTCGAGACACTTGGAAAGATATTTTTCTGAATTATAAACAGGTACTATAATTGATACTTTTGTTGTATTAAGCATATTGTCTATCCATTAAAATCCATATTACTTTTGAAAATATTATCTTTGCTTTTATAAAAAGATATCCGTCCTTTTTATTTAATTTGAAATATTTCCACCATCCGTTAGGATATTTTGTATCAAGATAATCTTTTAATTTGTCTAAATTTTCATAAAAGTCATCTCTAAAATTTTTATCACATTTGCCAAACCAAGAAAGAGTTTTACTAAAATATTTGTTAATTATTTGATTTATAAACTTTTCTTTTACAGATAAAGCATTTAAAAGATGTTCAGCAATATAAAAATTTGAAATAGGTGAATCTGTTGTTTTTCTATAATTGTATGTTATTGAGCCTGTTCGATTTTTCGTGTAATAATAAAGGTTTTCGTCAATAATATAGATGTTTCTTGCTGTCAATATGGTATGAAGATAGAAAATTTGATCTTCACCATTTCTTATTTCTTGAAATTTTATATTGTGAGTATCTAAAAATTCCTTTTTATATAATTTATTCCAAGCAGTCGGAGGAATGTAAAACAAATTATCTTCATAATCTTTAATAGTTAAAACTTTCTCTTTATATTTTTTAGGAATTTTATTGACACTATACATACCTTTTGAAAGTTTTGAATTTCTAACAGAATATGCCCCGTATACAACAACATCTGTGTTGTGTTTTTTAATACAATCTAAAGTCTTTTTAATAAGGTTTTTATCAATCCAGTCATCAGAATCTATAAATAAAATATATTTCCCAGTTGCATTTTTTAATCCGTTGTGTCTGGCTGCAAATACTCCTTGATTAGTTTCTTTAATTATTTTTATTCGGGAATCTTTTTGGGCAAATTCATTTAAAATTTTTGAAGAATTATCAGTAGAACCGTCATCAACGCATATAATTTCAATATCTTGAAATGTTTGTTCTATAATACTTTTCAAACATTTTTCAAGATAATTTTCAACATTATATATAGGTACTATGATTGATACTTCTGCCATAACATCTCAATTTTATAATTAGCGAAAATTAAAGTCAATATTCACTTTTTCTATATTTTTTTTATAGTATAATTTTCTTATAATGAAAACAATTTAGAGGAATTAAATTATGCTAACCGGAAACCAAATAAGAAAATTATATTTAGATTATTTCAAAGACAAACATCAACATACTATTGTAGAAAGTTCAAGTCTTGTGCCTGATAACCCGACAGTGCTTTTAACAACAGCAGGTATGTTACAATTTTTACCAATTTTTTTAGGAATAGTAAAATCACCTTACGATCCTGCACGTGCAACTTCATGTCAAAAATGTGCCAGAGCAGGTGGTAAGGATTCTGATATTGAAAATGTAGGTCGAACACCTCGACATCATACGTTTTTTGAAATGTTAGGGAATTTTTCTTTTGGTGATTATTATAAAAAAGAAATTATTCCTTGGGCTTGGGAATTTGTAACTGAAGTTTTAAAGCTTGATAAAGATCGACTTTGGATTACTATTTTTGAAACTGATGATGAAGCTTACGAAATTTGGCGAAATGTCGGAGTGCCGGCGGAAAGAATTAAAAGAAAAGGTAAAAAAGACAATTTTTGGGGACCTCCGGGAGCATCTGGATCTTGCGGACCTTGTTCTGAAATACATTATGATTTAGGTGAACAATATAAATGTAGTGATCCTCGCGGATGTGGAATCGATACTTGCGAATGTGACAGATGGGTTGAAATTTGGAATTTAGTATTCACTGAATTGTATCAAGATGAAGAGGGAAATCAATCTCCGCTTGAGAGCAAAAATGTTGATACTGGCATGGGCCTAGAACGTATTACAATGGTATGTCAGGGTGTTGCCTCAACATTCGAAACTGATCTATTAAGGCCAATTTTGGACAAAGTATCAGAAATGAGTGGGGTGCCTTATAAAAAATCAGACAAAACTGATATTTCTTTAAGAATTATTACTGACCACGCCAGATGTGTAACGTTTTTGATCTCAGATGGTGTAATTCCAGGAAATGAAGGAAGAAGTTATGTATTAAGAATGATTTTGAGAAGAGCTTTACGTCATGGCAAGATTTTAGGAATGGATTTGCCGTTCTTGTATAAATTAGTTGATATAGTTATAGATAATTATGGAGAGGCTTATCCTGATTTAGTTAAGAATAAAGCGAAAATTGTAGATATAATCAAAAAAGAAGAAGAAAGATTTAACAAAACTCTTGATAGAGGTTACAAACTTCTTGATGAATTTATTTCAAACAAAAAAGATATAGATGGAGAAAGTGCTTTCAGATTATACGATACATATGGTTTTCCATTGGAACTTACGAAAGAAATTGCAGAAGAAAACGACTTGAATGTTGATGAAGAAGGTTATAAAGTTTCTATGCAGGAACAAAAGGAACGTGCAAAAGCTGCAACAGCAAAACTTTCAGTAACAGGCGATATCAAATATGCAAAAATTGAAGATGAAGTTGGTTCTACTGAATTTGTCGGATATTCCGAAAACGAATCAGATGCAAAAATTCTTGCAACTGTAGAAGGTGATGGTTATGTTGATATCATATTGGATAAGACGCCATTCTATGCAGAATGTGGTGGACAAGTTGGTGACAGTGGTGTAATCGAAAATGATAATATGAAAGCAGAAGTGCTAACTACATTCAAAGTAAACAAACTTTTTGTCCACCGTTCAAAAGTTATTAACGGTGAAATCACAATTGGCGAAAGAGTAAAAGCATTGATAGATGTACAGCGCCGTGAAGAAATAAGACTTCACCATACATCAGCTCACTTGCTTCAAGCTGCTTTAATAAAAGTTCTTGGAGATGAAGTTCATCAAGCAGGTTCTCAAGTTGAAGAAAACAGAATGCGTTTTGACTTTACCTGCAACCGTGCAATGACTCCTGATGAAATTTTTAAAGTCGAAGATATAATGAACAGTTGGATTTCAAAAGGATACGAAGTGAAAACTGATATTATGGATATTGAACAAGCAAAGCTTACAGGTGCTACTGCCTTGTTTGGTGAAAAATATGATGATATCGTAAGGGTTGTCTCAATAACTGACGGTAAAACTTGTATTTCAAAAGAATTCTGTGCAGGTACTCATGCAAGGAATATTAGAGATCTTCGTCTTGTGAAGATTGTTTCTGAAGGTGCAATTGCTGCAGGAACAAGACGTATTGAATTGGTTGTTTCAAAATCAGCATTTGAGTTTATGAATGCAAAAGTTAAAGAAATGGACAAACTTTCTTTGATGTTCAAAACTCATTATGATGAAACTGTAGAGCGTGTTGAAAAGCTTTTGGAAGAAAATAAAGAATTGTCTAAAAAAATAGAAAAACTTGAAGAAGAAAATGCAAGGGCTAAATTTGCTACATTCGCTTCAAAAGCACAGGATATTGATGGCGGTAAGTTGTTTATATCAAAAATTGAAGATGTAACGCCGCTTGCAGCAAAAGTCGGTATTGAGTTCTTATCTAACAAACTTGGAGAGAGTATTATTGTACTTGCAAATTCAAAGACAGTAATAGCAAAAATCTCTGATAGTTTTGTTAAAAAAGGCGTGAATGCAGGTAAAATAGTTGGTGAAATATCTAGATTTACCGGTGCGAACGGTGGTGGCAGACCGAACTTTGCACAAGGCGGTATAAAAGACTGCTCAAAACTTGATGAAATTTTAAATAAAGTTGAAGATGAATTGAAAATGGTTAAAGTATAGTTCATAATTTATTTTTAGCTATATTAAAAAAGTGTTTTATAAAAATAAAACACTTTTTTTAATATTGATAATTTTTTAGTATAATAATATAATTGTGAAATAGATAGTTATTTTTAGGAATATTTATGAAAAGAATAGAATCAATACAGGGTTTTGAACCGAATTTTGGAATGAGTGTTAAGTTTAAAAAAGGTGGGGAAAAATATTTCAACAAAGTTTTTGAAAAAAATCAAACCGCAGGGTATGAATTTATAAAAAGGCAAATGAATAACAAAACTTCTGATATTTATGTCTATGGATCAGGTGTCAAAGTCGGGATAAATTCTGCAAAATGGCGTGTTGTTGGGAGTATTTGGTCAAGAAGAAATAATTCAAAAATGATAGAAGAGATGTTCCTTTCAAGAAAAGCTGGATTATTTAGAAAACAAGCATTTAGGACTGTTATTCGTGAAGGTGCGCCACTGGCCGATAGTTACGGTGTAAAAGGCAGAAAACTTGCAATTGCGGAAGAAATTGCAAATTATTTATCATATAGAAATGATAATAAAGCACCGTCTTTAATAGATAGAATAAAAGCTTTTTTTACAAATGACATATAAAAATAGCGGGATATATTCCCGCTATTTTTATGCTGCAATTGGTACTAATTTAATATCTTTAAACTCAAGAGGAATATCCAAGATTTCTAAATTAATTTCAGGCAGATCCATTGAGATTTCTTTCAGCTCAAAAATCCCTTCATTAACATTTTTTCTTGAGTTGCATCCTATTTCATAGGACAGACATTTCTCTAAAAATTCAATTACCTGCGTAATTGTAATGTTGGTTAAAATTTTACTCATACAAGACTCCTCTTCTTACTGGTATATATATAAAATATATAAAAAAGTTTGAATTTCATAAGAATGATTTTTTGTTACATAATTTAATAATTTTAAAAATAGAATGTTATGATTTATTATTTAGTAAAAGAGGAGATATATATGACAGTACTAAAAATAGAGAGATTGAAGCATAATAAGAATTTACCTGAATATAAGACGGAAGGTGCTGCAGGTATGGATTTGTGTGCAGCAGTTGATGAGCCTATAATTTTAAAGCCATTAGAAAGAGCCTTAGTGCCTACAGGTATTAAGATTGAACTTGAACATGGATATGAAGCTCAAATCAGACCGCGTTCAGGTCTTTCTATTAAACATGGAATTTCTTTGATTAATTGCGTAGGTACTATTGATGAAGATTATCGAGGTGAAGTGTGTGTACCTGTCGTAAATCTTTCAAATGAAACTTATTCAATTCAGCCGCAGGAAAGGATTGCACAAATGATTATAGCTCGGGTTGAGCAGGCAAAAATTGAAGTTGTTACTCAATTGACTGAGACAGTAAGGGGTGCAGGCGGATTCGGTTCTACGGGAAAATAATTCAAAAAAATACTTCTTTTTAAAGAAGTATTTTTTATTTATCTTTTGATTTAAAAACAGAAATACTTTTCAGATTATCAATATCAAAGTTTGTTTTGATTAAATTGTCAAATAAATTATAATTCTCCTGTTTTTCAGTTTTATTTTTTTGATTGTTCCAGTAATCTTTATCTAATTGAGGAGTGCCTTTATTATTTGAGTAATCTGAATACAAGTCTGTCATTTTTTTTCCTTTAATTTATATTTATTTCTTAACGGTTTAAAATTAAAAAACTTTATATTTTATGAAAAACTTTTTTACAAATTTTAATAATTATTCCCGTTTAATACTCAATAACATATCATTTGGAATAAAGAAATCTTTAATGCCATAGTTTGCATTTACAAAACAAAATTCAACGGATTCTCCAAAATTTATATCCAAAAGCTCAAACGGAATGCTTAAATCTATTACGTTTTCATAGACTGATTTAATATTTTTTGTACTTTGAAGTACCCACAAATTATTTGGGATTGATTTTATCAATCTTAGAAATTGAATTTGACCTTTTTGTATAGCGATTTGTATTTCGTTATGAAATTTTTCTTTTGAAATCGGTAATATATTTTCAGTTTTATTAATTAGCCTTACTGGAGATAGTGCATGTTTTCTGTCTGCATTTCTTAGGTATATATAAATTTGGAATGTTTTTTCGTTTAAATCAGGATTATTTTGAATATAATCATTTACATATAATCTAAAGTATAGATTATTTTTATCATAACCAAAACAAATTCTGTCAAAGAATTTAGATTCACTCAAAAGCGGACCGTCAGGAATATCTATACACCCGGCATTGAGCCAAGAATCATCTTTACTGTCATTTCCGGTCATTCCAGGGGTAATTTCACCTTTTGGATAGCGTGAAGGTTTAGCTATCGCAGAAATTAAAGGAATATCAAGATATGCAGGGGACTCAAGCCCAAGTGATATATAGATATTCTTTAAGTGTTCTCTGAAAAGATAGTCAAAAATGTTATCACGTCCTGAATCGTTTGGTTCTCCATACCACCAAAACCAATCACTTCCTTCACAGATAAATAATTCTTTTCTGGCTGTTTCAATATTCGGATTAAGCGGGTTTTCTTTTACGAATTTCGAAAAGTCATCTCTTACTCTTTTCAAATATGCCCAGGCAAGATTTTTCAAAGGCTCATCAATCCATAGTTTAAAGTTTCTGTTAATCCACGAGCCTGCATATATTTTTTTTAAAGGTTTGTGATGTTTTTCTTGTTCTAAATAATCTGATATTAATACGGTCTCAAGACTCTTATCATCTTCTATAAGTTTATATAATGTCTTTATAAAAATAAAACCGTTTTGTGCATAATTCTCCCAGCAATTTTCACCATCCATTGCAATAGTCAAAAGATGGTTTTCGTCAGGTGAGGAAAGTAGTTTGCTCTGTGTAACTTTAATTCTGTCATATAAATCATTTGCAGCTAATATTGCATCATGATTAGGATATTCAAAACTGATCAGATTCGGAATTACTGCATCTCGAAATATCATTTTCATACCGTTTTTATATTCATAAGATTTTAAAAGATGATATGGATCTTCTAAATATCCTTTGAAATCTCTTATAAATTCGAAATCTATGCTGTTTGATAATACTCCCTCATCAGATATCGTCCATTCAATTCCAAGCGAATTAAGCATATCAAGTGTTTTGGAGCTGACACAGTGCTCGGAAGGCCAAATACCTTTAGGACGTTTGCCAAAAATATCCTCAATTCTATCCAATGCAAATTCAGTTTGCAGTTTTGCATCCAGTCCCATTTTTAAATCAACAGGTAAATCATCTGTAAATGTTTTTTTAATTCCGTTGATATCAATTAATATAGGTAAAATCGGATGATAATAAGGACTTGTGGTGATTTCAATTCGCCCTTTTTTCAAAAACTTCTTATACGTAGGAATAATTTTTCTTATAATATCCCTTTGAATTTCGATTATATTTTGTCTGTCTTCAAGAGTATAGTTTTTCCCTTTTTTAAAAAGTTTTTTTAGTAATGTATATTTATTTTTATAGGCAGAATCAAACCAAGCTAAATTAAATAAAGCCATAAGATCTGAGTATTCCTGGTTGCTGAATAAATTAAGTTTGCAATCTGGATTTGAAACTCTTTTTTGATAAAGTCGGTTATATTCTTCAATCGGGAAAATCATATTTTGATAATTTGCATCAAAAAAATTATTTAATATAAATTCTTTATCATCATCACTTAATTCGCTGACATCTTTTATTGTAATTCTTGAATGGATATCGTGAAAACCTTTTTCTCCATAATCTATAAAAGCATCTAAAAGTACAGGTACGAGATTAAAGTTTAACTTAATTTTTTTAAACTTGTCAAGAATAGTGACCATTTCAAGATAATCTTTTATTGCGTGTAGTCTTACCCAAGGCATAAGATAGTCACCGTCTGGAGTAAGCTGATATACAGGCTGGTGAAAATGCCAGTAGAATGCGACAGATAATTTTTTAGTTTGACTCATCATACCTTAACTTAACTCCGACTGTAAATTTATTATATCATTGTTTTCAATAAAAACAACACCGATATTAAAAACGTGAATCGGTGCTGTTTTTGTAATTAAGAAAGGTTGGTTTTAAGTTTTTTATAAATTGTGCATGTTATCAAAAATTTCTTTTCTCTGAACCCAAATTTCCATACCTAGTTCTTTGCCTATATTTAAAAGAGCTTCTTTGATTTCTTTGAATGAATATTTTGATTTTTCAATATTTCCCAGCATGAACATTACAAAATGTCCTTGCATAAGAGTTTGTTTTATATCTTCTATATTGACTTCATATTCAGCCATTACTGTTGCTACTTTTGCAACAATTCCGACTTTATCAATTCCTGAAACGGTTATAATAATTTGTTGATCTGTCATTATGAACCTTCTTCTGTTGTTGTAACAGTCGCTACAGCCGGAGCCGCTGTTGGCGTTACTGATTTAATCCAATCAGGCACGATGAATTTTCCGATATTATGATTTTTACAATATAATTTTAAATCATTTTTGATTTCAGGAGCTAAGACATATAAAGCAATGATATTTGGTACTGACATTGCTATCATCATTGCATCAGTGATATTTATAACAGATGCAACATTCATTGCAGATCCTATAACTATAAATACACAGTAGATAATATCAAAAGCAAGGTTACGTTTATGTCCTTCACCTACTAAGAATGTCCATGCTTTTTGTCCGTAATATGCCCAACTTATTAAAGTTGATAATGCAAATAAAATTACTACTATTGATAAAATATATGGGAAGAATGAAATTACAGATTCAAATGCAGAGCTTGCAAGTTCAATTCCTGAAATTTTACCTACCTGAGTTTGATCTAAAATTCCTGAGAATACAATCGCAAATGAAGTTAAAAGACATAAGATACCGGTCAAAAGAGTCTCTAAAAGAGCTACAAAACCTTGAGAGACAGGTTCATTTGTTTTAACAGTTGCATAAGCAATAGCCGCGGCACCAGTACCAGCTTCATTTGACTGGACTGAACGTCTGAGTCCTATGATAATAGTTCCGAATACACCGCCAGCGACAGCATGTGGTGAAAAAGCTTCACGAACAATAAGAGCTATAGCATGAGGTATGTGCATAAAGTTTGCAAGAATTACAATTAAACCTGCACCGATATATAAGAAACACATTGTAGGTACTAAAATTGTTGTAACTTTAGAAATACTTTTAATCCCATCAACAACAGCAAGCCACACAAGCACTGCAATTAACAATCCGAATACCCAAGTGTATCCGTGCATAAAACTGTGTTCTCCACCGGTAATTAATAATAACTGATGCGCAGATTGATTTACCTGAATCATATTTCCGCCTGAAATTGCACCACCGATACAAAGCACTGCAAATATTGCAGAAAGAGGTTGACCAAGCCATCTCATTTTCTTTCTTGTAAGTCCATGAGCTATATAGTGCATTGGTCCGCCTGATACAGTACCGTCTAAATTAAATCTTCTGTATTTGACAGCTAGTGAAGCTTCGACAAATTTTATAGACATACCTAAGATTGCACCTGCAAAAATCCAAAAAGCAGCACCCGGACCACCTATTGAAATTGAAATTGCAACACCTGCAATACTTCCTATACCTATTGTACCAGATAGTGCGGTTGCAAGTGCCTGAAATGATGATACTTCACCGTTCCCGTCTGAAGATTTATCAGATGGCTTTGCGACTACATCAATTGCATGTTTGAGTCCCCATATAGAAATTCCTCTGAAAAATATTGTAAAGAATATACCAGCAATTAATATCCAGAATATAATTGCTGGAACACTCGAGCCACCTATTTTGACCGGAAAGAAAATTAAATTCGCAACCGCATCTGATATAGGTGCTATGTGTTTATCCATAAATTGATCTACATTCATTGCGTTTGCATTTTGTACGTTAAATAAGAGTGTTAAAAGTACAATCAAAAATTTGTTCATTAAATTACTTCCTTTCGGTTTTTGTCTAAGGCTATAAGGGTAAACATACCATTAATTACCAACTTATTTATACTAGCAAAAACATGCTAAATTCATGTCAAATCGTTACGAAAACTTAAAAAAACGTTGCAAAACTTATTAGTATTAAATGGTGAAAACTATTGATAACAAATAGTTTTCTGGGGAAATTAATAAGTTTACATTTGATAAATATATTTTATGGTTATATATTTATTTAACCCAAGGATAGTCTTTGGGAATTTTCCAACCATTAGCTTGAATTAGTGCGGAACAAGAATTTCTTTGCTTAGGATTGTAACATAGAGATTTTTTCATTTTATAGCTTGAATGTTGCCAAAAAGTTTCAACCTGTTTAGTTTCAGGATTATATACAAAAGCAAAACCATTAATACCATCAAAAGAAATGTCTTTTGATGGATTGATAAGATAAAAAATAGTTAAAGTATTACTATTAGCGAGTAAAGCACTTCCAAATCCACTGCCATCATTAAATATATATTTTATATAAGTAGGATTAAGTTCTTTTTTTTCAATTGTAGATATATATTTTATAATGTATTCATCATACCATTTTATAAGATATTCTGAATTATCATTTGTTTCAAATGTTTTAAATGGTATATCCCCATGTTCTTCAACTGACCTAAGTAATGCCTGATTCATTATTGAATAAAATTTTGCTAAACGCGTTTCAATTATGTGTCTTTTATAATTTAAAATTATAAGGGGTAGAGTCATTGAAATTACAATACCAATAATGCCGAGGGTTACTAATATCTCAGCAAGAGTAAAGCCAAAACTATATTTAAGCCCCCCCCCCCCCCTACTAAAACTCTCTCATAGTCTATATTTTGCATACTTTCTCCTATATACGTATACTATTTACTGGTGTATTTTATCAATTTTTTATTAATAAGTCAATATTTGTATTTTTAGATTGCAAATTTTTTCATAAGAATTTTCAATACCATTTTTTAATTCAATATCTGTTTTAGCTTTTTGAGCCAAAGATTCAATTATAGTGATAGTTTCAGGCGTTGAATTTCTGTAAATAAACATATTTATTCCTGCTTTAATTCCCATAATGCAGGCATCTATTGCTCCGTATGCTGCAACACCTTTCATAATCATATCATCAGAGATAATTATTCCATTATAGTCCAAATTATTTCTTAGATAAGAAAGAGCATTTTTGCTAAGTGATGAAGGGATGGGTGTCTCATCAAAACATTTACAATGGAGATGGGCTGCCATAATCATTTTTATTCCATTATTTATGGCTGATTTGAAAGGTGCTATATGAATTTTTTCCATAGTATCTATTGGCAAATCTATTACAGGTAGACTGAGATGACTGTCAGTATCGGCATCACCATGACCGGGAAAATGTTTTACGCAAGGCAAAATGCCGTTTTCTAAATAAGTTTTTGAAACTATCTTTTCAGCTTTAATTACATCAATGCTATTGTCAGAAAATGCTCTTTCTCCTATAATCGGGTTTTTAGGGTTTGTATTTACATCAATACAGGGAGCAAAATTTAAATTTATTCCAAAATCTTTTAGTTCTTTTGCAATTTCCTCAGTCTGTTTTTGCAAGAAGTCTTCGCCTTTAGCATAAGCAAATCTTGCTGATAGATATTTTTTACCGTTGTAAATATTTTCTGTTCTTTCAACCCGTCCTCCTTCTTGGTCTATTGAAAGAAAAAGTGGAGCGCTGGATTTATTTTTTATATCTTTTATAAATGTTTTGAATTGATCTTTTGATTGAATATCGTGTGTAAAAAATATAAGACCTCCGAGAGGATATGAAAGAGCTTTTTCATATCCCCCGCCTTCGGTTCCTAAAATAAACATTGAATATACTTTATCAATCAAATTCATAGTTTTATACACTTGCTGTTTGAGTAAATAGTTTTTCATTTAAAGGATATAAAATTTTAAAATCGCCATTTTCAACTACTTCTGCAATTTTATCCAAAATAGTTTCTTTTTCTGTAGCTGTTAGTTTTTGTATTCCCAAATTTAATTCTATATCATTTGTATTTTGTACTTTTATAAATCCTTGATTTAATTTTAAAAACTCTTCATATTCATCAAGAACTCTTGGAATAAAGTCGTTAATTTTATAATCTTGTCCCAAATAATATTTAACATCTTTTTTAAATTGTTCTAAATATTGTCTTATGAAATCAACTTCACCCGTAATTTCTTTTTCATCATATTCTCCGCCGTAGCAAAGATTATTCAATACAGGTTTATTTAAATCCTTAATACATGCAGCCCAGAGGATACAGCCAAGATAGAACCCTATGTATGTATCTATAAGATGTTGAATTTTATTGTAATACATTTTAAATTTCATCTTTTTTTGATTGAAATTTCTTACTCGTATTAAATCCTGATAAATATTTTCTATACTTGGTACAAAAGCATTCAAATGTACTATAAACCCTGGATCAAATTGTGCACCGTCTGTAAAGTCAAATTTTTCTGTCATGTTAAAGTTCCTCTTTTTATTTTTATAATGTATTTATTTTCAATTTTTTTCCATTAATTTTTGACGATACAAAGTATCATATTGATATCTGTATCCTTCTACAAAACTTTTTACAACTGCTTTAGAGAATTTTTTTCTTGCTGACCAATAGGAGGTATGAGCAAGGAAAAATGGTCTCCAGCTCCAAACACCAGAATTATCGTAAATAAATCCTTTCGGGTCTGTAAAAGTAAGATTAATAATTTTTTCCATTTCTTGATAAGTAAGATTTCTTGATGAGGGAAAAGCGAGAGGATCTTCTCTGAAATTTACGGTTAGCCAAAAAAGTCCTTTTTCCATCATATACTTTAGCATTAATTTATTATAATAAGTTTGTTCATAGTCAGGGTCTGCCAAATCGGAGTAAAACAGAACAAGCGGGCTTGCATAGTTTACAACACCTTTTACTGCTCCAACTGGAGAGCAGACATTTTCTGTTGATTTATCAATCTCAAGATAACGCTTTTTAAAAGAATCTTTATCAGTATTAAATACAAGTTTACCGCTAGAAGTAACTACACCTATACCGGCATCAGCAAGAGCAGAGATACAGGTATTTCTTCTTGGGTTGTTTTTTACAAATTCTTTAAAATCTTCTTCAGCTTTTAAATTGTTGAATAATTCTTCTAAATTGATATATGGTAAGGTATTTACAAGATATTCGTAAGTTATGAAAGTACCTGCTGAATATCCGTATAAAATTGTTGATCTGCCTTGACTATACTCATCTTTTACCATGTCATTAAGATTTTTTACAATAGGAAGCATATGATGAGTTTTTTGAACCCAGATAGCATCGTGCATGTATTGAGTTATGAGTCTTCTTACTTGAAATGCAACTGTTGGACTGAAATCTTTTGAAAGATCCAACTGTTTATTTACAAAATCCAAATCGGTTTTACTAAGATCACCCCAGAAAAAAATTTTAGGATCATCAATAATATTAAGCCCCTCATGACTTAGCATGAGCTGTTTTACTTGCTCGTTTGATTCGAATTGGTTAACCATTGCAGGGTGGAGTTTTTTTACTCCGTTTTCAAACCAGTTTTTCATTTTTTCATTATTGTTATTGGAACCGTTAATGTAAATAAAACTTACATCTGCAGCTTGTGAAAAATTTTGCAAACAAAGCACTAAGATTAAAGCTGTTATCCCCATAAATAATTTTTTCATAATTTTATAGTATCACAAACCCCAAGTTTAACAAATTATGAACAGTTGTAAATTTTTATTTGTATATGGCAAATTTTTCTTTTATGGGATTTATATTAGAAAGTAGAAAGTATAATTATGAAGATATACCCTTTAAATAATCTAAAATCAATCTTTTACATTAATAACGCAAATAAAAATAAGGAAAACAATAATAAGTCTGATTTACCTCAAGTTGATAAATTGCCTGATACTTATCGCATGATTACTTTTGGCGGGGATGATATTTCAGGTTTTAAAAGCAGAATGTTATCGTTGGATGATATTCATTGCCCTGCGTGCGGGCAAAAAATGTTGAGTAAAGAGAAAGCTCGAAAAATTATCAATGATGCTGTATATGTACGTTCAATTCCAGAATATGCAAAGTTGTTGGAGAAAAATAAAGATTACCTACATCCTGAATACAGACCTTTTGTGACGTATGTAAACAAATTCTCTCAAATTAGACCAGATATGTCTTTTAATGAGTTGTTCAAGATAATAGATTCAGGTGCGATATCTATAATCCAAAATAAGTTGAATGATAATTCAAAATATCTGATGGATTTTGCAAATAGTGAAAATTTATCAGAGAGTGATCGGACAAAAATTATTGATTTGGCACATTTTTTTGAAATAGATGGACAAATACCTAAATATTCCGAATTGAAACAAAATTTGTCAAAAACTTTATCGAGTATAGATTCAGAAAAAAAATGGGAAGTTTATGAAAAAATAAAAAATGAACTTCATGATGTATATTGCTATAATTATGCATTAAGATGTAGAGATAATAAATCAATTGGTATGCCAATTCAAGCAATAGTATTACAAAACATGCTTAATGGTTCAGTAAGTAATCTTGTGGATATATATCCTAATTCTAAGCCAGAAAAACGTTACAGTAAATTTTTACTCTGCGGAAGTTGTACTTTAGGATATAAACCTTCAATGGTTATAAATTCAAGTCAAAAAGCAGAAAAAAATTTAAAAGGGTATATAGAAGATATTTCTAATGCAATAGTAGATGGCAGAATTAATAAAGATAATTTATATTTATATGAATTTATTGGAGCTGCTAGAGCCTATACAAAAGGTAATTTAAATATTCAGAGATGTAAAGTTAACAGTATAGCAAAATCTCGGATTTTTACTGAAAATAAAAGTGAGTATATGTTTAGTAATTATGAGGGTATACCTTGTGCATGCTGCGGTACCGTAACTCTGACACATGAGCAAAAACAAAAATTATATAAACAAATTGATGAAAGTTCTAATTTGAATGAGTTGTTAAATATAGCAAGAGTAAACTCGGAATATATTAACCCTAAATATGAGAATATAATTTCAAGATTTTCAAATATTATCAATATGAATCCCGGTATTGATGAAGATGACGTTATGGATCTAATGGAAAAATTAAGTATTTCAGATCTTAGACATCAGATATTAAAAAATAAAAGAATGGTTTTAAGCTATGTTGTAAACAGAAAATTAAACTCTTTGGATAAAGCCTTTATAAAAGATTATTTTTGGGAGATAGAGCATAAATATAAAGACATGGATGATAAAAGCAACTTTAGATATGATGAATATCAAAGTATGATAGAAAGAACTTTAGGCAAGCTCGGTCCAATACACAGAAATGAACTTATAAAACTTGCTAATGAAAAAATAAAAATTTTATATGTTAAAGATCTTGTTGTTAATCCTTTACCAGAACTTGTAGAAAAAACAGGTAGCAGAGCGAAGGTAATGTTTCAAAATATATTTAGAGCGTCTGTAATTACAGTAGACCATACTCAATCAAAAGACAGTGGCGGGGAAGATAAATATTATAATAAAGTAGGTTATTGCCGCGATTGTAATAGAGAAAAATCAAATATGAAATTTAGTGATTGGTATAAAATTCATCCTGAGCTCAGTGAGAATTTGCCAAAACATCTTAAAAAAGTAAGTGAAATAATTAAAAGAGAAAAAATTAAAAAGATGTATGATTACCCTGAAAAAGCAGCAAGACTAGCAATGAAGCTGACTAAAGACAAACTTGTTATTCCTGATAAATATGATACTAAAGGTTAATTTTAATTTTTTTCTGGGGATATGTATTTGTATAAAAATGCAGCCGCAGCCCCTGCTGCGAGATTAGCAGCTATTGTTGCAAATACACTTTGCCAACAGGCAATGTTCATCATTCCGAGTGACATTGCAACAGCAGGATTAAAAGCTCCATAGCAAAGAACACTTCCTACCGTAAAAATACCGACAGTTACAGTTGAACCTATTGCAAGACCAAAATAGGAATTGCCTTTAGTTTCTTGCGAGGTTGCTGTCATTAGAACTACATAGCAAAGTGCAAAAGTAAATAAAAACTCCCCAGTAATCATTGGCCACATGTTGAATGCACAGCCCTCAAAATTAGCAACATGTCCTGAAAAATGATTGACAATTAAAACAGCTAAAGTAGCTCCAATTAATTGTGATATTACGTATGGAATAAAATCATAAGCAGGAAGTGCTTTCCTTATGACTGCGGCAAGTGATACAGCAGGGTTATAATGACCACCGCTTATATAACCTCCGGCATAGACCATAATCATTAATGCAAATCCTATTGCAATCGCGTTTATGACACCGTCTCCGCCGAGTAAAAGTACACAACCTACTGTAAATACTAAAAAGAAAGTCCCGATAAATTCGACTATATAACTTCTAAAATTCATTTTTATCTCCTTATTAAATTCTATTTTTTGTAAAAGTATCATGTATTCTCAAATCTTACTATTGTATAGTTGGATTAAAGTTTTTGGTATATAATACATTTATGTTTTATTTTGAAAAAATAAATAATAAATCAGTAATGAAATCGGATTTACTGTCCGGAGTAGAACATTTTTTTACAACAAGAGAAAGCATTATTAAAACAAAAGAAGATAATTTCTTAAAATTAGCAGAAACGAATAAAAAAATGTTCTGTGAAATTCTTAATGTAAAGAAGGAAAATTTTATAAACCCTTCTCAGACGCATTCAACAAATATTGAAATCGCAAAAGCAGGCAAAAAGGATTACCCTGAATGTGACGGTTTGATATTGGATAATCCTTTGCAGGCTGTGTTTCTTAATTTTGCGGACTGTACCCCTGTAATTTTATATGATGAAAAATTAAATATAGGAGCTGTCTCTCATGCGGGCTGGAGAGGGACAGCAGGAAAAATAGCTGTTTTGACTGTGCAAAAGATGATAAAAGATTACAGATCTGATGTTAAAAATATAAAAGCAGTAATAGGTCCAGCAATTTCTTTATGTTGTTATAATGTCGGTGAAGATGTATTAGATAAACTGACTTCAACAATAAAAAATTCCAGTGGAACTTTTGAAAAGAGAAATGATGAATTTTTTGTTGATTTAAAAGAAATAAATAAAAGGCAATTGAACGAAATCGGTATAAAAGATGTAGATGTATGTCCTTATTGTACAGTATGCGATAATGATATGTTTTTCTCGTACAGAAAAGAGCATGCAACAACAAACAGACATAGTGCAATTTTAAGATTAAAATAAAATATTTAAAAAATATGATATACTACTCCTAATAAATGTAGTTTTGGAATTTGAAAGGAAAATATGAAATCATCAATTTTTATAATAAGTTTTATATTGGCTATAACAATTTTAATGATATATTCTTTTTGGAAAAAAACTCCGGCAAGTGCTGAAGATATAAATAAAAATCTTGATAATTCAATTTTGCTTGCAATACAATACTTGTCACAAAATACACTTCCTAGCGGGAGGTTTGTATACAATACAAATGTAAATCCTGATATTAAATACAATAATGTCAGATACAATGCTCTAAGACATGCGGGGACACTATATTCAATGTATTTGTGTGAAAAATATTTAAATAATTTTTCATTAAAAGAAAAACGTTACTTAGCTTCTGAATACTTTGTAAAAAGATATGTGAAAGAAATTTTACCTAATAAATATGCTGTAGTCTCTGATATGAAAGAAGAAAAAATGACGTCAGAACAAGCAAAACTCGGAGGCAGCGGGCTTGCATTGATAGGACTTTCCAATTTATACCCTGAGGGTAAAATTGATTTGAAAATTCTAAGAGGGCTTGGAGATTTTATAATTTACATGCAAAAACCGGATGGAAGTTTTTATTCAAAATATTTGGTAACTAAAGTTAAAAAAGATGATGAGTTTGTTTCACTATATTACCCAGGTGAAGCTTGTTTAGGTCTTTTATATTTAAATGAAGTTGACCCTCAGGCAAAATGGGTTAAAGCATCTAAAAAAGGACTTTTGTATCTTGCAGACTTGAGAAAAGATAAAGGTAAAAAAGTCCCTTTTGACCACTGGGCAATGCTTGCGACAAGAAAGCTTTTTGAAAATCCTGATAACGGTCTCACTGTTGGCGAAAAATTACTTTTGCAAAAACATGCTGAGCAGATGGCAAACTCTATTTTAGATAAACAAATTACCGATCCGAAAAACAAATATCAAGGTGCATTTGAACAAAATATAAGACTTTGCAGTATCGGTACAATTATGGAGGGGTTAGTTGCAATATATTATTGTACTGATGATGAGCAATTAAAAAGCAAAATATTAAACGCTTTAAATCTAGGTACTGCTTTTTTGAGCAGATATCAAGTAAAAGATGGTCTTAGAAAAGGTGGCATCCCGACAAATGCTTCTTGGAATTTAGCAGAAACTGAAGATAAATCCAGAGTAATAAGAATTGATAATGTACAACATGTACTTTCTGCTTGGATAACTTACCTGCAAATCCAAAAATAAATTTCAAATTCTCATATTTCAATTATAAAGATGAGCTTGTAATAATTTGATTTCTACCTTGAGCTTTAGCAAGATATAGAGCTTTATCAGCATTGTCGATCATTTCATCAGGAGCTGAAATATTTTCATTAAACCCTTCTACGCCGATGCTTACGGTTATTTTGAGATCATTGCCATCATAGTAAAATGGGTATTCTTCAATCGATTTCCTTAGTCTTTCAATAGGAATTAGTGCTTTTTCAATAGAGGTCTCAGTTAATATAATAATAAATTCTTCTCCGCCGTATCTGAATACCATATCGGTTTTTCTGAAATTTTGCATTGTAAGATATGCAATTTCTCTCAAAACGTAATCACCGCAAAGATGTCCAAATGTATCGTTGATTTTTTTAAATAAATCGACATCTAAAATTGCAATGCTCAAATCACTTTTATATCTTTGAGCTCGCAAAAATTCTCGTTCTATTGTACTTTCAAAGTGCCTGCGGTTATAAAGCCCTGTAAGCGGATCAGTAACAGACATATATTTGGTATGGGAATACATAAAATTAATCTTTTTAATTACATCAATTTTGTTGCATTCTGCTATAGGAAAACTCTTTATGATTTCTTCAATATTTGCTTGAATTTCATCAAGTAACTCAGGCGATAAATCAAAATCATTCCCCTTTTTACTGTCCATAATCTCAACCTCTTATTTAAAAATATTATAACATAAAAATTGAAATATAAGGTTTTTTTTGCTAATGTTTTTGTATGAAATTATCAGCAGAAGAATTATTAAAAAAGTATTCAAATGACTCTTCGCATCCTTTGGAAGTAAGAAGACTGGCAATGATGATTTTTGATGAAGTATCAGAAAAAGTTTGTGAGATGCCAGAAAAATACAGAAAACTTTTAGAAAACGCAGCTGTCCTGCATGACATAGGCTATTATGTAGATAGCAAAAGCCATAATAAACACAGCCAAAATATGGTGTTAGAAAATGGTATTTTAGGTTTTGACGGGAAAGAAACAGCTTTTATCGCATGTATTTGTCGTTTCCATAGAGGCAGTCTGCCGGATAAAGAGAAACATGAAATTTATTGTGAATGTGATAAAAAAGAACGAAAAATGATAAAACGTCTAGCAGGTATTTTGCGTCTTGCAGATGGACTGGATAGAGCTCATCTTGCTCTGATTAAAAAAATTTCTTTGCACTATGATGAAGATAATAATATAGTAGAATTTATTCTTACACCGAACACTCCTGATTATTATCCTGATCTTACATCCGCATTGCGAAAAAGAGATCTTTTCGAAATTGGTTTTAAAACACAAGCTGTATTAAAATTTGCTCATTACTAGTTCAAGAAGGTCATATCTTTTGCAATTTTAATTAATAATTTAAGCTTTTCCTCGTCTAAAAAAGGTAAAAGATTCTTCAATCTGTTTTCCAAATCATCTCTGGTGATTTGATCCTCAAAAATGAAAAACTCAGATACGTTAACATTCATAACTGTTGCTAATTTTTCAATTAAATCACAAGATGGGAAATTTTTAGCATTTTCAAGTAAGGAAATATATCTGAAATCAACACCTACATTTTCAGCAAGCTGTTCCTGAGTCATTTTTCTTGATTTTCTGATTCTTTTTAAATTGTCAGCGAATTTTTGTTTTAAATTTTTATTTTCCATAACAATAGTTTAAAGATAAAAGATATAAATATTTACTTACCATATTGATGAAAAATATTGACAATTTTCTAATTAATATATAGAATTACCATGTTTAACAACGAATAATATATATTTTTTCTATATAAAGGTTAGAATATTGTCAAAAGTTAGTGTAATCATACCAGTTTATAATAGAGAAAAATTTTTGGGACGATGTCTTGGTAGTGTAATCAACCAGAGCTTAAAAGATATAGAAATAATATGCATTGATGATGGCTCAACAGATAAAAGCCTAGAAATTTTGAAAACATATGCACAAAAAGATAATCGTATAAAAATTCTTACACAAAAAAATTCAGGTCCTTCAATATCTCGTAATATAGGACTGAAAATAGCGCAGAGTGAATATGTAAGCTTTGTAGATTCTGATGATTGGATTGATTTGGAATTTTTGGAAAAACTCTATTCAACTGCAAAAAAATATAATGCCGATATAGTCTGTGCTGGGATAAAAAGACTAAGAAGCTACAAGTGGAAATACCATTTAAAATTTGAAAAAGAAGAGTTTACAGAAAATATCGATAGAAAATTTCAGCTTTGTGATGTTCCTGAAAAATGTTATCCAGTTAATAAGATTTATAAACTATCGGAGCTAAAAAAACATAATATATATTTTGAGCCAGGTGTCCTATATGAAGACAGATGTTTTACCTGTGAAACTTTAGTAAAATTGAAAAGATTAGTTGTAATTCCTGATGTCTATTACAATTATTGGACAAACCCTAATTCAATAGTTAAAACAAAATCTGAAAAAAATTCAAAAGATAATTTATATACTTATAAAAAAATGATGGATTATTTGAAAGAGAATAATATTAATTTGGATCATTATGTGAAAGACTTTAAAAGGTATAGTTTTTGTGGATTTACAATATTAAAAATTAAGACTTATAAAAACAGAAAAGAATATAGGCTGTTTAATATCTTAAAGTATGTCAGGAAGCTTAAATAACGGTTTGTTAAAAATTGTAACGAAAATTCTAAAAATTGTAACATTTCTTCATGAAAAATACTTTATATATATAAGGGAAAAATAAAAAGGAAAAATGTTATGAGTTTCGATGCAAATGTACTGAGCGTAAAGCCTGTAATCAGAGAAGCTGCAAACATGAACAATGATGGCGGCGGCGGAAACCTTGGTTATATGCAGCGCGGCAAAAAAGAGGAAGAAAAAGAAAAGAAATTCTTTTCTGATGAAAGTATTTTTGATAAAAAAAATAAAACGGATTTATTTGTAAGCAGTAAAGAAATAGAAATTCCAGAAGAATACAAATTCAGCCTGAAAAAGTTAATTTTTAAATATATAGCAAAAATTAAAAGGGTGTTAAAGCATTAGGATTTGATTTTCTGAAAATATATACCATAATATAGTTAATGGAGAGATTTTTTACAAAAACGGAAGATGACATCAAAATAGCATTTAATTATTACAGAACTGGTCATGAAGAAGTTGTAATAATATGTCCGGGATGGTTTATGACTAAAGATAGCAAAGCTTTTTCGAGTCTTGCGGAAGATTTATCAACTAAACTTGATGTAATATCTATGGATTTTAGAGGACATGGCGAAAGTGAGGGGTATTTTACATTCACATCAAAAGAAATTCTTGACCTTGAAGCTGTAATTAAATATGCAAAAAAATATTATAAAAGAATTTACTTAATGGGTTTTTCACTTGGTGGGGCTTTGGTGTTGATTGAAGGTGCTCTACATAATAAAGTTGATAAAATTATTTCAATATCAGCTCCGACTGATTTTTACAGAATAGAAAATAAAATGTGGCATCCGAATGCTTGGATTCCAACATTAAAAAAGTTTGAGCCTAAACGCTGGCTATCAGTAAGACCTTCTTTAGTAATTCATAAGAAAATTAAACCCATAGATATTGTTGATAAAATAACAGCTCCGACACTTTTTATAGCTGGAGCAAAAGATGTCACAGTCTGTCCCTGGCATACAGAAATGCTGTATCAAAAAGCTCAATGTAAAAAAGCATTTGAATTTTTTGAAAATGGTATTCATGCAGAAGATATTTTTATTAATGAACGAGAAAGATTTCTGAATATTTGCCTGCAATGGCTAAGTTAAATCAATAAATGATTTTGCTTAAAAAGTTTTTTATGCTACACTCTGTATATGGAAAAGAAAAAAATTAAAATCGGATTAATCGGGTTAGGCACAGTCGGAACAGGTGTGTATAAGACTTTAGAACCTTATGAGGATATAGAAATAACTAAAATCGGGGTGAAGAATATAAACAAGCCTCGTAATATTGAAAATTTGAATAAGTCAATTTTGACAGAAGACAGCTACGAAGTTGCGACAGACCCTGAAATTGATATTGTATGTGAATTAATAGGCGGAGTTCAGCCGGCGTTTGATTTGATAAAAACAGCGATAAAAAATGGTAAACATATAGTTACTGCAAATAAAGAACTTCTTGCAAAACATGGTGAAGAACTTTTTAATTATGCTGAAAAATATAATAAAGTTGTTCTTTATGAAGCAGCGATTGCAGGCGGAATTCCTTTGATTATGCCAATCAAAACGATTATGGCAGGCAATAAAATTAACAAGATTGAGGCTATTTTAAATGGAACAACCAATTATATTTTGACAAAGATGGATGTACAGGGTGCATCTTACGAATCTGTTTTAAAAGAAGCTCAAGAATTGGGTTATGCCGAAACTGATCCGACAGGAGATGTAGAAGGATTTGATGCTGCATACAAAATTACAACCCTTGCAACAATCGCATTTAGAAAACGGATTAAACTGGATAATGTATATCGTGAGGGTATTACCAAAATTCGAGCTCAAGATATGCATGCTGCAAACGACTTGGGTTATAAAATAAAACTTATAGCTTCAGCTACATTAAACGAAGATGGAAAAGCTGATGTAAGAGTTCATCCTATGTTGATTTCTAAAAAATCAACTCTGGCGCATATTGATTATGTAACGAATGCCGTAAGTCTTTCAGGTCATCCGATAGGTGATATTACACTATCAGGTCCCGGAGCTGGAGAATTCCCGACAGCAAGCTCTGTTGTTGGTGATATCCTTGCAATAGTTGCAGAACTTGGCAAAACGGATTATCTGCTTCCGATGATGAGATGCAGGCATGATGAAATGGCTGATTGTATAAATATTAAAGATACAATGAACAAATATTATCTTTCAATAAATGCCAAAAATAATAAAGGTGTAATCGGTACGATCGGCAAAATTTGTGCGGATAACGATATAAGCCTTCAAAGCATTGTCCAACGTGGTGTAGATGAGGATAACACGGCAAATATTACCGTGATTACGGAATTAGCACTTGAAAAGAATATGAGAAGAGCAGTCGATGCCTTTGAAAAAGATAAATTTATCAACAAAGTTAACAGCCTGATTAGAGTTCAGGTATAGAGGATTAAAAATATGATGACCGAAAAAAAATACTATCAAGGATTAATCAATACATTTAGAGAATACTTACCCGTAAGTGACAAAACTCCTGTTGTTACGTTGAATGAAGGGAATACTCCGTTAATAAAGGCTGATAATTTGGCTAAAAAAATCGGACTTAATGCTGAAATTTATTTAAAATTTGAAGGCTGTAACCCGACAGGAAGCTTTAAAGACCGCGGTATGACAATGGCAGTTTCAAAAGCAAAAGAGGATGGAGCAGGTGCAATAATTTGCGCATCAACAGGAAACACCTCAGCTTCAGCTGCTGCATACGGCGCAAAGGCAGGCATGAGAACTTTTGTTTTAATTCCTGACGGTTATATTGCTTTAGGAAAATTATCTCAGGCGATGATGTACGGTGCTGAAATTATCGCAATTCAGGGAAATTTTGATGAAGCACTTGAATTGGTCAGAAAAATTGCTGATGAATATCCTATTACTTTGGTAAATTCTGTGAACCCGTACAGAATAGAAGGTCAAAAGACAGGTGCGTTTGAGATTATAAATTCTTTAGGTCAAGCACCTGATTATCACTTTATTCCTGTCGGAAATGCAGGAAACATAACCGCTTATTGGAAAGGTTATAAAGAATGGTACAATTTAGGTAAAATACCATCACTTCCTAAGATGATGGGATTTGAAGCTGAAGGAGCTGCTGCAATAGTTAAGGGCGAAAGGATTTTGAAACCTGAAACTTTGGCAACTGCAATCAGAATAGGTAATCCTGCAAGCTGGAAATTTGCAGAAGCTGCTCGTGACGAAAGCAATGGAATGATTAACTTTGTAACTGATGAAGAAATCGTAAAAGCATACAAGCTTATTGCCTCAACCGAGGGCGTATTGGCAGAACCAGCAAGTGCCGCTTCTGTTGCTGGGCTAATCAAGGTTAAAGATCAAATTAAAGAAGGTTCTAAAATCGTTTGTATTTTAACAGGGAACGGTTTGAAAGATCCAGATAATGCGATTAAATATTCAAATGCTGATGTGAAAAAGACAACATCAAATATGACTGATATTTTAAGAGCTATGAATATATAGTTTGGTTTTAAATAATCAAATAGAACCTAAAGAGCCCTTTGTTTTAAGGGCTTTTTTAGTCCTCAAAATTAAGTAATTCTTTCGGTTCAACCCCAAGAACATCAGCAATAATTTTTAATTTAGATAAGGTGATATCTGTTTTTGCAGTTTCTACCATGGCAATTGTGGATTTAGAAATCCCGTTAATTACAAGAAAATTGTTCTATTTAAAAAGGATTATCTCTCATGTAAATAAATTTAAATATGGTTTGTTGTTATACGTACCGAAGATAAAGACTTGTCAAAATCAAAAAGGATTGATTTTGAGACATATTGCAATAAAAACACAGCGTGGGGAGCAGGTATAGGTAACTATTTGAGTGGTAGCGGATGTACAGCTTGGGCATTGTATAAGGAGAATCAAGAGTATTTACATTGCGCCGGTCTGAGCTGGAAAGGTAAAGATAAATGTAAGTAAGTAGAATTGTTTAACATATCAATAAAACTTCAAAATTTGAATAAATTTATAACTTTCACGAACATTATAAATTCTTGACTAAGCCTTTTCAGCACGTACAATATTCTTGTATATAACCGAAGGGAGTATAGAAAATGTTGGATCGTATACAACTTACACACGAAGTAGAAGAAATGTGCTGCGTAAAACGCGGTGTAAAAGGCGAACCTGCTCCGATACCTCAAGAAGGTGAATGGACAAAGGTTAAAAAAATTGAAGAAATTTCAGGTTTAACTCACGGTTGCGGATGCTGTGCACCACAACAAGGAACTTGCAAATTAACTCTTAATGTAAAAGACGGTATTATCCAAGAAGCTTTGGTAGAAACACTTGGATGTTCAGGTATGACACACTCAGCTGCAATGGCTGCTGAAATTTTGCCTGGCAAAACTCTTTTAGAAGCATTGAATACTGACCTTGTATGTGACGCAATTAACGTTGCAATGAGAGAATTGTTCTTGCAAATCGTCTACGGCAGAACTCAAACATCTTTTTCAGAAGGCGGATTGCCAGTAGGTGCTGGACTTGAAGATTTAGGAAAAGGTCTTCGTTCTCAAGTAGGTACAATCTTCTCAACTAAACAAAAAGGACCAAGATACCTTGAAGTTGCAGAAGGTTATGTTCTTGAACTAGGTTTGGACAAAAACGATGAAGTTATCGGCTACAAATTTGTTCACCTTGGAAAATTCATGGATGCAGTTAAAAAAGGCGTTGATCCGAAAGAAGCTTTGGAAAAATTCACAGGAACTTACGGAAGATTTGCTGATGCTGTGAAGAAAATCGACCCGAGAGTTGAGTAATAAACAGTCAGTTAATATTTAAAAGTAAATTAAATTAAGAGGAAATAAAAATGACAGTAAAATTTGAAGGACAAGACAGACGTCAAGCCAGATTAAACAAAGTTTTACCTGAATATGGTTTCAAATCATTGGAAGAAGCACGTGAACTTTGTCTGTCAAAAGGCATTGATGTTGATAAAATTGTTAAAGGCATTCAGCCTATCGCATTTGAAAATGCTGTATGGGCATACACTTTAGGATGCGCTATAGCATTGAAAAAAGGAACAAAAACAGCAGCAGAAGCTGCAGAAGCAATCGGTGAAGGCTTACAAGCATTTGCAGTACCGGGCTCAGTAGGTGATACAAGAAAAGTAGGCCTTGGTCACGGTAACTTGGCTGCTATGTTGTTGAGAGAAGAAACAAAATGTTTCTGTTTCTTAGCAGGTCATGAATCATTTGCAGCTGCTGAAGGTGCTATCGGTATTGCAAGAAATGCTAATAAAGTAAGAAAAGAACCTTTAAGAGTAATCTTGAACGGTCTTGGAAAAGATGCAGCTTACATTATTTCAAGAATCAACGGTTTCACATCAGTTGAGACAAAATACGATTATAAAACAGGCGAATTAAAAATCGTAAAAGAACAACCATTCTCAGACGGAGAAAGAGCAAAAGTTAAATGCTACGGCGCAGATGATGTATCAGAAGGTGTTGCAATCATGATTCACGAAGGCGTTGACGTATCAATTACAGGTAACTCAACTAACCCGACTCGTTTCCAACACCCTGTAGCAGGTACTTACAAGAAATGGTGCTATGAAAACGGAAGAAAATATTTCTCAGTAGCATCAGGCGGTGGTACAGGAAGAACACTTCACCCTGATAACGTTGCAGCTGGTCCTGCATCTTACGGTATGACCGATACTATGGGCAGAATGCACGGTGATGCTCAATTTGCAGGTTCATCATCAGTTCCGGCTCACGTTGAAATGATGGGTGTAATCGGTATGGGTAACAATCCGATGGTAGGTGCTACAGTTGCTGTTGCAGTTGCTGTTGAAGGTGCTTTGAAGTAATTGCTAAAGTAAAATTAAAATCAAAAGAGAAGGCGGTTTATCTGCCTTCTTTTTGTATGGAGTTTTGTAAGAATAAAAAATGAAAATAGCAAAAAAATATGTTAGTGATTATATGAAAGTGTGAGAAAAAGGAGTGACTATGAGTATATCAGCTATTTAAACAAATTACATTAACAGAATTATTCTCAGATTTTAAATAATGAATTGGAAAAGGATTTTAAAACAGCAAACGAATTACAGACAGCGGAAAAAGAGCATATTGAAAAATTTGGAGTATGTCAGCAAGATTTAGATGATGAAAAATTAACATCTATAGTTGAAAAAAAAATAGAGAAATTGATAAGTTAATAAAAAAGCAGCTAAGTAGCTGCTTTTTTATTGATGATTTCTTGCTTCAAAAATCAAATTTTTTATTGCCGTTTCTAAAGCTTCAGTTTCTGTTATGTTATGCTCTATTGCATAATCTTTAATTCTTTGGATCGCATCTTCGCTTAATCTTCTGTTGAAGGGTATTCTTTTTCCTTCGCACTTTCTGCCTGCACCGTCACGTTTACCGCCCCAGCCGCAACCTTTACCCTGACTATTATGGCAATGTCCATCACCATGTCCGTGACAATTGTGTCCGCCTTCGCAGTGATGCCCTTCGTTGTGACAGCCTTCGCCTCCATGGCAGTTTCCATGTTCGTGGTTACAATGTTCGTTCATTTTGTTTGCCTCCTTATAGATTCATGATAACTCTTTTCTTGAATTTGTCAATACATAATCAAAAATAATTTTAGTTTTCAAAAAAATATGTTTGTCATAAAATAAAAATATAACTTTATTTAAGGGGAGAAAAGAAATGGCAAAAAACAGAATTGGTATTGATGTTGGTGGTACGAATGTAAAAATAGCGCTTGTGGATGCAAAAGGTAAAATAGTTTATTCGAACTCTGTTCCGACACGTGCAGAGATGGGGTATGAATATACAGTAAATAATATCAAGCAGGCGATTTATGATTTATTAAAAGAAACAAAATTAACAACAAAAGATATAGAAGGAATTGGATTTGGTTTCCCCGGACAAGTTGATTATAAGGCCGGAATTGTAAGAAATGCTCCGAATATTCCAGGCTGGGTAGAGGTACCTATTGCGAAGTTGATTGAAGATGAGTTTAAAATTCCGACTCGTGTAGATAACGATGTAAGATGTGCGGCATTAGGTGAATTGAATTATGGTGCAGGTAAAGGTTGTGAAAATATGATTTGTATTACAGTCGGCACAGGTATCGGATCTGGTCTGATTATCAACGGAAAACTTGTTAGAGGAGCATCAAATGCAGCAGGTGAAATCGGTCATATCAAACTTCAGATGAATGGCGGACCGATTTGCGGTTGTGGCGATACCGGTTGCTTGGAAGCGTTCGCATCAGGTCCTTCAATTGTTGCGATGGCTGAAGAATACATTAAAGGCGGAAAATCTACAAAGTTTAGAGAAATGGCAAACGGCGGACAAATCACACCTTATATTGTATGTGAGGCAGCAAAGGCAGGTGATCCTGTCGCTCAAAGGATTTTCAATATTATGGGAGAATACATTGGTATAGGTCTTTCAAGTGTTGTAAACCTTCTTAATCCTGAAAAAATTATCATAGGCGGTGGTGTTGCAGATGCAGGAGATTTGCTTTTAGCGCCTTTAACTGAGACTTTGAAAAAACGTGCTATGAAAATTGCAGGTTCAGCTGTTGAAGTTGTACCGGCACAATTAGGTAATACAGCAGGTGTCATCGGCGCAAGTCTTTTAATTGAAAGTTAAAAATTAGAATAATAAAATAATTATCAAAAAGCCTCTTTTTTATAAGAGGCTTTTTTGAATTGCAAATTGTATCGATGTCAATTTTATGTTAATAATTAATTATGGCAGTATATTTTTTCTACGGCGATGAAGATTTTAATATAGAAAAAGAGATTGAAAAACTAAAGTCGGGCTTGGATAAGAATTTTCTCGAAATGAGTTACAAGGCTTATGACAATCCGAAGTTTCCCGATTTAATTTCTATTTTACGCTCTCAGCCGATGATGTTCGGCAAAATGCTTGTTGTCATAAACTGTCTTGAATATTTTACGAAAACTTTTGATGACAAACAGATTAAAGAAATAGAAACATCAATAGAAGGGAATAATGAAAACCTTGATATTGTCTTTGTTGCAGCTCTTCCAAGAGACGGTAGTAAAAAACTCGACAGCAGAAAAAAGTTATTTAAAATTCTTGCAAAACACAATGCAAAAGAATGTGCTTCAATTCCGACTTATAAAACAGCAGATTTAGAAGATTGGGTGAAAAAATCAGCAAAGACAAAATCTTTAAAGATTAATCCGGATGCTGTGACAGCTTTAATCATGCAGGTAGGAAATAATTTAAGACAGCTTGACGGGGAGCTTGAAAAGTTGAAGTTGATGTGCTACCCAGATAGTGTTGCTACAAAAGAAATGGTAAAAGATATTTGTATTTCAAATGAAGATATTTTTGCGTTTTCTGATTTTTTGATGACAGGTGAGAAAGATAAAGCGCTTTTAGAATATAGAAAATTGTTAGAAAAAAAATATCCGCTTGAAATTTTATCAACTTTACAGACAATGCTCAGACGCTGGATTGTTATTAAGGCTAAATCATCAGAGATGACACCTTTTGAGCTCGGTAAGTTGACAGGTCAGCATGAATATGTTGTAAAACTTTCAATCCAAAAACTTAAAAAGACAAACTTGAAAGATCTTGTCAAATTAAAGAAAAATTTAACCGAGGCTGAATTTAAAATAAAATCAGGTCAATCCTTTGATGTTGAAAGAGAGGTAGAAGATGCTTTCCTCAAGTAATATCAGAGAAAATTATCCGAAACTTATTGAATATTTTGAAAAAGGGATAAATAATCCTCAAAAAAATATTGCTCATTGTATTTTGTTATATGGGAATGATTTGAATTCACAATATGAAATAGCTCTTGAAGTAGCTCGTATGTTAAATTGTAAAGGGACGCATACTCCTGATTGTGATTGTCTGAATTGCCGCTGGATTAGAGAAAATAATCACCCTGAAGTGAGAACGATTTCAAAAATTGATAATAAACCCTCAGATGATGATGCAAAAACGGTAATTTCTATTGCTCAGGCTAGAATGATTAAAAATGATCTTCTTGTTACATCAGAATATCATCGGGTATTTATATTTTGTGACAAAGATAAAGATGGCAATATTGCGCCGTTAAATGAAATTAACTTCCCAGAAGCTGCCGCAAATGCTCTTTTGAAAACTTTTGAGGAACCGCCTTCTGGTACTACATTTTTCTTTTTAACGAAAGATAAGTCTGATGTAATTACGACTGTTCTTTCTCGTGCACAAAGCTTTTTTGTACCATCCAAGCTTTCTGAGGATAGAGATTTTTCTATAGTTAAAGATTTGATGGATTTCTTTTTGGAAATTGAGCGCTCTCAAGTGCTGGAGTTTAATGAAAAATTAGTCTTACTTTCAGAAGAAAATAATCCTTTAATAATTCTTACTCAAATGCAAAACTATCTATCAGAAGTAATTTCACAAGGAAGTTTAACCAGAACAAAACAGTATGAGTTTATAAAACATATGAAAAATATTGAAAAAGCAAAACAAGAAATTTCTGTAAATATGAATTTGCTCACAGTATTTGAAAATCTTTCGTTTAATTTGGTTTTGTAATTTTTAACAAATTGATTATCATGCATTTATTATTTATAATTTAGTCATGAAAAAGTTTGATATATTTAACCGTTTTAGGGATGCGGTAATTATTGTCAATAATAACAAAGAAGTTATTTATAAAAATAATAAATTTAAAAGATGTTTTGCTGACTTTGTAGATCTCAAAAAATTTTCGCATAATGCTAATTTTGATATCTGTCCGCTCGAAAGTGAAAATGTTGAAAACTATTCTCCTATTTACAATTCACTGATTTCAAAAGAAGATTTTTCTGCAAGAATTTCTTATCAAAATTCTAGTGGAAAACTTCAGTACTACGATTTTTATGCAACAAAACGATTGAAATATACTCTTATGTTTTTTTCAGATATTAGTGCTGAGGCAGAGTTGAATTCGGTTGAGAAACAAAACGAAAAATTGAAAGAAAAAATAAAATATCTTGAAATTCAAAATAATGATTTAATGAAAATTAAACAAAAAGCTCAGTCTCAGGCTATCCGAATTGCGCTGATAAACAAAGTTTCGAACATAATAAGAGGTTCTATGGATTTGTCTGTTATTTTGGAATCTGCCCTGAAAGAATTATCAATTATGTTTGGGACTTTTAAAACTTATTATGCGTCTTACCATGATTCTGAGTTTTTAATAGAAGAAGTCTATCCCTCTAAAAACTTTAATAAGAAAAATAAATTTCAATTTGAAGAAGATATAATGAAAACTATTCTCACAGGCGAAATTTCAGTTCAGCATACTATGAAAGAATATATAAATGCATCTTCATTTAAACAACCTGTAATGCGAATAATTGTCCCGGTGTTTCATATTCAAAACCTAATGGGAGTAATAGTTTTACTTAGTTATCAAAGAAGAGAATTAAATGAGGAATTGGAAATTTTAGAGGCAATTTCAGCCCAGTTAGGCAATGCAATAATAAGAGCAGAACTATATAACAAAAATATCCAAACAGTTCATCAATTACAAAATGCTCTAAAAGAGTTAAAAGAAACGCAACTGCATTTGATAAATTCAGAAAAAATGGCATCTTTGGGGCAATTAGTAGCAGGAGTCGCACATGAAATTAATACACCAGTCGCTTCTATAAAATCAAATAATGCAATTTTAGCCAAATTTATTCCTCAAATAAATGATGAAGAAGTAGCTTCAATACTTTCTGATATCAACGATACTGACCGCGAAGCAATTCAACGAATTAGCAATATAGTAACTTCTCTTAAAAAGTTTGTAAGGTTAGATGAAGCTGAACTGCAAGAAGCTGATATTAATAAAGAGCTGGATCTAACTCTGGACTTGATTAGACACGAAACTAAAAATAGGATTGATATCCAAAAAAATTACGGAAATATTCCGCTTATAAAGTGCTATCCAAATATGCTAAATCAAGTTTTTACCAATGTTTTGGTCAATGCATGTCAGGCAATAGAAGGTAAAGGAAAGATAGAAATTACCACTTCTTATGTGCCCAAAACTTTGACTGTGTCTATAAAAGACAGCGGAAAAGGAATTGAAAAATCTGAAATTAATAAAATTTTCACAGCTGGATATACTACAAAAGGAGTAGGTGTCGGAACAGGTTTAGGTTTAGCTATTTCTGCGAAAATTATTGAAAAGCATAAAGGCGAAATTATTGTAAACAGTGAAGTTGGCAAGGGTAGCGAATTTGTTATTACTATTCATAGTGAGTAGTATATATTAAAAAATGTTACAAAGTTGATTTTATTATAATTGAATTTCATCTAATATTAAAAAAACAATCATTGAATTTGAGCAAATAATATAAATGATTAGTGACAGAATTGAAAAAATAGTTTATATTTATAATATAAAGTGTGATGATTACCCTTTATGAAAAATCACAAATTTCACAGTAAAAGATTTGATTGTAAATAATTTTTAATAAAAGTAGGTAAAAAAGGCAATAATATTCTAACGAAATTTTTTATAGAAATATAAGTGTGTAGAATATTTTTGTAGTGTCGGAGGAAAATGATGACAATTAGTGTGAACAGCAAGAAAAAACAAGTAAAGAAAACTTTTGATGAATTGTTGATGGATTTAAGAACAAGTAATTCGGAAAAAGTTAGATATAATGCTGCGCGTGTTTTAGGCGAGATGGGTGATTCAAAAGCTGTTGAACCATTAATCGAAGTTTTAAAACATGATAAAAACGGCTCCGTAAGATTATATGCAGCTCGTGCATTAGGCGAACTTGGCGATTCAAAAGCAACAACTCACTTGATTGAATCTTTACGTGAAGACAGAAATGTAGATGTAAGAGTTCGTGCTGCTAGAGCATTGGGTAGATTAGGCGGTGCAATTGTAGTGGAACCGCTTGTTGAAGCATTAAATGATGAAAATCCTCAAGTATGTATCACAGCAACTGATGCATTAATTGAAATTGGTGATGTTGCAACTGATGCTTTGATTGCATCATTGGATCATGAAAAAGTTAATGTTCGTTGTGATGCAACAAGAGCTTTAGGTGAAATCGGTAACAAAAAAGCAGTTGATAAAGTAATCAACATGTTATATGACGAATGGGTTAACGTAAGAATTTATGCAGTAACTTCTTTAGGAAAATTAAATGATACAAAAGCAGTTCCTGCATTAATTGATGTAATGAAAAACAGAAATGAAAATGAATTAGTAAGAGCCGGTGCAGCTGCTGCATTAGGGGTACTTCGTGACCAACGTGCGTTGCTTCCTTTGAGAGAATTGATTATGGAAGCAGAAGAGTTAGGTGAATTAGAAGATACAGCTCTTAAATCATTCAAAAAAATTATGGCAGCTAACTGGCAATCTATACCTGGTGCAACTGCTCAGAAAAAACCTGTTGCTACTTTCTAATTTACTAATTAATATAATTCTCAAAAATCAATATGTACAAAAAGACCGCGGACTAGGCGGTCTTTTTATTTAGTAAAATATTAAATTACCAGGGATAATCTTTTTTTATTTCCCATCCATCGAATTCAATTACTTTTGAACAGTAGCATCCTGGACCTAAAATTCCTCCTTGTGCATTTGGATTGCATTGACCGCTAGTTCCTTGTGATATCAGAGCTGTTCTTGTCCAATTACGACCTTTGTATTGGTCATAGGTTTGAAATTGGTTGTTTACTATACTAAAAACAAACAAGTCCCGTCCTATTTTATTAGGTGATTTGTTTCCATTAATATCAACTGCGATATGGAAAGGGTTATTGTATGCTTTTACTATAATTATAAAAATATATGTACCATCTTCTAATACCAGTGTTGGTCTTTTCTGGGTGTGTTCTTTTGCGCTCAGATCAGTATATTCGTATGTATTAGATTCTTTATTTATTATGGTTCTAAGATATGGAGCATAATATGTTTGTAAAAAAGTATTTTCATCCAAATTGTAATCCCAATCTTCTACGTTTCCGTATTTGTATTTTGCAAATTCTGTTGCTTGTTTTAATGTAGAATATACTTTTTTTAACTGAGTTGTAGTTTGTTTTTTTTGATAATGGCTAATGATTAACGGTAACGTCATTGCAATTACAATTCCGAGTATGCCAAGTGTAATAAGGACTTCGGCCATTGTAAATGCTGATTTTTTAGTATTAATTAATTTTGGCTCTTGCATATAAGCCCTTTCAAATTATTTGTATAAATGAATTTTTTAATAAAATAGTGCATTAATTAATAACATAGTACATTATATAGTGTATTATGTCAATTTATTTTCGTAATAATTCATTAAATAGTATGATTGTACAATGAATAGTGAATATAGATTGGATTTGGACAATTTAAAAGAACAAATAAAATACCTTGCAGCTGTGCAAGGCATAACTATGAACCGATTAAAGCAGGAAGTAAATGCCAAATACAATAAAACGGATAGTGTAAGAAATTTAGGTAATAAGCTTAGAAATAAAACTTTTAGAGTATCTGAACTTGCAGAAATCGCAGAAGTTTTGGGATATGAACTTTATTTACATAGAAAAACAAATTAATAGAATTTTTAATTGCTAGAATAATTTTGTAAAAATATTTTTGCAATTTCTATATCAGTTTGAGTCGTAATTTTAATATTTTTATAACTTCCATCTAATATATATACAGTTTGTCCCAGAGTTTCAAGCATTCCTGCATCATCTGTAAAATTTTGTTCTATCAATTTTTCATGAGCTTTTTTTATAAGATTATATTCAAAAGCTTGAGGGGTTTGTGTGTTATATAACTTTGCTCTGTCAATTGTTTTGATAATTTTACCATGCTCGACTTCTTTTATTGTATCTATTGTTTTTGTTGCAACGGTGAGAGCTTTTACATCTTTTACCATTTCAATGCAATGGTTGATTATGTCAGTAGAAATCATTGGTCGTGCACCGTCATGGATTACCACATAGTCACAAATATCGTATAAAAGTCCATTATAGACAGATTGTTGGCGGGTGGCTCCTCCTTCTGTTATTTTGACTTTGTTGTAATCTTTAAACATCTCTTTTAGCTCGTCTATTATTGATAGATGTGAGCAAATAATAATTTCATCTACATTTGATTTGTCAAATGCATCAATAGTGTATCTGATTATTTCTTTATCATAAACTTTTTCAAGCAGTTTATTCTTAGTTCCAAATCTCGAGCCTGTACCTCCAGCTGTGATTATTGCATTTATTTTCATTTTTATATATCCCTTAAAAACTGTCTTTTTCATAATTCTATCATAAAAATCGTAATTAAATTTAACATGGCACTTGATTTATTAGATTTTTAATAATAATATAGAATTACACAACTAGCTAGAAAAGGAAATTTATTATGTCTAAAAAATGTGATGTATGTGGTAAAGCACCGATAAAAGCAGCGAAATTAACTTTTTCGCATAAACAAATTGTTCACCGTCAATTACCAAACTTGCAATCAGTAAAGGTTTGTGTAAACGGTCAAACAAAAAGAATTAATGTTTGTACATCTTGTCTAAGAGCAGGAAAAGTTCAAAAAGCTGTTTAATTCGTGATTATTTACTAAAAAATTATTAAAAGAGTCTTGATTTATTCAAGACTCTTTTCTAATTCATTAGGATTTATAAATTTTTTTCCTGTTGGCTTTTGTTGTTTTGAAGTGGGTTTTTCTGATTGCATTAGTTTGTTAAAATCAAAATTCATCAAATTTGAATCAAGTTCTAAAAGCATTTTTATCAATTTTATAATTCCTAAATCCATGTTTAATATTAAACATTCACTTTCAGTTTCGTCAAAACTGTGAGCCGGAAAAGGTGCAGATTTTTTTACAGCTGATAATACTCGGTTATCATAGTCTTTGTTACCTGATTCTTGAATAATTTCTAAATTACTTAATTTACCTTTTTGGTCAATTTTAAATTTTACTATCGTAGAATAATTTTCATTTGTGTCAGGTAGTTCAAAATTTGAAATAATTTTTTTACCTACAGGAATTAAATATTGTTGCATTTCTGAAGATGTATTAATACCAACAATGTCATAAGGATTGTTTTGAATATCAAAAGCACAAGATGGCAGAGCTAATGTTATAATAAATGCAATTGTTAAAAATATTTTTTTAGTCATATAAAAATCTATTTTTTATTTACATCCAGTACATAATAATCAAATGTCATCAAAATATTTATATCTTTTAAGTTTTTATCAATGTTTTCTGGAAATTTATCAAAAGGTTCAGTTGACTTAACTGCATTTAAAGCACTTTCATCATTGAGTTTATCACCTGAGGATTGCTTAATTTCACAAGAGACCAGTTTACCCTCCCGATTAATTTTAAATTGTACCTTTGCAACACCTCCGTTGTTTGTTACAGGTAATTTCCAATTTCCTCGAATTTTTTGTTCTACAGCAGTTATATAATCCTTTGTTCCAGGGTATTTTTCGCTGTATTTTTTTATAAGTTCTTTATTATTACTAATTGCGTTTTGTTTTCTTAACTGACGTGTAGCTGTTAGTTTTTGTACCATTTCATCATCTTTTACAAATGTATTTATATTATTTAAAAAAGAATCTTCACTGACTTTTTTCATAAATGCAAATGTATTTTCCCAGATTTGCGGGGACATATATTGATCTTTGTTATAGTCTTTAGATTTTATAATGCCAATTTTATCCTCGTTTATATCGTATTTAATATAGACCACTTTTTCTGTATCATTTCTTCCTTGGTAGCGTATAACGTAAAATAGACTGTTTTCATTTTTGGATATAGAATCATGGTCAAGGTAGATGTATTTAGATGTATTTGTAATATTAAGTCTAATCCAATCAGCTGCAAATACAGCTGAATTTAGAGACAAAAGTATTATAAATATAAGAACTGCTTTTTTTATCATTTAGTATCCTCATAAAATTAAACTTAAAAAGGGAATCAACAAATTTATAAGCTGATTCCCGAAAGAAAAATTATTTTACGAATTTTTTAATAAGTTTTTGTTCAAAAGTTATAGGTAAATTAAGAATGTTATTACCTTCATTCCCTTCAGGGAAAGATGCAAAAGGTGCGGTTAAATTAACAGCTGCAATAGCAGATCTTTTAGCAGCTTCATTGTTTGAAGATTGCAGAATTCTGTATCCGTTGTAACTTCCGTCAGAATTGATGCTGATAATTAAAGTAACTTTTGTATTTACTGTATTAATATTTGTTCTCCAATTGCTAAGAATAGATGATTTGATATTATTAACATATGCTTGATATTCTTCTTCTGTGAAACCGAAACGACTGCTGCTTGGTAAATGATTTGATACATCTTTTATATTTGTAATATTCATACTAATATCAGAGTCGGTGTTTTTTTCATGATACATTGCTAATGCAAAATTGTGCGCACTTCGAAGAATCGCATTTGAATTAATATCTTTCATAAATGCTCTCGGATGCTTGCTGTAATATCCAGGATCATATTCATCCGGTTCAAAATCTTCAACTCTTATAATCCCTACTTTGTCTTTAGAATAATTTGATATAGCATAGACGATTTTAGTTGGTTTTTGTCCCTTTTTATATATCAAAGCATAAGTGCAGGTGTCAGTAGATAGATATTTGACAGATTCACTGTCAATAAATAGTTGAATATCAGGATTTCCGCTGTCTACCGCAACCCAAGTCGCTGCATTTGCTGATAGTGCACCAAACAGACACATTGCTAAAATTAATAATTTCTTTTTCATATCTAACCCTCATCTTTTTTATTACATTATAATAGTAAACATATATCTTGTGCAAGTTTTTTAAGTAATCTTGATTTATTATTAAGGGATGTTACAAGATTGCGAAATTATTTGTTTTTTTTTCTTAAATAAAATAAAATATTATTGGGAAATTTGAGGGATAAAATTAATATGTTAAAAGAAGAGGTTAAAGAAAAAACTTTATCACCGCAGCAAGTGCGAGCAATTTTGAATGCTGATAATAAAGAAATAGTTGAATTATGTAAACGTGCTGCAATATTGCCAAAGAAAAACGCTAAAGGTCAGACATATTTTTCATATGACGAGGTACGTCATTTAAGAAAATTGCAAGCTAAAAAGAGTATGTCCAATCCGATTGCAATTTCAGCGCCTGCACTTCCTCAAAAAGAAGTCTCTATGATGAAAAATCTTTTAGGTTCCTTAAAAGAAATGGAAACTAATCTAAGTGACAGAATTGCTAAAGTTATAGATGAAAAACTTGAAGGCATGGATGAGGTTGTAGTAGAACTTATTCGTTGCAAAACTGATAATGAGACTCTGCGTCAGAAAATTATAGACTTAAATAAAGAAATTTATCAGCTTAAAAATGATCTTAACAGCTATAAACCTATAGGTTTTGGTATGTATAGAAAAAAAGAAAGAAGTATTTGGGAATAATACTTTCTGAATATCAGTTTTTATCATGATTTTAGGTTATTTTGAGTTGAATGACAAAATGATTTAAAATCATGTTTTTTATAATAATAATTTGAAAAGGGATAGAAAATGGCGACAAAAGAAAAAGAGATTGAAACAACGTCAGCAACTGATGAAAGAGCAAAAGCTTTAAAACTTGCTATTGAAAAAATTGAAAAAGACTTTGGAAAAGGGTCTATTATGAAATTGGGAGATAAAGCTTCAGTGAATGTAGAAGCAATTCCAACTGGATCTTTGGCACTTGATTTAGCTTTAGGTATAGGTGGTGTGCCAAGAGGTCGTATAATTGAAATATATGGACCGGAAAGCTCTGGTAAAACGACCTTAGCACAGCATATAGTCGCAGAATGCCAAAAAAGAGGCGGTATTGCTGCATTTGTTGATGCTGAGCATGCTCTTGATCCTGAGTATGCAAGAAATTTAGGTGTAAAAGTTGATGATTTGTTAATTTCACAGCCGGATACAGGTGAACAAGCGCTTGATATTACAGAAGAACTTGTAAGATCAGGTGCAGTCGATGTTGTAGTAGTCGACTCAGTTGCAGCACTTGTTCCAAAAGCTGAAATTGAAGGGTCTATGGAAGACCAACAAATGGGTCTGCAAGCTCGTTTGATGAGTAAGGCATTGAGAAAATTAACTGGTGTTATAGGAAAGACTAATACCACAGTAATCTTTATCAACCAATTAAGAATGAAAATAGGTGTAATGTATGGCAATCCTGAAACTACGACCGGTGGTAATGCTTTGAAATATTACGCATCTGTTCGTATGGAAATTAAAAGAACAGAAGGTGTAAAAGGCGAAGATGGTGATGTCGGAAACCATGTAAGAGTGCGTGTTTTGAAAAATAAAGTAGCACCGCCATTTAGAACAGCAGAGTTTGATATTATTTTTGGAAAAGGTATCTGCAAAGTCGGAAATATTTTAGATGTTGCAGTAAATTTAGATATTGTCAAAAAAGCTGGTTCTTGGTTCAGTTTCAATGATGAAAAATTAGGACAAGGCAGAGATAAAGCAAGGGACTTCTTGACAGAAAATCCAGATATTTTAAGTCAAATAGAAACACTTGTAAGAGAAAAGCTCGCACAACAGTAATTCATATTTAAAAAGTGGACAAAAAGACCGAGTTTCTCGGTCTTTTTTTATCTAATCAATGCTAAGATATATTAAGATTAGTTATATTAACTAGCAAAAAAAAATCTTTCGGGCTTTAATATGATTACAAATTACTTAAACGGAGGCTATTATGCGTATTAGTTCAATAAATTCTTTTATGAATAATTCTGTTATTTTTCAAGGAAATGAAAAGAAACAAAATTCATTGAGAAAAGTAGCAAATGCAACTATGCTTGCAACAGCTTTATCAGCAGCGGTGCCGATGTATCAAAGTTGTGATAAGTTAACACAAGATATTGTCCATAATCATTATCTTAAACTTCCAGTTGATACATTTACAAAAGAAGAAATGAAACCGGTTCCTGTACCTCCTCAAATAATCTTTATTGAAAAAGAAGTGCCAGGTAAAACTGATACAATTATAAAACATGATACAATTGCTCTACCTGGAGATACTATTTATAAACATGATACAACATATATTGAAAAACCTCCGATAATAAAACATGATACGTTATATTTGCCTGGAGATTCTGTTTTTATAAAAGAGGAATGGACTTCTCCTGTACCGCCTAAGCAAGAAGAAATTTATGATGATTTGGGAATCCATCCTAATGGAAATGGAAAATTCTTTATATCCGAATCTTATTATGATGAAAAAAATAATGAGTTTGTACAAAGACGTCTTCATGGTCAAGGTAGTTCACGTGATGGTAAAATCCTTGTATATAACGTAGTCAAGACAAAATGGGATGATGAAGCTGAGGGTGTTGTACTTGGTAAAAATGAAACTTTTGAAAAACATTTGGTATATTTATCAGAAGATGGTATGGATTTGGGTGTAAAAGTAATGAAACCTAAAGTAGATATCAGAGTGTCAAATGATGATAAAAAGTCAAATTGGCAGGTATTCTCAAAAGGTACATTGTCAACTCCTGATGCATGGCAAGATCAAGAGTCTTTCTTTATGCAAAACAAAGGCGGAGTAATTGATATTACCAATGGATTTAATTTGAAAAAAGGCTTGAAAGATCAATCTGTTACAATTACAAACCCTTATGACAGTCAATGGGAGCTCTCAGAATGGAATGTAATAAAAGGTGATCCTGATTAAAAACAATAAAGATATTAAACAAAAAACTCTTTTGAAAAGAATTTTTTTAAAAGAGTTTTTTTATGTATAATATTCTTATGAAAACATTAGCAAGATTTGTACAGGAAAGACGTGAACAGGTTGGGTTGTCTGTAAGTGGATTAGCTAAAAAATCCAATGTAGCACCTGAAATTATAGAAGAAATTGAAAGCGGAAAAGAACTTTTTCTGCCTGTGACTATAAGGCAGAATTTAGCTAAAGGATTAAAATGTCTTCCTGAGGATATAAAAAAATATGAAAAAGATTTTTCAAATGATTTTGTTTCATTGGAAGTTATAAATAGTTTAAAAGAGCTTATTTTGAATGGTGCAGGAGGACTAAAATGTCCTAAATGCGGAGCTAGGTTAATTACAAAAATTGAAAAAATGTATGATTTAGAAGATAATTTGGTGTTGCATCCTAAAGCTCATTGTGAAAAATGTGTTTTTCAAATTCATTAGAGATTATAAATTTTCCTGAACTAAATCTTTTATATGTAATTTGATGGCAGGAGTAATCAATAAGTCAGGCTCTATATATATAAATTCATCAAGAGTAGTGATAGCTTTGTCAATTTGTCCGGTTTTTTCATAGATTATCCCACGCATAACAAGATTTAGTGGATTTGAATTTGAGTGAGTCTCTTTAAGTTTTTGATCGGTAATTTTCAATGCCACATAACAGTCAGCGAGATTTTGATAGTATTTTAGATTCAGACTATATTGCAAAATGGCTTTTTCAAAACAATCGATTGCCATGTCAGGGTAACCTAGTTTCATATATGTCTCGCCAAGATTGTTGTAATATACCGCAGTTGCTTGGGTATTCGGATTCAAACTGATTGCAATTTTAAATTCCTGTATAGCTGGATAATATAAATTATCTTTTAGATAATTTAGACCTTTATTATTATGGATGTATGCGTTTCTGACAGCATCAATTACATATACATCAGGTTTTTTATACCCTGATGTAAAAATTGATAGTAACAATAATACTGATATTACAATCTTTTTTTTCATAATAACTAAATTAATTTAATTTCTAGCCCTTCATAAGCGAGTATAATTTTTTCATTAGATTTTTCATATATTTTTTTAATGGAATTTAATTTTTTGTCATCATATCCTGGATCAAAATGATAAAATATTAATTTTTTAGCACCTGTTTGTTTTGCGCATTCTACAGCCATGTCAAAGGTCGAATGTCCATATCCTTGTTTTGGTACAAAATTATTTAAATAATCTTCAGTTGTATATTGTGCATCATGGATTAATACGTCACAATCTCTTGCAAAATTTGCTAGTTTTGTATCTCCGCCCAAATAACTTTCTTTATCTGTTGCATAGACAAGGGTTTTTTCTCTGTATTTAATTTTATAGATAAGAACACCCTCCTGTGGATGAGCGTATGATCGATAAAATGTTATTAATACATCATCTTTTCCGATTTTTTCATCATCTGATGTGTTAATTCTTTTTATAACAGGAGGAGAATTTTTCTTTAATAAAATTCCTTCGCTTTCATTTAAATCGTTTATGTTAAGATTGCCTGCTATATCTCCTAAGTCAAGCGGGAATGACTTTCCGAATAACAGATTTGCGAGTTCATCGGAAAGGCTTTCTTCATAATTAGCATTACCGTATACATTTATGATTGTGGAGGAAATATGCAGGGGTCTGAAGAACGTAAACCCTTGAATATGATCTTGGTGAATATGTGATATTAAAACGGTTGCTTGTATAGGAGTTCTTTCTTGCGGAGTTAAGCCTGATGTAATATATTTTTCCATTAATTCATTTCCACAATCAATCAGACCTGTACCGGCATCTAAGATTATAAGATGACCTCCGACATTAACTTCAACACAAGATGTGTTCCCGCCATATTCCAAAAAGTCCTTTTTAGCAACAGGATAGCTCCCTCTTACACCTCTGAATTTTATTTTGAATTCACTCATATATCCTCCAGTTGTTATTTATTTATTTATTTTTTCTCAATTTCAAAAACTCCAGATTGGTCTTTTTCTTCACCTGTATATAAGTTTGAGGCAAAGACCATAATTTTTGCAAGTTTTTGAATATTTTTTAAATTGGTTTCCTTAAACTCTATGTTAAAAACAACTTTATTTTTATGATTTGTGACAGTAATCATTCTGAATGCATTAGGATAAGACACAAGAGACGGAGTACTTACATATAGAATATTGTCAAATTGTTTTATCATAGTTGCATGGTAATGTCCTTGAAATACAGCAATAGGATTTTTGTGAGTTTCTATTACAGTTCTTACCTCATCGGCATTTAATAATCGGTGTCCTGCGCTGGCAAAAGGTTCCACAACCGGTACATGCATAAAAATAAGTACAGTATCTTTTTCTGAATTATCAAGTTCATTTTTCAGCCAGCTAAGTTGCTCTTCTCCAATTTTTCCGTTGCTGGTAAGTCTGTCTCGAATTATTGTGTCTAATACGATTACCTTATAGCCTTTTTTAGGGATGAAAGAATAATATGGTTTTTTAAAATTGAAATCAGGGTTTGCATCATGTACCATTGAAAGGTAGACTTCAGGAGTTAAATATCCTCCGATACAAGTATCATGATTTCCAAAAGTTATGTACCAGGGATATTTAAGATTTTGAGCGTGTGGCAAGAAAGCTCTCAATTCTTTTTCAAATGATTTGTCAATTTGGTCGCCGGTGAACATAACGAAATTTACCCCAGGGGTTTCGTTGACTTGTGTAATGGCATCATCCAATAGTTTATCTGATTCTGCTCGAAGTTTATAAGAGGTATTATCTTCACCTGTATAAAAGTGAGCATCACTTATTTGTGCAAATTTCAAAGTCTGAGAATTGTTGGTGAATAAACTGTTGATAAATCCTCCATTTGAGGATGTCGCACTGTAACATTGCAGACCGTAAGCCATTATACCGGCAAGTACAATTGTAAAAATTGCATTCATAAGTCTGAATAATATTGAATCTTTCTTTTTCTTACTTCTTTTACTCATTTATTTTTGAACCTGATTGATTACTTTAGCTTTGATTTCATTATATTTTGCTTGTAATTCTTTATCATCATTTGATAATAGTATTGCTTTATCAAAATTAATTAAAGCATTATTTAAATCTCCTGTAGCATAATAGCTAAGACCAAGAAATTTATATATATCAGAGGTTTGAATTTCATTAGCTATTTTTTCAAGAGTTGTCTGTGCTTTTTTATAATTTCCTCTTTTAAATAAAATAAGTCCTTCCAAATACCTGTATTCAATAGATTCTTCAAGTGCTAGAGCCGTTATTATATCTGTTTCAGCATCATTGTATCTGCCAAGTTCTGTAAGGACTCTTGCTCGCATTGCGTAAGCATAGCTCTCTTGTTGGTTATAGGCAATAAATCTGGTTAATATAGGAAATGCCTCATTATAATTTTTCATCTCATAATAGCAGATGCCTAAATATAAAAGAGGTGTAGAAAATTGTGTTGTTGCATTAAGAGCATTTTGGTAATATTGTATAGCTTTAGAATATTGTTTTGATTTTCTGTAAAAATCTCCTGCAAACATATTTGCCCAGTATCCGCCGCTATTTGCCGCCTGAGTCAAGTATTGACCTTCGGCTGTTTTATTGCCTGCAAGTTTTGCATTTTGAGCCTGTGAAATATTTTTGTTCTCAACTGCCATTGGTGATGGCATAGTTCCATTTTGCATATTTTTCAGAGTATTTTTCAAAGATGCAATATCTTTGTTTGCAGGCTCTAAAGAAAGAATTTTATCTAAATAATCCATTGCTGAAGCATAGTTCCCTGATACTGCATAGCTTGTTGCAATATCAAGGTAATCTTCTATAATCTCATTTGCAAATACAGTTATTGGATTTGCGATTATTAAAAAAGTAATTATTAAAGATAAAATATATTTTCTCATTTTTTATATGCTAAATCCTTCCACAAGAAGTACGATAATCTCTCCAGGTTCCATTTTTATATTAAATTTATTATTTTTGAATACTGGAATACTTTTAATTTTAATTGGTACTGTCATTAAGTTTTCGTTGTATTTAGGAACTTTTACTTTGCATTCGCTTATGTCTGAAAAATTTAAATTTCCAAATACAAGAACCGTTTTTTCATTATGGCTCATCGCATATGCAAAGACTTTGGGGTTGTCTGATTTGAGTATGGTTAATTTTCCGTTTGCAAGAAGTGGTGCGGTTATTTGTCTTAATTTTGTAGACATAAGAAAGTTTTCGTATAAATCGTAATTTGCAGCACCCGGTTTTCTTGAAAAATTAAAGATATCAATTTTACCTCTATGTATAAAGTAATAATCGTCATCAGTATATGTTTTTGGAGCTTTTTTATTTGCCCAAAAATATATGTAATTGTCTCCTGTCGGGAATCCGTCCACAAAATATGCATTCAATGGCAATGTCGCGTTGAGCCATGTAATCATTTCACTAAATTTATTTCCGTTTATTAATATCGGGCTCATCTCGTCATGGGTTGTAAAACTTCCTATTACAGATTTTTTGTCTTTATATTTAGAAAGTAATTCTTGGTTAAATTTTATATGTTTGTATAATTCATCAGCGGTTTTCCAATTTTTTATATTAAACCAGCTTCCATAATATCCGTCAAAACCCGCTTCAAGGAGTTTGTTATAAGGCGTGTATACACCATAAGTTGATATAGGAGCTGTCCAGCTGTCGGATGTTTCAGCCAGCCACATAAATTGAGGATCGCGTTTTCTTGAATATTCAATCAATTCCTTCCAAAATTTTGCAGGTTTTAAAGGTGCTACATCTGCTCTTATGCCGTCAGCACCAAGTTCCAGGACCATATCTACAAAACTTTTGTATAGATTGTAGACATCTCGGTTAATATTTTCTTCAGTCCCGCTGTTTAAAAGTCTAACGTCAGTCCAATCTGCAGGTATAACTGGCTGACCGTTTTTATCTTTTATAAAAAGTTCAGGCTGCTGCATATAAAGATCGTATGACCCGCAGGCTGGCAAATCAATTATGACACGTATATTTCTTTTATGAGCCTCATCAATGAATTTTTTAGCTTGATCTTCAATAGATAAGGCAGATTTAGAGCTTTTTAACTGAGGATTCAGACTGTCAAATCCTGAGGCTGAATATAAAGATCCTGCTGTACCTAGTGCTTTTGTTTTTCCTATTGGTGTAATCGGCTGTACATGGATAGCATTTATATTTGCATTTTTTAGTTCATCGAGCCTGTCAATTGCATTTATAAAATTTCCGCTCTCTTCTCCCAAATCAAAATCAATAATACCATTGCCGTTTTTATCATTTGCGTTAAATGTTCTTATATTAAGTTCATATATGTTTGCTGCATTTGCCAAAAATAATTTTCTTAAATCATTTACCCAAGGCTGATCAGCAGCATAAACTTTTGTAGATACCGAAAATGTTATTAAAAGAGTCAGTAATAAAATCTTTAATCTGTTAAGCATACCTCTCTCCCTAATCTTTTTGTATGTTTTATATAACAAAATTTTATCAGATTTAAGTTTATATTGCAACAATTCCTAACCAAATTTCAGTTTGCCAAATAAGTTATTTTAATATATAATTCCATTACTATGAAAAAATATTCTGTAGGAATTGATTTAGGCGGAACTAAGATATTAATTGCTCTTATAAACAAAGAGACAGGAGAAGTAATAGGGTCGGTTAAGAAAAAAACCAAAAAAGATAAAGGCCCTAAAAACATCATCAGAAAAATGATAGAAGGAATTCAAGAGCTTCTTGATGAAACCGAATTTACTCGGGATGAAATTTCATCAATAGGTATCGGAGCTGCAGGGCAAGTAGATCGAGAAAACGGGATATTGATAGGTGCTCCTAATCTTGATTGCTATGATTTAAATATAAAGGAATTAATTTCCAGCCATTTTGATATCCCTGTATTTTTGGGCAATGATGTTGAAATTGCAACTATTGGTGAAATGAAATTTGGTGCAGCAAAAGGCTGTGATGATTTTGTATGCGTTTTTGTAGGTACAGGAGTCGGTTCTGCTGTTGTAAAAAACGGTAAAATAATTCATGGAGCAACCGGGACAGCAGGAGAAATAGGACATATAATTGTAGATTTGAATGGTCGACCATGTGCTTGCGGGGCACATGGATGTCTTGAAGCTTATGCTTCTCGTTCGGCTATAGAAAGAAGAATTGAGGGGGCTCTTAAAAAAGGTCGTCATTCTGTTATTTTGGATTATCTTGAGAGCGGTAAATCAATTACATCAAGCATGATTCAAAAATCAATAGAAAAAGATGACGAGCTTGTAAAAGCTTGTGTAGATGAAGCCAGTGAATATCTTTCTGGCGGGCTTGCAAGTATAGTTAATTTTATCAATCCCAAGTTAATTGTATTGGGCGGCGGATTAATTGAAGCTGTTGATTATTTCTATAAAAATACTATAAAAAAAGCACGTGCAAAGTCTCTTCCTGTGCCAGCAAGCAAGATAGAATTTAAGAAAGCTGCTTTAGGTGATTTTTCAGGAGTGATAGGCGCAGCGTTTTTAGAAGACGGAAAGTTGTAAAAAATGAAAAAAGTTTTAATTGTCAGATTATCTTCAATGGGTGATATTATTTTTCACATTCCTCTTGCTAATCTTTTCAAAAATCAAGGTTATCAAGTCGGATGGGTAGTATCTGAAAAAGGTTATGAATTGATAAAAGATAATCCTTGTGTAGATAATGTCTATTTTGTACCAGCTAGAAAATGGAAGCAAAGAGGCTGGTTGCATCCAAAAAACTTTTTTGAGTTTATATCTATATTGAAATCGATACGAAAAGAAAAGTATGACATAGCAATCGATTGTCAAAGAATGTTTAAGAGCATGTACTGGATGCTTTTGAGCGGAGCAAAACGCAGAATAATATCACAGGATACAAGAGAATATGCGCAATTGGGCGCAAATGAAGTTATTCCAAAACATCTCACAAACCGAGACAGGCATGTCCTTTTAAATAGTTATGAATTTGCAAAATATTTAGGATTAAATACTGACGAAGTAAAATTTACTCTGCCTGAGACTTCAAGTGATGTAAAAAAGTATGTTGATAACTTATTGGAAGGGATAGACAATACAAAACCGCTTGTTGTAATTGCACCTGCGACTACAAGAGATTTGAAACATTGGGATAGAGATAATTGGAAAAAACTTGTAAAAGGTATTCAGGATGATTGTACTCTTATTTATACAGGAGTAGAGGCTGATCGTGAATTACTTTCTGATATAGGAGCAAATGAGCATATAAATCTTTGCGGGAAAACTAATCTTGAGAGTTTACGAGAATTATTTTCAAGAGTTGATTTGGTAATTTCACCAGATAGCGGCAGTGCACATCTAGCTTGGGCAAGCGGGAAACCTGCTGTTATTGCTATTTTTACATGCACACCACCGAAAATGTATGGACCTTTTGGTAATGATGAAAAGTATATTGCGATTAATGGCGGATTACCTTGTCAACCTTGCTGGGATACCAAAGTTTGTCCTTTAGCTGGTGATAAAAATAAGCTCTGTACAAAATTACCTTCCGCTGATAAAATAATAAATATTGTAAAAAAAAATCCTTAAAACTCACACACCAAGTGAATAATATTATATAATGCAAGTGTATTTCATTTAATTTTATATAGGGGAATAATGAACTTTTTTGATAAATTAAAAGAATACAAAAAGACTTTAGCTGATATTGAAAACAGTGTCTATGGCAATAAGCAGGATTACTTGGAGATATATGAGCGAAACCTTGAGTTGGAAAAAGAAATAGCCGCAAGGACTCAAGAGCTGAATATTGCAAATAAAAGAATGCTTACTCTTCAGCATATATGGGAAATGATGAATTCATCCCGTCCACTTGAGAGTGTTTTAGAAACTATAGTAAACAGCCTTCAGGGAGAATTAGGATATCTTCACAGTACAATTTTGAGAAAACAAACTGATGAAAAAGGTGACTATATGTCTGTAATTGCAGAGGCAGATAATTCGGTTATCAAAAGAGTAAATACAATAATTCAAATCCCCATGCAAATGCGCAGATTGAATTATTTTAAAGACAGTTTTTATGCAAAAGCTTTAGATGAAAAGAAAATTGTAACTATTAAAGATATAGATGAAGCTTTAAAAAGTATCATACCTGATATACGTGAAGATATTTTTAATAAAGTTATGAGCGGGATGCGCAGTAAATTGCTTATTGTAATTCCTTTGTATACTAGAAATAAACCTTTTGGTCTTTTCTGCGTGTTTTCATCAAGAGACGAATTAGCTGATAGTGAAACTGATTTTTTAACAATTTTTGCGCAACAAATAGAAATGGCGATAACTATTGCAGATTTATTCCAGGCTGTTAGAGAGCAGGCAATTACAGACGGTCTTACAGGATTGTATAACCGCAGATATTTTGAAGAATATATTTCAAAAGAAGTTACAAGATCATTGAGACAAAACCAGCCTTTTAGTGTAATTGGAATTGATTTGGACTTTTTGAAGAAAATAAACGATGAGCATGGACACGCATATGGTGATCTTGCAATTAAAACTGTAGCAGATGTTTTAAAGAATAATGCAAGATCAGTTGATATTGCTGCAAGAATGGGTGGAGAAGAATTCAACATTCTACTTCCTGGTATCGACTCTCAAGGTGCAATGACTGCGGCGGAAAGAATTAGAAAAGCTATAGAAGAAAAAGAATTGGATACAATTGGTCATATCACAGCAAGTGTAGGTGTAGCAACTTTTCTTGAACATTCGGATAATTTGGAAGATTTATTGGAATTGACAGATCAGGCAATGTATCAATCCAAACGTAATGGCAGAAATCAGGTTACAATGGCAAAACCGATTACAGAGACAAGCTGGCAGGAAGTTGCAGTAAATACTTTCTTGGATATTTTGTCAAAGCATAATGTACCTATTGAAAATAATTTGCTTGAAGATTTGACAGGAAGACTTACAACAATCAAAGAACAAGCTGAAATGCCAAAAGAAATTCTTTATTCTGTAGCGGATATGCTCATAAAAACTTACAATCCTTTGCATGAATCAGGCGGTGTAAAGTCAAAAGTTTTACTTGCATCTTCTCTTGCAAAGCGTTTTGACCTGCCAAAGGATGAAGTTGATAAATTAAGAATAGCGGTTTTATTATATGATATTGGAAATATTATGCTGCCGAAAGAAATTTTGCAAAAATCTTCTCCATTAACAGAAGAAGAAAAATTGCATATTCAAAAACATCCGATTATTGCAGCAAGAGAAATTCTAAAACCCATATCATATGTTCAGGATATAATCCCTATAGTTGAACATCACCATGAAAACTGGGATGGCAGTGGATATCCTGGTAAAATCGCTAAAGATGAAATTCCGCTTACATCTCAAATTATTTTGATAGTAGATGCCTATTTTGCCCTTACGGAGCATCGTCCTTATCGGGCTAAACTCTCTCCTGTAGAAGCCTTAATTGAAATTAAAAAGGATACAGGTAAAAAATGGAGTGAGGCACTTGTCCAGGAATTTGTTACACTTATCGAGCATGATTTGAATTAATCAAATGTAGGCTGGGATGATGAGAGAAAAAGAATTTATTGAGATAATTAAAAACACACTTAATTCAAATTATATCGGGGATGATTGTGCTTATTTGAAAGATTTGGGAATTGTTATTTCTCAAGATAATTTGGTTGAAGATGTGCATTTTTCACTCAAATATTCAAATCCATATCAATTGGGCTGGAAATCTGCTATGGTAAATATTTCTGATATTTGTGCAAGCGGAGCAGAGCCAAAATATTTAACTGTCGGGCTTTCTTTGCCAGCTTCTGTTGATAATGATTTTGTAGAAAATTTTTATAAAGGACTTAAAAGTGCTTCTAAAAATATTGAGATTGTCGGCGGGGATATTACAGGTTCAGACAAAGTTTTCATATCATTTGCAGCAATAGGAAAAACAGAAGGACGGAAAATTTCTTCAAGAAAAAATGCAAAATCCGGTTATAAAATAATTGTCTCAGGTCAACATGGCTCAAGTGGAGCTGGACTAAGACTTTTAGTTCAAGGTAAAAAAGGTCCTGAAAAATTTATTAAAGCACATCTTATGCCATATGCTCAGATTGATTTTTCAAAACAAATTGCTGAAAAAGTAAAGGAAGACTATGCAATGATGGATACTTCAGACGGACTAATGGATTCATTATCACAAATAGCAGAAGCAAGTGGTGTAAATTTGGAAGTAGATTTTGACAAAATTCCTTATGACAAAGATTTAGAAAAGTTTTCAGATTTTAAAGATTTGATTTTATATGGAGGTGAAGACTATCAAATTGTAGCTGTTGTACCTGAATATATTGCCAAAAATCATACAGTAATAGGTCAGGTCAAAACAGGTTCAGGTGTATCAATTATTCAGAATAATACGGTGCAAAACTTTTCTAAATACGATATTGAAAAAAAGATTTTCAACCATTTCGGAAAATAGTTTTTCTTAAATCCCAACCTTGAATTATATAAAAATATATGCTAGAATAAACGAGTAATAAAAAAAAACAGAGAAGGAGCTGGAAATGCAGACTATGATTGAAAACCGGGGGGGGGGGGCACCCGAAAATAAGCTCCTAGCAGGTAAAAAAACAGGATTTACATTAGCAGAGGTCTTGATAACCCTTGGCATATTGGGTGTAGTAATGGCAATGACCCTGCCGTCAATAATAGGGAGATATAACGAAAAAGCGCGTGTAACCCAGCTTAAAAAGAGTTATACATTGCTTTCACAAACTTTTAATCGAATAGTAAGTGAGACAGAAGCATCTCCAAAGGAATGGGGATTAGGTGGTATGTATGATGCAAATACACATATTACACTGGCAAATAAATTTGTGCCATATTTTAAAGTACTTCAAAATTGTGTAGGCAAAGATAAAAATTATACAAGAAAACATTGTACTGAAAATGATTACTATTCAGAACCTAATTATTATGCAAGTGTAAGGTTAGTAGATGGAACAACCTTAATTTTTAGAAATTGGAATAATGACTGTAGTTATAATTTTGGTAATAGTAAATTTCTACAGAATATATGCGGAACAATAATTGTAGATGTAAACGGTCAAAAAAATCCTAATCTTCTAGGTAATGATATATTTACGTTTTATTTAACAAATTGGGGTATATTTCCTACAGGGACGGAATTTGAGAATGTATTAACTTTTGAGACATATTGCAATAAAAATACATCTTGGGGAATATTTATAGGTAATTATATGAACGGTAGCGGATGTACAGCTTGGGCATTGTATAAGGAGAATCAAGAGTATTTACATTGTGCCGGTCTGAGCTGGAAAGGTAAAGATAAATGTAAGTAACTATTTTAATTTTCTTGCAAGTGATAATCCGGCAGGTAGTTTTAATACTACATTTTGGTAGTCAGGATGTGATGAAATAGTATCAATATAAGGTTTTACTTTTGCTTCATGTGAAAGTACGTTATCTACTGCTAAAATCCCTCCAGCAAGAAGATGTGGATGAATAAGTTCAAAATATTTTAAAGTTTCACTTTTGTTTGCATCAATAAATACGAAATCAAATTTTTCGTCCTCTGGCAGGTATTCTAAAATCTTTATAGCAGAACCTTCAAGAGTTGTAATGATATCAAGCACTCCACATTTTTCAAAATTTTCTCTGGCAGGTTTGATTCTTTTTTCATAAAACTCAATTGTGGTAAGCTTTCCGCCTGTTTCTTTTAGAGCTTTTCCTATCCAAATACTTGAATATCCGTTTGATGTCCCAAGTTCTAAGACTTTTTGAGAATTATTCTCTCTTATCAATAAATTTAAAAATTCACCGGTAACTCGTGAAATATTCCAAAATTGTCTTTGTGTTTTTTCAAGTTCTAAAAGGGTATTTTGTGTTATTTTATCAAATTCTTCTATCATTTGTTTATCTTTTTCACTTTATTAACTACTACTACTGAGTTAATTGGGATTTCTACAAAGTTGTTTTTAATAACTTTTTTCATACCTAAATCAATGATTGAATATTTTTTAGCTTTTGAATCTGTAACAATTGCAATATTTGTATCATCTATTCTGAAAATTTTTGTAGAAAATCCATCTGTACCTAATTCTATAATATCGGTTAGCTGGTCAGTTGTTGTATCAATTACACAAATTTCATTATTGATTGCGCCTAATACGTATAATTTGTCGTTAAAGACAAGCATATCAATCGGTTTTTCGGTAATTAAGGTCTCTCCTACAAGTCCGATTGTTTTGTAATCAATTATTGCAAGTCGATTTTTGGTACGGCTTGTTATATAAATTTTGTTATTTGCGTAGGCAATTTTAGATGTATTCGGAAATCTTCCTATTTCACGCAAAAGATAGCCGTTATCAAGTTCTACCACCCAAATTTCATTTGTTTTCTTATCAACATAGAAAAGTTTTGAGCCATCTTCACTAAGAGTAAGTTTTTCGCACATTCCGTTTAATTTCAGTTGTTTTTTTAAAGTCATATTTTCAAGACTCAAAATATAGATACTGGAATCTTCTGGACTTGCAATATATGCAATTTTGTTTTTGCTGTCAATAATTATTTCATCAGGCTGTGTTTTGAGGTTTATTTGCTTAATAATCTGCTCATCAGCTAGTGAAATAACATCTATAGATTTTTTATTGTATGAAGTTACCAGTAAAAATTCTCCATCATATCCTTTCATTGAAATAGGAATGTTTTCTTGCGAAAGTGCATATTCAGGCGTTTGTTTTGACGGATTTAATACTTGAATATTCTTTGTAAAATTCGTTGTCGCATAAATAGTTTTGTTTTTTAATTGAGGAATTTCAGAAAGTGAATTCACTAATGAATTTTCGTTTTTATTTGAGGGCAAAATCACTTTTAAAGTAGGCTCATTAATCGTAGAGATTTCTAAATTCCCGATAATTCCCTTTAAATTTTCAGGAATCATAAGTCCATGAGGTACAAGCATGTCCTGAGGTAAAAGTCCTGACTTTAATTGATGCGGAGGTGTCTGCAATTTTGTAATACTTTTTTTACCCTCTTTATCTTCAAGAACTTTTAAAAGTACATAATCATTATTAAAAATGATTACATCAGGTTTTTGTGCAAGAGTCTTTCCTGCAGGAATTGTTGAAGAAACTTTAATTTCTTCTGGATTTATAATTCTAGCTGGAATTACAGGAAGATAAATTGTATTGTCAGGCAGTATAACTACCCCGTCAAAACGGAAATTTGTTTGAGGAAACTCATTGCTTACAATACTTTTGATTTCCTTGGGAAGTTCAGAAGCATATGCACAGCCTGTGACTGCCAATAATAAAGCCAATACAATTATTATTTTTCTCATTACTGAAAAACTCCTTTAACTTTATGTAAAAGCGAAGGCTCTTGTGCTTTTTTACCGCTTTTGAGTTCATAAAGTTTTTTATATAATTGTTTCTCTTCTTCTGTTGGTTGAGTTGGTATTACTACATTAACTATTATAACATGGTCTCCTCTTTGAGAAGGTCTTGATATTATCGGAACGCCTGCGCCTTTGATTTTAACGGTATTACCGCTTTGTACACCGGGTTGTATTTTTATCGCTTTTATACCGTCAAGAGTTTCAATTTCTATTTCGTCACCCAAAACAGCTTGAGCAGGTGATATATCAATTTTAGTATATACATCAATTCCGTCACGTTTGAAGTAGTCTGAGGCCTTTACATGCAATACAACAAACAAATCTCCGGCAGGTCCGCCATTTGATCCTGCATCCCCTTCGCCTGATACTCTTATTTTTGATAAATTGTCAACGCCTGCGGGGATTTTAATTTCTATTTTCTTTTCTTTTTCTATTTTTCCGTAACCTTTGCAATTTTTACAAGGAGTTCCGATTTTTTGCCCTGTACCATGACAATCAGGACATATTGTAATTTGAGAAATTGCACCTAGTGGTGTTCTTGTAACTTTTTGAATCTGTCCTGTACCATGACAAGTTGGACATGTAATGGGTTTTGTCCCCTTTTCAGCACCGGTACCGTTACATTCAGGACAAATTTCAAGGTGATTAAATTTGATTTCTTTTTTGGTTCCAAAAATCGCTTCTTTAAAATCTATTTCAACATCATACCTCAAATCATCGCCACGTTGAGGTGCGTTAGGATCTGCTCCTCCACCGAATCCAAAACCTCCGAATCCGCCGAAAAATGAGTTAAATATATCATTCAAGTCGCCAAAACCTCCGGCAAAAGGACCGTTTGTATCAAAACCGGCGTTTTTCAATCCGTCTTCGCCATAGCGGTCATATGTAGCACGCTTGTTATCATCCATTAATGTCTCATATGCTTTACCAAGTTCTTTAAACTTTTCTTCAGCATCGGGGGCTTTATTTACGTCAGGATGCAGTGTTCTTGCTTTCTTTCTGAAAGCTGATTTTATTTCTTCTTTTGTCGCATCCTGTGATACTTCTAATATCTCATAATAATTTGTCATCTTTTATTCTAACTTCCCTAACCTTCTGTATGTTTCTTTTTTATTATTCGGCTGTTGCGACATTTACAAGTGATGGTCTTAAAACCTTATCACCCATTTTATAACCTTTTTGAAGTTCATTAATTATTGTATGTTCCGGATGTTCGGAAGTAGGTGTCTGCATAACAGCTTCGTGAAAATTCGGATCAAAAGTTTGTCCTTCAGCTTCAATTATTTCAAGTCCGAGTTTTGATAATGTATCCCAAACTTGTTTGTGTACAAGATTAAAGCTTTCTTTACATTTTAGGCAATCTTCAACGTTTTCAAGAGCTTTTTCTCCTCTTTCAAAGTTATCAAGTACCTCAAGTAACTTTTTAAGAGCATTTTCTGTACCATATTTTAAAAGACTTTCTTTTTCTGATTCTTGACGTTTTCTGTAATTGTCAAAATCAGCAGCTAATCTTAAATATTGATTGTTTAATTCATCATATTTTTCCTGAAGTTTTGAAAGCTCATCATTATTTTCATTTTCTTGAGATTTTTTTTCTTCGTTATTTTCTGAGTTTTCTGTTTCCTGATTAAGCTCATCAAGATTTATTTCTTTATCTGAATGATTTTTAAAAGGATTGTTATGTTTGTGTGTCATATCTCTACCTCTACAATATAATATAACTTAATTATAATTTATCAAGTCGAATAAAGAGTGAAAATTTATTATTTTTTAATAATTGGAATTTTATATTTTCTTTACATTATTTAACTTATTTACTTATCAAAAAATTGTTGTATTATCATATATGTAGTAAAGGATTATTGTATAAGATTTTCTTTTCGGAGGAAAAGTGACTGAAAAGTTCTATATAAAAGGTGGAACACCCCTAAAAGGTGAAGTTAAAATTGGCGGGGCAAAGAACTCTGTATTAAAGCTAATGGCAGCAGCTTTGCTAGCCAAGGGTAAGACAAAAATTTATAATGTTCCTGATTTGACTGATGTTGAGATTATGCTCAATGTAATTGCGCAATTAGGAGCAAAAACTTCATATGATAAGCAGGAAAAGTCTGTGGTGATTGATGCCACAGATATTACAAGTGTTACTGCGAAATATGAACTTGTAAGTAAAATGAGAGCATCGTTTATAGTTCTTGGAGCACTCGTTTCCCGCTGTAAAGAAGCAATAGTTGCATTACCAGGAGGCTGTGCAATAGGAGAACGCCGTGTAGACTTCCATATTAGAGGTCTTGAGGCGCTCGGTGCGAAAATTAAGATAGAAAACGGTTATGTGCATGCAAAAGCAAGTCGCTTGTCCGGTGCTGATATTTACCTTGATATTCCTTCTGTAGGGGCTACAGAAAATCTTATGCTGGCAGGTGTATTAGCTGAAGGTGCTACTAGAATTCAAAACGCAGCACAGGAGCCCGAAATTGTTGATTTGGCTAACTTTTTAAATTCAATGGGTGCTGATATAAACGGTGCCGGTACTTCTGAAATTGTAATCAATGGAGTTAAACAAGAAAATTTACATCCAATTGAATATACTACAATTCCTGATAGAATTGAGGCAGGTACTTTTATGACAGCTGTTATCGCTACTCGCGGTAAAGCAATAATAAAAGATGTATTTCCGGCTCATTTGACTTTTTACACTGATAAATTGATTAAAATGGGTGCAAATATAAAATTAATTGAGCCAAATTCATTAGAGGTTAGCTGTAAAAATAAATTAAGTTCTATAAACTTTATAACTCAGCCATATCCTGGATTTCCGACAGATTTGCAGTCAATGGCAATGACTTTATTGACTACGGCAAATGGAGTTGGGATTATTACTGAAAGTCTTTATGAAAACAGATTTATGCAGGTGCCTGAATTACGCCGTATGGGAGCTGACATTCACCAAGACAGAAATCATGCTATCATCAAAGGTGTAAAAAAACTTACAGGAACAACTCTTGCAGCAAGTGATTTGAGAGCAGGAGCTTCGCTTGTTGTTGCAGCATTGATGGCTGAAGGTAATTCTGTTATTGAAAACTTACATCATATAGATAGAGGATACGAAAATTTTGAAACTAAGCTAAGATTGTTAGGAGGCAAGATAGAAAGAAAAAATGATACATTGCCTGTTAACCTAACGGAGGATACACATAATGAGTCCTACTTATAAACGTTGGTATGACCACGATCCGCTATTATTGGAAGTAATAGAGCTTTTGCGTAATTATCAAAAAGAATTGAGAGCGCAAGCTGAAATATTTCTTTCAAAAATAGAAGAGAAAGTTTCAAAAGAGACCATTGAAAAGTTTTATCAAATGACAAAAGATGCCAATGCGAATAACCGTTGGTATGATAAAGATCCTGTCATTTCAAGAACTGTTGAATTGTTAAGGATTGTTCCTCCTGAAGCACAAAAAATTTGTGCAGAGAACTTTATAAGAACTTTAAATGAAATGGGTATTGAATACGAAAGCCCGAATAAAGATAAATAAGTTTTGAATCCGTCTAAAAAGGGCGGATTTTTTAATTGTTTTTATCAAATGTTGAAAATTTCTTGCAAACAAAAGGGAAAAATGTTAAACTAAATTAGTTCTTTATTTGGGAAATAAGAGGAGCTTAAAATGGCTAAAAAGCAGACTATGATTGAAATTCGCGGGGGGGGGGGCAACCCGTAAAACAGGCTCCTGTTGTGATATAGCGATTAGTCATTCCGGACCTGAGCCGGAATCTATTAATGTTAATATAAATAGACTCCGGATCGGAGGCCGGAGTGACGAAGGACGCCGGACTCCACATATCCCGTCGCGTCACTCTGACGAAAGTCAGAATCTATTAATTTTGTTAAAAAATATTTGGCAATTTTGGTGTCAAAAGCGTAAAAAAGCCGCCTTTACGCTTGCGGAAGTCCTTATAACCCTTGGCATAATCGGGATAGTTGCTGCAATGACACTGCCGTCGTTGATACAGCATAAACAAGAAAAAGTAACAGTCACCCGTCTTAAAAAAGCATATTCGGTATTATCTCAAACATACGACCGCCTATTTTATGAAAATGGTTCTGACCCCACAGGCTGGGGACTGGGGGATATGTATGATCAGCAAAGTCATGTAATTCTGGCAAACAAATTTCTCCCCTATTTGAATGTAATCCAGAATTGTGTCGGAAAAGACAGTACTTATGTTGCAAAACATTGTACAAAGATTTATAACGACTCTCCATCATATTCAAGTGTCCGTTTGATTGATGGAGTAACAGTAATATTCCGGTCATGGTATGGTGATTGTCATAAAAATGCCGGTAATGAAAAACATTTGCAAAAGGTTTGCGGAACAATCATTGTTGATATAAATGGAACAGGACGTCCTGACTTGCCGGGAAACGATATATTCGCTTTTTATCTAACAAAAAATGGAATATATCCAACAGGCACAAGTTTTGATACGGTCAACTCTTTTAAAAAGATGTGTGATAAAAATATTGAATGGAATGCATCTATAGATAGTATGCGAAATGGCATGGGCTGTACCGCGTGGGTATTATATAACGAAAATCAGGAGTATCTCAGGTGTTCTGATTTAGACTGGAACGGCAAAAAGAAATGCAGATAATTTTTTAGAAACTTCCGGCGCCCCGCGCGCGGGGCGCCGGAAAAGAAATTCTATTTACATTTTGTTACATCTAATATAAACTGTTCTTGTGTTTGATATAGGAAATCTGGACAACGAAAATTATTCACAGTTTCAGTATCTTGTAAAATCAAGGTACTCTTTTGCCGTAACCGGTCTTATAACTATTTTGAGATTGTTTTTGCTGAAACAGACCGCGAAAATCTCAAAAAAGAAAGTCCTTTTTATAACTTCAACAGAACAAAATGCTCTTAAATATCAGAACGATTTGCTTCGTGCGTTTGACGTAAAGGCGGAAATTCTGCCGTTTCAAAATATTTCAATGTATGAAACAATTTCGCCGAACGGTTACGAATACGGTGAACAAATCAGAATTCTGAGAGAAAAACCCGAAATAGTTATTGCACCTGTCAAGGTTATGCTTGAAAAATTCCCTGATGAAGAATTTTTTGTAAAAAATTCGATAAAGATTAAAGTCGGGGAAGATGTTGATACTAAAAAAATCGGAGAAACCCTCATCCAATTCGGTTATAAGCGTTCAACCATGGTGAGTGATATCGGGGAATTTTCAATAAGAGGCGACATTATAGATATTTATTCACTCGACAAAAAACCTGTAAGAATTGAACTCTGGGGGGATGAGGTTGTTGATTTAAGATATTTTGATAACGAGACTCAAAAGTCTGTTGAAAAAATTAAAGAAATTGAAATTCTGCCGATTCATAAATTTGTGCTTACGAATGAAAATAAAAAGGAATTCAATCTTTCGGCTGAATTGTCAGAGCAGTTGCAGGAAGAAGGATATTTTGAAGGAATTGATGTATATCAAAGTTATTTCAATTCGGATTTAGTCAGTGTCTTAGATTATTTAAAAGATTATGTTGTTGTAACTGATGAAGCGGCAGAGGTATATTCAAAGTTTGAGAGTTTAGATAGTGCTTTTGAAAATCAAATTGCAGAAAATCTTAAACTGGGACTTCATTATGAATTGAAAGACAAAAATCATGTTCTTTTTGAAGATTTTATTCAAAAACTTGCAGGATTTGTCAAAATAGGATTTAACAATTTTCTTGATGATGAAATGGAGGAAATTGTTGAATTTAATACATTGCCATTAAAGAACTTTGAAGCTGATTTGGACGAAATTGCTAAATTTATTAAAGATAACGCAAATTACAATATAGTAATAGCAACAGACTATAAAGAACGTGTGAAAGAGATTTTAAAAGAGCGTGAAGTCTTTAAAATAATAGAATTTACCGATAGCATAACTTCTCATGGCGGTATTTTGGAAGATTTTAAAACAATTATCTTTACTGATAGAGAGTTATTTAATAAACGTTCAAAAGAAGTTACTACGACTAAAAAGTCTTATTACAAAGAAAAGCCTGAATATATAGAAAATATTAATGATATAAAAGAGGGTGAATATGTAGTACACAGTATTCATGGTGTCGGAATTTACCGAGGACTCAGTCAGCAGGAAATAGACGGGCAACTAAAGGATTATCTGACGATAGAATATGCCTCAAAAGATAAACTTCACATTCCAGCAGAACAGATTAATCTTCTAGTCCGCTATCGAGGCTCAGGTGCAATAAAACCAAAACTTTCAAGAATGGGCGGTAAAGATTGGGAAAATACAAAAGCCCGAGTTAAAAAAGAAGTAGAACAAGTCGCATATGATTTATTAAGGCTTTATGCGAGACGAAAAATGCAGCAAGGAATTGCATTTTTACCTGATAACAATTGGCAAGTCGAGATGGAAGAAGCGTTTGAATATACCGAGACTCCTGATCAAATGCGCACAATAACTGAGGTCAAAGCCGATATGGAGAGTGATCAGCCTATGGATAGGTTGATTTGCGGAGATGTTGGATTTGGCAAAACAGAAGTTGCTATGAGGGCGATTTTCAAAGCTGTTACATCAGGAAAACAAGTGGCAGTAATCGTTCCGACAACAATTCTTGCACTGCAGCATTTTCAGACCATGAGTGAAAGGTTTAAACCTTTTGGTGTAAATGTAGAATTACTCTCAAGATTCCGCTCCCAAAAAGAACAGAAAGAAACGATTAAAAAACTGGCAATAGGAGAATGTGATGTTGTAATAGGTACTCACAGACTTTTGCAGGAGGGTATTGTTTTTAAAGATTTGGGACTTTTGGTAATAGATGAAGAACACAGATTTGGTGTAAAACATAAAGAAAAATTAAAAGCCTTTAGAGAAAATATTGATATCATTACAATGTCAGCAACACCTATTCCAAGAACTTTGTATATGTCATTATCAGGTATTAAAGATATGTCAATAATTAATACCCCGCCGAAAAACAGGCTTCCGATAAAAACTTATGTCGGAGTATGGAATGAGACAATGGTAAAAAATGCGATTATCCATGAATTAGATAGAGAAGGGCAAGTTTTCTATCTGTACAATAGAGTTGAAACCATAGAGGAATTCAAATATCAATTACAGCAGCTTGTTCCTAATGCCCGTATAGCAATCGGACATGGGCAGATGGACGAAAAAACTTTAGAAAAAGTTATCGTAGATTTTGCAAACCATGAGTATGATATTCTGCTTGCGACAACAATTATCGAAAACGGTATTGATATTCCAAATGCAAATACAATGATAATCCATGATGCAGACAGATTTGGGCTTGCACAGTTATATCAATTAAGAGGTCGTGTAGGACGCTCACAAAGACAGGCTTATTGCTATTGTTTTTACAAGCAAAGCAAGGAAATTACAAAGGAAGCATTCCAAAGATTAAAAGCGATAAAAGAATTTACAACACTAGGAAGCGGTTATCAAATTGCAATGCGAGATGTAGAAATTCGAGGAGTCGGAAATATTTTGGGCACCAAACAGCACGGACATATGATAAATGTTGGATTTGATACGTATTGTCAACTTTTAGATGAAACAGTCAGAGAGCTTCAAGGCGAAGTCGTAAATAAAAGCAATCCTGCAATTGTTGACATAAATGTAACAGCTTTTATACCTGATGAGTGGGTAGGGTCAGCTGAACAAAAAATGATTGAATATAAAAGGCTTGCAGATGTAAAAAATGATGTTGAACTTGATTACATTACAGAAGAATGGAAAGATAGATTTGCGAAACCGCCTGAAAGTGTGGAAAATTTGATAAAATTAATTCGTCTGCGTTTAGCTGCAACGGATGTTGGTATATCTTTGATAAGAGAAACTCCTGAGAATATAAGGATTTATATGCCATATTCAGAACCTGAATGGAAAATTATTCAAAGAGGTCTGCCGTCAAATATTCTAAAGAAGATAAAATTTACAATTGCTCCAAAGTCTTGCCAGGAGGGTAATTCCATTTTGCTTTTAAATAATGCATATATGAATTTTGATGAAGTATTTAACATTTTGACAGATTTGTTTTATTATATACATAAAATTAGTCATGAATTTACATATTAAAAGAAAGAGAGACATTATGAAGGGAAAAAAACTCTTAGTCACATTAGCAGTATCTGCGATATTATTTTCAGGCTGCGGTTTTAAAAGCGGTAACACAATTATTAGAGTTAATGACATCAAGATTACTCAAGGTCAATTTGACAAGAAAATGGATCAAGCTATTGGTAATTCAATGTTTGCAAGAATGGGTGTTGATTTAAAAAACAATAAAAACACTTTTCTTATCAATATCATAAAAGAAAGAGTTGTTAATGATTTAATAGTTCAAGCTTTATTGGATGAAGAAATTAAAAAACGTGGTATAAAGATTTCTAATAAAGACACAGAAAATGCAATAAAAGATATTATTGATAAAATAGGTTCAAAAGAGCAGTTAGAAACGATTTTAAAACAAAACGGACTTACATCAGCTGAATTTAAAAGCGGTATCACTGAGCAAGTAAAAATCAAGAAATTGGCAGAACAGCTAGGTAATTCAGATGTATCAGATGCTGATGCAAAAAAATATTATGACAAAAATATAGTGAAGTTTAAACATCCTGAAGAAGTTAAAGTTTCACATATTCTTATTGCAGCTAACAGAAAAGACATAGAAGATTTAATTAAAGCTGAAAATGAAGGTAAAGAGTTGTCAGAGGCTGATTTAAAAGCTAAAGTCGATGCAAAAATGAAAGAAAAGAGAGAAAAGGCAGAAAAACTTTTGGCTGAATTGAAAAAAGATCCTTCAAAATTTGCAAAACTGGCAAAAGAAAACTCAGAAGACCCAGGCTCAGCTGAAAATGGCGGAGATTTAGGTTTTTTCCCAAGAGGCAGAATGGTACCGGAATTCGAAAAAGCTGCATTTTCAATGAAACCTAATACTGTATCAGATATAATTCAAACTCAATATGGATATCATATTATGTTAGTTGCCGACAGAAAAGAAGCAGGGCAGGATCCGTATGAAAAAGTTCAAAATGATATTAAAGAATATCTAAAAAATCAAAAACAAGTTGAAATGGTAGACGATTTAGTAGAATCTTTGAAAAAGAATGCAAAAATTGAATTTGCAGACCCTTCTTATGATCCTGAAAAAATTCAAGAAGAAGTTCAAAGACAATTGAATCCTCCTGCTGAAGAAAAAATACCTGATATTCAAAAGAAAAAATAATGAAGAAGAATAAATACAAAAATCCCGCATTTATAGTGCGGGATTTTTGTTATCTAAATATTTTCAAATCTTTATAAATTATTGCAAATGATTGTAATATCTTATAATATTATAAAGTAACGAGGGGTATTTTAATGAGCGAAAATCAGAAAAGAATTTTGATAGTAGATGATGATGATGAAATCAGAGATTTGCTAGAGTTTGATATTTCACAAAGCGGATATTTTGTAGATACAGCACGTGATGGAATGGAAGGTTTAAATAAAGCGCTGAATAACGCATACGACTTAATTTTACTTGATGTTATGATGCCCAAAATGAACGGTTTTGATGTATGTAAAAATATTCGTCAAGCAAAGCTTGCTATACCTATTTTAATGTTGACAGCAAAAGGTACAATTGATGATAAAACAGAAGGCTTTGACTGCGGTGCGGATGACTATTTGGTAAAGCCTTTTGATATTCAAGAAGTCTTATTAAGAATAAGAGTTCTTTTAAGACGTAACCAAGTTGAAGATACAACATCTTTGACAAATGAAGTACTAAAGGTCGGAGATATAGAGATTTTCCCAGAATCTTTAGAGACAGTTGTAATAAATAAAAAAGTAAAACTAACTCCGACTGAATTTGAAATTTTATATTGTCTTATGCAGCATTTTAACAATCCTGTGACACTTGCGACACTTTTGGATGAAGTATGGGGATATGACAGTGACGAAGATGTAAGAATGTTAAGAGTGCATGTAGGTGGTCTGCGTAATAAAATTGAACTAAATCCGAAAATTCCTAAATATCTTCATACTGTAACGAATGTAGGTTATAAATTGACACCTTTTGCAGAGGACTAGTTCTATGAGGTTTTTTAAATTTAAACGTTTAAAAATAGTAGAACAAATTGCTGTTGTATTCTTTTTTGCAGTATTAATTCCCATGTCTGTAAGCGGTTTTATTATAAATAACGTCAATCAGCAATCAATGCGTTATCAATTGAGAGAATCTGCTGTATTAATTGCAAATATGGTATCGGATGAAATTGACTTTTTTACGGATACTGTAACCGGTAATATGAGACAACTAGCATTTTCTTTAAAATATTTTCAATCACCTTCAAGGCGAGCAAGATATTTGCAGGATGTAAAACAAAGTTTGCAAAATTGTGAAGATTTGGTAATTGCCCAAAATCAAGAGGAAGCGGATTTAATAGAGGAGAAGAATAAACTCCAAAATAAAGCAACTATAGCAGTTCCACTTGATAATGGAGAAGTTTTAGTTGCTACATATTCACTTGTAGAGTTAGAGGATGAGTTGTTCAATTCATTGCAGGATGATAGCAGACAAATATATGTATTAACAGAAGAAAGCAAATTAATTGCTGCACACAATTTTACAGAAGAAGATTTTCAAAAGACAATGTCATTGTTGCCTAAAAATCTGAAAGTAGGCAAGCCTGTAATTTTTGGTGATATAAAAAATCAGCCTCTTGTTTATGTTACAAAAGATAATCCCAAAATTACAATAATTGTAAATACTACTGAATTTATTACAAATCGTGCGATTAACGAAAACAGGCTGAAGATATTACTTTCTATTGCGGCGGCTACTTTAGTAATTTTATTCATAACTGCTCTTTATACTTTTTATTTATATATAAATATCAGGCAGTTATTCAAAGGGATAATAGCAATATCCAAAGGTAATTACGAACGTCAGATAAGACTTTTGACAACGGCATTTACTCCTCATGAAATTGTTTTTTTGGCATTTGAGTTCAATAGAATGGCAAGTGAAATTCATAAATCATACAAACAGCTCAAAAAGAATAACAAAGAATTAAAACAGCTCAATGAATTCCGCTCAAATCTTATTGATACGGTAAGTCATGAGTTAAGAACTCCATTGACAAGTATTCAAGGATATACGTCAAGATTGATGCGAAATGATATTAAAATTGATGAAGAAACTAAACAAAAATCTTTGCGTATTATAAAAGAGCAGTCTGAAAGACTTAAACGTTTGATTGAAGACTTGCTTACAATTCCTGATATTGAAGGAATGAGACTTAGGACAAATATCGAGAGCGTATATATGCCAGAGGTGCTAGAAACAGCAAGATTCTTGATAAAAAATAAAGATAATAAAAAGATTGAAATTAATATCGCAGAAGATTTCCCAAGTGTTAAAGGTGACAAAAACAGACTGGAGCAGGTCTTTGTGAATTTAATAGAAAATGCCGTAAAATATGCAAGACCTGATACGGATATTAGGGTTGAGACTGCTGTCGTAGATGACAAGGCAAAAATTTTTGTCAACAATGATTGCGATGTAATTCCACCAAAGCAATTAAAAAGGCTTTTTGAAAAATTTATAAGATTGGATGATAATACTACAAGGACTACTCGCGGTACTGGATTGGGACTTTTTATTGTCAAAGGTCTTATTGAAGCTATGAATGGAACAATTGAATTACATTCAGATAAAGATATCGGGTTTTGTGCTGAAGTTACTTTGCAGTTAGTCTCTTCTGAAGAGGTTATAGATGCAAAGAGCAATTGATTATTTGAAAAAAAATACTAAATTTTCAGAGATTCCTGTAGCAGCGATTGTGGTAAAAAATGGGAATGTGATTTCTGCTTCATGTAATCAAAAAGAATCTCAAAATGACATATCTGCCCATGCCGAAATTTTGGCGATAAAAGAAGCTGCAAAAAAACTAAACCGCTGGCGTTTGGATGATTGTGAGCTTTATGTCACATTGGAGCCTTGTCCTATGTGTGCCTGGGCAATTATGCAAGCACGATTGAAAGCTGTGTATTTCGGATCTTATGATTTAAAATACGGAGCATTAGGATCAGTTATTGATTTGAGAAAAATTTCAGATTCCAAGTTGAAAGTCTATGGCGGTATAATGGAAAAAGAATGTGATGAAATTCTAAAAGATTTTTTTGCGGGGCTGAGATGATTACAAAAGAAAAAATGGATTTACTTGTTAGAAAATATGAAGTTCAAAATTTTATCGGTGAAGATCCGATTAGTATTCCTCATAGGTTTGAAAATAAAAAGGATATAGAAATTGCCGGATTTATAGCATCTTTGATTGCTTATGGAAGTAGAAAAGTTTTTTTGAAAAAGCTTGATGAACTATTTGAAATAGCTCAAAATGAGCCTTTGAATTTTATATTAAATTTTGAACCTGAAATTTTGGGAGGTTTTAACTATCGTTTTGGAAAACCTTATGACTTTGCTGAAATTTTCAAAATAATGCGTAATCTCTATGAAAAAGATGGCGGATTAGAAGAGCTTTTCAAATTCGGTTATTCAAAATCAAATAATCAGATACTTGAGGATAGGTGGTATAATATGCTATCGGTTGTGAGTGATTATTTTTATTCAAGAGTAAAAGAAAATGCAGGACAGGGCTTTTATTTTATGATTCCTCACCCTAAAAACGGTGGGGCTATGAAAAGGATGTGTATGTATCTTCGCTGGATGGTGCGAAAACCGCCTGTAGATTTCGGAATTTGGAATTTTATGCCTAAATCTGAGCTTTTAATTCCATTGGATGTGCATGTTGCTAGAGTATCAAGGGAAATGGGATTACTTTTTAGAAAGCAGAATGATTTTAAAGCAGTTTTGGAACTTACGGAAAACCTTAGAAAATTTGATCATGAGGATCCTTCAAAGTACGATTTTGCAATGTTCGGCTATGGTGTAGACAGTGCCGTTGACAAAGAATTTTAAAATGTTATTATAATTTTCCGATTAGGTATTATGAAAGGATTTATATGAGCGGAATACAGTCTGTAACGAATCAACTGCAAAAGTTAAGGAATGAAAAAATTTTTTCTGCTGTAATGGGAGATTATAAAGGATTTAAACAAGCTTCAAAGGAATTTTCGAAATTAGCAATCGAAAATAAAGATGTTTTTATCTCACTTAAAAAACAATCAAGTGTCAAAGCCCCTATTTTTTCAAAATGCGGATTAAATATGTTAAAAATTTGGTTTTTGGAAAAATTTCGTATAAAAACACCGGAAGAAAAACAGTTAAAACAATTTGTAAAAGCACAAAAATATATTAAAAATTTTTCTAAAGAATGTTAATCTTCATACAAATGTTTATCCGCAACATCATCAGGGATATATCTGAATAAATCATTCGGGGTACACTCAAGTGCAAAACATAATTTGTCTAAAGTCGCAAAATCTATTCCTTTAGTTTTATTTTGGTATATTTTCAAAACGGTGTGATTATCCAAACCTGTAAGTTTGACAATATCTCTCCTGTCCATCTTTTTTATACCAAGCAAAATCGAAAATCTGTTTTTAATCATGTAATCATAATATCGGTTATGATATTATAATTCATTATTAGTTATTATAATAACGTATTAGTATCTTTACATTCTTAAAAATTTAATATATAATATTATTAGAAATTAAAATTACAAACTATTTTATAATTCCAATTATTCTTTCCGACTTTTTTATTTCATCGGAAAGTTTTTTTTAATAACATAAATTTAATGAAATAGATTGTAAATGCCAATGAGTTGTGGATAATGATTTATAAAAACTACCGCCGGCTTTTTTAAAAGCCGGCGGTGTAAAAATTCTGAACTTACGTTAAAGAATTAAGCATTCACTAATGATTTTTCTCTTTCCAACTGTAATGTGCAAGTTGTTAAATCACATACACAAGAAGGTCCGAAGTATTGGATTGCTCCTGGGAATAAGTATCTGTCATTCATAGCCCAGTCTTCTCTGTTCTCTTCAAGCTGTTTAAATACAGGACCGTCTAATCTTACAAGAGCTTTTTGAATAACAGGTTTCATTTCACCATGTCTTCTTTCCATGTTCATCATCATTGTAAGCGGTACACCGCCTGCAATCCACTGATCAGCAGGTTGAGTAAGATTTCTTACTGATGATAGATATCCTGTCAGACCGAAGTTGATTAGAGCAAAAGCATTGAAACCTAGTGAGTAGCAATAATCAGCATCAAAGTTTGATGGGAATGCACATCTGCCCTCGTATCCGAAGAAGTGTGATTGTGCTGAGAATTTACCGATGTATTCACCTTGAGATTTCAATTCATCAAGTCTTGTCTGAATCATTTCAATTAACAATTTTTCAGTTTCAATTTTTGATACCTGAACATTTCCATGAGGATCTCTATCTGCAAGTAATTGACCTTTGATTAGAACAGGTAATGAATTGTATACTTTTGCATTCGCTTCATCAAGTCTGTTTTCAACTATATCAAATTTTTCTCTTATAGTTGTTGCATTAACGAAATTCGGGTCAGATTCTAAAGTTGCCATTATATCGTTAAGGTTGGCAATCATTGACTTCATTTCAGGTATGAATTCGATTAAACCTTCCGGAATAATTGCGATACCGAAGTTTTTGCCTATATCTGCACGTTTTACAATGATATTTGTCATGTAGTTAACGATTTGTTCTAATGACATTTTCTTTTCTTCGACTTCTTCTGAAATCATTGTAATGTTTGGCTGAGTCTGTAATGCAGCTTCTAAAGCTACGTGAGAAGCACTTCTTCCCATAATTTTTATGAAATGCCAATATTTTTTAGCAGAATTTGCATCACGTTGGATATTTCCGATTAATTCAGCATAAGTTTTTGTAGCTGTATCAAATCCGAATGAAATTTCAATTTGATCATTTTTCAAGTCACCGTCAATAGTCTTAGGACATCCGATAACTTGGATTCCTGCATTATTTTTTACAAACCATTCAGCAAGAAGTGCTGCGTTTGTATTTGAATCATCACCGCCGATAATTACAACGGCTTTGATATTTAGTTTTTTGCATACTTCCCAAGATTTTTGGAATTGTTCTTCAGTTTCTAGTTTTGTACGACCAGAGCCGATAATATCAAATCCGCCTGTATTTCTGTATTGAGCAATGAAATCATCGGTAAATTCAATATATTTTCCGTCAATGATACCTGAAGGTCCGCCCAAAAATCCATAAAGTTTATTAGCAGAATTTGCTTGTTTTAAAGCATCATAAAGTCCTGCAATTACATTATGTCCGCCTGGAGCTTGTCCGCCTGATAGGATTACGCCGACATTTCTGGGTTCTGATACTGACATTGAAATTGAATTTTTAAATGTTACAACAGGTTTTCCGTAAGTGTTTTTGAATAAATTTTGGATTTGTTCCTGATCTCTTACTGATTGTGTTGCGTTTCCTTCAACCATTTCCAAGCTGTTAATGCCTAATGCAAGGCAAGCAGGAAGTTTTGGTTGATACTTCAATCTTTCAATTTGTAACGGTGAAAGTGTTTTCATATTCTCTTCCTTTTTGTTTAAAATTGTACTTTTACACACTGATATTCTACTACAAAAATGGGGTTAATCAAGTTTTTGCAAGTTATTTGAATTTTTGAATTTTATTCATTTTTTTTGCAATTTCAGAATGGATTCTGTTTGCTCGGTACAGATAAGCTGTTAATTTTTCATAGTTAGCTTTAGTCTCGCCATAGGGAACTTTCATTGCAATCAGCTCATCAACATTTTCGTTTATACTCTCAAGAGTATCTAATGAGTCTCCTAAATCAGCTATCGATCTGAATTTTTTTGAAATTTTTGCAAACAGTTTGCGCGAAATAAATCGCTGGATTCTTATTATTATAGGAATGCGTTTTTTAACTTTCGGCTTTTGGGTTTTTAGACGCATTTTAAAATTATTTTTGGCAAACTCTTCTTTTAATTCTTTAATTTCATTTTCGAGTTGTTTTGCTTGAAGTTTCAATTCCATAACGTCAAGGAGTTTGCCTAAAAGTTCTCTGCCTTTTATTTTTTCGTTTATTTTTTCAAGCGCATCTTCTTTTTCGTTTATCAAAATCTCAAGACGCAACGATTCATCATCCGTTTCTTTTAAAGTTTTATCATTTAGGATGTTTAAATCATAATCATTTAATCTTTTGAAGTTTCCCTGAAAAAAGTTTTCATTCATAATTGTCTAACCTAAAACCCGAAAAAAATTTTTTTTGCCATTTTTATTCAATAGTATAAACTTTTTTGTAATATAAAGCCAGCCCTGTAATTGTTAATACAATATTCGGCATCCAAGCTGCCAAGAATGGTGCAATAGAGCCTGCTTCTCCAAAAGAAATAGAGAGCGCTCTTATCAAATAATACGCAAAAATAATTAAAATGCTGAATAAAAATCCTCGGTTATACCTTACTCTGGGAGGAGTAATCGCAAGCGGTACTCCTATTAAAACAAGTGCTATTGTGGTCAAAGGAAGTGCTAGTTTATCATACAATTCTATGACAAGAATGTTTTTTTGTTTAGCATCAAGCTCTCCTACCCCTTGAGATAAATATTTTATGAGCTGTGAAAAGTTCATTTCTTTTGCCATGTTTTTATTCATCTCTTTTGAAAGATCCATGCCAAATCTAAGAGTAGAATCTTCAAATAATGCGGTATTGAGAACTTTGCCGTCATCACCTACGGTGTATACCGCACCTTTTTGGAAGTTCCAACCAGCAGGGCTTGTCTTACCTTCATCTGCCTGTAAGATTTGTATGGTTCCGTTTTTTGAAGTATCAAGCAGGGTTATGTTATGCAAAACTTTGTCTTCACAATATCCAACATAAAAAAGACGTTTCAGAGTTCCTTCTTTGTTCAATTCTTTGAATACAAAATTCTGTTTTCCGTCAGGAATATTTTTTTGCCCGAAAGCCCAAAGCGCCAAGTCTTTTGATTGCTTGGTCATTATAGGTACTATTGTCTCGTTAATAAAAAAGCTGAATAATGACATTACAATTGCAAAAATAAAAATCGGTTTTGCAATACGATTTAATCCGATACCGCAAGCTCGCATGACAGTAATTTCTGATTTAAGGCTCAGTCCGTTCAATGTCATAACAGTTGCAAGCAAAACACCCATCGGAATTGTCATTACTATTACCTGTGGAAGGTTTAGAATAATCATCATCAGGGCTACTTTGAAAGGAATTCCGAAGTGAGAAATCTGCTTGATAAGGGTAATGAATGTATCTGAGGCAAAAATAATTGATGTAAATACACATACTCCCATCAAAAACATTTCAATGACTTGTCTTAAAATATATTTATCCAGCAGTTTTACTGTTTTTTTACCTTCATAAGCCATAATTTTATATTATCCTAAAATAGTTAAAATTCCAACAAAACTTTAAGGGTTTCTTTTTCCTTATTTTTTTCGAAAGCTTCAATTGCATCATCAGCTTTATAGCGTGCTGAAATCAACGGTGTAAAATCAATTTTACCTGATTCTAAAAGCCTTAAAGCCGGACCGAATTGCCCGCAGCGAGAGCCAAGGACTGTAATTTCATCAATCACAATCGGTGCAAGATTTAATTCTTTGCCTGTTGCAACTGTGCTTTTTAAAACTAAAACTCCGCGAGGTTTTGTAAGAGCAATAGATGTCTCAAACCCTGAAACTGAACCTGTTGCCTCAACTACAACATCGTATTTTTTTTCTATCGGAAAGTCCTGAAGAAGAGCTGTTCTAACCCCTTGAGCCTTTGCAATATCGAGTTTGTTTTGATGTTTGCCTACCAAAGTTACGTCTATATTTTGAGCATTAAGTGTTAATGCTGTAATAAGTCCGAGTTTACCATCCCCAAGCACAATTACTTTTTCAAAAGGTTTTATATGTAATTGTTCTGTGATTTCGCAAGCTGCGGCAAGAGGTTCTACAAATACAGCCTGCTCATCTGGAACATTATCAGGTACTTCAAAAAGAACTTCTATCGGCATTGTAAAATATTCAGCAAAACAGCCATCTTTTTTCCAAATCCCTAAAGTATGGCGATTAGGACAATGACGATATAGTTTTTCTGCACAATAAAGACAATCAGGTTCTTTGCAGCCGTAGCTGATTTCTGATACAACTCGTTTGCCGATTAAGGATTTATCTTCTCCGTTTACATCTTCGACAACGCCAACGGCTTCGTGACCTAAAATCCCTTTATAGCCCATATATCCTTTTGTGATTTCGTAATCTGTATTACATATTCCGGCTAATGTTACGCGGATTAAGGCTTCTCCTTCTTTCGGTGTTGGTTTTTCGTAATCTTTTACAAGTTTCAATTCTTTATCAAATACTACAGCTTTCATAATTTTCCTCATTTAATTGATTTTTAAGATCTTGCAACAACTTCTGCGACAAGCTCTCCGTAGCTGTTGAAGTGTCCATCTGTCTCTTCTACGATATAATTCAATTCAGGTTTGCCCTCAATTGCTTTTTCTGCTGCATCCATTGCTTCATCGTAATCTTTGAAATCTCCAATTAAGGTTCTTGTAAGTTCTGAACGATTTTTTTCTGTGTAAACATGATACATATTTATATCCTTTCTTTTTTTAAATACGGTTATTCTTAGGCGGGGTCCTAAAAATTATTTTCCAGATTGCTCGAGCTTTTCTCTTAGTTCCTGCACTTCATATTTTAATCTGTTAAGTTCGCATTTTACAGGATCTGGAATTCTGTTGTGCATTAATACTCCGTTTTTATCTTTGATTTTTCTATGTACAATTCTGCCTGGGACTCCGACTACTGTTGAGTATTCAGGCACATCTTCCATTACAACGGAGCCTGCTCCGACTCTTACATAATCACCAAGAGTTATGTTGCCTAAAACTTTAGCTCCGGCTCCGACAATCACACCATTTCCCAAAGTCGGATGACGTTTGCCTTGTTCTTTGCCTGTGCCGCCTAGTGTCACCTGCTGATAAATTAAAACGTCATCGCCGATTATTGTAGTTGCACCGATTACAACCCCTTCACCATGGTCGATGAAAAATCTTCTGCCAATTTTGGCCGCAGGGTGGATTTCAATCCCTGTAATTATTCTTGTAATGTATGAAATTATTCTCGGTATAAGCGGAATATGCCATTTGTACAATCTGTGTGCAAATCTATATGCAATTAGTGCATGAAGTCCAGGGTAGCACAAAATGACTTCTAAAAGGTTGTTTGCGGCAGGATCTTTGTCGTAAATAACTTTTATATCTTCTTTTACTTTTGTAATTCCGCGTTTAATTACACTAAACATTTCTCTCCAATCATTTTTTGTGAAAGTTTAATTCTTTATTATTTTACAAGTTTTGCAAATTTGCGTTTACCTGCCTGTAATATTACGCTTTCATCAAATTCTACGGAATACATCATATCGGCAATTTTTTCACCGTCAATTTTTACTCCGCCACCTTGAATTAATCGTTTTGCTTCACCTTTGCTTTGAACGAAGTTTAATTCTACAAGAAGATCGAGAATGTTTTTGCCTTGTGCTACTTTTACTTCTTCAATGTCAGACGGAAGTCCTTTGTTGGATACTACATTGATAAATTCAGCCTGAGCTTGATCTGCTCCGGCCTTTCCATGGTATTCCTCAGTAATTGTATAAGCAAGTTTTAGTTTTAAATCACGAGGATTTATTGACGGATCTTTAAGTGAGTTTTCAATATTTTTCAATTCTTCCTCACTCACGTCAGTCAAAAGCATAAAGTATTTTACAATCAAAGTATCGGGAATACTCATCAGCTTTCCGAACATATCTTTTGCACTGTCAGTTAAAGAAATACAATGCTCAGGATAAGTTTTTGACATCTTAACAAGCCCGTCAGTACCTTCGATTAGAGGTAAAAGCATAACCATTTGCGGATATTTTTTACCGTAAGCCTCTTGGATTTGACGACCTAAAAGAGTATTAAATCTTTGATCGGTACCGCCAAGTTCTATATCAGCATCTATTGCGACAGAATCATAAGCCTGCATTAGAGGATAGAAAAATTCATGAACAGAAATCGGACGACCTTCCGCGTATCTTTTTGCAAAGTCATCTCTTGTCATCATTTGTGCAACAGTAATTTTAGATGCAAGTTTTAATAAGTCTGTAAAACTCATTTTATGTAACCAGTCAGCGTTGTTTGTAACTTCTGCATTTGTTACATCTACGACTTTTGACATTTGCTCAAAATATGATTTTGCATTCTCTTCAACTTGTTCTTTAGTCAAAGATGGTCGGGTCTCAGATTTCCCTGATGGGTCTCCTACCATTGCAGTTGCTCCGCCTACAATTAAAACAACTTTGTGCCCTAGTTTTTGAAATTCTCTCAGCTTTCTCATAACAACTGTATGTCCCAAATGCAAATCAGGGCGTGTTGGATCCATTCCCAGTTTTACTCTTAGGGGTGTATTTGTATCTTTTGCGTGCTGTAGTTTTACAGCTAATTCTTCAATGCCACCAGGTAGCACTTCGGCTCCGCGTGAAAGTCTTTTTGCCTGTTCTATAAATTCTTCTCTTATATCAACCATTTTTTTCTCTCCTTTATTTTTATTCTACCAAAAACAAGAGAAGATAATTAAATTAATATACAAATATTAAGGAGGGCACCAACTAATGTTGGTGCCCAAATTTTTATTTTGTAAGTTCAAGATAATCTTTTGTCTCAAAAAATCTATCCAGTTGTTCTGAACTAAATCCGAGCATAGTACCTATTTGTTCAATGTATGGATTACCTCTATAAAAATTATTCGCCCTAAATTCAATTTTAAGAGCTTTGATATCAATTGATTTAATAGTCTCATCTTGACTTAATTGAGCAGTTTGCTCTACAAGTGCTATCAGATCATCAAAGTCTATTCCTTTTACTTTATAAATAGCACGTTCCACATCAGCTGCTGTCAGATTTAAATTGTTTAGCCGTTCTCTTTCCATTAGAGCTTTTTGTTCTTCATAATCAGGATTAATAATTGGTTCATTATTTCCCCCCATAATTTCATTTTCTTCTAATGCAAAAATAGCATTTTCGGTTTCTTTGATTAACATCCCTTTGCAGTGATTGTGTTCTACAATAAATTTTGCATATTCTTCATCTGTGTATGGTTTATTTAATTTATAACTCATTCTCCTATCCTTTCTAATAACCGCATGCTGACCAATAGTTTACAGCATTACTGTCACCTACTAAACTAAAATTATTTTCAGTAATATTGTTAATTCTTGGAAATGATGATGCACTTGTACTACCTCTTCTTTGAGAAGCATAAATACAAAAACTTACATTAGAAAATGGTTTTAAAAAAGTGATTGTTACTGCTTGATTTTCATAGGTAGTTATAATAGCCCCACCTTGTTCAATCCAGCCGTCAGACCAAATCCTATACCAGGATTCCCAATTGGAAAAGTTTTGTACTGGAATTAAAGGACGTGATTTTGAAGCTGAACTTGTTGTTGTAGCTTTTTGATTAGTCCAATGTTCAGCTAAATAATTTGTAGTAACGATTTTATCAGAGGCATCAGAGTAATCTTCTGTATAAGTGGGACAAGTTGCATAAGCGATACCATTGGTGTTTCGTAAGCACAAACTTGCATTAGAAGATCCATCTTCATTTGCAGCGTTTAGTAATACTTCATTATACCCTTCCCCGTTATTAAAACGAAGAGAGCCACAGGTTTTGTTCGAAGTATTCATTGTATTAATTGCATCTATGCTATCGCCGTCACCAATATTACTAATGATTATATTTCCGCCTGTGGAGTTTTGTTTTACAGTTGAAATTATCGGCTGAGTAAATGTTTTTTTACCTGTAACTGTAGATTCTGTATTTGCATGGATTGTTGTAGAATTATTTTCATCAATTTTATCGGCTAGAGCATTAAAATTGGCGTTTACTTCTTGTGCTTTGGCTTTAGTGCCTGGAGTAAACGAATATGGAATTAAAGAATTTGTCATAGTTGCCTTTCCGGCAACATCTGATAACTATGTTCAATTTAATAAGGCTGAATATACAACTATACTATGCTTTTTTTAAATCTGTCAAGTCTGAAATTATTTGGAGTATGATCCGAAAAATCTGAAAAAAGTTGTTTTTGCTTTAATTTGATCAATTGTTCTATGGATTTTAGAATCCTTAATATGTCCGTCAAAATTTACTATAAAATTGTAATCTCCGAAATTTATTTTAGAAGGTCTTGATACAATATATGAAAGGTTTATGTTATTTTCGTAGAAAATATTTAATATTTCCATCAATGCTCCAGGTTTATTTTCTGTTGCAAAGACTAAAGAAGTTTTGTCATTTCCCGTAAGTTCAGTCTCAAAATCTCCAATAAGTACAAATCTAGTTTGATTAGTCTGGTCATCATTAATATTTTCACGTAGTACATTCAAATTATAAACTTCAGCTGTTTTTTTGCTTCCGATAGCAGCGTAAGTTAGGTTATAATTGGCAAGGCTCCTTGCGGCTTCAGCTGTACTTGTTGCTTCGATTATATTTAAATTTCTTGGCATTTCATCATGAATAAAATTCTGACATTGAGCAAGCGCCTGCGGATGTGAGATTACTCCTGTAATGCTGTAGAATTCAGTTGTCTTTGATAAAAGACAGTGTCGAATAGGCATTATGACTTGAGAAAGTATACGTATATTTTCATTTTTTGTAAGCATAAGAAAATCAAGCGATTCTCTTACGGAACCTTCAAGTGAATTTTCAAGCGGTAAAACTCCCAATACATTTGGATTGTCATCCACAAATTCAATAACTTGCCGGATGGTGTTCATTCTTTCAGGATATGCATGAATTGAATATTTTTCACGAAAAATATCTGTAGCCATTTCAGAGAAAGAGGCCTCAGGTCCAAGGTATGCTATTTTTTCAACATTTGAAAAATCCATAGTTTACTAACCTTATTATTTCAAATATAATTATACCAGAGAACAGATAAAAGGGCAATCAAAATGAGCAGTATAAAATTCGGAACAGATGGCTGGAGAGCTGTATTAGGAAAAGATTTTACAAAGGAAAATGTAATTAAAGTCTCAAAAGCTGTCGGTAAATATGTATATGATAACTTTGGCAAGGATAAATTAATAATAGTCGGATACGATCCGAGAAACATGGCTGATGAATTTTCAAAAATTTCAGCAGAAGTATTAGCTGAATTGGGATTTGAGGTTTTATACAGTGATAAAATACTTCCGACTCCTGTACTTGCATATAATGCAAAACATCTTAATGCTTGTGCTTTAATGTTTACAGCCTCACACAATCCTCCTGAATATTTAGGGATAAAATTTATTCCTGATTATGCTGGACCTGCCACATCAGATATTACTGATGAGATTGTTTCAAATTTGGAAATAGATTTTAAAAAGTTTGCAGATGGCGCAGTTGAAAAATATGATTTTAGCAAAGATTATTTTACGCATATTGAATCATTAATAAATATTGAAAAAATTAGAGCATTAGACACAAATATAATTTTTGACGGATTGTATTCTGCAAGTATTGGATATTTTGATAAGCTGTTGGATATGCATAAAGTTAAATTTGATAGTATTCATATGTTCTATGATAAAAATTTTGGCGGGGGAATGCCTGAGCCAAAACCAAAGTATATGAAGGAATTGATTGAAAGAATAAAAAAATCTCAAAATTCTGTCGGGTTTGCAAATGACGGGGATGCTGACAGATTTGGCGTAATAAATGAAAATGGTGAATATGTTACTCCTAACGAAATTATTTCAATGCTTTTGATTCATTTGAGAAATAATAAAGGATTTAATGGTTCTGTTATCAAAACAGTGGGTGCAAGTCTTTTGATAGATAAAGCCGCTCAAAAACTTGGTGTAGAAGTAATAGAGACTGCAGTCGGATTTAAACATGTCGGTGAGGCAATGAGAAAGTACAACCCGATAATAGGCGGTGAAGAAAGTGGGGGATTAAGTATTCAAGGACATATCCCCGAAAAAGACGGAATCCTTGCAAATCTTTTAATTCTGGAAATGATGGCGTATTATCAAAAGTCTCTGGTTGAATTACAAAAAGAGTTATATGAATTTGTTGGATGCAGGTTCTATAATGACAGAATTGATAAAAGATTAGAGAATCAATCAATGGTGAAACCTGTGATAGAAAGGTTTAAGAATTTATCAAAAATAGGTGATATTTCAATAATAAAAAAAGATTTCAAAGATGGGGCTAAATTATATTTGGAGGATAATACAAGCTGGATTTTAATACGACCCAGCGGTACAGAGCCTCTTTTAAGAATATATTTTGAAAGTGACAGTGAGAAAAAGATTGACAATTTAAAAACAATAATAGCAGGTTGTAACATTTTTTAATAAAAAAGTAAATTTTCTGCGGCATATAAACTTTATATAAATATGGAATAAACGAGGAGAATCAAATATGAGTGAGAATGTGCCAGAAATTAAACCTGTTACAATTAAAATTCAAAAAAACTATGGTATTTCACATGCTTTGAAAAAGCTTGTGGAAGAACAAAAAATGGAGCTGACTGATGGGAAAATAACTGCAAGTGAATGGAATGCGGTATTGGACAAGCTTATAGAAATTCAACAAAATCGTAAAGCTAATGGACAAGCTTCAATTTTCAGTGGAGGTAATGATAAAACTAAGTCCGGTTGGCATGGTAGTTTTGTGGTGCATCCTGATCAGGAAATTCAATTTACAGCAGAAGAAATAGGATCTTTATATGAAGCGATGGGTGCAAAATTTACGGCACAGTCAACGCCATTGGAGCCTGACAAAGGCAAAGCAGATCCTGCGGACAAAGGCAAAGCAGACCCTGTGAATACTCCTACAGAAATCGAAGGTCCTAACGGTACCGTAATAAAAGACGGTAAGTATTATTCAAAAGATGGTACACAATTAGTACCTGAGTATGCAAAAGGTACTGAAATGAAATTTGAAAGCGGTGTATCTGCAAGGGTTTGGGAAAACGGTGAAAAAGCTGTATTTCGTGATGAAGCTGGTAAACAGATGAAACCGGCAGATTTTATGAATAAGTATCCAACTGAATATACAAATATTATTGCTCAGCAGTTTGTAAATATGGCTGGGGAAGAAACTATAAAGGATATGCAAGTTCAATTCAATGCACAAGATGGTAAAATTGTAAGTGCGGATTTTACTCTAAACGGCAAGAAAGTAAACGGTAAAGCTCCGATTTCAGTTAAATTGGTGGCAGAAAAACTTGGAATTCAGCCAAAGCAAAAGGAGACAGAACCACCTGCTGCATCACAAACAGAAGTTACTGAAGGAGTAACTGAAGAAAAACGAACTGATAAATACGGTCGTGAATATACTGCGCAAATAAAAGATGGAAAAGAAAAAACCGCTATATATTATAAAGCAGATGGCAAGACAATAGATTATAGATATGACTATGAATATGACAGTGCAGGCAATATGACAAAAGCGACTCGAACTCGAGGCGATGGCACACTTGGTT
>CALVEL010000003.1 GCA_944326565.1 Candidatus Gastranaerophilales bacterium
CATTTTCGTTTCTGTCCGTCTTTTCTCGAATTGAACAAAGTTCCTTTTCAGCTATTCTGTTTTCAATGTGCCCTTGGTTTGCTAGCTTCGCACCAAACTCAATCTTGCTATTGCAAAATATATCTTTGGGGTTTTGGCTAGTCAAACAATCACATTCGTTTGTGATCGTAATTTTTATCGTATCACTTAAATTTTTTTTGTCAACTAATTAATTTTATAATTTTTTATTAGTAAAATTTAAGGTTCGCTGTGCACTTGGCACATCTATAATTGTATACAAAAGATTTTTTAAAATCAATATAGTTTTTTTAAAATTTTTCTATATTTTTATAACTTTTTCTGAAAAGCTCTTTAAATAGGCAATCATGGGCGTTTACAATCGTTCACAATTCACTTGTGCTCATGCTTTCAGACGTATTTTTGTTTCATTAGTTCCATATTTTGTTTTAATTTTTCATCAATATGTATGAAGTATTAGATAATTTTATAGTATATACTACTATCAAGCAAAGATTATATTAATAAGGAGATAATAGATATGACTAAAGTTTCAAAAATACTTTCAATTTCGCTTTTCATGACATTGGCATGCTCATCTGCTGCATTAGCTGATGGTAATGCTTTCACACCTTTAAATTTTGATAATACCAGCTATAGCACATCCAATGTAAGAACAAGTGCTACAACTTCTTCATCCCCTATTGTTTCTCAGACTACAACACCACAACAAGTTGAAGTAACAGGTAGTTCTAATATGCAAAGTGCTATTTTAAAACTTGATAATGCACAAGTTGATGTTAGAAATGAACTATTAAATTTAAAGGCTCAATATTCTGATATTGACTCACAATACAAACTTATAAAAAATGAAAGAAAAGCTTTAGATAAACAGATTAAGACAACCGAAAAACGTATTAAACAAATTGAAAAAGCTAAAGAAAAAATCAGAAAGAATATGATTTAATTTATTTTTATATTTAAAAAGGCATGCTTTATTTTGAGCATGCCTTTTTATTTTGAGGATTAACCATTACCGTTATAAATTCTTATATAATTCCAATAACTTTTAAATACTTTTTTTACATAATTTTGAGTTTCTTCATAGGGAATTTGTTCAACAAAACTATCTGTATCAGAATAATTCAAAGACTTTTTCCACCTTGTCACCGAGCCTATTCCACCATTATATGATGCTATAGCTGATACATCAAGTCCTGATAAGAGACTTTTTATATATGCATAATAATAATTGCCTAATTTTATATTAGATGAAGCATTGAGAAGCTCATAATAGCCTAAATTTTTCTTAGATGCTATTTCTGCAGCTGTTGTGGGCATCAATTGCATTAGTCCTTTTGCACCAACATAACTATTAGCTTCTGGGTTAAAATAACTTTCTTCTCTCGCAATCGAAAGCATTAATGGAGGAGAATTTCCAGTCAAATCCGCATATTTTTTTATATCTTCATAGTAATGCACAGGGTATACCAAACGCCATCTCAAATCATACTTATCAGGCTTTTTATTCAGAGCGTCCATTGCGTTTCTTGCTATTAACATTGAATGAGAAAAATCACCTTGTTTATAAAGAACCCAACTTTTTATAAATTGATCATTTCCTGATATTTCATTTATTATTTCATAATCTTCTAAATCTGCTAGTTTTTTCACAGTTCTATTTTTAAATACATATGGATATTCAACTGGTTTGGGAGTTATATAATCAGTTATTATAGGGCTTTCCTGATGATTTAATCGCAAGTATGAACGATAGGCGTAATAACTATCAGGATAATTTGTTATTACATTTTTGTATATATTCATATACTCACTATAATCTCTTTCCCTTTCAGCTATTTTCCCCATCCAGAACATAACCATGGGTGCATCTTCTTTATCTCTGAATTTATTTAAATAATCTTGACCTATTTTTTTTGCATTTGCACTGTCATTTGAAACTACAAAATCTAAAAATATTTCTGATAAAGCTTTTGGTGCATATTTTCCATTTGGATAAGCTAGATACAACTCTTTATAGCACTGCGTTTTTTCATAACCACTTGAATATTTACATCTCAATGATGCAACATAATCATGACCTTTTCCTGAAATTTTTACACCTAAATCCCTTGCTAACTGAAGTTTTGAAGATTGGTTTAATTGAAAATATAAATTTATAGCTTCGATTAGATCTTCTTCTGAGACATATGAAATATTTTCAGAAAAACCCTTTTCTAAATATTCAAGGGCTTCTTTTGAATGCCCCATTACATTTAAATTTTTTGCGTACAAAATCCAACTTTCGGCAGTATTTGTATAAGCTAAAAGTTCTTTTACGCGAGGAAATTCACCTAGTTTATATAATGAGTTTGCCATTAACAAATAGTCATCAGGAGATATTGTTTTGTCTATATTTAGCCAATTATCAATTACATTTACTGCCAAACGCCCCTCAGGTGCTCTTTTTAAGTAATGCCTAAAATATTCCTCAACATCATGCTTTTTGGAAAGGGGAAAAATTGCGTCTTTATTCTGAGTATATTCATTCATTAAAATAAGTCCACAATAGTATTCGGAAGCTATTGCATAGTCAGTATCAGGAGCTTCTTGCATAATTTGTTCAAAATATTTTCTTGCAAGTCGAGGATTCGTATCTGTTAAAATTTGACCAGCTAAATATTTTGCGCGTAAACTTAAAGGATTTTTAGGATATTTATTGAATAACAACTGATATTTTTTTACCGCCGAATCATTGTCACCGATTACTCTTGCCGCTTCCGCCTGTCTGTATAAAGCTGCAGGCTTTAAATCTGAAAATACCGATATTCGCGAAAACAAATAATAAGCATTTGAATAATCACCATTTTTATAATCTGAAAAAGCTTCTTTATAAATCTTTTGAGATTTCAAAGGTGTTTGATAAAGTTTATTAAAAAATATACCCCCTGCAAAAAAAACTATTGCCAGTGAACTTATTAAAATTATTTTATTTCTAGTGTTCATCCTAATCATATATTATAAATATTAACAGAGTTTTCGACAAATAAAAAATTTTTCAAAAAAAGTTACATTTAACCAACAATTAAATATTTATATTATAATAAAATAAGTACAGAGGATTATCAATTTAATAAGGAGTTAAAATGTACGGAATTATACTAGCGGGAGGCTCTGGGAGCAGATTATGGCCATTATCAAGAGAATTGTATCCTAAACAACTTTTAAGTCTTACTGGTGAAAAAAGTTTACTCCAATCTACATTTCTTAGACTTTTAAATTGTATGCCTTGCGATAATATTTTAAGCATTACAAATACAAAACATATTGCTAATGTAAGAATGCAATTAAAAGATTTTTGTGCGACTCCTTTAATATTATCTGAACCTGTATCTAAAAACACTGCACCTGCTACTGCAATTTCTGTAAAATATCTATATCAAAAATTAAATAATGATGATTTAGTCTTGGTTGTACCATCTGATCACTTGATAAAAGATAATGATAAATTTTTAGATGCAATAAATAAGGGGAAAAAACTTGCGGAACAAGGATATGTTGTTACTTTTGGGGTAAAGCCCACCTATTGTGAGACAGGATTTGGTTATATTAAAACAAACAAGACTATCGACAATGGAGTTGAGGTTGTACAATTTGATGAAAAACCAGATCTAGCAACTGCACAAAAATACATTGAAGATAAATCCGTTTTTTGGAACAGTGGAATTTTTATGTTCAAATTTTCTGTTTTATTTAATGAATTTAAAAAACATGCTCCAGAAATCTTTGAAATTGCTAATGAAATTGATATATCCACTACTAACGAAATTCCTTTTATTGAATTTGATAAAATGCCAAATATTTCACTTGATTATGCTTTGATGGAAAAAACCGATAATCTTGTGATGGTTGAATTAACAAGTGATTGGAAAGATTTAGGCAGTTGGGATGCTATATATGATATAAGTCCTAAAGATGCTAACGGCAACGTTTTTGTAGGTCATGTACTGGATAAAAACTCCAAAAATTCACTTGTGTACTCTTCTTCAAAACTTGTTGCAACAATAGGCCTTGATGATGCTGTTATAGTTGAGACAGAAGATGCTATTCTAGCATGTAAAAAAGATAAAACCCAAGATGTCAAACTTATATATGAAACCCTTAAACAGCAAAATGACAATACTTCAATAGTTCATAAGACCGTATACAGACCTTGGGGGTTTTATACGGTAATAGCTCAGGGTGAAGGCTTTTTATCCAAAGTTATACATGTAAATCCAAAACAAAAACTTTCAGTACAATCTCATAACCACAGAAGTGAGCATTGGGTCGTATTATCAGGTACAGCAAAAGTTGTATTAGGAGCTAAAGAATTAATTTTAAATTCAGGTCATAGTGTCGATATCCCGGTAAAAGCAATCCATTCTCTTCAAAACCCTTATGATATTCCTGTCGAGGTTATAGAAGTGCAAATGGGTGATTTGCTAATTGAGGAAGATATCATAAGATATGAAGATATTTACGGACGTGTCTAAATAAATATATTATAAACCTTTATAAACCAATTCTTTGATTCAGTTTAAGTGTATTTATAAGTTCCAATACCGACAAAATTTCATCAAAAAGTTCTGTAAATGTATTAGCATCCGTATCCTTATTCAAATTTGCCATTTGGAACAAATCTCTTCCTGCATCTATCGCTATTATTATTTTGCCATCTTTAAATGAAGCTCTTATATATTTTGCTTTAAATGCCATTTTCATATTTAAAAAACGTTCGATAAAGGCTGTTGTCAAGACGTATCTTGCTTCAACCTGATTATCTGAATAAACTTCATATTTTTGCATAAACGAAGGATCTTCCAATTTCACATCTTCAAATTTAGCACGTTCAAATTTAATTCCTCTGTTAGTCACAGCCCTTTCCAAAATAAAAGTATGACCTTCAAAATTTTTGTTCATGTCAAACTCTACAAATACACCTCTGAAACCGGATTGAGAAATATATTTAAATATTACAAACAATGGTATACCTATTAAATAAATCAATAAAAACCAAACATATATTGTACCGTTATTTAAAATATCACTCAACCAACTTAAAAATAACGACAAAATTACAAACCCCAAACCAAAAAGTCCGCACCCGCACCCGAATACAAAAGGTAAAATCATTAAAGTATTTATAAAGGATTGCAGAGAAGTTTTACTTGTATCTAACTCAAAAATATCAAATTTTACCCCCCTATATGAGCCCCAAATTCTATCTCCAAAAGCCCCAACCAAAAAAGAGCTTAATAAATTTGAAGTTTTATATTTTTCCATATTAACGGGTTTAACAGATTTTCCAAGATCTTTCCATTGCAAATTCCCAAATATTTTTAAAAATTCTGGCATTAACATTTTCTTAAATTCATATTCACCATTAACATCAATTTGTATTACACGATTCTTTTCATCCTTATGGTTTAACATTAAAACCATAGCTCCTACAACAAGACAAATAACCGGCAAAATAGCCAAAGACACACCGTTTATTTTAAGACCGCCAATAGAAAAAAACATTGCAAACCCAATTAAAATTAAAACTAAAGCAACTAAATCTATTCTACTTTTTTTTCGCTTTTTATTTAGAGTTTCAAGATTAGGCTTAACCTTTTTAAAATAAAAATCCCTTAATTCTTCTCTCATCTGAGAAATACTTTTTTCTTCCATACCAACCTCAATATATAAAAACTACATCTTTCAAATTACCATAATAGCCTATGCTTAGTAACTCATAAAATTTTTCACATGCACATGGTGCAATAGCTTCAACCCATTCTCTATCAAGATAAAGCCCTTCTATAAATCTTGCAAAAAGCTCTGTCGGACGTTTATAATATTTATTCAAACGATTTATACGTGCAGAAATTCTCGACTGTTTTCTTATACTTGAGCGCAATCTGATATATGCAACAAAAGCCTCAGGCATATCAGGAAATGTCTGTTCTATTGTATTTATTGTATAGATTTTGGGAGTAAAACCTAAAAAACCTCCCATTACCTTTACTCTGTCATACTTCAAAAGATATTTTGCATCAGATTTTCTTATATATTTATCAAATTCTTTAAATCTTTTTGAGCGTAAAAAATTCGGATAACTCTTTTTAATAATCTTGTCATATTCTAAAATTTTCTCATGGACTCTTTGACGATGTTCGGTTAATCTTACACACAGGGAGTTTTCATCAACAAAATTGGTCACTTTAAAAAGCTCTTTACAAATTACGGGATTATCAGATTTAAAAAGAATTTCCAAACTCCCTCCAGTTTTTGGCATATCAGGCTCTATTTGAAAATGAATATAATGGGCAAATTCATGCAGTAATGTCGGAATTACACGGTGCTCAGGAGTATTCTTTGAAATATCTATTCTGTTATTACAAAAAAATCCCTGATGTCCTCTCGCTTTTGTCGTTGTATGAACTTCAATTCCTAAATTTTTCAAATACTTTATAAAAGACTTTTTATCCATAAAAACATTATACAAAAATTATAACAAATTACATAATATTTGTAATTAATCAAACAAAGATTAAATAAAAGTCCTCCGGACGGGGGCACTTTTTATGGAAAAAGTGCCTCAAAACCATCGACACGCTGCGTTCACTAATAATAAGCAAGGCTCAAGAAAGAAGCCGTCAAACTCGCTACGCTCAAACAATGACGGCTTTGAGGAACTTTCGCCTGCAATTATTGTTCACTACGCTATTGTTGCAATTAAAAATAGTCGACCTTTACGGAGTGAGCAATCAATGTTTTGTTACACAATAACAAAAGCAAGCATTGTCTGAACGTAGTGAGTTTGCTTGCTTGGGGTGGAACAAATTACAATTGATTAGCGAACGCAGTATCAGGTCGTGGTTTGTGTCGCTTTTCCATAAAAGCGACCGCTGTCTGCGTAAGACCCGCCGGAGGCTTTTAGTTAATATTTTATTATTTATATTACAAATATTATGTAAATATTTAAAAAATTTTATAAGGATTTAGAATATTTTCAGGGTCAAAAATCTTTTTGATAGTTCGCATATATTCCAATGCCAAAGGATTTACAACCATATTTATATAATCCCTTTTTAAAACACCTATGCCATGCTCACCAGATAAAATGCCACCGAGTTTTGCAGTCAAATCATATATTTCGGATTTTGCAAGTTTTAACCTGTTATATTCATCTTCATCTCTATAATCAATCGGAATCTGAGGATGTACACTTCCATCTCCGACATGACCTACCATACATACATCAAGACTATATTTTTCACAAATATTCCTTATCCCATATACTAGTTTTGCTAAATTTTCTCTTGGAACAATTACATCATCTGTTGTCACATTCGGTTTTAGTCTTGCGCATGCACCCATAGACGACCTTCGAGCTTTCCAAATCCCTTTATATTCTTCTTCATTTGATGAGTTTTGAATTGCAGAGGCTTTTGCATTATGTAATATTGATAAAATAATTTCACTTTGATGTTCTATTGCTTCTTTAAACCCGTCAACTTCTATTATCAATGCAGCTTCTTTGTCAGTTAGAAGTCCTGATGGGAAAAATTTTTCTACTGTTTGGATTGCGTTTTTATCCATAAAATCAATTGTTGTCGGAAATACTTTTTTATCTATTATTTTATCCACAGCATTCACCGCATATTCTATCGAATCAAAATATGCCATTATTACTTGGTGCGCTTGAGGTTTTGGAATTAATTTTACAGTTGCTTCGACAACTACCCCCAAAGTCCCTTCACTACCTATAAAAAGAGAACCCAAATTATAACCTGTCGCATTTTTAATCGTATTTGCACCGGTTTGTAAAATTTCACCGTTTGCCATTACGACTTTCATATCAATTATATAATCTTTGGTGGAGCCGTATTTAAAAGTTCTTGCTCCCCCTGATGATTGGGCGATACTTCCGCCTATTGTAGATACAGCTAAATTTGAAGGATCTGGAGGGTAATATAGACCTATTTTTTCAACCTCGTTTTGGAGTTCTCCGACAATTACACCAGGCTGTACTTTTGCTGTCATATTTTTACGATTTATCTCTAATATTTTATTCATCTTTGAAAAATTCAAAACAATCCCGCCATGTTCTATTGCACATGCTCCGACTACATTTGTACCTGCTCCTCGGCAAATTATGGGAATTTTATACTTTGATGCAAGTTTAATGATTTTTTGAACTTCTTCTATTGTCTCTACGAATACTACAGCATCCGCTATGTTTTTTATATCAGGAGTATTAGAAGCATCCTGACTATATACATATCGTTCTTCAATTTTTGATAATACATTATTGCGGGGTAAAAGTTTTTCTAAATCTTTTATTAAGTTATTCTTCATCAACATATGACGCCAGCTTTTCTATTCCTTGAGAGAGCTTACTTATTTTGTCATTTAGTTTATCAAGTTTCTTTTCTAAATTCAAGTTATTTTGACTTTCTATTACAGTTAAAATTTCATTAAGCTTATTTTCAAGTATGTCTATCTTATTTTGCTGTTCTTCAAACTTCTTCTCTAGTGATTCCACTATAGCAGTATTATCAACCATTGATTTTAAAAGACAAATTTCAGAATTAATTATTGACACATTAGATGTATCTTCTGCTATTGTATCAAGTTTTTCACTAGCTTGATCTATCCATTCGCCAAGATACATCATAACTTGACGTATTACGTTATTTGAATTCGCGGATGATGCTATTGCATTATTTATATTATCTAGTTTTCTTTCTATTACTTCGTTATACTCGTTATTATCAAGAGAATCAATACGAGATTGAAGTTGAGTTGTTATTCTACTAAACTCATCCAATCCGTCAGTCAATGCTTTATAAGATTCATCTGAGGTTAGCAGAAGTTTATTTGTCCTTGAGCTTAGACTCAGGACATCATCGTTAATTTTTTCAATTGTATTTTTAAGCTCTAAAATTTGTTCCTCTGTAAGACTACTATGAAGTGAATTTATTGAGGATGCAATTTTATGCATATTTTGTGATATTTCATTAATTCCATCTTTGGAGGTTGATGCTGAAATATCATTCAAAATTATTCTTAACTTTGCAATGTCTGACTCTATATCTTGCATAGTATATGAATAATCCCATTCATCTGATCCATTTGTTATATTGTTTAATTGTTTTTTTACATCTAATAAATTCTTATTAATTTCATCGGTTCTTTCTTCTACAAAATCTTTAATTTCTTCTGTTTCTTCCACAAATGTTATTTGGTCTGCAACAGAAAGTACGGCATTCATTACTGAATCTTTTATATCTGAAGCATTCTTTTCTAAATCCAGTCCGACTAATTTCTCTTCTATATTTGAAATATCTGACAAAAGCTCTTTTAGACATTTATCTATATTTTCTGAACGTTCAGTATCGCTAAATGTTTCTATTTGTTTTCTTTGTTCATATATTAAATCTTTTATATCCTGTATTTCAGTGATAATTTCTGATTCATCTGATAATGCAAGAACATCGACTTTATCATGCAATGCTTGCACCATATTTTCTATTTTTTCTTCATTACTATCTGTTACTATAATATCGACTTTGTCATGTAAAGCTTGCAACATTTCATGTATTTTACTTATATCTGACAATGTAAAACCATCTATCTTTTTATTTAGTAATTCCAGTGTCTCTTTTATACATGCAATCTTGACATCATCATCCGATAATATTGCAATATCCACCTTGTCATGCAAAGCATTGAGCATTTCGATCAGTTTTTCATCTTCATCACTTGATGTAAGTAAATCAATTTTATCCTGTATTACACTTAGCAGCTCTTCTAATGTCTCTGTAGTATCTGACATTGCAATAACATCTACTTTATTATGCAAAGAGGTCAAATTATCTTTTAAATTTAACAATTCAGAAGATATTTCTGCTGATAAATTATTATTTTCCATCAGATTTGCAATAAATTCTTTTATTTCTTTCTTGTTTGCTGATGAAGCTGTTTTTATAAAAGCTGTTATTTGTGAAATAATATTATTTTGAGCATTTTCAGAATTTTGCATTATTTTATCTTCAATTGATTTTACATCATCTTTCCAGCTGTCTAAAATTGTGTTTGTTTTTTCTATATTATTTGCAAAATTTTTCTCTACTTCTGATATTGTAGAAGTAACTATACCCAACTGGTTCTTTGTTAAATCTTCAACAATTTCTTCAACTTTTGTAAATTTTTCAATAAGAGTTTTATAAGACTCTTCTAAATGGACATAGTTATCATGATTCTCTGTCATATTATCATTTACATCAGCTGAAAAACTTAAATATGAAAGTTCTATTTGGGATTTTATACTGTCAATTATTTTATCAAAATCATTATTTAAAAATGTATTAATAGATTCTTTTAATGGGGTGAATTCATTAACTATTGAATCTGTTTTTGAGTTTATAATTTCAGATAAGTCAGTATTTATAAGTCCTACTTCTTGTCTTAAAGTATCAATTTTATTACTTATATTATCTGAAAGATCATTTATACCGTCAAAACTGCGTAAATTATTTTCATTCAAAAGCTCTTGAATATTTGCAAATTTTTCATCAATCACAGCGACACTTTTTTGTATTGATGTATCTATTTGACCATCTACATTTTCTTTTATGTCTGTAATATCAACTAACAAATCATTAAATTTCGGGATTAATGTGTCAGACAGATTTTTAATCTGTTCATTTTCATCTGTCTTTGTATTTGAAATACTTTGGATTATAGAAAGAACTTCAGATTTCATATCTGAGATTTCATCAAGTGAAAGTTTTAATTTTTCTGTAGTATCTGAGGAGATAGTATCTATAGACTTGATATAATCAGATATTTTATTTTGAAGCATCATTAAATCATCACTGTAGTTATCCCCTGCATCATGCAGAGCTGTCTCTACAGCAAGCATTTTTTCAGCTAATTTTTCATAATACTCCCTATTTACTTCATTATCATTTTGATTTTTTATAGTATCAAAATAATCTTTTATGCCGTTTAATTGCTCTTCAAGTGCAGACTTTAAAAGCTGAACATTACTTAAAAATTCAGATTCTAAATTTTTAATATTATCAGATAAAGTTTCAAATTCGACAATACTTTGATTTTTATCTTTCTTAGAAGATTCTATAAAATCTCGTACCATGTCAAAATTGTTATCAATTTCAGTAGCAAGATCCACTCCGAGCATATCGATTTTAGAAGATGTAGATTCAAGACCTGACAATATATTTCCTGAATTTTGCTCAGCTATGGTTATAAATCTTTCATTTATTTCATCTAATTTTTGTTGACTATTAGCATCAGCTTCCTGTAGAACTTCTTTTATAGTTTGAGCATTATTAATTAATTCTGTAGAAATTTCAGTTCCAAAATTATTTATTCTATCTGAAATTGTTTCAATACCTGCAATTATATTACTTGCATTTTGCTCTGATTTTGATACCAGTCTCGTTTCCAAATCATTTATACAATTTTTAGATTCAGCTATTGATTGAGTAATTTCACCTTGCACAGTCTGCATTGCGTTTTCAACAGCAGATTGAATATTACTGTCTGACTCTAATTTCTTCTCGTTTGATACATTTATATTGGATATAATATTTTCAAAATTTTGGTTTGCTGTAGATAAAATACTTTGGACTTTTTCAGAAACCTCTTTTGAAAGTCTTTCTCCTATATTTAATATTTCATTTTTTGTATCATTCCCAGTTTCGGTTACTAACTCTTTTACCATTCCAAATTTATTTTCAATAGCACCTGTTATGCTTTCATCCATTGAATTTATTTTGGTCAAATGAATTTCAAGATTAGATAAAATATTTTCTATGTTTTTTGCTGAAACTGAAGTAAATGTATTTGTCAATTCTGTAACTTGTGATTTTAAAGCTTCTATCTGAGCTGATATATTTTTTTCACCATTATCTGTATTATTTTTAAGATTTTCCAAAATAGCTTTGGTATTATCAGAAGCTTTTTCCACAATTTCTGTCAAAATTTCTCTGTTATCAAGATTTGACTGCTCTATTGTATATTTCAAAGCTTCAAAACTACCGCAAAAATTATTCAAATCCTTTTTTAAATCAACCAAATCCCCATCAAGTTTTGCATCTATTCTATTTACATTTGCCTCCTGATGAGAATTAAATGCCGTCATATTCTCTAAAATTCTTGAAATTTCACCTTTTATATCAACGATTTCTGATACTGAATTCCCAAGTTTTATCGTACTATCTGATGCAAAAGACTCTATAAATTGAATACTGTTATCAACTTTTTCTTGCAATAATCCAAATTTGTTTTCAAAAACATCCTTGAAATTTACAACAAAATTATCCAATGCTCCAATTTTAGAATCCAATTTGTCACCAATTCCGGTATTACTTTTATCTATATATGATTTAAAATCATCAATTGATTCTCCGAGTTCTTTAATTTTACCGTTAATTAATGATATATAACTTTCACTTTGATTTGAAATACTGGTGTCTATTTTCTTTATGTCATCAGATAATTTTTCTAAATTTTCAAATTTTTGGCGTGCGACACTATCACTTTCAAATGCACTGTCAAGCTGAGCTTGTCTTATTTCATCAATACAATTAGCCAGTACATCGCGGACTGAATTTAAGTAATCTGATAGTCCCTTAGATACATTTTCATTAAAATTGATAAGTTCTTCTCGGTTTTTATGAATTTCTGAAAGGATTTCCTCGCTTTTGTCATTTGCTTCTATTTTTTCTGACACCAAAGCGAAAGAATTATCAATTTTACCGGCTAAATTTATCAAATCATCTTTTACTAATATATTCTTGGCTAAATCATCATTTTTCTGATCAGCAATTTCTAATGAGGAAAGAATTGCAGTCGTTGATATATAAATATTTTCTAACTCCCTTTTTATAATATCATTTTGATCCGTAACATCCATTGTCATAAGAGTTTTGTTTATTCCTCTAAGACTTGAATTTACATCCATAATTGATGCCTGAAGCCCTCTATTTACCTCATCAATGCCGTCTTTTACTATTGCAACTTTTTCAATAATCTCATCTTTTTTAGAATTATCATTTCTAAATTCATCTAACTTTATCTCTACTTCATCAATTAATTTTTTCTGCTCGTCTATTTCATGCGCAAAATTGTCAATATTTTCATTAAGGATATTGAACATTATTTTTAAATCTGAGTTTTTCACAAGAAGTTCTTGATTTTCACTCAAACTTTCAAGTGCATTTTTTATGATACCCAAATTTTCCAAATTGTTTCTATAACGAGATTCCAACGTAACTTCCAATTCTTGAAGGCTTGATTTTATATGCTCAGTCGTAACTCCATCATCAAGAATATCTTCAAGTTTTGAATTTATTTCCTCTGTAGCTTTTGCAAGTATCTCATTGTTTAATGCATTTTCTGATTTTATAGTGTTTAAAATTTCGTCAATTTCAATTTGTGCCATTTGCGCTTTCCCTTAAAATAAGTAAAATATCCCTACCGTAATATTCTATCAGAATATATTATTGCAGGGCAAAAATATTAACGATTATTATTACAATTGTAAAGATAGAATTGTACTCTTTAAATTTTAAGTGATATAATTAAAATCAGACATGGATAAAAGAGGTATTGATGAGTAATATAGTAATTGATAGTAATAAATGCAAAGCATGTTACTTATGCATTAAAGAATGCCCTAAAAATTTGATTAGAGTTAGTGAAAAAACAAATAATCTCGGGAATAAAGTTGTTGAATTTAATGACCCCGAAAATAAATGTATTGGATGCGCAATGTGCGCAACAAGATGTCCAGATTTAGCTATTACGGAAGTATATAGAGGTTAGTTTATGACACAATGTTTAGCAGAAAAAAAAGTCCTTACCAAAGGTAATTATGCAATAGCCCAAGCAGCAATCCTTGCAGGATGTGAGTGCTATTTCGGATACCCGATTACTCCCCAAAGTGAAATCGGTGAATTTATGAGCGGGAAAATGCAAGAATTAAACAGAGCCTATGTCTCAGCCGAAAGCGAATTAGCTGCAATAAATATGGTAATAGGAGCATGCTCTACAGGTGCGAAAGCTATGACCTCATCTTCCAGTTGTGCGGTATCTTTAATGCAAGAAGCTTTAAGTTATGCAACATCAGATCAGCTTCCTGTTGTCTTAGTAAGCGTTATGAGAGGAGGTCCTGGACTTGGAAACATCTATCCTTCCCAAGGAGATTATTTCCAAGCGACCAAAGGCGGAGGAAATGGTGATTACAAACTTATAGTACTCGCACCCTCCACTGTTCAAGAATGTGCTGATTTAACTTATAAAGCATTTTATTTGGCTCACAAATACAAAAATCCAACTGTACTTCTTGCTGACGGGCTTTTAGGACAGATGATGGAGCCTGTGGAATTCAAAGACTACACATATCCTGAAATTGATAATTCTTCTTGGGCTTTAACAGGTGCAAAAGGCAGAGACGGAAGAGTGATACGCTCCTATGCTCCGCTTGCAGAGGATCAATGTGTGTTTTTAGAAAAACTCTATCAAAAATACAAAACTATCGAAGAAAATGAAACCGAATGGGAAGAAATCGGAACTGAAGATGCAGATATCTTGTTTATAAGTTTTGGAAGTACATCAAGAAATGTAAAAACAGCCGTTAAAATGTGCAGGGAAAAAGGAATAAAAGCTGGTATGTTAAGACCAATAACCCTATATCCGTTCCCAAATAAACGAATAAAAGAACTTTCTGAGAAAGTTAAAAAGGTAATAACCGTTGAAGTCAATATGGGACAAATGATAAATGATGTAAAATTGGCAGTAAACGGTAAAGTACCAGTAGAATTAATTAATAAACCTGTTGGAGCACCTCCTGCACCTGAAGAAATTTTATTGAAAGTTGAGGATTTAATATAATGACAACACAAGTTTTTAAAATACCCGACTCTTTAAGAAAAGATGTAAAATATTCATTTTGCCCTGGTTGCGACCATGGCGTTGCAGTTCGACTTGTTGCAGAAGTACTCGATGAACTTAATTTAAAAGAAAAAGCTATTTTAGCAGCATCAATAGGCTGTTCTGTTACAATATATGATTTTTTAAATGTGGATTCAATTGAATCGCCACATGGCAGAGCTATGGCTGAAGCAACAGGAGTTAAAAGAGCAAGACCGGATAAATTTGTATTCACATACCAAGGTGATGGTGACTTTGCTTCAATTGGTTTAGCCGAAAGCCTTCATGCAGCCTTACGAGGAGAAAAAATAAGCGCTATTTGTATTAATAATACCACTTATGGAATGACTGGGGGGCAGCTTGGACCTACTACTCTTTTAGGTCAAGTAACGACAACTTCTCCTACAGGTCGTAATCTTGAATATTACGGGTATCCGATTAAAATAGCTGAACATATTGCTTTATGCGAGGGTACTGCTTTTTCTGCAAGAGTATCCCTCGATACTGTAGCTAACATAAGAAAGGCAAAAGAGGCAATAAAAAAAGCTTTTGAAGTTCAAATAAAAGGACTTGGATTCGGTTTTGTAGAAATACTTTCTACCTGCCCGACCAATTGGAAAATGACACCTGATCAGGCACATGAAAGAGTCCGAAACGAAATGATGAAGACTTTTGTGCCAGGAATTTACAAAGATATTACAAATAATAAACAAGCAGTTTTGGTATAGAGGATTAGGAAATGGAAAAAAACTTTATTATAGCAGGCTTTGGAGGTCAAGGAGTTCTTCTTGCAGGAGAAGTATTAGCAACAGCTTTTATGTTAGCAGGTAAACATGTTACTTGGTATCCAAGTTACGGTGCTGAAATGCGAGGAGGAACCGTAAATTGTGAAGTTGTTGCAAGTGATGATGAAGTAAGTGCAGTAAATAAAATAGATACCGACTTTATTGTCGCATTAAATCAGGCATCTTTTGACAAATTTATTAAAAAAATTAAAAATGGCGGCACTATGATTGCAAATTCTTCACTTGTAAAAGAATTAAAAAACAGAGCTGATATAAACTATCTTTTTACCCCGATTACAAAACTTGCTGAAGAATTAGGTAATATAAAAATGACAAATATTCTTGCTCTGGGAGTACTTGCAAAAGCTAGTAAAATGGTTTCTTTGGAGCATTTGATTGAAGCCTTGGATAGAGTATTGCCACCTCATAGAAAAAACCTTTTACCCTTAAACATAAAAGCTTTAAAAATAGGCTATGAGTATGATTTATTACCTGTATAACTTTTAAATCAACTAAAAAGTCGATTTAAAAAATAGAAATTGATATTATTCTTATATGGTAAAGTTCAAGAGGTCTTTAAAAAAGTGAAAAGAGCACTAATCAAATCCATTAAAGAAAAAGAAGTTCAATTGTCGAAATTAAAAGCGCATGTAGATAAGAGTTCTGTATGTTCAGATCTTTACAACAAAGTCGTTTTAGAAAAAGCCATCCTAAAAAAACAACTGGAAGAATTGGAACAAAATAGTTTTGTAAAAAGAATAAGATCGATGATCCCAAGAAAAAAAACTCTCATATGCGACTATTTTAAGAATTAGTTGAACAAAAAACATTAAAAACATACGGGCGAAACTTAAAAAGTTTCGCCCGTTGTGTTAACAATTATTATTCAAATATGCACAGGGAATATTTTCTTCTTGTAGATACTTTATCCCCCAATTATTTAATTCCAAAATTATAGGAATCAATGTCTTTCCTCTTTCAGAAAGTGAATATTCTGTTTTTGGAGGCACTATAGGGTAAAGTTTTCTTGTAATAATCTTATCAGCTTCAAGCTCTTTTAGCTGTTGTATGAGCATTTTGGGTGTTGATTGCGGAATCATTTTTTGCAATTCACTATATCGTAAAGTTTTATTTATCAAATGCCCGATAATTATCCCTTTATATTTACCGCCGATTATTCTCATAGTAGCTTCTAGGGGACAATTATACTCTAATTTATTTTTTACCATCATTTTTTCTCCTTAATTTACTTATATGTATATATTATACAATAAAGTAAGTATTATACAAATTAGTGCATTCTTGCTATTAAGAAAAAATTAGTTTAATATATATAAAACTAAAGGAGGAAAAATGGAAATTACACAAATAAGAAATGCAACAATCATAGTTAAATACAATGACACAAAATTTTTAATAGATCCTTGGCTTGGACCTAAAGACTATATGGAAGGATTTGAAGCCGGCATAAATTCACATATCAGACAACCCAGAGTCGAGCTTCCTTGTTCTATTGAAAAAATTACCGAAGCTGATGCTATAATAATAACTCACGTTCATCCAGATCACTGGGATGAATATGCCAAAAATTCAATTGATAAAAATAAACAAATTTTTGTTCAATCAGAATCGGATAAAAAATTTATGCTATCAGAAGGGTTTAAGAATATAGAAATAATAAGCAGCTTTGGTACTAATTATAAGGGAATAACCTTATTTAAAACCACAGGCCAACATGGCAGAAGAGAGATTGTAGAGCCAATATGCCGTATGGTAAATATGCCATATGATATTATGGGAGTGGTATTTAAATCTGAAAACGAAAAAACTCTATATATAGCAGGAGATAGCATCTGGTGCTCAGAAATATCAGAAGCAATTGACAAATTTCATCCTGATATAATAATTGTTAATGCCTGTGGTGCAACTATAATGAACGGTGAGCATATAATCATGAACAAAGAAGATGTATATGAAGTAGTGAAGAAATCTCCTAATTCAAAAATAATTGCTAGCCATATGGATGCCGTAAGCCATCTATCAGTTACCCGAAAAGATTTATATAAATTAATTCAAGAAAAAGACATTAAAAATCTTTTAATACCCGAAGATGGTCAAACTATTATTTTCTAATAGAATAAAGATTATATAAAAAAGAGCGGTAATTACCGCTCTTTTTTATTCTTCACCTTCAGTTTCACTATCATCAGTCTTGATTTTATCGACCACCATCTTGGCCATTTCTTTTGCAATCAAATGCTGTGTAGCGGGCGGACAATTCTGTAACATGTTCATTGCTGTTCTTAAAGTAGAATCAATATCATACCAACGACCTTTTCTGTTATCTTCAAGTCCAGAGCCGACAGCATTTATGATATCTTCAACAGCCTCAAATTTTTCATCTTCAATATTATGTTCAATAATAATTTTAATTAAATTCAAAGCTATTCTAATTTGAGTTTCATCATCGCTATGCTCAAGTGTCTCAACTGCTTGAGAAAGTACTGGGTCTTTATCATACCATCTGCGATGTTGATTGCTGTATTCTTCTTTCATAATCCATGTCTCCTTTTTATATTACTTTTAACTAATTATTTTGTATTTTTATGAATTAACCGTTTTTAAATGTAACTCCTTTATTGCCCTTAGGATATTCCCAATCAATACAATTCTTCTCACAGGCAATTCTACAGGCGCCGCATTCAAGACAATTTTCATAATTGACAGTAAGTTTTTCATCACCATCATCCCACTCATAAACTTTTGCAGGACAAATTGTGGTACAAATTTTTGAAGTACAACTTTTGCACTTTTCAAAATCCGGTCTCAAATGAGAGACTTCATCAGGCTTATATTTAACTGTGAATAATTTATCATCTATTGTCATTTTATCAAAATACTCCAAAATAGTTTTAATCCACTAAAAGCATCTTTGAATAACTCTATTATATTTCTTTTTTTAATAAAGTCAAAAATAAACTTATGGTACTTTTCTCTTTTCGGGATACTGTCAACAGTCGTAAACATCTTGAAAAATCCATTTACTTGATTTAGATAATATCCCATAAAAGATTCCGCTCTTTGATGAGCCTCATCCATGAGGTTTCTATATGTCTTCAAATCCTTCATAATGAATGAATTTTCCAACTCTTTTTGATAACGAGAAAGCATTTTTTCACTAAAATCACCTTTAATTAAAGCCCTAATAGCGGTTTCTCCGGCTATTTTTCCGCTAATCATCGCAAGATTTGTCCCCTCCCAATGAAGGTTATTCACAAGCATAGCCGCATCTCCTGCAATCATAACTCCAGCACCGAAAAGTGTCGGTACCTTTTTATACCCGCCCTCAGGAATAAGATGAGCAGAATATTCAAGTAATTCACCATCTTTTATCAAAGGCGCAATTGTCGGATGTTTTTTTAATTCATCCAACAATTCATAAGGTTTTATTTTTCTATCGCATAATGCATCAAGTCCCACGCCAAGACCTATACTTATAGACTCTTTATTTGTATACATAAATCCAAGCCCAAGCATTCCAAGCATTGGACCTCCGAAAATTTCATATATACATCCCTCATCATCACTTAAATTAAATCTTTCATTAATTTTTTGTCTATCTAGTTTTATAACTTCTTTAACACTCAAAGCAACATCTTTTGGATCTATTTTATCCCTGAACCCGATTTGCTTCGCCAAAAGTGAATTTACACCATCTGCTAGTATAACAATATCAGAATAATATTCTTCCAATTCGGTTTTCACCCCGATGACCTGCTCATTTTCAATAATCAATTCTCTGACAACAGTCTCGTCTACAACTATTACTCCCTCTTTTTTCGCCTGCTCTGCCATCCAGCGGTCAAACTTTCCTCTTATTACAGAATAACTTGGAGTATCAGTATCTTTGTGACGATAAGATATCACAGTTGAATCCTCTTGACCTAAAATTGCATATTTATGCTCAATATTCAAACGCTCAATCGGAGCTTCTTTTTCAAAATTGGGGAAAATTTCTCTCATAGGCTGAGCATAAATTGCTCCGCCAAAAACATTCTTACTGCCTGCAAAACTACCTCTTTCTATTAGAATCACTTCATGTCCTGCTCTGGCTATAGTTACAGCACAAGCAATTCCTGCAGGTCCTCCCCCGACAACTATCACCTCTGTTTTATTATGTTTAATTTCTGTCATAAAACTCCCTTTTTTATAAGTTTTATTATACATTAAAATTTATTCATTGTAAAATACCCGTATGAACATAACCGCAGGAATTTTTAAAGGTCAAAAAATAACAGCACCGGATGAAAAAATTACTCGTCCAACTCTTTCAAAAGTTAGAATGAGTGTGTTTAACACTCTGCAAGCTATGATTGATTTTAAAGACAAATCATTCCTTGATATGTATGCAGGCTCAGGAATTATGGGACTAGAAGCACTTTCAAGAGGCTTTTCTGAATCCCTCGCTTTTGAAAAACACCCAAAAGTCGCTCAAATCATAAAAAACAATTTTAAAAAATTCACTCCTCATCCTGAACTTCAAATTGGTGATGCTATTAAACTGGCTCAAAAATTAAATAGAGGTTTCGATGTAATTTATATAGATCCTCCATATTTTTCAGGAATTTATGAAACGAGTCTTGAAGCTGTTTTAAAAATAGCAAAAAATATTGTAATCATTGAACATACAACCGAAGTCAACTTTTACAATTATGAGATTTTAAAACAGAAAAAATACGGTGACAAATATGTTACATTTTTAAAAGTACAACTACTTTAAAGCGCATGTTTATGATACGATGGAGAAAATTTGTTTTAATAATTATACCTAAACATTAAGGAGAATGAAATTATGAGCGAAAAACGCGTATGGCTTTTCAGAGAAGGTAATGCAGATATGCGCAACCTGCTTGGCGGTAAAGGTGCAAATTTGGCAGAAATGACAAATTTAGGACTTCCTGTACCTCCGGGTCTTACCATTACAACAGAAACTTGTATGGATTACATCAACCATGGCAACAAAATGCCTGAAGGTTTAATGGATGAAGTTAAAACTGCTTTAAAAGATGTAGAAAACCAAACAGGTAAAAAATTCGGAGATAAAACAAATCCATTATTAGTTTCAGTCCGTTCAGGTGCAAGACTTTCAATGCCGGGTATGATGGAAACTATCCTCAACTTGGGTATGAATGACGAAACAGTCGAAGCAATGATTAAGCTGACTAATAACCCAAGATTTTGTTATGACAGCTACCGCAGATTTTTGACAATGTTCGGATCCGTAGCTTGGGATATGGACAGACAAAAATACTTTGAATCAGAAGTAGAAAAAGTTAAAGAACGCGAAGGCGTTAAAGAAGATACAAAAGTTTCCGCAGACGGCTGGAAATCTTTAATTCCTGTATATAAAAACATAATCAAAGAAGTAACGGGCAAAGAATTCCCGCAAGATCCGTATATTCAACTTCAAGAAGCAATCGAAGCCGTATTCCGTTCTTGGAATATTCCTCGTGCAGTCGCTTACAGAAATATGAATAAAATCGACCACAATTTCGGAACAGCCGTAAACGTACAGACAATGGTGTTCGGGAATATGGGTGATGACTGTGCAACAGGTGTATCATTCACAAGAAACCCTGCAACAGGTGAAAATAAATTCTATGGCGAATACTTAACTAATGCTCAAGGTGAAGACGTTGTAGCTGGCATCAGAACTCCTAAAGAAATTTCTGAATTATCAGTTGAAATGCCTGAATTATACAAACAATATGTTGATATAGCTAAAAAGCTTGAAAACGGGTATAAAGATGTACAAGATATGGAATTTACAATTGAAAAAGGAAAATTGTGGATTTTACAAACTCGTAACGGTAAAAGAACAGCTGCTGCTGCAGTAAGAATTGCAGTAGAAATGCACGAAGAAGGTATAATCTCAAAAGAAAGAGCTATACAACTTGTAGATCCATATTCAGTAAATCAAATTCTTCTTCCATGCTTTGATGAAAAGGCTATGAAAGAAGCTCATAAAATTGCACAAGGGGTGAACGCATCACCAGGTGCAGCGGTAGGTAAGATTGTATTTGATACAGAAGAAGCAGCAGAACGTGGAGCAGCAGGCGAAAAAGTTATTTTGGTTCGTGTAGAGACTTGTCCTGATGATATTCACGGTATGGCCGTTGCTCAAGGTGTTCTTACACTAAGAGGTGGAGCTACTTCTCACGCAGCAGTTGTTGCAAAAGGTATGGGAAAACCTTGCGTTTCAGGTTGCGAAGATTTGAAAATCGACCTTGCTAACGGAACATTAACTGGATTTGATGGAACTGTATACAAAAAAGACGATATTATCTCCCTTGATGGTGGAAAAGGTATTGTTATGGCAGGAGCTGTTCAACTCGTAGAAGCTAAAATTGACGACAATTGGAATAAATTCTTCTCTTGGGTTGATGAAATTAAAGAAATGAAAGTAGAAGCAAATGCTGATACACCTAAAGACATCGAAAATGCTTTAAAATTCGGAGCTGAAGGGGTAGGACTTTGCAGAACTGAGCATATGTTCATGGATCCTGACAGATTACCTTGGGTTCAAAAGATGATTATCGCAGGTACCCCTGAAGCTAGAAAAGAAGCACTAGAAAAACTTTTACCAATGCAGTATTCAGATTTTTATGCAATGTTTAAAGCATTAGGTGAAAAACCAATGACAATAAGACTTTTAGATCCGCCACTCCATGAATTCTTACCTAACAAAGAAGATTTAATTGCTGAAGTTGCGACTTTAAAAGCTTTGGGTAAAGATTACAAAGAAAAAGAAGAACTTCTTCATGTTGTAGAAGGACTTTCTGAATCTAACCCTATGATGGGACTTCGCGGATGCCGTCTTGGTTTAACTTATCCTGAAATCAATGAAATGCAGGTAAGAGCAATCTTTGAAGCAGCCTGTGATTTGAAAAAAGAGGGTGTAAATGTTAAACCTTGGGTAATGATTCCTCTAATCGGTCACGTAAACGAATTAAAAGTTGCTAAAGAAATCTTAGTAAGAGTCGCTGATGACGTAATGAGAGAAAAAGGTATAAAAGTTGATTACAAATTCGGTACAATGATTGAAATTCCTCGTGCAGCTTTAACAGCTGATGAAATTGCAGAATATGCTGAATTCTTCTCATTCGGTACCAACGACTTAACTCAAATGACATTCGGATATTCTCGTGACGATGCTGAGGGCAAATTCCTAAAACGCTATGTAGAACAAAAAATATTGCCGGCTAATCCGTTCGAAACTCTTGACAAAAAAGGTGTCGGACAATTAGTTGCAATGTCTATGGCTAAAGGAAAACCTGTTAATCCGCATCTTTTAGGCGGTGTATGCGGTGAACACGGTGGCGACCCTGATTCTGTTAAGTTCTGCCACAAAATAGGACTTGACTATGTATCTTGTTCACCATTCAGAATCCCTCAAGCAAGACTTGCGGCTGCACAAGCAGTTGTGGAAAATAAATAAATGAGAAATATGAAATAAAAAAAGCGGCTTTAAAAAGCCGCTTTTTTTATTTTAAAAGTTCTTTAAGTTTTCCATTTTTATGAATAGATTCTAAATCAGTATAGCCCCCTACGTAATGACCATTAATAATTATTTGCGGAACTGTCTGTATTTGTTTTCCATAAGTTGTAGATAATTCCTCACACATACCATCAAAATCATCATCTACGTTATGCTCTGTATATTCAAGATTGAGCATCTGCAAAAGTTTTTTAGCTTTTGTGCAATAAGGACAAGTGGATGATGTGAAAACTTCAATTTTATTCATATAAACCTCCAAAATTTTTCTTTATTATAGAGGTTTTTTATTTTTTTTGCAAATTTTAATTAAAATTTTAGCCAAGTTTCTGATTATAATCGGTTCCGCCTATAATTTTTAAATGTCTTTCTGCACCTTCGCCTACCGATTTGCTTTCTAAATTATGCTGCTCGACTAATTCATGTTGCAATTTTCTGATATGCTGGTTTTGAGGAGACAACTCTACATGAGCAGCACCTGCTAAAATTTTATTTATTGCAGCTTTTGCTTCATCTAAAGCCCTTTCTGCATCATCATAATATCCAAATAATGTCTCCGATGTCTCTGTAATATCAAGAGCTTCTTTCAATACTTTTTGGATTTGTGCCATTGAATTTGTTTTTATATAAAAAACCTGCAATCTGTAATCGTTTGCTGTACTCAAAATCCTCGCTCCACCTTTTGCAAAGTTTTTATGAGCTATCACTATATCTGCATCATCAAGATTTCTAGTAATTTCTGCATTTAAATCTAGTCGTTCTATAACTTTTTCCACAATGGTTCTTGATACTGCATATAAATATATTTTTTTAATTTTTTTTACTTCATCAACATATTTTTGTCTTGAAAAACTAAATCTTAAACTGTCTGAAGGTTCTTGGTGGGTTTTATGTTCAAATCTATCAATATTTTCTTTTAATTCATTTATAGAGCTGTTTTGCTGCTTTGGTAATTCAGTATCTTTTACTGCACTTTGCTCTTGAGAATCATAAGTTTTATCAACTTTTCTAATTTCAGGTCTTATAGGCCAGCCGCGTAAAATATAATCAACTGCTTCTGAAGTGTTTTTATATACAGCTAGAGTATTCCTATCCAAAATTTCTATCACGATATCAAAAGTCGGCTGTTTTTCTCTTTCTAAAACTGTTTTTTGAGAAGCTCTTCTTCGTGCTTCATCATCACCTAATGTAACTGACTGTATACCACCTACCAAATCAGATAATGTAGGGTTTTTAATCAAACTTTCCAATGAATTACCATGAGCTGTTGCTATTAACATAACTCCTCGTTCTGCAATTGTTCTTGCTGCTTGAGCTTCTGCTTCAGTACCTATTTCATCAACTACAATGACTTCTGGGGTGTGATTTTCTACTGCCTCAATCATTATATCTTTTTGAAATTCAGGCTGTCTCACCTGCATTCTTCTTGCATGACCAATTGCCGGATGTGGCGTATCTCCATCCCCTGCAATTTCATTTGATGTATCGACAACTACAACTCTTTTTCCTAATTCATCAGCAACAAGTCGTGATATTTCTCTCAATTTAGTTGTTTTACCAACCCCGGGACGACCTAAAAAAAGAATACTTTTATTCATCATACAAATATCTTTTATACAAGCAATTGTCCCCGTAACAACTCTACCTATTCTGCAAGTAAGTCCGATTACTTTTCCCTGACGGTTTCTTATTGCACTAATTCTGTGGAGTGTTCCGGGGATTCCAGAGCGATTATCTGATGTAAATTCTTGAATATGCGATGTTATATATGAAATATCTTCATCTGTTACAAAATCATTTCCAATGTATTCAATTTTACCCGTTGCATGTCTGATTTCCGGCGTTCGTCCTATATCCAAAACTATCTCTATGACATCTTCCATCTGTTCATAGGTCATCAATCTTCTTACCCGCTCCGGTAAAATTTCTAACAATCTGTCTAAATCGTTGTGAAATTGTAAGTTGCTCATCGCTATATGCCTTTCTATTTTGCTGATATACAAAATATGCTGCTGGCTATTTAGATTTTTTTAATTTTCTTCTCTTCTAATTTTATTATACCACTTTTTGAAATTATTTACTCAATCTTTAGTATTACACCTGTCGCAATTTTTACAAAAATTTACGGATAATATTGGCCTTAAAGTGTTGATTTTACACATTTTTTAGCATATGAACTTTTTTAAACTTCAGCTTTGAAAATATTATAATAAAAATATTATTTATGATAGAATTAAATTGTTCAAGTTATTATGAAAGGATTAAGATATGAAAGCCCCGATTATTACACCTGCATTTACAGGCAAAATTGTTATCCCAAGCAATGGAGAAAACAAAAACGTAGATTATTTGTACAATAAAGTTTCAAAACTTGTTAAAGACAATCAAGTAACTGCAAATTTTCGTACTGAACAAATTGAAATTTTACCAAGCAGTAATATTTTAGACAAAATAAAAACTAACCTTAAAAGTTTAGGTATTAAATTTCAGGAACCTTCAAACAGTGAAAAAGGTAAATTATCTAAACTAGCATAATTTAAATCTACAAAAAAAAAAAGAGCTGTCTTAAAGACAGCTCTTTTTTATTTTCCTTACATTGACTAATCCTTAGCTGAAACGCCTGATTTTTCAATGATTTCTTTTTCAATATTGGCAGGTACTTGTTCATAGCATTTGAATTCCATTGAAAAAGTACCGCGTCCTTGAGTTTTTGAACGAATATCGGTTGCATAACCGAACATTTCAGCCAAAGGAACGATTGCATTGATTTTTTGGATACCAGTTCCTTCAATGATTTCCATACCTTCAACACGACCACGGCGAGATGAAATATCACCAATGATATCTCCGGTATTTTCTTCTGGAACTTCGATTTCGACTTTCATCATAGGTTCAAGAATGCAAGGTTTAGCTTTACGGCAACCTTCTTTAATTGCCATAGAACCTGCAATTTTAAATGCCATTTCAGAAGAGTCGACTTCGTGGTAAGATCCGTCATATAATTCAACTTTAACGTCAATCATCGGGAATCCTGCTAAGATACCGCCTTCAAGAGCTTCTTCCATACCTTTTCTTGCTGGCTCAATATATTCTTTCGGGATTGCACCACCGACAATTTTGTTTTCAAATACAAATCCAGCATTTTCTTCAGCCGGGGAAATTCTAACCTTAACGTGACCATATTGACCTTTACCACCTGATTGACGGATAAATTTAGAATCTTGGTCAGAATTACCTCTGATTGTTTCGCGGTATGCAACTTGAGGTTTACCAACGTTTGCGTCAACTTTGAATTCTCTCAATAGACGGTCAACAATGATATCCAAGTGTAATTCGCCCATACCTGAAATAATTGTCTGTCCAGTTTCTGTATCTGATTTAACTCTGAATGAAGGATCTTCTTCAGCAAGTTTTTGAAGAGCAATACCCATTTTATCTTGGTCAGCTTTTGTTTTTGGTTCGATTGCAACTGAAATTACAGGTTCTGGGAAAGTCATTCTTTCCAAAATAATCGGTGATTTTTCATCACACAAAGTATCACCTGTTGTTGTATCTTTAAGACCTACAGCTGCACAGATATCACCTGCATATACTTCATCTTCTTCAATTCTTTGATCTGCATACATTTGAACAAGTCTTGAAATACGTTCTTTTTTACCGTTTGTAGAGTTAAGAACATATGATCCTGATGTTAATTTACCAGAATATATTCTCAAGAATGTCAAACGACCAACATAGGGGTCTGTCATAACTTTGAATGCTAGAGCAGAGAACGGTTCTTCATCTGATGAATGTCTTTCTACTTTTGTACCATCTTCCAATTCACCTTCGATTGCTTTTACATCAACAGGTGAAGGCATTAATTCAACAATTGAATCAAGCAATAATTGAACACCTTTATTTTTGAATGCTGTACCGCAAGTTACGGGAACAATTAAGTTATTACATACAGCTTTTCTCAATCCAGCTTTTAATTCTTCGATTGTTATTGAATCAGGATCTTCAAAATATTTTTCCATTAAAGCATCATCTGTTTCAGCAATAGCTTCAACTAAAGCATCTCTGTATTCTTTAGCTTTATCTGCCAGGTCAGCAGGGATATCTTCTACTTTAATATCGGTACCTAAATCATTTGTATAGATGTATGCTTTCATTTCAAACAAATCAATAAGACCTTTAAATTGGTCTTCAGCACCGATAGGTAATCTGATAGGATGAGCATTAGCTCCCAATCTGTTTCTTACCTGATCAACTACACGATAGAAGTTAGCGCCTGTTCTATCCATTTTGTTTACGAATACCATACGTGGAACTTCATATCTGTTAGCTTGGCGCCATACTGTTTCTGATTGTGATTGAACACCGCCTACTGCACAAAATACGGCTACTACACCGTCTAATACACGAAGTGAACGTTCTACTTCAATAGTAAAGTCAACGTGTCCAGGGGTGTCAATTACGTTGATTTGGTGTCCTTTCCAAGAAGCAGTAACAGCTGCTGATTGGATTGTAATACCTCTTTCACGTTCTTGTTCCATAAAGTCGGTAACAGCTGCACCATCGTGAACTTCACCGATTTTGTGAGTTTTACCAGTATAGAACAATATACGTTCAGTTGTAGTGGTCTTACCGGCATCGATGTGAGCGGCAATACCAATGTTTCTGATTTTTTCCAATGGAGTTTTTCTTGCCATTTTTGTTCTTCCTTTTTTATATATTGTGTACTTCTGCTATTTTATATTTAGCCTCATTAAAATTATCTCACAAACATGATTGTTGGCAAGAATTTCGACAAACTTGTTAAGCAATATTTTCAAATTTATAAAAAATCAATTTATTTTACAATTAAATGCTTTTGTAATAGTATAGAATCAGGTATATTATATTAATTAAAGAGGGAATTATAGAAAATGCAAGTATCATTAAACTGGTTAAACGAATTTGTTGATTTATCAGATATAGAAGTTGAGCAAATCGCTCATGAGCTTACAATGAGCGGACTGGAAGTCGAAGCTGTTGAGGAAGTTAAACCCAAATTCACAAATATAAAAACAGTTAAAATAGAGAAAATCGACAATCACCCAAATTCTGATCGTTTACATCTTGTAACCGTAAATACAGGCTCTGGACTAAAAACTGTCGTTTGCGGAGCTCAAAATATTGCAGAAGGTCAAATTGTACCTTATGCAAGTGTAGGCAGTCAGGTATTGGATAGAAAAACCGGTGAAATGTTTACGCTTACTCCCGCTGTAATAAGAGGGGTAGAATCCCAAGGTATGTTATGTTCTGATGACGAGCTTGGCGTAGCTGATCGTGAATATCAGGAAGAAGATGGCATTTTAATACTTAACAGGATTTTCCCTAATGTACAAATAGGTCAGAATGTAGAAGATGTTTTAGGTTTCGAAAAGGATTATATAATTGATGTTGCCCCTACAGCCAATCGAGGGGATCAAATGTCTGTAATCGGTATAGCAAGGGAATTATGTGCAATTTTTAATAAACCTCTTAAATTTTCTCCGATTGAATGCACAAGAGATTTAACAACTGATAAATTCAAAGTAGAAATAAAAGATGATGATGTTTGCAAATACTATTCAATTGGAGTTTTGAAAGAAATAAAAATTAAACCATCTCCGGCTTGGATGCAAAAAAGACTTATAGCTTCAGGCGTTCGTGCAATAAATAACGTAGTTGATATTACGAACTATGTAATGTTGGAATACGGAACACCTTTCCATGCTTTTGATTTAGACAAATTAGATGGGTATCTTTGTGTAAGACGTGCTGTGCCTGGTGAAAAAATAGTTACCCTGGATGGTGTTGAAAGAATACTTACACATGACAGCGTTCTAATTGCAGATAAAGAAAAAGGGGTATGTCTTGCTGGAGTTTTCGGTGGAGAAAATTCAGAAATTGATGATAACACCAAAGCAATAGCACTAGAGGCTGCATATTTTACACCTGCAAGCAACAGAAAAAGCTCTCACAGCGTAGGGTATAAAAGTGAAGCCTGCTCAAGATTTGAAAGGGGCGTAGATATTGAAGCTGTAAGACCTGCTCTTATGCGTGCAATGCAATTGATGGCAGAGCTTGCTGATGCTAAAATTGAAGGAGTTGTAGAAACTGGAAAAAATAAACTCGATCCAATTGAAATTACTCTAAGATATCCACAAGTAAAAAGAATTTTGGGTGTAGAAATTTCGCCTGAGCGTTGCATTAATATTTTAGAAAATTTAGGTTTCAAAAAACTCGGCGGAAATGAAAGTGCAGCAAAATTTTTAGTCCCATCATTCAGAGCTTATGACGTGACTAGAGAAATTGATTTGATAGAAGAAATTGCAAGAATTAACGGCTACGACAAAATCGCACCAACTCTACCAGAAAAAGTTCAATTACCTGAAATTTCACTTGATGAAAAAGTTATTAAAAGAATTCATCAAATTATGCAAGGATGCGGGTTAAATGAAATTCAGACAAGCTCTTTAATCGGCAAACCTCTTTTGGAAAAATTTATGATACCTTTTGATGAAAACAAAGCTGTATTTGTCCAAAATGCTGCAAGTGAAGATTTTACAATGCTACGTCAAACTTTGATTGCAAATGTTTTGAATGTTATGAAATATAATTTCGATAACGGTCAAAAAAATATATGGAATTACGAAATAGGAAAGACATACTATCTTGAAAAAGAAGCTGATGAAAAATCTTCAGGAGTCAAAGAGATAAAAACTCTTGCAGGTATTATTACCGGTAATATCGAAAATTCCTTGTGGCAAAAAACTGCTGAAGTTGATTTCTATACCGTAAAAGGTATTATGGAAAAGCTTTTTGAAGAATTGGAAATATCAAAACGTATCAAATTAATGCCGATTGAAAAAACAGAATTAGCAAAATCACATTCTATTCTTCACCCTTACAAGACTGCTGTTATAACTTTACTAGGCAAAACTCCAAAAACAATCGGTTATTTCGGACAAATTCATCCGATTTTGAAAGATAAGTTAAAACTTAATCAGGAATCATTCATTTTCAAACTTGATCTTGATGAAGTAATTTCAACAATCAAAGAAAAAACACCAAGATACAAAAAACTTCCACAGTTTCCTGAAGTCAAAAGAGATTTGGCATTTATCATAAATCAAAATGTTACATTTGATGATATCCAAAGAACAATAAAGGGTGCTGTTCAACAAAATATATTCAAAGGAAGTGAAGTATTTGATGTATACCAAGGTGAACATATTCAAGACGGATACAAAAGTGTAGCATTTAGAATTAAAATGCAAGATGAGAATGCAACATTAACTGATGAAATTATTGAAAAACAAATGAACTCAGTTCGTGATAAACTCAAAAAAACATATGCTGACATAAGTTTCAGGGAGTAATTATGATAAAAAAAATCATAGGAACATTAATTCTTATGCTAATAATATCAATGCCTGTTTTGTGTGCGGATGTAATACCGCAGTATTCAAAAAATCTGCACACAAAAACATACGGTTTCTATCAGGTATCAAATCCAATAATTTTGCACGAATTACCTGATGAAAAATCTCCTATTGTTCAAAAAATCAGTTGGACAAAAGACAGTATTTTACCTGAAAATTTATCTTTAGATGATGTTTTTTCTGTTTTCATCGGCTCAAAAGAACTTGCTCTTATGGCAGTTGAAGACGAAAACGAAGATTGGGTAAAATTAGTATATGATAACAAAAATAACAAAAGCGGTTGGATGAAAAAAGATGACCCTTATAAATTTATGACATGGATAAACTTTTACAATAATTATGGCAGAAAATACGGACTGAAAATTCTTAAAGATGCACCTCAAAGCTGTAATTTTTTACACGCACAGACTGATGATAAATCTCAGACTGTATCAGAACTTAATCATCCCGAATTTATAAAACTCAATGTAATAAGGGGCAACTGGGCTTTAGTCACAGTTGTGGATCTTGATAAAACTCCTAAAACAGGCTATATCCGCTGGAGAAGTGATGACGGGGTTAAATATCTTTTCCCTGCCATTCGTTAGAAAAACCTTTTTGTAGAAATCGTTAAAATTGGGATAACTCTGAACAAATAATAAATTGAATAGTTTTCCCAGTTTTTAATCCTTAATATAGGGATACCTAAAAATTTAATTACCTTAGTATTTTGCGGATAATATTTTGCAATATTAACTTTAATTTTGTTTTTCTTCACATAATCAATAGTCTTTAAAATTTCGTTTTTAAAATCAAGTTTTTTCTCTGGAGTATCATTATGCACCAAAGACAAAGGATTTGCTCTATAGTGATAGAATGTATTAGGAACAGTTACCAATTTTTCTGATTCATGCAAAATTATATGGGAAAACATCATATCTTCATAACAAATACCCGGCTCAAATTCCAGTTTCAATTTTTCAAAAAGTTCTTTTTTATAAATCTTATTCCATATATATGCAGCTTTAGCAACTCTTGTAATTTTATATTTATCAGGAGTTTTATTAAAAATTTTAGACTTTTTAAACTTCAAATCAATAAAATCCAATTCACCGGATGTAAAGTTCCAAGCTATACCTCCTACTGCAATATCACAATCATTTTTTATTGCTGAATAATACAACTTTTCAAAAAAATCAGCATCCACCCAGTCATCCGAATCAACAAAACCTATATATTCACCTTTTGCTATTTTTAAAGCATTATTTCTTGCGACACTTACCCCTTGATTGATTTGGTCTATGATAACTATTCTGGAATCTTTGTTTTTATATTCTCTCAAAATTTCAAGAGAATTATCTTTTGAGCCATCATTTACACAAATTATTTCAATATTCTTTAAAGTTTGCCCTATAAGGCTGTCTAAACACTGCCTTAAATATTTCTCCACATTATATACAGGAATTATTATAGATATTTTAACCATTTACTCTCCTAATAAAAATTCAAAATCTTAAAATATGATATCACAAAACTATATTTTTTAAATCTAAACTTTACAATTGATAAAAAAGTCTCGACAAGTGATTATGTTTGTAGTAGCATAAACTTACGCATTGAAATATAAGTAGTTAAAGGAGAATTTTAAAATGCAAGTTATATTAAAAAAAGACGTTCAAAACCTCGGCGAAGCAGGTGATATCGTTAATGTAAAAGATGGCTATGCAAGAAACTTTTTGCTTCCTCAAGATGCAGCTGAAATTGCAACTGACGGAGCTTTAAAAAACAGAGAACAAAACCTTGCAAGAATCAAAGCTAAACAAGAAAAACTTCACAAAGAAGCTTTAGAAAAAGCTGAAAAATTAGAAAAATTTGCTAAATTAGAACTATCAGCTAAAGCTGGTGAATCAGGCAAATTATTCGGAACAATTACTACTAAAAAATTAACCGAAGAACTTTTGGCTAAATCAGGTATTGAAGTTGATAGAAAAAATGTTACATTAAATGCACCTATTAATAAAATCGGTGAATACACAATGTTAATTAAATTGACTTCAAAAGTTAAATGCGAACTATCAGTTGTAGTTACAGCATCTGAAGTTGTTAAAGAATCAGTTGTAGAAGAAGTTGAAGAAGCAACTGAAGAATAAGCTTTAGTCTAAATCAATTTGAGTGAGGAACAAACATTTTGGATAAAACTGAAAACTTGACACTGAAATGTACAGCAATTGGCTCACTCCCTCACAAAAATATTGATGATGCTATAAATTTAATCAAAAAGGATTTTTCTAATATACCTTTTTGGCCGCAAATGGTAAAAATTAATAAAAATGAGGACATGATTTTTCAATTTATTGAAAATATGCCCTCATTTTTTTCTGACGAAAACAGGATTTATCTTAATACTGAATATGATAATTTCTTTGAAGACCTTGAAGAATTTTTTAATGACTATGAAGCAATAACCAATAATATTCAAAGTTATAACATCGAAAAATATAAAATTACAAAAGCAATTGCATTTGAAAAATATTTAAAATTACTAATTGATAATCATCCTCAATACGCAAAAGGTCAAATTGTCGGCCCGTTTACTCTTTCGACTTCACTTTGTACAAAAGACGGCACTGCAGCAATTTATGATGATACTTTAAAAGAAATTATAACAAAAAATCTTACACTAAAAGCCTTGTGGCAGATTAATCAGATTAAAAAAGCAAGCCCTAACACGACACCTATTATATTTATTGATGAACCTACATTGTCACAACTTGGCACTTCAGCTTACATGAGCGTAACTGAATCTGAAATTATATCGATGATAAAAGAAATTACAAAAGCAATAAAATATAATAATGCAATTCCAGCAATTCATTGCTGCGGTAAATGCAATTGGAGAGTGCCTTTAAAATCTGAGGTTGAAATAATAAACTTTGATGCATATTCTTATGCTGAAAATATCAGTATTTTCAGTAACGAAATAGATAAATTTCTGCATAAAAACGGTAAAATAGCTTGGGGAATAGTCCCAACATTAGATAAAAAGGCACTCGAGAAAATAACTATAGAGGATTTGGTTGCAAAATTTGAAATAGCTGTTAAATATTTGACTAATAAAGGAATTGATGAGAAACTTATTATAAGAAATTCTCTAATTACGCCATCTTGCGGAGCAGGTATATTACCTGTAGAACTAGCAGAAAAAGCGATGGATTTGACGAGCCTATTATCTACAAAATTAAAGGAGAAATATCAACTTGACAGTTAAACTTGCAATTACAGGCAAAAGCGGAAGCGGAAAAACAACAATCACAAAAGCATTTTTAAGAATTTTTCAAGAACTGTTTCCTGAAAAATCAATATTACTTTTTGATAATGACCTTTCAAGCGAGCTTGGACACAGCTTTGGTCTCGATATAAGAAACACAATTTATGGTATAAGAAGTGGGAAACACGAATATAAAACAGGAATCCCCGAAGGTATGACAAAACAAGAATTTGTTGAATGGGCAATGGAAGATATTCTTGTTCCAATAGACGATAATGTTGATATAATCGTATCCTGGTTTGTAGGTTCAAAAGACTGCAGATGCCCGATTACAGGACAAATTAATGATGCTATATTAAAACTTATTGATCGATACGATATAGTAATTTTTGACTGTGAATTTGATCTTAAATATTTAAACCAACTTGTAGATACTGATATTGATACAACCATAATTGTAGCAAATCCAACAGACGAGAGTGCTCATCTTGCAAAACGTATTGAAGAATTCAGCGCAAAATACGCAGCAGGAGGCCAGTTGGGTGTTGTTATAAACAAAGTTGAAAATAATGAAATAGCTTCTATTTATGGTCTTTTAAATAAATACCAGCTTGATGTACTTGGTGTAATCCCATTCGATGATGATTTAAAGAAAAACTCCATACCTCGAGAATCAAAAGTCATACAGGAAGCTATAAAACAATTTTATTTCAGACTTAATCTTCCACAAATCAAGAATTGAGGACAAATGACAATAATTTTAGACGGTAAAAGTTTAAGAAATAAAATCCTAAGCGAATTAAAAAATAAATTAGACAAATTCGAAAAAAAGCCAACTCTTGTTGTAATACTTGTCGGAGAAAACCCTGCAAGCAAAATTTATGTGAATAACAAGAAAAAAACAGCTGAGAGCTTAGGAATAAATTCTATTGTAATTAACTATCCTGATAATATTGAAGAAAATATTCTTCTTACAAAAATTGAAGAACTTAATAAAGCCCCTGATATCACTGCGATATTAGTACAACTGCCTTTACCAAAACATATTGATAAAAGTAAAATCATCAATACAATTTCACCGCAAAAAGATGTAGACGGCTTTACACCTTACAATTTCGGACGACTCTTTGAAGGCGAAGAGCCCTTTGTATACCCTTGTACTCCCAAAGGTATTATCAGATTATTAGATGAATATAAAATTCCACTTGAGGGACAACATGCAGTAATTGTAGGACGCTCAAACATAGTAGGTAAACCTCTTTCACAAATGTTATTGAACAGAAATGCAACAGTCACAATTTGTCACAGCAGAACAAAAAACCTTGCTGAAATAACAAAAACAGCAGATATATTGATTTCTGCTGTAGGGGGAAAAATTATCGGAAAAAATATGTTAAAATCTAATTGCGTAGTAGTCGATGTAGGAATTTTTAAAGATGAAAACGGGAAAACCCGAGGAGATATTGATTTTAAAAATGTGGCTCCCGTTGCATCATATATTTCACCCGTACCGGGCGGTGTCGGTCCTATGACAATTGCCATGCTTATGTCCAACACCGTAGAACTTTTTGAAAAAACGATTAAGTAAAATATTACCGTTTTTATGCTAACTAAAATTAACCACCAATCAAGTTCAATGCACAACTTGTTTTGATGTTATTTTGTACCATTGACTTCATACTTGCAATTTCGTTATCCAGTACTGTCAACTGAGAATCCAAGGCCTCCTGTCTTGTTGTCAAATATTCTTCTTGTTGTTGCAATGCAATATAATACGGATCACTATCAAGATCTGCACCGGTACCCAAATAATCTGCTCTATCAGACATTTGCTGCATTACACGGTTAGCTTGGCTCATAATTAATGTCTGCTCAAATTGCAACTGGCTTTTTTGCAAAGTAAACAAGCTCTTTTGTGAATCAATTGCTAAAAAAGTCATATCATCTCTCCTTATTTTTATTACTCTCTTATACATATAAAGTATTTTATAATTTTCTGATTTCAGAAAGATGATATTTTGTTACATTACTTAACAAAAGCAGTTTTATTATCCCTGAACATTGCGACTAAGACTGCTGAATTTGTTTGTACAATTCAATTTGTCTGTCAGTAAGGTCTTTAGGTACGATTATTTTTATTCTTGCGTTCAAATTACCAAAGCCGCCACCTTTTTTGGGTAAGCCTAACTCTTTGAGTCTTAGCATCTGACCTGATGAAGTCTTTGGTGGTATTTTGATATTAATATTACCATGGAGGGTTTTTATTTCTTTTTTAGTCCCCAACACAGCCTCTGGAGGTGTAATTTCAATATCCTTGGTCAAATCATAGCCATCAATCTGATATTCATTATCATTTATATTTATTATTAAATATAAATCACCTTTATTGCCATATTCATCAGATTTTCCTTCACCTTTAACTCTTATTTTTTGTCCTTGCTTCAGCTCAGGAGGAAGTTTAACTTTAATAGATTTCTGCTCATTTATAATTCCTGTACCTCCGCAAGCAGAACAATATCCACCACTAGGCGGACATTGATTACATCTTTTCATATTTGAAAATTTTACTGTAATAGGTCTTTTAGCAAAAATATCTTCTAACGTTATGTTTAGATTCTTTGTCATATCTAAATCTTCAGCTTTGGTCTGACGTCTTGCAGATCTTGATGATTGAGTCTGTTGAGCTCCAGCAAAATCAAACCCGCTAAATCCTGAATTTCTTCTTCCTGTAGTCGCTCCACCCATCATCATATCACCGAATAATGAACTGAAAAAGTCCGAAAAACCACCAAGGTCTTGTCCGTTAAAATTAAAACTTTGATAATTTGCACCTTGTCCGCCAAAACCAAATTGCTCAAACCCTGGAGGCGGAGTATAGCTTTGTCCGCCTTGCCAATTAGCACCAAGACTATCATATCTTTGACGTTTGGCTTTATCTGAAAGCACTTCATATGCTTCATTTATATCTTTAAATTTACTTTCGGCTTCTTTAGTTTTATTTACATCAGGGTGATATTTACGAGCTAGCTTTCTATATGCTGATTTAATTTCAGCTTCTGTCGCACTACGTTTAACACCTAATATTTCATAATAATCTTTATATTCCATAATTATATTACCTCTATTTTAATGATAATACAAAACTCCATTATTTATGCATTAATTAATTATTTTTTAATATTAACAAATGTAAAGTGTCTGATAAAAGCTTTAGCAATTTTATAATAAAAAAAAACTTTATATATAAGTATACACTTTGGGGAAAATTTTAAAGGAGATTTAACATGGGTGATTATGGGAATGTTGGAATTAATGCAGGTTATGCAAGATTTGGAGTTAATGATTACGGTAAAGTCGGAATCGATGGTACCATAAAGGGTGATTTTAGCAACATCAATAACGGCTACAAATTATCAGGAAATGCCTCAGCTCTTATCGGAAACGGACATGGCGTTAATGCAGGCGCGTATGCAGGCGTTGAATTTGGTAAATTAAACTGTACTCAATTTAACTTAGGAGTAATGGCTGATTATACACAAGCATTTAAAGATCCTAAACTTAAAATTGCATCTCAACCAAATGAGCAAATATCATATTCTACAGATTTAGATCCGAAAAAATCATTAAAAACGGGGCTAGAGCTTGGATTTTCAAGAAATATTTGCTGTGACGATGACAGACGATTTAGTCTTTCACTAATGGGCGGAGCTGATATTCACAGCCAAGCAAGGATTAATACGGAAAAAAATACTATTGAGAATACCAAACTTAATAAAGTAGATCCATTTATAGGAACAAGAGCAGAATATGCTAAAAAAGTTAATGATAAGGGGCAAGAACTCTATTTTAGCGGCAAATGTTTCCTAAGTGACGGTTCTTCCTATGGTGAAGCAGGAATTGGCTTTAGATTTTAATTAATACAGCAAAACTATAATAAAAAACAGACACCTTTAAAAAGATGTCTGTTTTTTTATTTGTTAATTCAAATTAGAACATCAAACCTGCTTCTCTTGCAGCTTCTGCTAAAGCAGCTACACGACCGTGGTATAAAAATCCGCCACGATCAAATACAACACATTCAATGCCTTTTACTTTAGCTTTTTTAGCAATTTCAGCACCAACAACCTTAGCAGCTTCAATATTACCGCCATGTTTTAGTTGTTCTCTTAATTCTTTATCATTTGAAGATGCTGATGCTAAAGTTACATGATTTACATCATCTATTAATTGAGCATAGATATGTTTTGTACTTCTGTATACTGCAAGTCTTGGAAATTCTGCTGTTCCTTCAACTTTTAGTCTGATTGCTTTGTGTCTTTTTTGAACTTTCGGTTTTCTAATTTCTTGTTTAATCATTTTATTGTCTCCTTTCACCCGAACCTTCTTGAAAACCGTATCAAGGGTTCATATTGGCTTCTATGCTTTTGTATCAATTACTAATTCTACTTTTGCTTTATCGACATATTGCTGTCCGAGTCCTTTAGCGATATGCTCGAAAATATCACATAATACATAAGGATTGTCGACTCCTGAAGAAATTCTTATACCTTTATCAGCTAATTTTTTATCCGTTTTTTGGATATTGAAAGAATCTTTGACTTCAACTCCAACACATTCTAATATACCTGGTATTGTATACTTCTGTTTTTGAATATAATCTTTAGTTCCTTGAGCTTTTTGTTTTATAACTTCGTCTTTTGTTCCATATGGAAAACGAATATCATAAATTCCAGAAAAAGATACTTTCATTAAATTAACCTTTTAGCTTAGAATTACTTCTTACCAGCTTTACCAGCTTTACGTCTGATGTATTCACCTTCGTATCTTACACCTTTGCCTTTATATACTTCAGGTGGACGTTTTGATCTAATTAGAGCTGCTACATCACCTACAGTTTGTTTATTTGAACCCTTAACTGAGATTTTTGTATTTGCTTCTACTGACAATGTGATACCTTCTGGTGGAACGATAATTACAGGGTGAGAATAGCCTAGTGCCATATTCAAGTTTTTACCTTCCATACTTGCACGGTAGCCTACACCTTGAATTTCAAGTTTCTTTTCAAAACCTTCTTTTACACCATGTACAGCATTTGCAACTAATGTTCTAAAAAGTCCGTATAGAGCATCAGTTTCTCTTGAATCGCCTACTTTTGATAAGATAATATGATTATCTTCAATTTTTACAGCAATTTCAGGACGTACTGTAACTGTTTCTGTACCTTTAGGTCCTTTTGCTGTAACTACTTGACCATCAATAGTGATTTCTACTCCTGATGGAATTTCAATCGGTTTTTTACCAATACGTGACATAATTTTCTCCTTTTGGTATATTACTACACTCGATAAAATCATAAATATTTCGGCTGTTTGATTTTATCAGCAGGCTTTTCTACCAATTGCACCCGCAAGTAGTAGGATATCACATAAAAAAAATATTGTAAACAAGATATTAATATTCATTAACAAACAAAAAAGCCACTCTTTGATAAGAGTGGCTTTTTTGTTTGCATATATTTAATTAGTAAACATAGCAGAGAACTTCGCCGCCGATGTTTTCTTTTCTTGCTTTTCTATCTGTTAATAAACCTTTGCTTGTTGAAACAATTGCAATACCCATACCGCCTAATACTTTAGGTAAGTGTTTTGCTTTAGAATAGTTTCTCAAACCTGGTTTTGAAATTCTTTCCAATTTTGTAATTACCGGTTTATTTTTTGAATCATATTTTAATGTGATTGATAATACTTTGAATTTACCAACTTCTTTTACTTCGTAATCTGTGATAAATCCTTCTTCTTTTAATAATTTTGCTAATTCAACTTTTAATTTTGAAGATGGCATTTCAACTTTTTCATGAGCTACCATATTCGCATTTCTAATTCTTGTTAGCATATCTGCTATAGGATCTGTATTCATTTTATTTTCCTTTATATTATGCCAGATTATTCTGACGCTACTTACCAATTTTTGTCCGGTTCGACAAATAAGTCGCCTTGACGAGTTTTAGCAGTTTAGCAAGATATAAAGTCTTTATCATTATAAAATCTTTATTTAAAAATATTCTTACCAACTTGCTTTTGTTACACCAGGCAATAGACCTTGGTGAGCCATTTTTCTTAAACAAATTCTGCAAAGACCGAAATCTCTGTGATAGCCGTGAGGTCTGCCACAAATTGAGCATCTGTTGTGCAATCTTACTTTTGGATATTTACCTTTTGCTGCTAATGCTTCGCGTCTTAGTTCTTTGTTTATCATCGCTTTTTTAGCCATGAATTTCTCCTTTGTTTGTTTTATTTTTCTTTACTTTTTTATTTATTTACTTTCGACTATTTATTCATTCCTTTGAAAGGCATTCCTAATAATCTCAATAATTCTCTTGCTTCGTCATCAGTATTTGCAGTTGTGATAATTGATATATTCATACCTTTTACCAAATCAACTTCTTCATAAGTGATTTCTGGGAACAATGCTTGTTCTTTCAAACCTAATGTATAGTTTCCACGACCGTCAAATGATTTTGCACTTATACCTCTAAAGTCACGAATACGTGGCAATACTACACAAATAAGCTTTTGTAAGAAATCATACATTCTTTCACCACGCAATGTTGCCATTGCACCTACCGGCATACCTTCTCTTAATTTATAAGTTGCGATAGATTTTTTAGCTTTTGTAACAACTGCTTTTTGACCAGCAATCTTTGTCAATTGAGCTTCAATTGATTCTGCTATTTTTGAGTTGTGAGAAGCTTCACCAACACCCATATTTAAAACTATTTTGTGAAGTTTCGGAATTTCATGTTCATTTTTATATCCGAACTTTTCTTTCAATGCTGATTTTACTTCTTCATTGTATTTTGTTCTTAAATTTTTTGTAACTGTCATTTTCGTATTTTCCTTAATTCTTGGACGTTAATTAAACGTCTAATTGTTCACCACATTTTTTACAAACACGTACTTTTTTGCCGTCTACGATTTCGTGTTTGATCCTTGTCGGTTTTTCGCAAGCCGGACATACTATCATAACATTTGATGCATCAATTGGTGCTTCAAATTTGATTAGACCACCCTGTATACCTGCCATTGGCTGAGGTTTTTGAGCTTTTGTCACCATGTTTGCGCCTTCTACTGTCACTTTTGACTTAGAAGGATCAGCTTTTTTTACGTTGCCGATTTTTCCTTTGTCTTTGCCTGATAAAACGATAACTCTATCACCGTTTTTTACATGCAAGCTTTTTTTATTTTTGTCTTTCATTAGTGTTTTTCTCCATTTTTCATACGGATCCGATATTAAATATCGGGCGTAATTACTATTAATAGGTTATCGACCTTTATTTTTTGAGCCCCTAATTATATTACTTCAGGAGCTAAAGATATAATTTTCATATATCCTTTATCTCTAAGTTCACGTGCTACAGGTCCAAAAACACGAGTTCCACGAGGGTTGCCATCTTTGTTAATAATTACTGCGGCGTTTTCATCAAATCTGATTACTGATCCGTCTTCACGTTTAATGTCAGCTTTTGTTCTAACAACAACTGCTCTTACAACCTCACCAGATTTTACAGTTTGGTTTGGAGCTGCAGATTTTACTGAAGCAACAATTTCGTCACCTACTGCTGCAAATTTTTTGTTAGAGCTGCCCATAACACGAATACATAACAGTTGTTTTGCACCTGTATTATCTGCTACTTCTAATCTTGTTTCTTGTTGTATCATTTTATTTTCCTTTTTCTTTTATAGTATTTATACTACATCCGGCCTCTCATTACTCTCTGGTAATGCTGCCTTATACAAAAACTATCTTACTTTTTCTACAACTTCTACAACTGTCCAGCGTTTGTCTGCTGATTTTGGTTTTGATTCGATGATTCTTACTTTATCACCTTCGTTGCAGATGTTGTTTTCGTCATGTGCTTTGTAGTGTTTGTTTGATTCTATAATCTTTTTGTATTTAGGATGTGGTTCGTAGTCTGCTACTTTTACTACTACTGTCTTATCCATTTTGTTACTGATTACGATTCCTTGTTTTTCTTTCTTAGGCATGTTCTACCTCTTTTTCTTTAATTACAGTTTTGGCTTGAGCGATTAGTTTTTTTGTTTTAGAAATCAACGCTGTGTTTTCTAATTTGTGAGTTGATAGTTGTAATCTGTAGTTAAACAAATCTTTCTTCCAATCACATATTGCACTTTTCAGCTCATCTACTGTTTTTTCGCGCATTTCATCTAATTTCATTTTTTATTTCCTTTATTTTAAAAGTTATTTTGTCTCTTGTGATTTTTCTACGATTTTCACTTTAATAGGCAACTTTTGTGCTGCTAGCTCCAATGCGTGAACTGCAACATTTCTATCAAAGTAGTCTAATTCAAAAAGAATTCTGTTTGGTTTTACAACCGCTACCCAGTATTCTAAATTTCCTTTTCCTGATCCCATACGAGTTTCAGCAGGTTTTGCTGTAATCGGTTTATCAGGGAATATTTTAATCCAAACATTACCGCCACGTTTGATTTCACGAGTCATTGCACGACGAGCAGCTTCTATTTGACGGCTGGTAATCCAACCAGGTTCAACAGCTTGTAATGCATAACCGCCGAATTCAAGTTTTGTACCTCTTGTTTCGGTACCTTTCATTCTGCCTTTCATCATTTTGCGGTATTTAGTTTTTTTAGGCTGTAACATTATATTTGCTCCTATTGTTTTTTATTATACCTTTTAACTATTCTGCAGCTGCTTCTGCTGATGCTGCTCTGTTTCTTTTAGGACGTCTCATTCCTTTTTCTGATCCGCCTTTTTCGCTTTTTGATTTGATATTTTCATCTGCTTTTTCACCAGGCATCAAGATACCTTTGAAAATCCAAACTTTAACACCGATTTTACCCATTATTGTATCAGCTTCTGTAAATCCGTAATCTACATCTGCTCTAAGGGTTTGTAGAGGAATTCTTCCTTCTTTTGCCCATTCTGAACGTGCAATTTCAGCTCCGCCTAAACGTCCTGATACCATAACTTTGATACCTTGAGCTCCTGCTCTCATTGTACGCTGCATTGCTTGTTTCATTGCGCGTCTGAACGCTACACGTTTTTCAAGTTGTTGTGCTATTTGTTCTGCTACTAATTGTGCATCAACATCAATTCTTGCAACTTCGACAACATTAATTATTACTTGTTTACCGATATATTTTGAAACTTCTTGTTTCAATTCTTCAATACCTTGTCCGCCTCTGCCTACTACTATACCAGGTTTTGCTGTAACTACTGTTATTGTAATGTTTTGAGATTTGCGAGCAATTTTGATTTCTGATACACCGGCTGTGTATAATTTTTTCTTAACGAATTTTCTTATTTTATCGTCTTCTTTTACTAATTGACGGTATTCTTTAAACTTGGCATACCATGTACTTGACCAAGGTTTAATTATACCTACTCTAAATCCGGTTGGATGTGTTTTTTGTCCCATTTTTTATACCTTTTGTTTTTTACTACTACTTTTTAACGATGTCACTAACTTTTAATGTTAAATGTGATGTACGTTTTAGTCTGCTGTACATACGGCCTTGAGCTCTTGGCCTTGCTCTTTTGTATGTAACGCTTTCGTCAGCAAAGATTTCAGAAATCTTTAGGCTGTCAGCACTTACGCCGTATTTTTCCTGAGCATTAGCTACTGCAGCTTTCAAGTTTTTTTCTACCACTCTTGCTGCAAAATAAGGCATAAAACGTAACATGTCTTGAGCTTCTTTGACAGATTTTCCACGTACTTCGTTGATTACTCTACGAAGTTTTCTTGCTGTCATTTTTATATCTGTTTGTTTTGCTTTAGCTTCCATTTTTACTTTCCTTATAATTTTTATCTAACTCGTTTGCGTTTTGTTATGCTCACGTGCTACTTTCTTTTTGCAGTCTTGTCTGAACCTGCGTGTCCTTTAAATAATCTTGTAGGTGCAAATTCACCTAATTTGTGTCCAATCATTTGCTCTGTTACGTATACAGGAACATGTGTTTTACCGTTGTGAACAGCAATTGTATGACCTAGCATATCAGGTATTATCATTGATGCTCTTGACCAGGTTTTTATTACTTTATGTTCTGAATTCGCATTCATTTTTTCAATTTTCTTTTGTAGAGCGCCTTCTACGTATGGACCTTTTTTTAATGAACGTGCCATTAATTTCTCCTTTTATTGTTTTTATTAGTTTTATATTTATTTAATGGTTTTGCTCGTTCGCTTTTTGGGGAGGACTTTGATATTCAAAGTCCTTTCCACAGCTAACTTACATTATTTTTTTCTTCTTCTAACAATTAATTTATCAGAAGCTTTTCCTTTTTTTCTAGTCTTTTGTCCTAGAGCTGGTTTACCCCAAGGTGTTTTCGGGTGTCCGCCAGGACCTGTTTTACCTTCACCACCACCGTGAGGGTGATCGCAAGGGTTCATTGTAACACCACGGACTGTTGGTCTGATTCCCATATAACGTTTTCTTCCGGCTTTTCCTAAAGAAATATTTTTGAATTCAGAATTTCCCAATGTTCCGATAGTTGCCATACATTCTTTTCTTACCATTCTCATTTCTGATGAAGGTAATTTTATTGTTACGTAATTGCCTTCTTTAGCCATTACTTGGGCAGCATTTCCTGCTGCTCTTACCATAACTCCGCCACGACCAGGATTTAGCTCAATATTGTGAACTATTGTACCTAACGGAATTAATTCTAATGGAAGTGCGTTACCGTTCTGTACCGGTGCTTCAGGACCAGATACTACTACGTCACCTACATTTAAACCTTCCGGTGTTAAAATATATCTTTTTTCGCCATCAGCATAATATACTAATGATATTCTTACGTTTCTGTTCGGATCGTATTCAATAGTTTTTACTGTTGCTGGGATTCCGAATTTTTCACGTTTGAAATCTATTACACGGTATGTTCTTTTTACACCGCCACCTTTATGACGGCAAGTAATTCTACCTGTATTATTTCTACCTGCTGTTCTTTTTAATGATTTTAGTAATGATTTTTCAGGAGTTGATGTGGTGATTTCCTGATAATCACTTTTTGTCATACCTCTTTGTCCCGGAGATGTCGGATTGATTTTTTTAATTGCCATTTTATTTTCTCCTTTGATTGGCTTTGTAATTTCTTTTGGACATATGCCTTACGCCCTTTTTGCAATTATGCACCGATTAATTCTTCAATCGGGTCGCCTTCGATTGTTACGATGGCTTTTTTAGATGAGTCTGTTCTTCCGAACTTGTATCCCATTCTTTTTGAATGAGATGGCATATAGACTGTTCTTACTTTTTTAACTTTTCTTCCTGGAAAAGCTAATTCTACAGCTTGTGCAATCTCTATTTTTGTAGCATCTTTTACTACTTCGAATGTATATTGACCAAGTGTTGTTGCACCTACTGATTTTTCTGTAATTAATGGCTTTTTAATTATGCCGTATAATTTTTCTGTATTAGTTGTTTCTTTACTCATTATCTGATTTCCTTTTCTTCTTTTGGACTGATATCTTTACTTTGTTAATTAGCTTAATCTTTCTGTGATATCTTTTACTGATGCTTCTGTCATTACGACAAAATCAGCTTCCAATAAATCTTTTACGTTCAAGTTTGAAGGTAAAATCATTTTTACGCTCGGAATGTTTCTTGCTGATAATTCCAAGAATTTGTTTTCTGCTGCTTTTGTATCTGCAACTATCAAAACTTTTCCTGATACATTTAATGATTTTAGTGCACTAACCATCAATTTTGTTTTTGGTTCTGCTATTGTTGAAAAATCTTTTACAACAATTAATTGGTCTTGTCTTGCTGATAATGCTGATTTTAAAGCTAACTTTCTAGCCTTTTGAGGCATATTGAATGCATAACTTCTTGGTTTTGGTCCAAATACTACACCACCACCAGCAAATAAAGGTGAACGCAAAGAACCCGCACGAGCACGACCTGTACCTTTTTGTTTCCAAGGTTTTTTACCGCCACCTGATACTTCAGCTCTTGTTTTTGCACAAGCTGAGCCTTGACGTGCATTATTTAATTGTCTTCTCAATGCTAAATGCATTACGTGTAAATTCGGTTCTACACCAAATACTTCTGCATTTAAATTGATTTCACCTAATTTTTCTCCATTTGTACTTAATATTTCTTTTGACATTTTTGTTTCCCTTTATACTTATCTACTGCCTGTTACCCCTTTCGGATATCCGTTTTATATGGCAACTCGGGATTTTTTTAACTTTTCTGTTATTAATTCCATTTTGTTCTTGTAGGAACAATTGTTACCAATCTGCCTTCACATCCTGGTACTGAGCCTTTTACTAATACAAGATTTTTTTCAGCATCTACTTTTACTAATTTTAATTTTGTAATAGTGACTCTTTCATTTCCCATATTGCCGGCCATTCTTTTACCTTTAATTACTCGAGAAGGTGTTGTACCTGCACCGATTGAACCTGGTTCTCTGTGGTTTTTAGAACCGTGAGCCATTGGTCCTCTACCAAAGTTCCAACGTTTTACTGTACCTTGGAATCCTTTACCGATTGATCTGCCAGTAACATCTACTTTTTCTACGTTATTCAGCACTGATAATTCGATTTTATCCCCTACTTTGTAATCTTGAGGATTATCTACTCTGAATTCCTGTAGATGTCTGTAATTTTCTAAGTTATTCTTTTTGAAATGACCTAATTGAGCTTTTGTTAGATGTTTTTCTTTAGCTGCAATCGTACCAACCTGAATTGCATTGTAACCGTCAGTTTCTTCAGTTTTTACTTGTGTTACCACAATGTCATCAACTTTGATAACTGTTACAGGGATTGCCAATCCATGTTCATCAAAAATTTGTGTCATTCCTAGTTTTTTACCTATTACACCTAGTGTCATATTTTACCTTTCTAGCTCGCCTTACTTGGTGCGGACACTTTCCGCCCCTCTTTCGGGTTTGCATTTTCACTTGCGAGCGCTACTTGCTGCCTTGTACTTTACCTAAGGGACTTTCACCCTCCGCGCCTTATGGGCGGGTAGTAGATCACATTATATATGCATAATGCTTATTTAATTTTCAATCTGGCTTTATGTTTTTATTAAAGCTTAACTTCAATATCTACACCAGCCGGTAAATCTAATCTACTTAACTCTTCAGTTGTCTGTTGAGTCGGTTCGTATATATCGATTATACGTTTGTGTGTTCTTAATTCAAAATGTTCACGAGACTTCTTATCTACGTGTGGTGAACGAAGAACGCAATATATACGTCTTTTGGTCGGTAAAGGAATCGGGCCTGCAACTTTTGCGTCTGTTCTTTTTGCAGTTTCTACGATTTTGTCTGAAGATACATCAATTAATTTGTGATCGTATGCTTTTAAACAAACTCTGATTCTTTGTCTTTTTGTGCTTGCCATGTTTATTCCTTTTCTTTTTGTATAAATACACTTTTGAGGTTGTTTTTAAGGCGAAACCTCTGTAACGCCTTTTATGCTTGAGTTGCTATTTGTAAATAATTTCGGGTATTTGTAATCAATTTACTATACTCCAAGCATACCGATATTATTACAAACATAAATACCTGTCAATAAAGATTTTGTTATATTGTTTCGTTTTTGTAACATGACTTGATAAAAATTAATTAAAAAAAAAACCGCAATTTATGCGGTGTTATTTCTCTCTCTTATAACTCTGAAAAATTCAGAGGATTATTTTGATTTATTTTCTTTTGGTTTGGTATTAGATTCTTCTTCTTTTGGTTCATCATTTTCTGCAACTTCTTCTGATAAAGAATTTTCTTCTGCATCAGTTTCTGTGGAATCTTCTTCTATTATCTCTTCATCATCTTCACTTTCTGCATCGTCAATATTATTTTCTGCTTCTTCTATTTCGTCTTCATCTTTTGCTCTTAATACCGGTATTGATAACATCAGTGCCATTTGATTGCCTTCTTGTTCAAAATTTAACTCGAGTGCATCTTTATCCATCTCTACATATTTTGAAAGCAGTTCTATCAGCTCCCCGCGCATTTTTTCCAAAAGCTCTGGCGTCAAATTTGTTCTATCTTGCATTAATACCACACGTAAACGGTTTACGGCTGTATCCTTTGCATTTTCTTCTTTTTCTGCTTGACGGAAAAAGCCAAAAACTTTATTAAATAAATCTTGGAAAATATCTTTCATATTACTTCTCCTTTCCTATAAGACCGGAAAAGAATCTTTTTACTTTGGCTATCACACCATTATCTTCTTCCAGATTTAAGAAAGGTACGTCTTCTCCTATAATTCTTCTTGCTACATTATTGTATGCTTTACCTGCTAAAGAGTTTTCATCATTTACTATAGGATCACCTTTATTGGTTGATGTAATAATACCTGTATCTTCCGGGATTATACCGATTAAATCCGCTGAAAGTATTTCTACTACATCTTCTACGCTCATCATATCATTTGATTTAATAAGATTTGGACGAACTCTGTTCAGTAACAATTTATATGATTTTATTTCTTCTTTTGCTTCCAATAACCCGATAATTCTATCTGCATCTCGGACTGCTGACATTTCAGGAGTTGTCACAACTATAGCTTCACTGGCTCCTGCTACTGCATTTTGAAAACCTTGTTCTATACCTGCAGGACAATCCACTAAAATAAAATCAAAATCTTTTTGCAATTCTTCACATATATTTTTCAATTGTTCTTCAGTTACAGCTGTTTTATCTCTGGTTTGTGCAGCTGCTAACAAGCATAAGTTCGGATTTTTTTTATCTTTAACTAGTGCCTGTTTTAATTTGCAACGACTTTCTACTACATCTACTATTGTATAGACAATTCTATTTTCCAATCCCAACAAAAGATCTAAATTTCTTAATCCTAAGTCGGTATCTATCATGACAACTTTTTTACCTGCTCTTGCCAAGGCAGTTCCTATATTCGCGTTAGTGGTTGTCTTTCCTACTCCACCTTTTCCTGAAGTAATTACTATAACTCGACCGCTCATTATTTCTCCTTTTATAATGTTAACTTCAAATATTTTTTAGGGTATTTATATCTTACGCTTCATGTAATTTATAAATAACAATGTGTTTTCTATTTACTCGTGCTTCTTCTGGTACAAATGAATCCGTTTTTTGCACATATGGAATATTCACCGTATCAGGTCGTCTTGCAAATACATCACCAATTCTTAATTGAATTGCATGAAGTTTCAAGGCTCTGATTCTTGAATAATTATTGCCATCAGATCCAGCATGAGCGATACCGCCTAATACACCCCATACTGTTATATCACCTTTTGCAATAATTTCTGCTCCTGGGTTTACATCACCAATAATTACTATATTACCTTCTGATTTTAAACTTTGACCTGAACGAAGAGTTCTTTGGACATATAAAGTAGGCAGTTTTTCATTTTCTTTTATATGTTTTTTAATTTCATCTAAAGTGTCATCAGTATTGTCAAATTCATCTGTAGAAATTTCTATATCTGACCTTACTTCTTCATTTAATTCTTTTTCATCATCCTCTTCTGGGAATCTTTCATCAAAATCCCCTTCACCGAAAATTTTATCTAATGCACTTTCAAGTTCAGGATTTACGTTTTCTTCAACAGAACCATCTTCATTAAATTCGGGAGCTTCAACATTATTTTCCAAAGCCGAAATTGTAATTTCAAGCTTCTGTGCTGATGCTTTTGTTTCTTCTGATTCCGTTGAAATAAACTCTAATTCACTATCCATTGACTCTATCAAAGCTTTTACACTGATAAGTTGAGATTGATTTAAATTTACCTCACCTAGTTTTAGACAAACTTTTTTCCCTTTTGCCTCAGGCAAGTCAAGAATTCTGCTTAATTCATAAATAATTTCAGAAGTTTTTCTTGCATTGCTCAAGTCAACGATAAAACCGTTTTCTACATATCCCTTATCCATGATTTTCCTTCCGCTAATCCGGTGTCTGCTCAAGTTTGAACACTACATCTTAATAATAATTATACATTTTTAATAACTATTATTCCATGACAATACACGAAAAAATTTTTATCTGCAACTTTTAATTATCAAATTGTAATGTTTGTTAATCAAGCAAAGGTATCAAGATTTACACGTTTTTTAGCGAGGTGTTTATTCAAATCATCTTTGGATATTACGCCATCACCATTTTCATCAAGGCCTTCATTTCCCTCATAATATCCGTCCCCGCGTCTTGTAAGTATTTCATTTTTTGCAAAGCCAGGCACATATGTTACTGCATACAAATCTGCTGCTGACAATTTTTTACCGCCGAATTTTTTGGTTGTTATTTTATAATATTTCTCAACTAAATCTAACTGTTCTATAGCACTCATTTTTTCTATTTTATCAATAGTCAAATTCAATCCATAGGTTCTATTTAATTCTGCAATACCGCCGCTTTCCGTAAATTGGATAAGCCCTACAGCGGTTTTCTTCCCATTTTTATTTTTATGAACACTTGCCGGATTAAGAGTAGACTCTGAATTCATTACTGCCAATAAATCTTCATAATCACAATTTATATTTTTAGCTACTTGTTTAACTTTAGCTAAAAACTCTTTTGTTAAATGACTTCCGGTTATAGTTGAATAAATCGGTCTATAACTTTCTGTATTTGATGAATTATAAGAAAATGGTTTGTAAGTATAATCTTTATTATAATCTTTTGATAAATCAGTTTGTACAAATGAAGGATATATAAAATCTTTAGAATAATCTTTTACAGGATACATCCCGTCATAAAGACTGTTATATGAATAATTACCAAAGCCGTTATTAAAAGAAAAAAGCGGAAAATTATAATAGCCGTAAGCATTATAATTATTATAGTAATAATTATTATAATCCGAACGCTTAGATTTATCGTCATTAAATAATGAGGGTGATTTACCGGTAACTAATTGTGCAATAGAGTTAAATAACAAAAAAGGATTATATAATCCATAATATCCGCAAGGCATAAATGATGCCGGCATATATCCACTATACATAAATGGATTTGTCATATAAAAATTATTGAAATTTAAATAATGAAATGACATCATATCCCCAAAATTCCCCATATTATATCTATATAAAGTATTAAACAATTCAAAAATTTACTTTTTTTAAGTTTTTTGTAAAAAAATATTAATTATATGTAATATTAATTAATGTAAAAAAATATTTTTATTGTATTATTTTGTTAGGGTAAAAATAATTATGTTCAATGAGACAAAGACACACGAGATAACAGTAGACGTTGTAATATTGACAATTAAAAACGGATCATTACAGGTATTGCTTGTAAAAAGATTAAATGAGCCGTTTAAAGACAAATGGGCAATCCCAGGAGGTTATGTCAGATTATCTGAAAACTTAGATCAAGCAGCGCTAAGGGTATTAAAAGAACGGACTAATGTAGATAACATCTATCTTGAACAGTTATATACATTTGGAGATCCACTTCGACACCCTAATGCAAGAGTTATAACCTGTGCATATTTTGCGTTAGTAAGATCAGAAGACATCCAAATAGTTTCTACCCCGGAAATAGGTTGGCATAAAATTTCTGATTTGCCTCCATTAGCTTTTGACCATAAAGAAATTATTGAATATTCACTAAAACGTACTCGTGAAAGATTAGAGATTTGTCCTGTTGCCTATCAGTTATTAAATGAAAAGTTTACTCTTACGGAAATGCAAAAAGCATATGAGCTTATTATGGATAAAAAACTTGATAAGCGTAATTTCCGTAAAAAAGCACTGTCAACAGACGGTTTAATTGAATTAGATGAATATACAAAGTCATCTTCTAAAAGACCTGCACGTCTATATACTTTTGAAAATATAAAACTAAATTCAAAACGTGCACATTTTATTTCTAATAAAAAGGAGAAAAAATAAAAATGGTTACATTTATCTGGACAATTCAAATAATTTCAGCATTACTTTTAATACTTTTAATTTTACTTCATTCTCCCAAAGGTGATGGAATAGCAGGGATGGGAGGAGCATCTCAAATTTTCACTTCACAAAAAAGTGCAGAAAAAGGATTAAATAAAGTAACCGGAATAATTGCAGGTGTATTTATCTTATGCACTTTCCTTTTAGGTTACGGAATCATTGGATAACGGATTTTTATAATGGATGAGATATTTTCCCGCAATGAACTTTTTTGGGGATCTGAAATTCAGGATTTACTTGCTAAAAAACATGTTGCAGTATTCGGACTCGGAGGAGTCGGAGGCTTTTGTGTTGAAGCTTTGACAAGAGCAGGGATAGGAGAGTTAACTCTTGTCGATTTTGATTCTGTTTCAAAGTCAAATATAAACAGACAATTAGTTGCTCTTAATTCTACAATCGGACAAAAAAAAACTAATCTTTTTAAAAAAAGACTAAAAGATATCAACCCTGAAATTAAATTAAATATTATTGACGATTTTTACAGTGAAAAAACTGATTTTTTAAATAATAAAATTGATTATACAGCTGATGCAATTGATACATTGCGTTCGAAAATTAGCCTGCTTGAAAGCTGTATCAAAAATAATATCCCGGTAATAAGCTCACTTGGTGCAGGTAACAGAATAGATCCTACTCAATTATATATATGTGATTTATCAGAAATTGAAAATAAAAATGCACCTTTTATTTCAAATTGTATTTATCAACTCAAAAAACTCGGAATAGAAAAGGGAATTACAGTAATATCAAGCAGGGAAAAACCTTTTTCTTTAAAAAAAATTTCCGATAAAGAAGTTATTACAACTAAAGCAGGCGAAAAAATCGAATATACAAAAATCACCCCTGCCTCAACCCCTTTTGTCGCAAGTTGTGCAGGAATTTTTATGGCATCATTCATTGTACAAAAAATAATTAAGGACTATAAAAAATGTTAAACATATTAGTTACAGGCGCATCTAAAGGTATAGGTAAAGCTATTGCAGAAGAATTAAAATCAATAGGTAATCTTTATGTTACAGGTAGGAATACAGAAGCTCTTGAAACTATTGGTGCAAAAGACTTTTGTAGCTGTGATCTTACCCAAGATCAAGCAATTTTAGGAGAATTTATTAAAAAAAATCAAATTAACGTACTCATTAATAACGCAGGAGAATACATTTACGGGAATATCGAAGAAATGACTCTTGCGCAAATTGAAGAAATACATAAAGTAAATCTAATATCCCCAGCATATCTTATATCTGAAGCTGTACCCTATATGAAAAATACAAAATTTGGAAGAATAATAAACATAGGCTCAATTTCAGGTGTAATGGGAGAAGCTTATGCAAGTCTTTATTCTGCAACAAAAGCAGGGCTTTTAGGATTAACAAAAGCGTTGGCACTTGAACTTGCAGAATATAATATCACTGTAAACACTATAAATCCCGGATGGGTAGATACTTCTTTAGGCAATGAATCTATTGAAAAATCTGAATTTTCAAAAGAAGAAATCATCGACTGCATACCTCAAAAACGTTTTGTAAGTACTACAGAAATAGCTAAATTATGTAAATACTTAATTTCCGAAGATGCAAAAGGCATTACCGGACAAGGAATCAACCTTTGTGCAGGTCTTAGTGTCGGTATTTAAACTAAATAACAACATTTGCAATATCTTTAGCTGTAATTTTTAAACAATCGAGTTTTTCACATGTAGTTTGTCTATGCTCCCACAAACAGGGTTTTATTGGACAATTATCGTTTGCTTTTATAGGAGTTACAAACTCACACTGGGGAATTAATTTTTTATCATCAGTAGGTCCGAAAATAACATAAGTCCTTGTCTTTAAAGCTACAGCTACATGCAATGGAGCTGAATCAGAACATAAAAACTTTTCTGCTTTTGAAATAAGTATTGCCAAATCTTTCAAACTTTTTGTCTTTCCATAATAATCTTCAAAATTTTTATTTTTTAAGGTAGCTCTTATTTTTTCAATACACTCCTTATCATCAGGTCCGCCAGCTAAAATTACTTTTTTACCACTATCTTGCAAAATATCAATAACCTCAGCCCAAACTTCAGCAGAAACAGTTTTTATCATACCTTTTTGTACACTCAATTTACTAACTCCTGGATGAATTAATACAGAATTTGAAATTTTTTCCTGAGGCACTACATTTATTTCAGGTAAATATGTTTTTTGCTCTGTAATTACTGAAACTAAATCATGGTACATATCACAGGCATATTGATTTTTATTTAAAGGTATAGCTTTTGTTAAAAGTTTTTCACTTAAAGCACCGCTTTTATATCCATACCTTTCTTTAATTCCTGTCATATAAAGTAACAAGCTTATAAACTTATTTCCTCCTGAAGAAATTACCATATCAAACTTTTTATTAAAATTTCCTTTTCTTGCTAAAAATATAAGTTTTAAAAGTTCAAAATATTTATTTTTACCTTTTACATCAATTAAGAACAAATCCTCAATTATATCCGTTAAATCTTTAACTGACTTACTTCTCGGTTCCAATGCAAGAGTAATTTTCGAATTAGGAAATTCTTTTTTCAAAGATATCAAAGTAGGCAGAAAGAAAATCTCATCACCGATTCCGCCAAAATTTATAGCTAAAATATTCTTAAATTCATCTTTCATACAAGTAAATTATATCAGGAAAATATATAAATTTAATTATTTTAAAAATTATTTACGGATTTTATAGTATAATGGTCCTATGGTAAATAAAGTTACAACTGCTACAATAATTGGTCTTGATGCCTATAAAATAACTGTAGAAATTGATATTATAAATTCAATCCCGTCAATTTCAATAGTAGGACTTCCAGATACTGCAATCAATGAAGCTCGAGACAGAGTCCGTTCTGCAATCAAAAATTCAAATTATACTTTCCCTTCTAAAAAAGTTGTAATAAACCTTGCACCCGCAGATATTAAAAAAGTCGGTACAAATTTTGATTTGCCAATAGCTGTAGGAATTTTAATTGAAGAAAGTCTTATTGATCCTGAAAAAATCAAAGATTACGCATTTCTGGGTGAACTTTCTTTGGACGGCACTATCAGAGGGATTAACGGTGTTTTACCTTTAGTTTTAGGACTTAAAGATTTTGGAGTTAAAAATATTATAGTTCCTGAAATAAATTTGAATGAAGCAGCCATTGTAGATGGAGTAAATATATATGGAGCCTCTCATCTTTGTGAAGTTGTAAACCACTTTATTGAATCTCCGCTTAAAATAAGAAAAATAAATATAAACGAATATCTTGAAATAAATCAAAATGAAGAATTCATATATGACTTTAAAGATGTAAAGGGACAGAAAAAAGCTAAAAAGGCATTAGAAATAGCAGCAGCAGGCGGACATAACCTTTTGATGTCCGGCTCCCCGGGTTCCGGTAAAACACTAATGGCAAAATGCTTTGCATCAATTCTACCTCCGCTTGAACTCAATGAAGCACTTGAACTTACAAAAATATATAGTATAGCAGGACTTTTGTCACCTGATGAACCTTTAATGACAAAACGCCCATTTCGCTCCATACACCATACAGCCTCAGCAAACGGAATTATAGGAGGAGGTTCAAATCCTAAACCAGGTGAAATTACTCTTGCTCACAGAGGGGTTTTATTTATGGATGAAATAGTTGAATTCCCAAGACAAGTTTTGGAAGTTTTAAGACAACCACTTGAAGATTCTAAAATTGTAATTTCAAGAGCCAATCACTCAATTACATACCCAGCAAAATTTATGCTGATTGCGGCTATGAATCCTTGCCCTTGCGGATATTTGGGAGATAAAGAAAAACAATGTACTTGTTCCGAATTTCAAATATCAAGATATCTATCAAGACTATCAGGACCTCTTTTGGATAGAATAGATTTACAAATAGAAGTCCCAAGACTTACCTCTGATGAACTTTTACACTCAAAATCTGAAGAAGAATGTTCTGCCGATATAAGAAAAAGAGTTGTAAAAGCCCGAAAAATTCAAGCCCAAAGATATAAAGCAGATGGAATTTTAACCAATTCTGAACTCACCCCGAAACTTATAAAAAAATACTGCAAAATTGATAAAGATACTGAAAAAATTCTTAAAACGGCAATAACAAAATATCAATTATCAGGACGCAAATATGATAGAATATTAAAACTAGCAAGAACTATTGCAGATCTTGAAGGTACAGCTGAAATTAAACAAAATCATATTATGCAAGCTCTTCAATACAGGTCTTTTATTAATACAAATAATTAGCCTACCACAATTTCTCAAAATAATCTTTTTCAAAAAAGGCATTGTATGTACAATTTATACCTAAAAGCTCATCTTCGGATGTACTTCTATCATAACAGTAGAATGAGTACTTTTCTATAGGATATGCAGTTGTTTTATTACCCATAGCCCGAATTTTACTGTTTTTAATCTGGAATACAAATACATCATATCCTAATCTGTTAGGTTTCACATTTCCACCGTTTACATCGACTGTGATAAATAAATTGTCATCTGTAAACTTAGGTTTATTAATCAAAAAAAGAAAATTATTAACACCAATTTTGCTGCCATTGTTATAGATTAAATCAGACATTCTAGCTTTATTATTAAATGTTCGGTATTCTTTTGCTTTACAAACCAACTCGTTTGAATGAAGACAGTCAATACTATCAAATTTTGTATTAAATACATCCACAATATAATAATATAAAACATCCGATTCTTTTGTATAATCAGATTCAAAATTTGCAAAAACCATAGCTTCGCTTAAAATGGATAAAGCTTGACGAAGTCCCACACTATACCTAGCTTTTTGCACTCTGTTCATTACAAATATTGTCGCAAATGCAATCAATAGGACAAAAATACCTATACATATGGCAACTCTATACATTGATACTGGTTTATAATAAGTATTTTTAAAATAATCTGTCATAATTATTATTTATTTAAATTATACATAAATTTATGATATTTGAAAATAATTATATGACCATTATCCGAAGAATTTAGTAAAGCTGTATAACAAACCACACAAAGCAGAAATTCCTAAATAAAAAAGCGGATCCCTCTTTTTAATAAAACTTAATCCTAATAATACAATAAAAATTCCTACCCCCAAAAGAGTTATTTCATTGAGAAACATATTAACCCCAACAGCTGCGAGCAGACCACATCCTGCAGGCTTTAGTGTATAAATAATTGATTTGATATACAAATTATGTTTAAATTGCTCAAGAAGCTTTGAAATTATAATTACAATAATCAAAGAAGGGAGTATAACTGAAGTTGTTGCAATTAACGCTCCTAGAATTCCTGAGGTTGTATACCCTGCAAATGTTGCTACATTAACCCCGACAGGTCCGGGAGTAATAGAAGATACAGCAATCATATCCGTAAGCTGTTTTGCACTATACCAATCATGAGTTTCAGCTATATGAAATAAAAAAGGTAAAGTCGCATACCCACCCCCGAATGAGAAAAGACCTATATGGAAAAATTCAAGGAAAAGCTGCAAATAAATCATTCTGTCTGCCCTCTATCTTTTTTGTCCAAATAGAACTGTCTTAAAATACCGACTATAATTACCAAAATAATAAGAACAGCCGGAGATATTTTCAAACAAACAGAAAGAAGAAAAATAACAAAAAACACGCCAAAAGTAAATTTGTCAATAATACTTTTATGCCAAATTTCTTTTACAGCAAGATAAATAAGTACAAGAACACCTATACCTACTCCCCAAAAAATTCCTTGTATAAATTTTAATTTTATAACTTCTTCAAGAATTTTTGCTAAAATAACGATACTTAAAAAAGCAGGGGTTATCATTCCTGAAATAGCAGCTAATGCCCCCATCGTCCGTTTTAATTTATACCCGACAAAAATTGATAAATTGGCAGCAATAAGCCCTGGAATACTTTGGCTTAACGCCGTATACTCACATAACTCATCATTATCTATCCAACTTCTCTTTTCGACCAACTCACTTTGCAACAGGGGTAAAATAACATATCCCCCGCCTAACAATAGTGTCCCCACTTTAAAAAAAGTTTTATAAATGTTATATAAGCTCTTTTCCATGCTTTTACTGATTTTATTTATTCATAGTTGCTTTTAATCTTGCGATAGCTCTTGCAACAGCCGCTTCTGCCCTTTTTGCATCAATAGCGGCATCATTATCCGCTAATCTTGCCTTGGCTCTTCTTAGCGCTTCTTCTGCACGTGCAACATCAATATCATCGCCCGACTCAGCTGTAGTAGTCAAAATTACACATTCATTGTCTTTGAATTGTAAAACCCCACCCATTGTTGTAAAGCACTTTAATTCATCATTTTGTTTTACTTTTGTCACACCGATATCAAGAGCAGCCATAATCGGAATATGATCTTTCAAAATTCCGAATTCACCATCCATACCGCGAGTATAGATTTCATCAACATCTTCATCAAATACAACTTTTTCGTGTGTAATTATTTTTAAATGCACTTTCTATACCTCACTGGCTGTAATCTATGCGTTACCTTCTTCAATTTTCTTAGCTTTTTCTACAACTTCTTCAATTGTACCGACCATATAAAAAGCTTGCTCAGGTAAATCATCATGCTTGCCTTCTACAATTTCTTTAAAGCCTTTTATTGTATCCTCTAGTTTTACATATTTGCCTGCAATACCAGAAAATTGTTCCGCTACAAAGAAAGGTTGTGACAAAAATCTTTGAATTTTTCTTGCTCTATTTACTGTTTCTTTATCTTCATCAGATAATTCATCCATACCCAAAATCGCAATTATATCCTGTAAATCCTTATATTTTTGAAGTATTTCTAGCACTTTACGAGTGACATTGTAATGTTCTTCACCGATAATATTCGGATCAAGAACTCTTGATGTAGATTCCAAAGGATCAACAGCCGGATAAATACCCAATGATGCTATTTGACGTGAAAGGACAGTAGAAGCATCCAAATGAGAGAATGTCGTAGCAGGTGCAGGGTCAGTCAAGTCATCTGCAGGAACATAAATTGCCTGAACTGATGTGATTGAGCCATCTTTAGTAGATGTAATACGTTCTTGCAATTCTCCCATTTCATTTGCTAAAGTCGGTTGATAACCAACAGCTGAAGGCATACGACCTAACAATGCAGATACCTCAGATCCTGCTTGGGTAAACCTGAATATATTATCAATAAATAACAAAACATCTTGTTTTGAAAAATCTCTAAAATATTCTGCAGCCGTTAATGCAGAAAGTCCAACTCTCATACGAGCACCCGGCGGCTCATTCATCTGTCCGTAAATCAAAGCAACTTTATCAATTACACCTGATTCTTTCATTTCATTCCAAAGGTCATTACCCTCACGAGTTCTTTCTCCTACACCGCCAAATACTGAAACACCAGAATGCTCCATCGCGATATTATGAATGAGTTCCATAATCAAAACTGTTTTACCGACACCTGCACCACCGAACAGACCTATTTTTCCACCTTTTTGATACGGCTGTAAAAGGTCTATAGCTTTAATACCGGTCTCTAAAATTTCTATATTTGTATTTTGGTCTACAAGTTTTGGAGATTCTCTATGGATTGGAAGATATGTATCAGTCTCAACAGGCCCCATTTCATCCACTGGCTGACCTGTTACGTTTAAAATTCTTCCTAAAATTGGTTTTCCTACAGGGATTTTTATAGGTTCGTTTGTATTAATAACTTTCATACCACGTTTGAGACCGTCAGTCGAAGACATAGCTACAGTTCTTACTCTATTTCCACCGAGCATTTGCTGCACTTCAGCTACCACATAGCTGCCATCTTCTTTATAAATATTCAAAGCGGTATATATTTCGGGCAATTCTCCTGATTGAAATTCCACATCAATTACCGGCCCGATTATTTTTGTAATTATCCCCTCGTTTTTAGTCAATGTCTCCATAAGCTCTCCTTTGCTGTCCATATTATAAAACAACTTAAAATAAATATCAATCTAAAATATATTTATAAAACTCTTTTTAAAATATAGTTAATTTTTCTTAAAATTAAATAAAAGCTATTTGCCTATTTTAATTTAATGGAGTAGAATTAGTTTATGACTGTAGAGGAAAAATTATATTCTGACATCCCTCCGACAAAACTTCGGAACAAAGAGGAGAAATTTAAGCCCGCAAAAACAAGTAAATTCTGGCTTTGGGTTGCAAGCTTGTTTTTCTTTAATATGTTACAAAATAGATTCTATGCATTTAGATATCAGGGTGAAGAAAATTATTATAATGGCGGAGAAAACATACCTACAATTCTTTTTGCACCTCACTGTAATTGGTGGGATGGAATTGTATTCTACAATATAACTCACAGAATTTTTCACAAAGAAATTCGTTTAATGGTTGAAGAACTCAACAGGTTTCCGCTATTAAGAAGAGGCGGAGCATATTCTGTTAATAAAAAATCCCCGCAATCTGCAATGAAAGCACTTCAATATTCAGTAGATGTTGTAGGTGATACAAGAAATATGCTTTGTATTTTTCCTCAAGGAATAATAAGACCTCCTCATTTTAGACCTTTTGAATTCCAAACAGGTTTGACATATATTGCTCAAAATGCAGTAAAAAAATACGGAAGAATCAATCTTATACCAGTAGCAATAGATTACTGTTTTCTAAGGGATAACCGCCCAGAAGTCATTGTTAAATTCGGTAAAAGAATTGAGCTTAACGATTCTAAAATTGACAGAAAAGAATATACTCATCTTTTAGAACAGGCTCTTACAAAAGTCTGTGATGAACAAGATTATGAAATTTCAAACGGCGAAATTTCTGATTACAAAATTTTATTTAAACAACATTTGAAATGGTACAGAAGAATTGAGCAAAGACTTAAAAGTATAGATTTGCCGCCTGTATCCGGAGTATAAGAAATAATACAAAGTAAAAAAGCTTCTTATTAAAGAAGCTTTTTATGCACTATATCGTTTAAAACCTTTTTCTACATTCTTTGAAATTACCGATTTTACTGTATCATATTCTGTACTCAATGATGAAATTTCAGTATCAAGATTTTTGATTTTCATATCCAAGATATTTTCTTTAGAATTTATCTTACTCTTTTCTCTGTTATATCTGGCTTCTGCTTGAGCAATACCCTCTTCATTAGTAACTTCTTGGATATAACTATGTGTTGCATAGTTGCTTTGATAATAAAATCCGTCATCTTCAAGAGTTGATATATAGATATTTCCATTTTTAAGTGACTCTTGGAAATAATCTTGATCATTTATATTATCATTTTCAGTCCAGCCTTTTGTACAAATTTGGTTAAACAATGTATCCCAGAATGCAGCAACAAGAAGATTATCCCCTGAAGTATCCACATTGGTAACCATTGTAAATGTGAACATATCATCAATCAAGTTACTGCTTGTTTTAGTTGAGCCTACTTCATAAGATGAGGTACCAATACCTTCCATATATTGAGCAAAATATGTCAGATATGCATTAAACATATTAGATAAGTTTATAGATACATATGATACTTCACCATCATTATCACTATTTCCATCATTATCGTGGTTGTATAAACCACTTAGACCAATATAATCAGCTACCCAGTCTTGTTGTACATATCCATCAGTTTTTGCATCTTTATCATTATATTCAGTCCAGCCATCAAAGTTATCATGAATATTCTTACCTTCAGAGCTGTAATCATTACCTTCTTCAGTACCAACTTTACCGATCGGATATTTGCCACCTACATCCATGCCTGCACCCAAATTGGTAACTTTATCGGTTATCATACGTCTTGCATAATTAAGAGCTGCCTGAGTATACTCATCACCTGTATTGAATAATCCTTCAAAAATTTGGAACATTTGCTCCCAAATTGAGGCATTACAAATTACATCAGTAGCACCACCATCAACAGTAAGGTTATTATAGTTAGTTGCAGTTCTAACCTTCATCATATAATTACCGGTCAATATATCAGCCATTGTCAATTTATTACCGGCATCTGTATGGGTGTTATTTGCTTGAGAAACTATACTTACCTTACTAACAAACTGGTTAGTAAAACTTGTTAAATCAGAAAAGTCAAAATATTCACCTGATACTGCATTTATAACATCTTGTAATGTACCATCCATAACTGTAATATTTACAAGATCAGCAGAGCCTATACCTGCAGTTTGGTTATAAGTTGTTTTCTTAATATTTTCACCTTGAATTTCACTTATATAACCTGTAGATACAAGTGAATCAATAAATTTATTACGAATATCAGAAGATGGCAACCCGTCAAGACCTTCTTGTGGAATTCCAGCAGCTCTTGCAGCTGAAGCCATTCTGTCATCCAATACAACTCTTCCTGATGAATCAGTTACAGGGGAAGGAGTGTAATTATTCAAAGCAGAAGGTGTCATCAACAATCCATAATTAAGTGGCGTAACCTCACTATCTTTTCCATAATAATCCCAAACGAGTTTAGTTTGAGCTAATGCATTATCATATTCTGCCGAAATTTTTTCCATATCACGAGACAATGCGATTTTTTCATGAGAAAGACGCATACTTTCATATTCACAGTCAGACTTTCTGGCTGTTATAGTTAATAATCTAGCTTGTGATGCTGATAATCCCATTGTCTTAAATGAAATCCTTTCGAGTTAGTAACAATCCTATTTATTCATGTGGTATGACGGCTTTTTCAGACTAAAACTTTAAAAAATAATCCTTAGTTTGTAACAATTATTTACATAAAAATTACCAAAATAAAAACCGCTTGAAAAAAGCGGCAGGGAAATAGTTACGAAATTAGGGGAAATAATTTTAAAATCGCATTAAATATTTTTATTATGAAAATATATTAAATGTTTTTTCAATATTTTTATCAATAACATCTTTCACAGAATCATATTCTGTTTGTAATGCATTATGTTCAGTATCTAGTTTTTTCAATTCAAGGTCGAATTTATTATCTTTCTGTTCTGCATCAGCCATATCCATTTCATATTGCTGCTCTACAATAGCAATTTGTCTTTCATCTTCTACTTCTTGAATTGCACTATCACTATCAATTGAAGTAGATATAAACTTTTTATCGGCTGATGAATAATATTCTAATTGTAATTCACCTTTGCGTAATTGTTCTTCAAACCAAGCATTATCTTTTATTGTGGTAGAAGGATCATCCTCTGTATAATATCCACTTTGTTGTATTCGATTAAAGATATTCTTTAAGTATTGGATATAAGGTTGATTTTCAGAATCAGCAGCCGTCTTCAAAGCAGAGGTATCTGAATCTCCATAATAGGTCTCAGTCAAAGCGACAGCATAATCATATAATTCACGCTGTTCTTGAGTAGTTCCTTCATAATTTAAAGGCACAGTTTTACCATCAAGTGTATATGTTGGATATCCGTTAAAATATCCAGCACCAAGAGTTGTATAACCAAATTCAAGACCATGTTCTTCATCTTCAAAATGTAATCCGACTGAAGTCAAATATTGGTCCCAAGCTTCATGAACTTTTTGTTTTGTAAGCAATTTATCCGCATCTGTATCCTCATCACCTGATGTATTTTTGGTAATATCAATATTTGCTTGAGAATATCCTAGAGCTGCTAAAAATTTATTTATATCTCCATTTCCTGACTCATAAGCTTTTGCTATTTCATCAGTTACTAAGACTTTCCCATCAGTATTGGTAACTACATATTGTTTTCCTGCTGCAACAGTATTGTAGCCTGTCAGCAGACTGTATGAAATATCGGTATAAACTTCTTCTGAATTATTAAACCCTGTGAGAACCGTTAATTTTGTTGCTTTAAGAGCTTCCAAATAATCCTCATTAATCTGATCCATTTTATCAGCTAATTGTATTTTAGAATATGAAATGTTTTGACCTGAATTTTCATTATCGGTCAATCGAGCTGTAATGCTTAGCAATCTAGCTTGTGATGCTGACATTCCCATATTCTAAAGGTCCTTTCTATTATCGTAACTTTACAATTCCTTTTACGACAAAACCTTTATAGAACTTTAGTTTTAAATATCAGTTTTTTACATTTTGTAACAAATGTTATCCTAATTCATCTGGCTCTAATATTGTAATAGCCTCTATACCGACTAATTTTTCAAATTCTCTGTACATAGCTTGAACAGGACGTTTTTTCAAAACATCGGCAGTAAAAGATATATTTGTACAATTATCAAATTTATTGCTTTGTTTTTTATTTATTTCAACAATTTGAGTAAAATTATCAATTATATATTTATAAATTTCATCAACATTTTCACTCACACAAGAAAGTTTTATTCGAACACGTTTTTTATTTTTAGTACTGTGAGTAAGTACATCTTTTTCAAAAATTCTAACAGATACTAGTACAACTATGGTAAAAATAGTAGATACTAAAGCAAGTCCATACATACCAGTTCCACAAGCCATCCCAATAGATGCAGATACCCATAGTGTTGCTGCTGTTGTAAGCCCAAACACATTAGCTCCATGTCTTAAAACAGTTCCACCGCCTATAAAACCGATACCGGTCACGACTTGGGCCGCAACACGAGCTGTATCACGAGTTCCTAATTCATCTCCGGTGACAGACACCTCAGGAAATCCATAAATTGAAATTATTGTAAAAATACAAGCCCCGACACATACAAGAATGTTTGTACGCAAACCTGCATATTTATTAGTCATTTCACGTTCCAATCCAACAGCAAATCCAAGCAATACCGCTGACAGAACTCTTTCTATAATATTAAAATCAAATAATTGAGCTAATACTTCCACTATCTCACCTTATTTTTCGGGTCTAAAACATCTCTTATTGTATCACCTATGAGATTAAATGCCAAGACCGCAACAAAAATTAAAAAACCAGGAGTTAAAAGCCATGGGCGTGAGATTATATTTGTAAATTCTTGCGCTTCTTTAAGCATATTCCCCCAGCTTGCATCAGGCTGTTGAATACCCAATCCTAAAAAACTTAAACCGGATTCAGACAAAATATAAGATGGCACAGACAAAGTCATAGCAACAATAACAAAACTTGTTGTCTGAGGAAGAATATGTTTTACTATAATTCCTAGCCTTGATTGTCCGATTGAACGTGCAGCTTGTACAAACTCACGATTTTTAACAGAAAGCACCATACCTCTGACAACTCTTGCAAAACCTGCCCAGCCGACTAGCGCCAAGATAATTACAATCAGCATAAATCTTTGAATACTTGTCATGCCTGAAGGCAAGACAGATGCTAAAATTATCAAAAGATAAAAGCTTGGAATTGACATAACAGCTTCTGCAAACCTCATCATAATCGCATCAACTTTTCCTCCAAAATATCCTGAAATTCCTCCATACAGGAGTCCTATAGGAAACAGCACAAATAATGCCAAAAATCCAATTGTCATCGAAATTCTTCCGCCAAATAGAAGCCTTGAAAACACATCACGACCATTTATATCAGCTCCTAACAAAAACAACCTGCCTGAACTATCTGTTGTCACAAGGTGTCTTCTCATAGGAATTAACCCTAAAAATTTATAAGGCTCGCCCTGTGCAAAAAATTTTATATAATGTTTTTGACTTCTATCAAGTGAATAGACTATTTTCAGATTTTCACCGTCAAAATCTCTGCGATAATTATATATATAAGGCTTTGACAATTTACCATTCTCATCTATCATAAAAATCTTTGAAGGCGGCACGTAAGCCATTGTCCTATCAGAAAAATCCTTTGTATAAGGTGCTATAAAATCTGCAAAAAACAAAGCAAGATAAATTATGCCTAACAAAATTAAAGCAATACGAGCGAATTTATCTTTCCAGAGTTGTTTCAAAACCTCTTTTATCATGAAACACCTCCTTTAACCCTTATTCTTGGATCAGTAATGATAAGCAGAATATCCGCTATCAAGTTGCCTAAAATCAACATAACAGCACCCATCATCAATGATGCCATAACAAGGTTTATATCAGATCGCAAAACCGCTTCCAGAATCAAACGTCCTAACCCAGGGTATTGAAATACGTATTCTGTTAAAGCTGCCCCGCTTAACAACCCCGCAAATTCAAACCCTAATAAGGTAATCATCGGATTTATCGCATTTCTTAAAGCGTGCTTATATACAACCTTAAATTCTGATAGCCCCTTAGCTTTTGCAAATTTCACATAATCGCTGTCAAGGACATCGAGCAAATTTGCCCTCATCTGTCTTTGCAACCCTGCAAGAGAAATCGTAAACAAAACAGTTACAGGCAAAACAAGATGATGCACTAAATCTAAAAACTTACCCCCAAATGACATCTCCGAGAAATTCGAAGAAGTCAGCCCTCCAACAGGAAACAAACCTGTTTTTACTGCAAATAAAAGAAGTAATACCGCAAAGAAAAATGATGGAATTGCCATTCCGATACTTGTCAAAACCGTCAAAATTCTATCCGTTTTAGACTTCCATCTCAAAGCCGCCAATACCCCTAAAGGCACCCCGACTATCCATGTCATAAATATTACAACAACAGCAAGAAGAAGTGTATTTGGAATTCGTTCTTTTAACTTTGTACTTACCTGCTCACCGTTTGAGGTTATCCCTAAATCCCCTTTTACAAAAGATTTTGCCCATTTGCCGTACTGCACAATAATCGGCTTGTCCAACCCCAAACGTTCTGTTTCTTTCTGAAGAGTTTCTTTTGACACAGACGGATTTAACCTTAACTCAGCCAATGGATCTACTGGTGATAATCTTATTATAAAAAAGCTTATCAATGAAACTATTATCAACAAAGGAATTGACTGCAAAATTCGTTTTAGAATATAAATAAATACCTGCATTATTTTTCTCCTCCGTCAATATAAATTTCTTCAATATTATAAGTAATTCCAGTCAACCCGGACGGAAATATATTTTTAAACTTTGTCCGTATTGCCGTTATAATAATCGGAGAATATATGTAAATAAAAGGTTTTTGTTCGTAAGCAATCCGTTGATACTCATCATAATACTTTTTACGTTCTTCAAAAGAAGTTGCAAGTGCACCTTTTACATAAACCTCATCAATTTCTTTTTCCCAATCAAAGCGGGTACTGTTTTCATCTCCTTCTAGTCTTTGATTAAACATATGCAAAGTTCCGTCAGACATCCATACATTTTTACCGCCATTAGGCTCCAAAGGAGATCCTGTCAAACCCATTATAACCATATCCCAATCAAGAGTATTCACAAGTTTGTTGACAAGGGTGTTGAATTCAATGGGTTTAAAATTAACTTTCATCCCCAAATCTTCCAAATCCTGCTTTACCATAACACCGATTGCTTCACGTTCTGTATTGCCTGCATTTGTAAAAAGGTCAAATTCAACATGGTTGCCCTCTTTATCTCTCAAATGACCCTTCTTATCCCAATAAAATCCTGATTTTTTCAAGTATTCCTTTGATTTTTCAAGACTTCTCGGATATGGCTGAAGTTTTTTATTCAAGAATATCGAGTTCAAGCTTTCTGCAGTATAAAGCGGTTCCCCAAGCCCGTTTGCAATATTTAACACCATATTTTTTCTGTCAATTGCATAATCGCAGGCAAGCCTAAAATTCACATCCCTGAACCATTTCTGTTTAACTGGGTCAACATAATATTTTCCGTCTTTATTTTTGCGGTCATTGAGGTTCATCGTGACAAACATAGTACCTGTGCTTGGACCAAGATTGTATATTTTATAGTCAGAATGAGCTTCTCTTTCCTTAAATCTTGCAACATTCGCCCCCTGAAGATTTATCACATCAAGCTCGCCACCTTCAAATTTTAAAACTTCGTTATTCAAATCCCCGACTATGTAATAAACGAGCCTGTCAAGATACGGAAGCTTCTCATTGTTTGTATTTATTATGTAATAATTTGGATTACGTTCAAATACAACTCTTTGTGCAGGAACATATTCTTTTAGTCTGAATGCACCTGAAGTGACAAAAGTTTTAGGATCGGTATTTGTCGATAAAAATGTATAAAAATAATCCTTACCTTTTTTAACCGCAGGCTCAAAAATATGTTTCGGAGCAATCGGAGTAGACAGCATTCTGATAAACGGCGCAAATGGTTTTATTGTGGAAAACTTTACCGTATATTTATCAATTTTTTCAACAGTTGGCAATTGCCCGTCAATTACTAGAGAATCCCTTGTTGAAGTATTTCCAAACCCGTCAAAAATAATATTCTGCCATGTAAATACAACATCATCCGCTGTAATTTCTTTGCCATCAGACCATTTCACTCCTTTTCTAAGATGGATTATATAATCATTTCCTACTACTTCAAAAGATTTTGCAAGTCTTGGAATAGGTTCTCCTGTCTGTGCATCAGTCGACAAAAGCCCGTCATACATAACCTCAGACATAAGGGAAGAAATATTATCTTTTGAATTAAAAGGGTTAAAAGTCTTAGGGCCTTCTCCAATCGTAGATGAATGGATTTCTCCGCCGAATTTTCCAATCTGAGCCTGAGATTGCAAATAATCAATCCCCCCAATCGTCACTGTTTTTTGTGCAGGCGGGAAATGAACATACTGAACATCGTTTTGAACAGTATTTTTCGGCTGATCTATCTCTAGGGAATCCCTATGGACACAAGCTTTTAAAAACAATACACAAAATACCAAAACTAAGACTACATAAACCCATTTATTCATAAGTAAAGAATATCATAAAAATAAAGTTTGTTTATAGCCTTATCGGAGAAATTATTACCAAGGATAATCTTCTTTTATTTCCCAACCATCTATTTCAATTACAGCTCCACAATATTGACCAAGATTGTTTTTATTACAATCGCTTCTTAAAAGTTCATCTCGACTTTTATTATAATAATTTGACATCTGTAATATGTAATGTTTTTCTTTTGATATATTATAACCATAAGTTGTCCAAAAAATATCTCTGCCAACTACATTGGGTAATTTTTCTCCGTTTACATCTATTGCTACAGAATAAGCAGTTCTTGATCCATCACCAAGAGTATAAGAGCTTACCATATAAACATATCCTTGATTTGTTTTTATTGTATATACCCAACGAGTCATAGTTGTCTCACCATTGAGCCCTTTGGGATAATTTTTATATCCTGCAGAAACCAATGCTCTGAATGTTTTTGTATTTGGATCTTTAAAATAAGGAACAATGTATGTTTCTGCAAACTCTTCTGCGGTGCACATATTTGGTAAAAAACATACCCAATCTTTCATTTCACCGTAATCATTCTCAGCTAACAATACTGTTTGATGCAAAAAATTATAAGCTTGTTGAAGTTTTTTAACAGTCGTCTTTTTTTGATAACCGTTAATTATTCCAGGCAATGTCATAGCGATAACAATTCCAAGTAATCCAAGAGTTATCAATACTTCTGCTAATGTAAATCCTATTTTTTTACCTTTGAGGAGCTTATTTTCGGGTGCCCCCCCCCCCCCTAATTTCAATCATAGCCTGCATTTTCAGCTCCTTTCGCTTTTACCATTTTATTCTAGCAGAATTTCTTATAATTTGCAATCCTTGCAAAAATAACTCTCAAATATTTAATAAATAATTAAAAAAACCTTAAGGATTTTAAAAATTATTAAATTCCGTTATATAAATATATTGTAGATGTCATCCTGAATTAATTTCAGGATCTTAAAAAGATTTTGAAATAAGTTCAGAATGACAGGTTAGTGAAAAAAGGAGAGAATATTATGATTAAACCTTTAGCAGACAGAATTGTTATTAAAGTTATTGAAGATACCGAACAAACATCAGGCGGAATTTTTATCCCTGACAGCGCTAAAGAAAAACCTCAAAAAGGTGAAGTTGTTGCTGTAGGTTTGGGCAAAACTAATGAAAAAGGTGAAAGAGAACCTATGGATGTTAAAGTAGGTGATGTTGTTCTTTATGCTAAATATGCAGGAACTGACGTTAAAATGGATGGAGTAGAATACAAAATTCTGTCTATTAAAGATGCTTTAGCAATTATTGAATAATAGTTGTAAATGTGATTTGAAAGATTAAAAAATGGAGAAATAAAAATGGCAAAACGTATAGTATTTGATGAAGAAGCAAGAAAATCACTTCTTAAAGGTATAGATGCAGTTGCTGATGCCGTTAAGGTTACACTTGGACCTAAAGGCCGCAACGTTATTTTAGAAAAAAAATTCGGAGCACCTCAAATCGTTAATGACGGTGTTACAATTGCTAAAGAAATCGAGCTAAAAGACGGTTTGGAAAACGCCGGAGCACAATTATTAAAAGAGGTTTCTTCAAAAACAAATGATGTAGCAGGTGACGGTACAACAACAGCATCAGTTCTTGCTCAGGCAATCGTAAGAGAAGGCTTGAAAAACTTAACAGCAGGTGCAAATCCAATGTCTATCAAACGCGGTATCGACAAAGCAGTAGATGTCGCTGTTGCAAAAATTAAAGACATGTCAAAACCTGTTAATACAAAAGAAGAAATCGCACAAGTTGCAGCTATTTCAGCAGGCAACAATAGAGAAATCGGTGAATTGATTGCCGAAGCTATGGAAAAAGTCGGACACGATGGCGTAATTACAGTTGAAGAAAGTAAATCTTTCGGAACTAACTTAAAAGTTGTAGAAGGTATGCAATTCGACAAAGGTTATATCTCACCTTACTTTGTAACTGATCCTGAAAGAATGGAAGCAGTATTAGAAGACGCTTACGTATTCTGTTGCAACAAGAAAATTAACCTTATTTCTGATTTGGTTCCACTACTTGAACAAGTTGCACGTGATGGCAAAGCTTTGTTATTAATCGCTGAAGATATTGAAGGCGAAGCTTTAGCTACATTAGTTGTAAATACAATGAGAAAAGTTTTAAGAGCAGTTGCTGTAAAAGCCCCTGGATTTGGCGACAGAAGAAAAGCTATGCTTGAAGATATCGCAATTCTTACAGGCGGCGAAATGTTCACTGAAGAACTCGGTATCAAATTGGAAAACGTTACAACTCAAATGCTTGGTAAAGCAAAACGTGTAACGGTTACTAAAGATGAGACAACTATCGTTGTCGGCAACGAAACTAAAGAAGCTGTTCAAGACAGAATCAGATTAATCAAAAAACAAATCGAAGCTTCTGATTCAGAATATGACAAAGAAAAACTTCAAGAACGTATGGCAAAACTTTCAGGTGGTGTCGCTTTAATCGAAGTTGGTGCAGCTTCTGAAGTTGAATTGAAAGAACGTAAACTTAGAATTGAAGATGCTCTTAACGCTACAAGAGCTGCAAATGAAGAAGGTATCGTGCCAGGTGGTGGTGTTGAATTGTTAAGAGTTCAACAACACTTGGAAAAACAAATTGACACAACTTCATTCTCTTCTGATGATGAAAAAGTCGGTTTCAAAATCTTGACTGCAGCACTTGATGTTCCGTTGAGATTAATCGCTCGCAACGCAGGCGCTAAAGCTGATGTCGTTGTTGATGCTATTCTTTCTCACGATGGTGCTTACGGTTACGATGCTTTGAACGACAAATACGTTGATATGTTCCAAGCAGGTATCGTTGATCCAGCTAAAGTTACAAGATCTGCTCTTGTTAACGCTGCTTCTGTTGCTTCTATGTTATTAACAACTGAAGCTGCAGTAGTTGATATTCCAGAAGAAAAACCTGAAGCTCCTGCTATGCCAGGCATGGGTGGTATGGGCGGCATGATGTAGTGGACGAAGTCCACTCTTACACATCGACCAGATGTTCGTGAGAACCGCTTTATTAGATAAAAGAAAAACATAAAAAAGACATGTATTGGCGCTTTTGTCAATACATGTCTTTTTAGAATAAATACAAATAATTTTTGCGCAAAATTATTCAAACAATTCGCTTGAAAGGTATCTTTCGCCACTATCTGGTAAGATTACTACAATCAATTTATCTTTGTTTTCAGGGCGTTTTGAAAGTTCATTGGCAGCCCAAAGTACTGCACCTGAAGATATCCCAGATAAAATCCCCTCTTTTTTTGCCATAAGACGAGCTGTGAGAATAGAATCTTCGCTTTTTACTGGGATTATTTCATCTATTATACTTTTGTCAAAATTCTCAGGAACAAAATTTGCTCCTATTCCTTGAATTTTGTGAGAACCTGCTGTTTTGCCTTCCAAGACCTGACTTTCATAAGGTTCTACGGCAACTGCTTTTATATTAGGATTTTTTTCTTTTAAGAATTTTGAAATTCCGCAAATTGTCCCGCCTGTGCCTACTCCTGCAACAATAATATCAACTTTGCCGTCTGTATCTGACCAGATTTCTTCGGCTGTTGAAGAATGAGAATCGGGGTTTGCAGGGTTGGCAAACTGCTGTGGAATAAAGGAATTTTTGATTTCCTGATGAAGTTCTTCTGCTTTTTCTACGGCCCCTTGCATTCCTTTTGTGCCATCAGTAAGTATAAGTTCAGCCCCGTATGCGGATAGAAGTTTACGTCTTTCCAAGCTCATCGTCTCAGGCATTGTTAAAATCATTCTATATCCTCGAATTGCGCACACAAGAGCTAAACCTATCCCAGTATTTCCACTTGTGGGTTCTATTATTACAGTGTCTTTGTTTATTAACCCCTCTTTTTCAGCTTTTTCAATCATATTAAGGGCAGGACGGTCTTTGACTGAGCCTGCTGGATTTTGTTTTTCAAGTTTTACGACAATTTCAGCACCACCTTCATTCATTCTGTTAATTTTTACAAGCGGTGTATTACCTATTATTTCTAAAATATTTTCAGCAATTTTCATTAAAAAATTCCTTTCTTTTTTATTTTAAAAAGTCTTTTCTGTAACCTTTTTGGTTAGAAATTTTTCGTCCGATAGTTTCAAGATCTGTTTGTAATTTTGAATAATCCACCGAAACTTTGTTCGGATAGATTTCGTAATTCTTTTTGCATTTTTCAAACGTGATATTTGGCATAATAACATTTGCCCCGGCTTTAAGTGCAATAATTCTGCCTTGAGGATGTAATGTTTCCATGGCTGTTGTTGCAGGAATATTTATATCAGGCAAAAGCAAGCGGGTTAAAGCCAGAACTTTTATTGCAAGAATTAAATCTCCGTTCTTTTCATTTTTTAGCGGGGTTTCAGGGTGGACAATCAAAGGCCCTATGCCTATCATATCAGCATCCAATTCTTTGTAGAATAAAATATCATCAGCAAGACTTTCTAAAGTTTGCCCAGGAAGCCCTATAAGTGAGCCTGTACCTGTTTCATACCCGAGTTTTTTTAAATCAAAAAGGCATCTTTTTCTATTTGCAAAATTCATATTCGGGTGCATTTTTTTGTATAAATTTTCATCAGTCGTTTCAATTCGAAGTAAAAATCTATCAGCTCCCGCTTCTTTCAGTATTTTGTATTCTTCGAATGTTCTTTCACCTATGCTCAATGTTATTGCGACATCAGATTTTTTAATTTCTTTTATTATTTCTGCAAGGTAATCCGTATCAAAAAATAGATCTTCTCCACTTTGAAGAACTATTGTTTTGTAACCTGATTGGACTGCAAAATTTGCAAGTTTTATTATTTCATCTTTTTCAAGTCTATAGCGCTCAATATTTTTATTATCTCGTCTTATGCCACAGTAAAAGCAATTGCATCTGCAAATATTTGAAAATTCAATTAAGGCTCTTAAATATACCTCGTCACCTTTATTTTTTTTTCTTACTTCATCAGCTGTTTTAAAAAGATAATCATTTATTGAACTATCTTCCAAAATTTTTACTATCTCAGACTTTAAAAGCTTTTTTTCAACCTTTGTTTTTTCAATAATTTTTTTCATAAATAAATTATACACAAAAAGGAAGTCATAAGACTTCCTTTTCATATTTAAATTTCACAGTTTTATTTTTTTACTTGATTGCTTCGTGGCATTCTTCACAAATACCTTCAGAATCAAGTTTTCTGAACTTCCAGCAGCGTGCACATTTTTCACCTTCTGCTTTTACAACCCAGACTGTGCAATCCTCTTCTTTATATTCATTTAGTACATTAGCTGGCTTTTCATTATTAACGTAAGCTTGAGATGTAATAAATATATTGCACAGTTCATCTTCATTAGCTTTTAGAACTGCATTATCTTTTACACTTACATATACTGCAACTTCTAATGAACTTCCGACTTTTTTATCAGCTCTCAACGGTTCAATTGCTCGACTTACAACTTCACGAGCTTTAAGAATTTTTGAAAAATCTTCCTCTAGTTTTTCATTGTTCCATTCAGCTTTAGTTGCAGGCCATTCAGATAGTAATATGCTTACTAATCCGCCCTTTTGAGATTCAGGAACACTCATCCAAATATCTTCAGCCTGATGAGGCATAACAGGTACAAGCATTCTTACCAAAGCTTGCAGAATTTCATACATTACTGTCTGACAAGCCCTGCGTGAGAGGGATTTTTTACCGGCTGTATACAATCTGTCTTTTACAATATCAAGATAAAATGAACTTAAATCGACAGCTGCAAAGTTTTGAAGATGTTGGAAATATTTGTAAAATTCATAATTTTCAAACGCTTCTGTCACTTCTGCTATCAGATGATTTAATTTATGTAATGCAAATTTATCCAACTCTTTCAAATCTTTATATTCCACATAGTCCACAGCAGGATCAAAATCAAATAAATTACCGACCAAGAATCTTGCAGTATTTCTAGTTTTTTTGAAGATTTCAACCAATTGTTTCACTATGTTATCACCGATTTTTGTATCGTTTCTATAGTCAACTGATGCAGCCCAAAGTCTTAAAATATCTGCTCCGTAAGTTTTTATAATATCATCAGGTCTTATATAATTTCCAAGAGATTTTGACATTTTTCTGCCATCTTCACCGAATACAAAACCGTGAGTAAGAACTGTTTTATATGGAGCTTTCCCCTGAGTTGCAATTGATGTCAGAAGTGATGATTGGAACCAGCCTCTGTGTTGGTCAGAACCTTCCAGATACATTTCAACTGGTGTATGTCCTAATTCATCAGAACGTTTTTCAACCACAGCTCTCCAACTGATACCTGAATCAAACCAAACATCCATAATATCATTTTCTTTGCGGAAATGTGTTTTTCCACATTTTGGACATTTGAAACCTTGAGGCAATAATTCTTGAGCTGAATATTTAACCCAAGCATCAGAACTTTCTTTTTCAAATATTTTTGCCACATTTTCAATTGTTTCATCATTTACGATAACTTCTCCGCAGTCTTCGCAGTAGAATACAGGAATCGGTACCCCCCAAGCTCTTTGACGGGATATGCACCAGTCAGTTCTGCCTGCTACCATATTTGAAATTCTTGCTTCTCCGCTTGCGGGAATCCATTTTACATCTTTTATCGCGTTTAGAGTTTGTTCTCTAAATTTATCGACTTTTACAAACCATTGAGGAGTTGCTCTGTAAATTACAGGATTTTTACATCTCCAACAATGCGGATAACTATGGTTTATATCCTGTTGCGCAAGTAATGCCCCGCAATTTTGAAGTTTTTCAATTACAATTTTGTTTCCTTTATAGTATGGAACCCCTTCTAAATCTTTATCTTGTACTGCATCTGTCCATACTCCTTTTCCGTCTAATGGTGAAAATACTTCTATTCCGTAACGACATCCGACCTCATAGTCTTCTAGACCATGTCCCGGAGCTGTGTGTACAGATCCTGTACCTGCATCTAAAGTTACATGTTCACCTAAAATTATCGGAGATTTTCTATTAACTAGAGGGTGTTTTGTATTTAACAATTCTAAATCTTGACCTATACAAGAGCCTAGTACTTTAATATCTTCTTCAGCCCAATTCACATCTGATAAAAATGCTCCCAATAATTCTTGAGCTGCGACATATACATCACCTTTATATTCAAAAAATGTATATTCAAATTTTGGATGCATACTGATTGCCATATTTGATGGAATTGTCCAAGGAGTTGTTGTCCAAATAACTGCATATAAATCTTTTTCGCTTTCAACTCGAGCTACTTTGTATGCTTTTTTCTTGTCTTCTTCTTCAAATTTGAATCTTACATAAATTGAAGTTGATGTATGATCTGCGTATTCTACTTCAGCTTCAGCAAGGGCTGTCTCGCAAGATGCACACCAATATACAGGTTTCATACCTTTTTCAATGTAACCTTTTTTATACATCTCTCCGAATACTCTTACCTGTTCAGCTTCATATTCAGGATTAATGGTCAAATATGGATGCTCCCAATCACCCCATACACCAAGACGTTTAAACTCACTTTCTTGACCTTTCAAGTTCTTATGAGCAAATTCACGACATTTTTGTCTCAATTCATAAGGAGTAAGAGCACTTCTTCCACCTTTAATTTCTTTTACTACCTTATTTTCAATAGGCAATCCATGCCCGTCATAGCCTGGAATATAAGGTGAATAGTAACCTCTTTGAGATTTATACTTAATTAAGATGTCTTTAAGAATTTTATTCAAAGCTGTACCTACGTGAATTTTTTCACTGCTCAAATAAGGCGGTCCGTCATGCAAAATGAATTTATTCGTCTTATCTTTGTTTTCAATTGATTTTTCATAAATTTTGTTTTCTTCCCAAAATTTTTGGATTTCAATTTCACGAACAGCAGCGTTAGCTCTCATTGCCAAAGTTGTTTGAGGCAAATTTAACGTATCTTTCAATTCAACTTTTGTACTTTCTGTCATCTTCTTTTATCCTTCTCTTATCTTAATTTTGTATTATTAGTTTCTTTCATGTTCTTTTCTGAATCTTTCAATATCAGCTCCTATACTTTGAGCTTTTGAAAGCTTTACGAACTCTTTCATTTTATCATAATCAAAAACTTTTTCCCAACGGGCTATTACAACTGTTGCTACGCAGTTTCCTACCAAATTTACAGTTGTTCTTCCCATGTCAAGAATTTGATCAATTCCTAGCAAAATTGCAACACCCAAAATCGGAATATTAAAACTTGCAAGAGTACCGGCTAAGACAATCAAAGAAACTCTTGGCACACCTGCAATTCCTTTGCTTGTAAGCATTAGAGCTAACATTATGATCAACTGTTGATTTAAATCAAGATTTATTCCTACTATTTGAGAAGAAAACAATACCGCCATTGCAAGGTATAGGGTACTTCCGTCCAAATTAAACGTATATCCTGTAGGCATTACAAATCCTACAATATTTTTGGGAACCCCAAAGCTTTCCATAATTTCCATAGCTTTTGGAAAAGCGGCCTCTGAACTTGCTGTTGTAAATGCAAGTAGTGCCGGCTCTTGCAATGCCCTCAAAAGATTTCTGAATGATATTTTTACAATTTTACAAACAATAAACAAAACTAATATTACAAACACAGCAAGTGCAGAGTATAAAGCCCCAATTATTTTGAAATAATTTTTCAAAACAGCCAGCCCATTAGCCCCCACAGTTGCAGCTATCGCACCAAATATACCTAACGGCGCAAAATACATCACATATTCTGTAAACTTAAACATGATCTGCGATACTGAATTCAAAATATCCAACACAGGCTGAGCTTTTTTACCAACAGCACAGATTGCTAGTGCAAAGAAAATCGAAAATACAACTATTTGTAAAAGATTACCCTTTGCCATTGCATCTATGACACTAGTTGGAAAAATATCAGTAACCATCGTACCAATTGAAGTATGAGCATGTGTTGCAGCCATCAAACCTGCTTCCTGCATTTGTATAGCATGGAATGATGTACCTGATACAAATCCTACACCAGGCTTGAATATATTGCCCATTGTAAGACCTATTATAAGTGCAAGTGTTGTTACAACTTCAAAATAAATTATTGTTTTCAGACCTATTTTACCTAAACGCTTTGCATCACCATGTCCTGCTATACCAACTACTAGCGTTGAAAATAGCAATGGTGCTATTATCATTTTAACCATTCGCAAAAATATATCCGCGAAAGGCTTCATTTTAACTGCAAAATTTGGTGCAAAATGTCCAACTAATACACCTAAAAATAATGCTATAAATATCAGGGCTGTAAGTTTAGAGTGTTTCAAAAATTTTCACCTCAGACAGTATTATATTATAAACATGCAGATCCCTAAATATAGCTAAAATATTTTGTTACAAAACTGAAAATTATTTAAATAACCATGTTGCATGCCTTTCTTAATTGATGTATTATAAGAGAATAAACCATGCTTTAAATAATTTTTTTATTTATGGGGATGATTAGGATTTTTTAATTAATAAGAAGACTTGGATTATTTATTACATAAATGGAGGTTAGTGTGAACTTAGTGGAAGAAAAATTGAATTTATCCGAAAACGCAATTAAAGTTCTGGAAAGAAGATATCTTAAAAGGGATAAAGATGGCAATTGTATTGAAAAACCATCAGATATGTTCAGACGTGTAGCTTTATCAATAGCATCTGGAGATTTGAAATTTGGTAAGACGCAAGCTGATGTAGAAAAATTGGCTGAAAGATTTTATAAAGAAATAACAAACTGTTACTTTATGCCAAACTCTCCGACATTGATGAACGCAGGCAGAGAATTAGGACAATTAGCAGCTTGTTTTGTATTACCAGTAGAAGACAGCCTTGAAGGTATCTTCGAAACTGTTAAAAATACTGCATTGATTCATAAATCAGGTGGTGGTACTGGTTTTTCTTTTTCAAGACTAAGACCAAAAAACAGTGTCGTTAGATCAACAATGGGCGTATCATCAGGCCCGGTTTCCTTTATGGAAGTATTCAATGCTGCAACTGAAGCTGTTAAACAAGGTGGTACAAGACGTGGTGCTAATATGGGCATTTTAAGAGTTGATCACCCTGACATTTTGGATTTTATCAACTGTAAATCAGATAATAATAAACTAAATAACTTCAATATTTCAGTTGCTATTACCGACAAATTTATGGAAGCATTAAAAAATAACACTGATTATGATTTAGTTAATCCTCAAAATAATGAAGTAGTTGCAAGATTGAATGCTAAAAAAGTATTTGATTTAATTGTTGACGGAGCTTGGAGAAACGGAGAACCTGGAATTATATTTATTGATAAAATGAACTCAGATAACCCGACTCCTTTGGTAGGTCAAATTGAATCTACAAATCCTTGCGGAGAAGTACCACTCTTAGCTTACGAAGCTTGCAATCTTGGTTCTATAAATCTTGGTAAGATGGTAATTGATAGTGCTAACGGTCCAATTGTAGATTGGGATAAACTTGCTGAAACAACTAGAACAGCTATTAGATTTTTGGATAACGTAATTGCAGTAAACAATTATCCACTTCCGCAAATCTCTGAAATGGTTCAAAACAACCGCAAAATTGGACTTGGTGTAATGGGCTGGGCTGATATGCTTATGAAAATGGGTATTTCTTACAGCTCTGAAGAAGGCACAAAACTTGCTTCTCAAGTTATGGAATTTATCGATTACGAATCAAAATGCGAATCTATTGAACTTTCTAAAGAAAGAGGCAGATTTAATAATTTCAAAGGAAGTATTTATGATGGTAAAAACTTCCTATATAACAAATACAAAGGAAAATCAGCAGGTAAAATCTCTGATGAACAATGGAAAGATTTGGATTCTCAAATCGAAAAATACGGTATTAGAAATGCTACAACAACTTGCATTGCACCGACAGGTACAATTTCAATGATAGCAGGTGCATCAGGCGGGGTTGAACCTTTATTTGGTCTTGTATTCTCAAGATTAATTATGGATGGTACTGAAATGCTTGAAATTAATCCTATATTTAAAGAATATGCTATTAAATACGGATTTTATTCAGAAAGCTTAATGAAAGAAATTGCAAAAACAGGTTCTGTTGCTCATATTGACGGTGTTCCTGAAAATGCTAAAAAGATTTTCGTAACAGCTCATGACGTATCACCATACTGGCACGTAAAAATGCAGGCAGCATTCCAGCTTCACACAGATAATGCCGTTTCAAAGACTGTAAACTTTGAAGAACATGCAACTCGTGAAGATATTGAACAAGCTTACATTTTGGCTTATGAAAATAATCTTAAAGGAATTACTGTATACAGAAACAACAGCCGCCAATTCCAGCCAATGAATTTAGATGCTAAAAAATCAGATGCTCAAATTGAAGCTGAAAAATCAATGAAAACAATTTCAGAATCTGAGAAAAAAACTGAAATGACAAACCCGATTAAAGCAGAATCAACAGAAGATTATAACCCGACAGGAGAAATCAAAACCGTTAAGTGTCCAGAATGCGGAAATGAAATTCAAATGGCTGAGGGATGTTTCATCTGCTTGAAATGTGGATATTCAGGTTGTTCATAATTTTAGGAATTTTCAACTGAATAGTTAACGACAAAAAACAAGTGCTAAAATTATTTAGCACTTGTTTTTTGTAAATTTTCGTAAAATTAATCATAAAAAAATATCAAAAAAATTTGTTTTTAGGTTTTGCTATATACAAGTGTATTTAATAGAAGGATTTCGCTATGAAAACGGAAATGGTAAATGTAACAAATTCAGCTATTATTGGCGGGAATTTAGTACAGCTTGACAATAAAAACAGATATCATATTACTGATAAAAACGGTAAAAAGAAGATTCTTTCTCAAGATCAATTTAAAAGGAATCTTGATGCAAATTATGAAAAACAATTAAAAGGTGAAGACTTCAAATTTAAAAAGACAATGTCACCTTTAAGCAAAACTGTTCTTACAATTGCAGGACTTGCAGCTGCTGTAACCGGATTCATATACCGTAAAGATATTAAGAATTTCTTTAAAACTTCTAAAATAAAACAAACCCTAGACAATATGAAAAACAGCGAAAGCGGGCAAAAAATTAATGAAACAGTTAATGCAGCAAAAGAAAAAGTTAATGATATAATCAAAAACCCTAAAAAATATGCAACAAAAGCTGATGAAGTTGTAGCAAAAGGAACAGAAAAAGCTATCAATGGTTTAGCAAAAATTGTAGACTTTTTTACTAATTTTAGAAAAAAATAACTAAAAATTTATATATATATCAGGATAATAAAGCCGATACTTTGAATAAAGTATCGGCTTTACATCTATAAATATTTTTTATATAATTAGCTGGCAGAGGATTTTTGAATGCAGACTCAAATAGCCGATAAAGAAATACAAAAAATAGTAAAAGATTCAGAACTAAAACATATAGCAATCATTATGGATGGTAATCGCCGTTGGGCAAAATTAAAAAACCTGCCATCAGCTTTCGGACATAAAAAAGGAGTTGATGCACTTAAAACAACAATGAGAGCCTGCGATGATTTTGGGATAAAATATTTAACCGTATATGCATTCTCTACCGAAAATTGGAACAGAAAACCCGAAGAAGTTAATTTTTTAATGGATTTACTAGGTACCACATTGCAAAACGAACTTAAAGAGATGCATGAAAATAATGTTGTTATTTCTTTTATCGGAGATACTACAAAATTAAGTGAAAAACTACAAAAAATTCTAAAAAATGCTGTTGAAACAACAAAAAATAACACAGGTGTAAATCTTCAAATTGCATTTAACTACGGTGCAAGAGACGAGATTGTTTATGCTGTCAAAAATATTTATAATAAAATACAATCCGGTGAAATATCAGCTGATGAAATAACTGAGAAAACAATTTCTCAAAATCTTTATACCAAGAATATACCTGACCCTGATTTGTTAATCAGAACGGGCGGAGAAATGAGGATATCAAACTATCTTTTATGGCAAATTGCCTATTCTGAGCTTATAGTCACTAAAAGATACTGGCCAGAATTTGACAAAAATGCACTATCAGAAGCTATTTTGGAGTTTGAGACCCGACAAAGACGTTATGGGAAATAATTAGAGAAACAAGTTTTATGAAAATAATAATTGCAACCCAAAACCCGCATAAAGTCGAAGAGATAAAAGAAATCGCAAAACTTTTCAATATCGAAGGGATAGAATTTTTACCAATTGATAAAGGTCTATCCTTCAACCCTATTGAAAATGGGAAAACCTTTGAAGAAAATTCTATTATAAAAGCACTAGAAGCAAATAAGCTAATAAAAGAATATACATTAGCAGATGATTCAGGTCTTTGTGTAGAGGCCCTGAATGGAGCCCCAGGAATTCACTCAGCAAGATATGCGGATACTCCGCAAAAAAGAATTGATAAACTATTGACTAATCTACAAAATACCAAAAACAGAAAAGCAAAATTTATCTGTGCAATGACATTAATAAATCCAAATGGTGAAATTATCTTCAAAACAATCGGAGAATGCAGAGGAGAAATTGCCTACACCCAATCAGGCACCCATGGGTTTGGCTATGACCCAGTATTTATAGTGGACAAAACTAGCAAAACAATGGCCGATATGACAGAAGATGAAAAAAACAAAATTTCACATCGCAGTTTAGCTCTGCAAAAAGTATTTGAATATATCAAAGAACAACTTGATTTACCCATGTAATATATTGCTTTTAAAAAAATATTTAGGTATAATTAAAATGTTGCAAAAACAACATAATAAGATAAAATCACCGAATAAATACGATTAGGGGAGCACAAATGAAGAAAAATATAATAATAATATTGTCGCTAATTATTGGCGCAATAATTTTAAGATATGGAGTTACTGTATTCAATAATATCAAATCAGGAAAAGCAATGCGTAGCAAACCCGCCCCTCAAGTCGTTATAGATACAGTACAAGAAAAAAGTATTATTAGAACTTATGAAGCTCCTGCAAGAGTAGTCGCAAAATATAGAGTAGATGTTCTTGCTCGTATATCAGGATACCTGACTAAAAGTTATTTTAAAGAAGGTGACTACGTAAAAAAAGGACAAACTCTTTTCCAAATAGAACCGACAGAGTTTTCAAATGCAGCTAAAATGGCAAAAGCAAATGTCGCAAATCTAAAGGCTCAATTAGCATATGCTGAAAAACAACTTGCAAGAGCTGAAGAACTTGTTAAAAAAGACTATATAGCAAAATCACAGTATGACCAGATGCTTTCTCAAAGAGATTCATTAAAAGCACAAGTAGCATCAGCCGAAGCAAATTACAATGACAGCCAACGTATAATGGGATATACAATGGTAAAATCCCCTGTAGACGGTAAAGTCGGGATAATAAATGTAACAGTCGGCAACTATGTAACTCCATCATCAGGAGCTTTAACAACAATAAACAGCACAAACCCTATTTATGTAACATTTCCGCTAGATTCAAATGATTATGCAATTTTAGCAAATTCAGACGGAGATGCTAATACTAATAGAAAAGTTGAATTATATCTATCAAACGGCGAAAAATATAAATTTGATGGTATACAAGATTTTCAAGATAACAAAGTTGATCAATCAACAGGTACAATAACAATGAGAGCAACTTTCGAAAATCCAAACAATGCTTTAATTCAAGGTGAATTTTTAACAGCCAAATTATATGCAAACAAACCTTCAAATGTACCTGTTGTACCTGTGACTGCGGTTCAAGAAAATCAAGCAGGCAAATATGTATATAAACTTGATGAAAAAGATTTACCGCAATTAACATATATAAAAACAAAAGGACAATCAGGGGATGCTTGGATTATAGAAGAAGGAGTTAAAAAAGGAGATAGAATAGTCATAGACGGTATCCAAAAATTAACACCGGGAAGACCCGTCACAATTGTCTCACAAGAAGAAATGCAAAAAATCGAAGCAAAAGAAAAATCAACTGAACAACCGATTAAAGATAGTAAAAAATAAATAAAAGAGAAAGGATATGTTTGCAATAAGCAAACTATGTTTATAAAAAATGAAAGAAAATAACGGGAATTTATTTATAAAACGTCCAAAACTTGCAATAGTAATATCACTTGCAATAATTTTGGCAGGTATGCTAATGATAAATCTTCTGCCTTTGGAAGAATACCCCTCAATTACCCCACCTCAAGTTGTAGTTACTGCAACATATGCAGGAGCCAGCTCTGACGTTGTTGAATCGACAGTAGCAGCCCCTATTGAGGCACAGTTGAACGGTGTAGAAGATATGATTTATATGTCATCTACCTCACAAAACGGTCAATATCAACTTACATTATATTTTGAAATCGGCTCAGACCCCGATATGGCTGTTGTAAACGTTCAAAACCAATTGCAACTGGTAACCCCGCGACTTCCTGAAGATGTCAAAAGATATGGTCTATCCGTCAAAAAATCAACAGGCGGACCGGGGTTAATGATGATTTCAGTAAATTCACCAACTCACACTTATGATTCTTTATACATTGCAAATTACGCATCCATATACATTAAAGATGAACTTGCTCGTATAAAAGGCGTAGGTAAAGTAACAGTATTCGGAACCAAAGATTATTCAATGAGAATATGGCTTGATGCAACTAAAATGGCAAATTTAGGTGTATCGATATCTGAAGTAAACAAGGCGATACAATATCAAAATACTCAAAGTCCCGCAGGAGATTTAGGAGTTGAGCCTATGAAAAATGCTCAACTTATTAAACTTACAATGAGAACTAAAGGCAGACTAAAAGATGTAAAAGAATTTGAAGATATAATAGTAAGATCGAAACCTGACGGCTCTCAAGTAAAATTAAAAGATATCGCAAGAGTAGAACTCGGTGCAGAAAGTTATTCATATTTTTCAAGAATAGGAGGCCGAGACTCTGCTATTATTTCAATAAGCCAATTACCCGAAGCTAATGCTATTGATTTATCAAATAAAATAAGCAAAAAAATGAAAGAACTTTCAAAAAGTTTTCCACAAGGTATTGAATATAAAATTCAACGTGATGAAACGACATTCGTAAGAGAATCAATCAAAGAAGTTATAAATGCAATAGGTTTAGCTGTAATTCTTGTAGGAATAGTTACATATTTATTTTTAGGCAGTGCAAGAGCATCACTAATACCATTTTGTGCAATACCCGTATCACTGATAGGGGTATTTATTTTTATGAATTTATTGGGTTTTTCAATAAATTTATTAATTTTGTTTGGACTTGTATTAGCAGTCGGACTTGTAGTTGACGATGCTATAGTTGTACTAGAAAATACACAAAGACATATTCAAGAAGGAAAAAATCCGACAGATGCAACTGAAATCACAATGAAAGAAGTATTTGGAGCTGTACTTGCAACATCATTGGTTTTGATGGCAGTATTTGTACCTGTATCTTTTATGGCAGGAATTACCGGTCAAATGTTCAGACAATTTGCACTATGTATAGCATCATCAATCGGACTTTCGACTCTTGTAGCTCTTACATTAGCCCCTGCACTTTGTTCAATGATTTTAAAAACTAATGAAGAGCACAGTCATTTTGTAGTTATACAAAAATTTGATCAATGGTTCAATAAAGTAAGAGATAAATATTTAATCGGTGCAAAATTCTTCATTGATTCTTCCAAAGCAACAATCATAACATTTTTTATAATAGTTGCCTTTATTGGTTTTATGGGACATATAATCCCCCAAGGATTCTTACCTACAGAAGATAAAGGAGCAATTTTTTCACAAATTCAATTACCTGACGGTTCTTCAGCATCAAGAACAAATATGGTAGCAAATGAAATTGAAGAAAAAATATTAAATATCCCCGGAGTTGAAAACACTATTACATTAGTCGGATACTCAGGTGAAAATACAGCTTTAATAGTTGCTGAATTGGAAGATTGGTCAAAACGCAAAAGTAAAGAACTCTCAATGCAGAGTATTATGAGCAAAATGCAAAAAGAATTCAGCAATTATCCTTCTGCAAAAATTGCAGTATTTTCACCACCATCAATTTCAGGCTTAGGTATGTTCGGAGGATTTGAATACGAACTATTGGATAAAGGTAACAGGACACCTCAAGAACTTTATGAAGAAGCAGAAAAACTTATAGCTGCAGCGAATAAAAATCCCGCATTCCAATTAGTATATACCTCATTTACAGCAAACCTCCCTCAATTATTGATTAACGTCAATGCTGACAAAGCAATGGCACAAGGTGTTGAAATTTCCGAAATATACAGTGCTCTAGCTGGATATTTTGGAAAATCCTATGTAAATGACTTCAATAAATACGGTCGTGTATATCGTGTATATCTCCAAGCTGACTCAGAATTCAGAGAAAAACCCGCAGATATTAATAAAATCTTTGTAAAAAATATTTATGGTACAATGGTTCCTTTAACCTCAGTTGTAGAAGTCAAAGAAATAGTCGGACCATACAGTCTTACAAGATTTAACATGTATCCTGCTATTACAATCAACGGTATGACAAGACCTGGTGTAAGCTCTGGAGAAGCTATGAGTATTATGGAACAGATATCTGATGAAGTACTACCTGAAGATATGGGATATGCTTGGTCAGGAAGCTCACTGCAAGAGCATGAATCTTCAGGACAAATTCTTCCAATTATAGCTATGTCTTTAGTATTTGTATATCTTTTCTTGGTTGGATTATACGAAAGCTGGATGCTTCCTATTGCTGTACTGTTAATTTCCCCTGTTGCATTAGTCGGAGCATTATTTTTCCAATATGTATGCGGATATTCACTTGATATTTATGCGCAAATCGGTCTTGTTATGTTAATAGGGCTTTCAACAAAACAGGCAATTTTGATTATTGAATTTGCAAAAGACGCACATCAAGAAGGTCTTAGTATAAAAGACGCCGCAATGCAGGCAGCAAAATTAAGATTTAGAGCAGTTATGATGACAAACATTGCATTTATATTAGGATTGTTGCCACTCGTATTTGCAACAGGTGCAGGCGCAGCCAGCCGTAATTCAGTCGGTATGACAGTATTTGGCGGTATGATGGCTGTTGCATTTATAGGAACTTTTTTAGTTCCGGCATATTATGTATTAATTGAAGATTTTAAACAAAATATATACAAATTAGTAAAAAGACATAAAGAAAATAAAAATAAGGATAATAAATAAAATTATGCTAAAAAAAATAGTAATAATGACATTTATAATAAATCTGGGACTATCTGCAATCGGAGCTCCAGAATCTGTGAATGTTGGAAATACAATAAATCCGAAAGAATTTCCACAAGCTGAAGAAGTGTTACCTAAAAAAATTAATGACAAAGTTGTAATCGAAGGCTCAGTCGAAAAAAATATAGATCTTACATTAGAAAGATGTCTTGAAATTGCACTCGGCAATAATCCCCAAATCAATGCTGCATTTCATGACGTACTTGCATCTGATGCAAAAATTAAACAAGTTTGGTCAAATTATTTTCCGCAATTTAGTTGGCAGACCGGCTATACAAGAATCCGACAATTACAATTATCTGATGCATTAGGACAAAACTTAACTTTTAACTATTTTATTCTCGGTCAAATTACATTACAACAAATGCTGTATGATTTTGGGGTAACTCAAAACCAAGCAACTATAAGACGTTTAGAATATGAAGGACAGAAGTCAACATTATCAGAGACCATAAACAATGTAATCTATCAAACAAAAGAAGCTTATTTTAATCTTTTGTATTCCTATGAAAAAAAACGTGTAGCCGAGACAACAGTCTCTCAATATACAATGTTTTATGACCAAGCAAAAGCATTTTATGAAATAGGGCTTAATCCCAAAGTAGATGTAACTATTGCCGAATCTAATTTAAGTAATGCAAAACTTGAATTGATACAAGCAAGTAATGCTGTTAATTTGGCTATTGCAAAATTAAATAACGTAATGGGAGTACCTTTTATTGATGCCTATACAGTCCAAGAACGTCTAAGGTATGAGCCTGTAAGCATTACTCTTGATGGTGCTGTTGATATAGCAAGAGATGCTCGACCTGATTTAAAACTTGCAGAAACAAAAGTCGAGACAGCAAAACAAACTCTCAAATTAGTTAAAAAATCTTACTTCCCAACACTTTCAATCGAAGGTCAATACCAATTAGGTGGTAAAAGCTGGACATCAAATTACGGTTATAACTTAGGCGGTTACTTAAACTTTCCGACTGTCAACGGAATGCTTATAAGAAATGAAATAAAAGAAGCTAGATATCTCTATGATAAAGAATTAGCAAATGCACAATATACACAAAACCAAATTTATCTCGAAATTCAAAATGCTTATCTTACTCTTGTAGAAAAGAAAAACCAAATACCTGTCGCTATTTTACAGGTAAAACAAGCTAAAGAAAATTATGAATTATCTTATGGCAGATATAGAGTAGGAGAAGCCGATCCAATCGAGCTTAAAGAAGCACAAACTACCTATCAGACAGCTCAACTTAATTATTATGGCGCACTTTATCAATATAATTCAGCTAAAGCAGCTCTTGAAAAAGCTATAGGAAAAAATTTAGCAAGCAAAGCTGATGAAGATATTGAGCTGGAACTCGATGAAGATGTAAAGGCTGAAAAATAATTATTAAAGTAAGTTTTCCAAAAAAGCATTTACAGACATTAATTTGCTTTTGTCATTTTTTATTAAATTAAGGCGGCAGGATATTTCTTCTAAGTAGTCTTCATTAGTATACTCATCTTTAAAATTGAACAAATCAGGCAGTGAAACCTTAAGAGCTTTTGCGATATTAACGATGTTATCTGGAGAAGGGAAATATTTACCTGTTTCTACGGAACTTATGCTGTTAATCTCAACGCCGACAAGTTCAGCGAGTTTTTCCTGAGTTATTTTGTTAATTTTTCGGTATTTTTGAATGTTTTTCCCTAGAGCTTTTTTTAGTTGCATAAGTACCTCATACTTAATTTAAGAGATGATTATAAAAATTAAAACAATGCAATAATTGTATTTTTTATTGATTTATACAAGTTATGCTTGTATAATTTAAAAGTGTTACATATAAAAAATACAGGAGAATACCAGTGAAACATGTAAAATATGGATTTACTATGGCAGAAACTCTTATAATAATAGGAATTATAGGTATAGTTGCAGCTATGACATTACCTTCAATTATTGCCAAAATTGAAAAGATTGTGCTTAAAAATCAAATAAAAAAGAATTATTCTGCTTTGTCACAAGTAGTACAAAAAGTATTATTTGAATTTGGAGATGGACAAGGTGTATATGTAAATAGCGGATTTGGTTTTCGAGCATTTAACAATGCTGTATTAAATGAGTTAAAAATTTTGCAGGTGTGTAATAAAAATGCTTTGGCGAAAGGTTGTATAAAGGAATATAAGGGTCTTAATGTTACTCTTTGTCCTGCTTTTAATGAAGCAAACATTTATAATAATGCGACCGTTTATATCTTATATGACGGTTCCTTTATAATTCCATACAATGGAGATTGGCGAAGTTTATGGTTGGTAGATGTTAATGGTAAAAAAGGTCCGAATAAAGCAGGATATGATTTGTTTGAAGTCATAATGGACGAAAAATTAATGAATCCCGGAAACAGTAAAATGACTAATTTGCGATATCGTGGTAACGGCTGTTTAAATCAAGGGAATCCACCTCCTGTAAAAGGTGCGCTCGATGACTTTAAAAATATAGATAAATGGTAAGTTTACATTTCTTAATAAAACACAAACAAAAAAGGCAATTTTTTTATTCTTATATACTTTATATATACGTAAGAGATAAATAAAGAGAAGTTAAGAAAGAGAGCAAACAAATGTTACCTACAACATCAGGTTCAAAAAACGATACAAACGGAAATGGACAGTTTGGAACTTTGGTTAGAAAAAGAACCAGACGCAGAAGTAATAAAGGTTTTTCTTATGAAGATTACACATATTTGGATAAGAAAGACAAAAGGATGAGATTTAACAATTCACGTGACCCGATCTACTATGTATTTGATTGTCTTGAAAACAGACCGGTAAGCACGTTAGCAAAAGAGTTTGTAAAAGATACATTTTTCGAGATTACAAATTTTGTATCAAGAGTCGTTGCATAATTAATAGGAAAAGAAGGAAGATCATAAAAAGATGGATTAAAGTCCATCTTTTTTTATTGTAAATAAATAAAAAAAATATCCAGGCAAACTAATATTAAAAACTTTTCTTATTTTTTTTGCTATAATAGAAAAGTTAGAAAGGACGTGCAGATATGGAAAACAAAAGAATAGTATCAGGAATGAGACCAACAGGTAAATTACATCTGGGGCATTATTTAGGTGTAATTCAAAATTGGGTTGAACTTCAAAAAAAATATGAGAGTTTTTTCTTTGTTGCAGATTGGCACGCCCTCACTACAAAATATGACAAAACCGAAAATTTGAAAAATGATGTATTAGATGTTGTAATTGATTGGCTAAGTTGTGGGATTGATCCTGAAATTTCAACAATATACGTACAATCACTTGTACCTGAAATTGCAGAATTAAATATTTATCTAGGAATGGTAACCCCTCAAAATTGGGTAGAAAGAGATCCGACCTTAAAAGATATGGCAAAAATTTTAAGAACAAAAGAAGGAACCAATTCCCAAATAAGTTATGGCTTAATGGGCTATCCAGTGTTAATGAGTGCAGATATTATGATGTTTAATTCTTCATACGTACCTGTCGGAATTGACCAGGTTGCACACATTGAAATTACACGTGATATAGCAAGAAGATTTAACAATATTTATAAATGTGACTTTTTCAATGAACCTGAACCTATTTTAAATCACTGTTCTTTAATCTGTGGACTTGACGGCAACAAAATGGGTAAATCGTTCCAAAATGACATAAAAATCTCAGACACTGCGGAAGTAACATCTAAAAAAGTGATGTCTGCAATTACAGACAGAAGCAGAATGAGAAAAGATGATCCGGGGCATCCAGATGAATGCGAAGTCGCCTTCAAATATTGGGAAATTTTCGCAGATAAAGACCAAATAGAAAAAGTAAGATATGAATGCGAAAAAGGATTAAGAGGCTGTGCTGATTGTAAAAGACAATTGGGAGCTTTAATTAATGAAAAACTAGCTCCGATTAGAGAAAAAAGAGCTTACTATGAAGCACATCCTGAAATCGTACATAAAATCATAAAGGAAGGCTCTGAAAAGGCAAGAGCAGAAGCTCAAAAAGTATTAAAAGAAGTTAGAAATCTTGTAAATATGTACTAATCAAAAATGCAAAATAATAGCCGCTATCGCGGCTTTATCTCATTGTAAAAGGTTAGTGTGTAGGAGAAAATAAAGAAAAAGAAAATGGTTTTATAATCATGGTATACCCGATTAAATTATTCCTTTAACATATATTTGATATATCTTTAACATATCTTAAAGATATCTTATATAGCTAATCATTTCAATGATTGATAAAAAATTGCAATAGCAAATTATTTACAGTAAAATACTAAATATATTAAGGTAGCGGGGAAAGAGCTCATGGAGATAACTGCAAAAAATCTTGTAAAAATATATGGTGACAGAAGTGTTGTAAATGATATTTCATTTAACATGAAAAAAGGTGAAGTTGTTTGTCTTTTGGGACCGAACGGGGCTGGGAAAACAACAACATTTTACATGGTAGTAGGTCTCGTAAAACCCAATAAAGGTCAGATTTTACTTGACGGGCAGGATATTACAAGCTGGCCTATGAATATCAGAGCTAAAGCAGGTATCGGCTATCTTCCTCAAGAAGCTTCCATTTTTAGAAAATTATCAGTTGAAGACAATATAAAATTAGTTCTTGAAATGAATGATAAACTAACTGAAGATGAGAAAAAAAGAAAACTTGAAGAATTACTGACAGAATTTGGTGTATTAAAACTTCGCAATTATTCTGCAGTATCGCTTTCAGGCGGAGAAAGAAGACGTGTAGAAATTGCAAGAGCGCTCGCTGCAAGTCCTGATTTTATGCTTTTAGATGAACCTTTTGCAGGGATTGACCCTATTGCAATAGGAGAAATTAAAGATAACATAAGAAAAATTTCACAAGATAAAGGTCTTGGAGTCTTAATTACAGACCACAACCCTAAAGCAACTCTTTCAATTACAGACAGAGCTTACGTAATTTTTGACGGGAAAATAAAAATACAAGGAAAAAGTGAAGATGTAGCTGTCGATCCTGTAGCTAAAGAATTTTATCTTGGAAAGGATTTTGCATTATAATGAAGCTTTTTAGACTGACCGTTTATGATAAATATATTTTCACGCAAGTATTTTTTGCTGCATTTGTGTCTATTTTGCTTTTTACTGTTGTATGGATTGCACCTGAAATGCTTTTGAATACAATTAAAAGAACTCTTGCAGGGGAATACGGCATAAAGACAGCCATACTTATTTTGACATATGAACTGCCTAAAATTTTAGGAAAAGCTTTTCCAGTAGGTCTACTTTTAGGAACGCTTTTTACATTTGATAAACTAAGCAAAGACAGCGAATTAACAATATTTAGAGCTGTAGGTATGTCTTTTGCCAGAATACTTGCACCAATACTTGTATTAAGCTTTATTGTAACAGGCTTGTGTTTTGTGACATATGATAAATTAATACCTCTTTCCTGCCAAAAATTGCAAGCTATTAACGGGGTAAGGCCAACCACACAGTACATATATACCCAAAAAGATGATACTGGACACCCGACAAAAGCTGTTGTTATCTCCAAATTTTCACTTGGTGATATGCAAAATATAATTGTATTGGATTTTTCTAAAAAATTATATAGCGATGTACACCAGCTATCAGAAATTTATGTTGCAAAAACAGGAAAATGTCTAAAAGATAAATGGATTTTAAATGATATAACAAAATATGTTGTATCTTCTGACGGTATTTTTACAGATATTTTAAAGCTTGACAATATGAGTATTTTAGAAGGCAAGCCTTCTCAAAATGCCTATACACTCATGATGTACAGTACAAAACGTGATAGAGATATTACAAATAAAGATCTAAAAAATTACATATCACTATTGAAAGAAGAAAATATGACTGAAGAATATCGTTTCATGTTAAATAAATATTTCCAAAGATTTTTCCATCCGTTTGTATGCGTACTATTGGCTATTATGGGAACCCTTCTGGGATTCAGTAAACCAAGAGAGCAAAGATTAGTTGGGTTTACGATTGCTATCGGCTGTATATTTGTATATTATATAACTCTTCCGTTTTTTGACCTGCTTGCAGAAAAAGGAATATTACCACCACTTATTACAGCAATATTTCCTCCGCTTGCATTTTTAGCATGTATAGTAGCTTTCTACAAATCTAAGGATTTATAATTTATGAAAAAAATTGTACTCATATTATTATTAACTATATTAGGAAACTTATGTTATGCAGCAGATCCTATTGAAATAAATTTTAATGACGGGATTTACCATATAATTTTGCATGGTGAAAAAATTAAAAGGAAAATCAGATTTGTCTCAAGTGAGACGTTAATCACAAATAAAGAAATACATGATAATACCCAAGCTGTTTTAACTGTAAATGCCGGATTTTTTGATCCACAAAACCAAAAAACAATTTCATACATTACAAATGATTACGTAACTCTTGAAGACCCAAGATTTAATGAGAATTTACTAAACAATTCACTTTTACGCAAAAATCTTGATAAAATTCTAAACCGCACTGAATTTAGAATTCTTGAATGCAATGACGGCGGTGAAAAATATCGTTATGAAATAGCTCCGCACAATAATTCAACAAGTTTTGGTTGTATAATAAGGACAGCAGCTCAAGGCGGGCCATCAATTTTACCTGAATTAAGACTTGAAGAAGAATTTTTTATCCTAAAAAAAGACGGTCAAATAATAAGAGAATCTTGTTCTGTTTTACAAAAAACTGCAAGGACAATTATAGGATTAAAAGACGGAGAAGCTCATATTTTAATAATTACTGATGAGCATCCTATGGATTTATACGAAGTACAGGAATACTGCAAAAAATTAGGGCTTGAACGAGCAATGGCATTTGACGGAGGAAGTTCCACTTCAATGAATTATAAAGATAAAATAGAAATAATATCAACTAAAGGCGATGGAGCAGGAAGAAGTCTTAAATCATTTCTTCAGGTTCTGAAATAATTGCTTTTTGGATTTTATTAATCATTTCTTCAAGTTTCATGCCGTATTTTTCTTCAGTATCGGTCTTATCTTTTATAGATGTAAGTTGTTTATATATATATTCAGACTTCTCTCTTGGTATGCCGTAATTCTTCAACTCTTCAAATACAGCATCCGTTTTTTTTCTTATATTTTCGGCATTGCTTGAAAGTTTGCCTATCACATTATCATAGTCTTCTCTAGGAATTTGTGTAAAATTAACATTCTCAACCTGTTTTTTTAATTGGGAATCACAATCAATTAGTATATTAAAAAGCTCTTTTGCTTTATCTTCTGGTATATTTGTATCTTTTAATTCTGCAAAAACTTCTTCTGGTGATTTTTTTGCAACAGATATATCAGCTGATAATTTTTTTATTAAAATATCCGCATCTTTCTCAGTTATACCGTTCATCAAGTCATATTCAAATGCAGCTTTCCGTAATTCGGGAAGTCTTGAACTATATTGAAAACCAAGCATATAATTATTTGATGTCGGCATACCCATTTCAATCCAATCATGACGATTTTTCATTTGAGTATTTTTATTACATTTTAATCCTGAATCAATTAAAAGATTTCTTATTTTTATAATATTATCGATGTTCATATCATAACGTTGAGCAAGATGATCTGCTCTATAAAAATTTGCATAAGCTAAATCACGAGCAAAATCCTCATCAGGCTCATAAGATATTAAATTACTCAAAATCTTATCCTGCATATCAGGATTATCTTTTGCAAACTGTACAGATCGTTTTGCTATTTCATAGTTATCACTATATCTGCCTATTCTAAATAAAACTTGCCCTTCCGTATCTTTTGGATCAAGTGTTTTCAAAAAATTTAAATAATTACTAAACTCCTCAATTTGAATATCCCTAGGCATTTTTCGAATTTTATTTTCAGTATTTGTAAAAAAACCAGCTTTTTGTCCATCTGTAATACAAGATGAATATTTTGAATAATCAACAAAATAATTATTTGCTTTTGCTATAAAATCTTTCAAATGTGTATTATATTCCGGTTTTTGATTTGAAAATTCCATAAGTTTTCTGGATATTCTAAATTTGTTATCTCTTTTATAATTATCTATATTAAAGTTTATTTTAACTTTAATATCAGAAGGTTTCTGCCTTTTCAAGAAATCCAAAAAATACCCGAACTCTTCATACTGATTTTCATAAGATAATTTTTCTAATGAAGAATATATATTTTCAAAAAATTGAGTCTGCTCAGATTGTGTCTTATATTTTGCAAATTTAGAGTAATCAATTACCGATTTAATTTTATCAAGATTAACAGCTCCTGTCTTTATTCTATCCTGCTGTTCTCCGAACATGGGTATAACTCGTTTTTCTACAGGTTTTGAATCAAACCTCAATAAGTCATCTTTAATTCTATCAGTGAGTCCTGATACATCATCAATAATATTTTTGCTTTTAGAAAATAATCCTGCTCGAGCAGCTAATGCGGCAACTAAAATTCCTGCTGAAACAGCACCTGCACCATATAAAAATTTTGTAGCTATGTTTTTTTTATCTTTTGGCTTCTCTTGCTGTTCAGACAAAGCAGGAGTATCCCCCTTGAAAAGAGATACTCCCGAATTATTTACATTTAAAATACTAATTTTAGATACATTCATGGTTAACCTTTTTAGCCATCTATTTCAAAATCTGTAAAGATTTTTTTTTGCTAAAAAGTTTATTTTTTTTACATTATTTAACTATTTAACAAAAAAGCTTGCATTTACATTTGCATATATTTTAACAACACCCACCTCAATCGGAGTAGAAGGCATACTAGCTCCTTGAGCCGATTCACTATCAGCCATTAAACTTTTGTTCATTTGGTTATACATAACTCTTGTAACAGCATTAGGACTGCAGCTGCCATTTAGTGATTTTACACCCTCAATTGTTGACCCTGCTGCTTTTACTAAAATATCTGCTTGATTTCTTGCCTTTTTAGTAGCTGAAGTCAACAACTCTTCGCATTCATGCTCGTACTTTGAAACTGAAAAATTCAAATTTTCAACATCGGTTGCCCCAAGAGAAATTGCTTTATCTATAAGGCTTCCTACTTTATCAATTGATTTGGTATTAATTACAATTGTATTGGAGACTTCGTATCTGTCAAAATTTCTTTTTCCGTTTGAATAATTATACAAAGGATTGGCACGGAAATTAGTTGTTTTTACAAAATCACCGTTTTCAGAATTTATTAACTCTTTCATTGCAGAATAAATCTTGTCAGAAATTTCTTTATTTTCTGTTGTTGCATTTTGCATAGATTTTTTATCTGTCGTAACTACAGAAATAGATATTTCAGCAGTATCCGGAACTAGCTTTTTATTAGATGATGCACTTACTGAGACATAACCTCGTTCTGTTTCTGTACCAGTTGCTGCATTTACTGAGTTTACAGCCATGCCAGCAATCAAGGCCATAGATGCTGCTGCGATTAAAAATCTTTTCATAATTTCTCCTTATCCTTCTTACATTCTGAGTCATCAAACTCTTTAACATCAATATGGTTAATCTTTTTTAACTCATCTGATTTTAATATCATTGTATTAATTCTGTGAACTTGGTTTTGAGTTTTAATCTTTTCCATTAAATCTTTTATTTCATCATCACTAAGTTGTGATGGACGCTTTAAAGCAACAAAATTTTGCCTTCCGCCTATCATATATATAGTAAGTGCCACAATTATCCATAAAAGTACCCCTTGAAAAATATTTATTTGTGGAATAACTTCAAAAGAACTGCTTGCCATATTCCAAAGACACATAGCAACAAGTCCAGGGAATCCAACAAAACCCATTATCAGACATGTAACAACAAATATTACAAACACCAAACCTTTTATTCCTGATATTTGTATTATCCTTGCATTTTTTCTCATATATACACTTCCTTTTATATTTCAACAGGGGAATTTGCTTTTATCATTTCAAGAAATTCATCTTCTGTCAATATTATAACACCTAAATTTTGTGCTTTATCCAATTTTGAACCCGGATTTTCGCCAACTATTACATAAGATGTATTTTTAGACACTGATGATGTGGGTTTACCACCCATTGATTTAATTATTTCTTGAGCTTCATCTCTTGTCATATTTTTTAATGTTCCAGTCAGAACAAGTGTTTTACCTTTCAATACATCACTTATTCTTTCAACTTCCTGAGTAGGATTGAAACCTAAAGCCCTAAATTCTTCCAAATACTCACGATTATTGGGATTTGCAAAAAATTCACTTACCTCAAGCGCAATTTTCAATCCTATTCCCTGTATTTCAACAAGTTCAAATGAATCTGTTTGATATAATCTATCAAGTGTTTTAAATTCGTTTGCAATAATTTCCGCTGTTTCCTTTCCGACATGTTTAATCGCTAATGCAGTCAAAAAACGACTCAAAGGCTGTTTTTTACTGTTTTGAATAGACATATACATATTATTTGCTGATTTTTCTTTAACATTATCCAGTTTAAAGAAATCTTCTTTCTTCAATTTATACAAATCAAGCGGAGTTCTTACAAGCCCTTTATCAAAAAGCTGTTCAATGATACCAGGACCTATTTTATCAATATCCATAGCATCACTAGATACCCAAAATTCTAATCTTGCTTTTAAAAGGGACGGACAATTTGGATTAGAGCAATATAGACTAACTTCATCTGGTCTCGTCTCAAGTCTTGCTCCACATGCAGGACAGGCTTTCGGATTTTCATATACCGGCAAATCAAAATGATATTCATTATCGACAACTTTAATAACTTTAGGAATAATTTCTGCAGCTTTTTTAATTACTACATCATCACCTACTCTTATATCAAGTCTTTTAATTTCATCAAAATTATGAAGACTTGCACGAGCGACTGTACTGCCTGCAAGATTTACGGGATTTAATATAGCAACAGGAGTAACTGCACCTGTTTTACCTACATTCAATTCTATATCAAGCAGTTTTGTAGTAGCTTCTTCAGGTGGAAATTTAAAAGCAGTAGCCCATTTAGGCGCACGAGCTGTATAGCCTAACTCTTCCTGATAAGCAAGCTTATTCACTTTAATGACAACGCCATCTGTTGCATAATCCAAATCAAACCTTTTGGTCTCCCATTCTTTGCAATATTCAATAGCTTCATGAATATTTTTGCATAATCTTATATTAGGATTTACTCTAAATCCGAGTTGTTTGAGATACATCATACTTTCATAGTGCGTCTTTGGGGCATCAGGAATATTTTCAAAGCTTGAGTTGTATACAAATATAGACAAATCTCTTTGAGCTGTAATCGTACTATCTAATTGTCTTATAGAACCTGCGGCTGCATTTCTTGGATTTGCGAAAAGTTTTTCTCCTTTTTGCATATTTTCTTCATTTAACTTTTCAAATGAAGATTTGGGCATATAAATTTCACCACGTACTTCCACATCTATATCTTTAAAAAGTTTCAAAGGAATTGCTTTTACTGTTTTAAGATTTGTCGTAATATTTTCACCTGTAACTCCATCACCTCGGGTAACTCCTGTTGTAAAAATTCCTTTTTCATAGGTTAAAGCAATTGCAAGCCCGTCAATTTTCAATTCACAAACCAACTCAACATTATCTTTAAAATCTTTTGATAATTTCTCATACCAGATAATTAAATCATCATAACTGTATGTATTATCAAGACTGTATAATCTGTATTTGTGCTTATATGGCAGAAATTTTTCACTTATTGATCCCACTCGCTGAGTCGGGCTGTCTGGAGTTCTCAATTCAGGATATTTCATCTCTAGCATTTTCAATTCCGCAAACAATTGGTCATACTCGTAATCACTGACTGATGGATTATCTTCTACATAATACAAATAATTATGTTTGTTTATCTCATTTTTTAAAAAATTAATTCTGTCAATCATAGCCCTAAATGCTCCCTAAAAATATAAATTTAATAAAATTAAAATTAATTACAATATCATTAATAATTCACGAATAACTTTTGTTGCAACCGCCGTAGATACACCTGATGTGTCGTAATCTGGTGCAAGCTCTACTACGTCAGCTCCTATTACCTCAAAATCTTTTAAATACTTAAACCAATCAATAAGTTCTTTGAAACTCAAACCGCCTGCTTCAGGAGTTCCTGTGCCTGACATTACAGATGGATCCAATACATCCAAATCAACCGTCACGAAAATTTTCTTATTTTTCAAAATATCCAAATCTTCAAATTTTTCAGCTAGTGTATTATGAATTTTCATAAATTCAAATTCTTCTTTCATGCCTGATCTGATACCGACTTGTTTAAGATTTTGAGGTCCAATAATATTTGTACAGTGACGAATTACAGCAGAATGTGACATTTCTTCGCCAAGATATTCTTCTCTCAAATCCGTATGAGCATCAAAATGTATAATAGCCAAATTATCATAAAACTTTGAAATTGCCTTAATTTCTGGAAGTGTCACTAAATGCTCCCCACCGATTCCAAAAACTTTTTTACCATCACAATAGATATCTTCGACATTTCTTTCTATTACATCAAGCGTTTTGTAAGTATTACCGAGCGGAAATTCTAAATCCCCTGCATCATGAAAATTCACATCTTCTAAATGTTTATCAAAATAAGGAGAATATTCTTCCAATCCCCAACTTGCAAGTCTTATCTGTTCCGGAGCAAATCTTGAGCCGGGTCGATACGATACGGTACCATCAAACGGTAGTCCTAACATCACAATTTTTGATGTTTCATAGTCAGGATTCTGTCCCATCCAATTTCTATCCAAAAAAGGTCCTGTCAACATATCTCATCCTCCTTTGCTCTAAAACTATTCTACAACAAAAACATATAATTTTCTTATAATCTATACAAATGATTGATTTTTAAAGAAAAAAAGTTAAAATAACTTTATGAAGAAAATATTAATTCTGATAACTGCAATATTTTTGTCTACAATTAATTCTTTGGCTGCGAATGTTGATTATGAGCAGGTATATCGAGATTTAGAAGTTCCGACACACAGATATATTCATGATGTTGACCCAGGTGAATACTATGACACGCAGACCTCTACCTGGTCTCCATACCCCCTTTTCAGACTTTCTAGTCCAATATATTTTAAAACTATTACAATAGAACCGGGATATTATGTACTTACACCAAGAGAGTATAAAGAAAAATGGTACATACTATTCAAAGAAAGCGGAAAAATAAAATATATTATTCCTGCATATAATCGTGAAGTAGTACCGGTAAATTTTTATGAAGATCACATCCCACAGCCGAAACTAACGATTACGCAAAGTCTGCATATAAAAGCACTGGACACTATCGGAAAATACTTTCCAAGTGCAAGAAGAAAACCTACCCCGCAAACTTATCTTGAATCTACTGATCTTGAGCATAATTATCTTTCTCTAGTCATATACTGGGGAAACTACAGATATTATACAATTTTTAGAACAATTCAGCTGTAGCTTTACCAAGGGTAAACATTGCACATAACTCAGCCGGCATTTATTACCTTTGTTGCACAATTTAAAATATTCTCATAAAAAAGAGGACATCAGCTTATGATGTCCTCTTTGAAAATATTACTTTGTTAAATTATTTAACAAGTTCTTTGAATTTTTTACCAGCTGTAAATGCAGGAACTGTTTTTGCAGCGATTTTCAAAGCAGCACCAGTTTGTGGGTTTCTACCAGTTCTAGCTGCTCTTTTTCTTGGTTCAAATGTACCAAAGCCTACTAATGTAACTTTTTTACCTTTAGAAACTGCTTTTTCAATTGTTTCCAATGTAGCTGCAATTACATCACCTGTTGCTTTTTGAGAAACTTTTGCTTTTTTAGAAACTTCTTTTACCAATTCTTCTTTGTTCATTACGAACCTCCTTCTTACCTTTTTCGCCTACGGTATAACAGAAACCATTCTCTCTTCCGCATGCATTTCTATTCGACAAAAATCATTATAGCACTTTATTCTTTTTTGACAAGGGGTTTGGGGAAATTTTTTCGGATATCTCTTAATATATATATATTTTAAGGGATAGAACCACTGTAAAACGCAGTGATACCAACAAAATCTAATTATTTACTGAATCTTCGGTAACTTTTGCAAATTTCACATTTTGAAAGAAATAAGTTAAGATTTGATAAGCATTATACCCTTCTTTTGCAAGATTATTAGCGCCATGCTGAGACATTCCAACTCCATGCCCGTTCTTTTTAACATTGTCATCATAAGATGGAACCGAACGGATAAAAGGTAAATCATTTCCCCAAGCTGCAGAAGCATTAATTGTCTGTCCTCCTGCTGATGCAGAATAATATGCAGGAATAACTTTCATATTATAAGTTAGTACCTGTCCGCCTGTACTTTCTACAGCAAGGTTAGTTTTTGAAGTTTCCGCAGATGCACCGCCATAAGCTTGATCTTCAGGAGTATCCTTTAAGTCATACCCCAATGAAGCGCGTTTACCTAAATTGGCTAAAGCATAACTTCTTGCTGCAATAGCTTGAGCTTTTAAAGCTTCCAACTCCCAGCTTGAGGGCATTTCTGATGGCACAACACCTTTAAGATAATCCTCTAGATCAACTTCATTAATTACAGTTAATTTTTTGTTTTTATTTTGTACAATTAAAATTCCTCTGTACCACTTGCCTTTAGCACTGACAAAACCGCCAGCAGGTGCTTTTAGGACAACATAATCCGAATAAATTTGATAAAATTTGCCATTCAGAGCTATTGCCATAGTATTTTTATAAGGTATAAGCTCATACCCTTTCATAGCTTCAAATTTCGTAACTGTTTTATTTGTATTGGCATCAATTAAAGAAGTCTCTAATGATGAGCCGATACCAATATGGTCAACTTCTGTCTGAAGCCCTATTTTTATTGCATAACAAGGATTCGCAAAAGTTGACAGCATTAAAAATAAACCAGCTGAAACTATAAAAAATCTCTTCTTCATAAGTTAATTATAACATATTATATGATAAAAGGTATTAGTTCTTTTGATTGATTTTTTCTGTATCAGAATTATTATCAAGCTCTTTTTTAGGAGTTTTTTTCTCTATTCCGAGTTTTTTCATAATATCTTCAGCATAAAAATTACCGACTTTTTCAGCCATAGCATAGGAGACGATTGAGCCGCATACAAATAAAACACCCTTTAAAAATGAAGCTGTTCGACTTGAAAATTTTGAATTCTTAAACGAATCTGCCAAACCTTTTAAAATATTATTATCAGAAGCCTTTTGTGCAACTTTTTTTACATTTTTCTCATTAAAAATATTATCAAAAGTCTGTTTCATGACAGCTTCTCCTAAGAACATCCCTGATAAAGCCATTGTCTCAGTTATTCCTGAATGAACTTTATCATCAGACATCGCAACTTTTAATGCACCAGAAGCACAAATTAAAGGGTTTACATTATCAGCGGCAAATTTAAGCGCCTTACCCGCATAACTCAAAGCTTTACTTTCTTTTGCCATATTTTCATAAGCTTTTAATGCACTTCTAGCTGATAAAGCAAATATATTATCATATTTTGCAATTTCTTGAGCTACCCCTGCACATTGTCCAACCGTCACAACACTGCGACCAATATCGCCATCTTTAGTCTTCTCGGCATTTCTATATGCAAATATCGTTGAGGCTATGGGACTAAACACAATTTACAAACCTTTCCACACTACTATACATCTATATAAAGTATTTTTTCTAAATAAAATTGCTCATATATAAAATATTTTTACATTCGTAATAATTAAGTATAAAAATTTTTCTTGCTTTTAAGCTAAAAACTGTTATAATAAGCATATGAAGAGAGTGTTATGTTCAATTTTAATGTTTCTGAGTTTATATGGAATGCAAGCAATTTCAGCAGAACCAATAAATAATATTCAACTTGAAGTGAGAGATTATGACCCTGTTGAATTACCGGCAGGTACATTTATTCCTGTTATGAATGCGCAGGAAATCTCTACTCAATATATGACAGAAGGACAGAAATTGAAATTTTTGTCAACAAACGATTTATTCATATATGAAACAAAAATAATTCCTGAAAACACAATGTTTGAAGGGTATATTGAAAAAATGAACGAACCCGTAATCGGGACCAATGCATCCATGATAATAAGGATTTCAAAAATAACACTTCCTGACGGTTATACTACACCAATGAAAGGATATATTTATACATCAAACAACAACCTGATAGGTGGAGGGGTTTCCGAACCTGAAGAATGGATAAAAATGCCCCATTACCAAAGCAGACTTAAAGGAACCGCATCTTTGCAAATCAAACCGGGCGAAAAGAAAAAAATGGGTGAACACACAACTCTCCAATCAGGGCTTGATTTAATGATTATTTTGACAGATCCTTTGGAAATTACACATATATTAACAAATTGACAATGAATTTAAAGTAAAATAGAATATTATAAAAAAGTATACTTAGTCAGAAGAAAGGGAGATTTTATGAACAGAAATATAAATTTGGTTTTAGCAGCCATATTGCTTAGTGCTAATTTATCTTTTGCTGCAAGTAATTTTGACTATACCCCGCCTGCAACTCCGACTTACCAACAACAACAATTCGGAATGCAAAATCAACAATATCAAAGACAATATTACAACCAAACACAAACTGTAAATACAAACCAAACTCTAAAAGGTCATATCGTTACAGTACCAGCAGGGCAAAATATCCCGGTAGTAACAACTATGGCTCTAAGTAGTGAAAACTTAACTTTGGGACAAAATGTATCAGTAGCTTTAGGCTCAGATTTTTACTACAATGGCAATTTGATAGCTCCTGCAGGTAGTTCAATTACAGGTCAAGTGCTTGAAGTCTCTAAAGCAAAACGCGGGAGTATGAATGGAAAATTAATGGTAAGGTTTACTCAAATCATTACACCTTATGGAACACAAATTCCAATATCTGCAGTAATTAAAACTGACGATAATACAGGAGTACTTGTAGGCGGTACTAAAATGGATGTAGCAAAAGATTACGGCAAAGATTTGGCTGTAGGATCCGCAGCAGGAGCAACAGCCGGACTTGTAATGAGCGCTATATCAGGTGGAAATATAGGTAAAGGAACAGCTCTGGGTACAGCAGTGGGCGCAGGAGGCGGACTTGTAAAGTCAATTTGGGATAAAGGAGACAATGTAGAAATTCCTGCTAATGCCGGTATTCAAATAACTCTTACCCAAGCAATTACCGTAAATCCTGCTGCTTATAATACAAATTATTAGTAACTCAGGCAATAATTTTATTCTTAATTTAAAATAAAATTACAACAAATAGAAACTATGACCGTTTTCAAAGAAACAGTCATAAACACAAAGACAATGAAAGGTTTGTCGAGGGATATGTCAATTTTAGGAAAATATACCGATAATATAGAAGAAGATAACTTTAATGACACTCAAGGCTACACTATTCCTGTAGTAGTAAAAAATGAAAAAGGACAGAGCCTAAAAAAAGATATAACTATATCTGCAATACTTCACCCCGTTGTATTAGGAATGATATATCTTATATCGTTAATTTTACTGTTCTTCGGAATAACTTTTAACGTCTTTGAAAGACCGAAACCTAAAATGAAAGATATAGAATTTGTACTTGTTGATAAAGAGGATACTCCAATTAACAAGAATACTCCATATCGTTCAGATATAAATTCTCGTGCTGGCGGACATCATGATCCGACAAAGAAAGTATCAATGCCTTCACCTACACCATCGGCATCAAAGAAAACATCACCTGCTCCGCAACAACCGACAAAAGCACAAACTCCAAAGCCACAGCCGGCTAAAAAGCCTTCAATAACAGAACAAATACAAAAAGCGGTCCAGCAGCCAACACCTGCTCCTAAACAAGAGCCGACTCCGCCTGCGCCAAAAGCACCACAGGCCGCAAAACCGGCTCCACCTACCGCAAGACCTTCAATAAAACCTCCAATGACACCTAAAACTGTAGCAAAACCAAGTTCAGCTTTTCAAGTGCCTGTTCCTTCAGGAGGCACAAAATCAGGCAGTTATGCAACAGGTCCAATAAGTGGTTCAGGTACTGCTAACAAAGGCGGAGGCTCTGGTGGTCCTACATCAGGAAGCGGAAACAGCGGAGGCTCTTATACTCCAGCACCGTCACTCGCTCCGACAGGAGGCGGCAGTTCTTCTGGACAAAAACTTGCAAAAGGCGGTGGAGGCGGCACAGGAGGCTTGGGTAATCCAGGTCCTGGCAATCCTAACGGACGTCCAGGTATTGATACCATAAGAGAACCTGACTTCGGACCATATATGAGAGAATTACAAAGAAGAATTAAAATGAATTGGGATCCGCCTAAAGGAAACGAAAGCAAACGTGTTATTTTACTTTTCAAAATAGCAAAAGACGGAAGACTTTTATCTTGCAGTGTATATAAATCTTCAGGGTTGAAAAGCGCTGATGATGCCGCACTTAATGCAGTAAAACTAACAGCACCTTTTAAACCTTTGCCTGCTGAATATAAAGGTCAAAGTATTGATATCCAATTTACTTTTGATTACAACGTGTTTGGAGCTGCGGGTTATCAATAGAAAATACAAGCAATCTTTAGAAATAAATTACATAAAAAGAGAGGATAAAAAATTATGGAACTACTATTACACTCAATTCAATTGGACTGGCCGGTATTATTACCCATCCTTGTTTGTTCAATTTTGGTTGTTGCTGTTGTTATTAACAGATTTCAATTTTACAAAAAAAACAAGCGTGATGTTGTCTTATTTATACCGAAACTTCAAAGAGAACTTGCAAAAAATGACCTTAAAGGCGCACAAAGTGTAGCTGAAAATTGCGGAGGCGCAATAGGAGAAGTAACAGAAGAGGCTGTAAGAATATTTTCAGAACAAAGAAACGGTTTCTCTCGTTCATTTGACATTGCTGTTGCTTTAGAGACAAGAAAATTGGAAAGCCACCTTACAATCTTAGGTACAATAGGAGGTGTGGCACCATTTCTAGGTTTGTTCGGTACCGTTGTACGTATTCTTTACACTTTCCAAGATTTAGCTACTCAAGGCAATCAATCTGCAGCTGTTGCAATGGGTATAGGTTCAGCCTTGATTGCCACAGCCTTTGGTCTTGGTGTTGCAATTGTCGCAGTTATTTTTTACAACTCTTTCCAATCAATTGTAAAAAGATACGAAGACGATTTCCAATTAATTAAACTTCTATTCTTGAGCTTTGTTGATTCTGAAGATGAATCAAATAAAACAGCATCAAATGTTTCATTATAAAACCAAAGGAAAATAAAATATGGCTATAAGTACAAACAAAAAAGAAAAATTGTTTACTGAAATAAATATTACACCATTAACGGATATTTTTCTTGTATTACTAATTATCATGATGGTTGTAGCACCGACATTTCAATCAATGGATAACGCTATAACTGTTCCTGAAATTAACAGCGGAGTTGCCATTGAGCAGAAAAATGCCACTATATCAATTACCAAAGAAGGATTGATGTATGTAAATGGCAAACAAATAAGTGAAGAACAGCTTACTGATGAACTTATAGCTTTAAAAAGTACAATTGAAAAACCTGAAGTTGTAGTAAAAGCCGATGAAAAAGTAAAAAGCTCTGAAATCATGAAGGTGATGAATGCAGCTCAAGATGCTGAATATAAAAAACTTATTGTAGCAGGAGAACCTCTAACTAAAAAAGAACAAAAAGAGCTTAAAGAAAATAACCAAGGAGTCTAAAAATGAGTAGCCGTAACCGCGGAGAATTTAATGAAATAAATATAACACCGCTAACAGATATTTTTCTTGTATTGTTAATTATCATGATGGTAATTGCACCTTTGCTGGATCAACAAGGACTAAACTTAACAGTACCTGAAAATGTTGCTCAAGAACAAGTAAAGCAAGATTCAAAAATTTTGACAGTCAATGTAAGCTCAGATGATAAATACTACATTGACGGTCAAGAAATTCCTGTCAATGAACTTGAAAATTATATAAAACAACAGGCTCAAAATTTTCCTGACGGTATGATGATTGAAACAGATGGTGAAGCAACTCACGGTGCTGTTGTAAAATTAATGGACAGCGCAAGAAACTCAGGTATTACAAGCATCTCTGTTTCTCAAGTATAATATTAGTAGTTCGTTATAATTTTTTTAATTAAAAGTAAAAACGGGAAATATTTCCCGTTTTTACTTTTTAGAAACATTTTTGTTTTTGGGAGCTAGTTTTGTGATAAGATATGTAATACTTCCTGCAATTACAGCACCTGATATACCATATATTGCAGCTCTTGTATATTTCATTTTATCAGCAGTATCTTTTACTAATTTGTACATTTTTTGAGAAATTTTATTCTTATTAAATATAAATTTATCTTTTTGCAAATCATAAGCCTGATAAATTACTCGACTTGCAGCATCATCAAAATTATCAATATCAAGACCGCTGTTCAATGCTTTAGTGTATAATGCCTCTTTTTTCATTCGTTTTATTTCATAAATTGAATAGTTTTGGTACAAAGCTTTATCTTTTTCAACTAAAGCATAAGTCAACTCATTAAAATTTTCAGCATGATTAATATCAGAAAATATATCCAATCCCAAATCTTGATTTTTTTCAACTAATTTTTTGAAACTTTCACTATGAGTTAATTTTTCTTTTATATCTTTTTTCAATTCAGAAAGTGCCATATTCGGATTAAGTTTCAGATTAAATTTCATCTCTGCTTCACATAACCCTCTTATATCTGAAGCTCTATTAATATCATTCCCATACTGTTCAAAAACAGCAATTTTTTCAACAGTTTTCTTATCGGTAATCCCGATTAGTTTTCTTTTAACCTCACTTGTAAAAGTATCAGAAGGAACCCCCTGTGGTAAATAATTTATAGACTTTGCGCCAACATATCCCGTCAAAATTCCAGCCCCAACAGCTGTACCCGCTGCGAATACTGCATCTTGATTATTGAATTTTCCTACATTATTACTTACAGTCATATAACCTACACACTAATACAAATAAAATAAAAAAGCTTTCATTATTGCTACAAAACTACAATCCTGCAACAACTCTTAACAATTTTTACCTTAATCTGTTATATGATAGCCATATCTTATTTTTGAGTTATAATGGATTTGTGAAATGTGTAGAATTTAGAGGGAGAATTTAATGAACAAAAGCCAATCTGCAGGTTATATAATATTAGCAATTGTTGTTATTATATTTACGGCATCAGTATTTATCGGAGGGCCTGTAACTGAGACAAGTGAGTTGTCTTACTCAAACTTTTTAGAAAAATTGAGTAATAACGAATTCAGCAAAATAGAAAAAGCCGATGATTTTCTAATTGCGATTCCCAAAGAACAGCCAAAGCAAGAGCAGGCAAAAAAAGAAACAACCGCTCTTACGCCGAATCCGTTTATGCCTATTGAAAAACAGCCGCCTGTAAAACAGTACAAAGTATTAACTCCTTCTGATCCTGATTTAATGAAAAAGTTAGCAGCATCTGATGCTGAAATAGCAGTTAAAAAACCTAGCGAATCATCACAAATTATGAGTATAATCGGCTCATTGCTATTACCGCTTTTGTTCATAATTCTACTTGTTGTAACAGCCAAAAGCATTCAAGCTGGCGGTTCTCAGGCTATGTCTTTCGGTAAGAGCAAAGCAAAATTAATGCTTGACAGCAAAGTAAAAACGACATTCAAAGACGTAGCAGGCATTGATGAAGAGAAAAAAGAGCTTGAAGAAATAGTCGACTTTTTGAAAAACGGTGACAAATACATAAAACTCGGAGCAAAAATCCCAAAAGGTGTACTATTAATAGGTGCTCCAGGTACAGGTAAAACATTAATGGCGAAAGCAGTTGCAGGCGAAGCCGGAGTCCCATTCTTCTCAATCAGCGGATCTGATTTTGTAGAGATGTTTGTCGGAGTCGGTGCTAGTCGTGTAAGAGATCTTTTTGATCAAGCTAAAAAACATCAGCCATGCATTATATTCATTGATGAAATTGATGCTGTCGGACGTCAAAGAGGTGCCGGTATGGGCGGAGGACATGATGAAAGAGAACAGACTCTAAACCAGCTTCTTGTTGAAATGGACGGGTTTGATGAAAATACAAATATTATTGTAATCGCAGCTACTAATAGACCTGATATTTTAGATAACGCTCTATTGCGTCCTGGTCGTTTTGATAGACAAATCGTCATTAACAAACCGGATATTTTAGGACGTGAACAAATTTTAGAAGTACACGCAAAAAATAAACCGCTTGATAAAGACGTAGAATTAAAAACTCTTGCAAAAAGGACACCAGGATTTTCGGGTGCTGATTTGCAAAACTTATTAAATGAAGCAGCACTGCTTGCAGCAAGGCATGACCAAAAACTTATTACAATGGACAATTTAGAAGAAGCTATTGATAAAGTTATGGCAGGTCCAGAAAAGAAAAGTAGAATTATTACAGATGAAGAAAAAGAAAATACAGCATACCATGAAGTAGGTCATGCCCTTTTAGCAAAACTGCTTAAAAATTGTGACCCGTTACATAAAGTATCAATTATTCCAAGGGGTATGGCTCTTGGAATTACGATGGTATTACCTGAAAAAGACCACCTCACAATGAAAAAATCACAAATTTTAGACACTATTACAATGACTCTTGGCGGTCGCGTTGCAGAAGAAATTGTATATGGAAAAGACTCAATTACAACAGGAGCAAGCAATGACCTTGAAAAAGTTTCCAGCATGGCTCGTAATATGGTAACAGCTTATGGTATGAGCGAAAAAATGGGTAATATGGCCTATGGTAAAAATGAGCAAAATATTTTCCTAGGTCGTGACTTTGGAATGAAAAGAGATTTTTCTGAAGAAATTGCAGCTGAAATCGATAAGGAAGTTAAAAAAATTGTCGATGAAAGATATGAAATTGCAAAAAAACTTTTAACTGAAAATAGGGATATGCTTGAATATATTTCTAAAAACTTACTTGAACGTGAAACATTAGATGAAAAAGAATTTAACGAATTAATGGAAAAAGTTAGAAGTGACAGACAAACTTGTTAATAATGAAAATTTGGAAAACCTTCTAAAAAAAACTCAAGAAGGTTTTCCAAAAAAATCTTTATACATTCTGGAAATTCCGATTTTCAACTTTGAAAACGGATTTCCTTTTATGCAAGAATTTTTAAAAGAAGAAATAATAAAAAAAACAAACATCCAAGAATTACAAGAAAAGCTTATTTTAAAAGCACAAGAATTTTTTCCTGATATTTTAGGATTAAAATTTAACATCAGCACCAAAAATGATATTCCAAAAGCTGCAGAAATTTTAAAAAATATTTTACCGCAAATATCAATTCCCCTTATGATAAGAGGGACAAATGATGATAACATTGATGTATCTCTGTTACCTGAATTAATTAAATATCTTGACAGAGAATGCATAGTTGCATCAGCAAATGAAAAAACTTATAAAAAAATAGTACCTCTCACAAAAAATAATCACTACATTGTACTTCGCTCTCCTATTGATATAAACTTAGCAAAAGAAATAAACATCCTTTCATTTGATTTAGGACAGCCGTTAGAAAAAATAATAATTGATACTGATATAGGAAGTCTCGGATATGGGTTTGAATATGGCTACAGCATTATTGAAAAAATTAAACTTGAAAGCAAAAATGATATTTATTTATCAGCACCAATAATATCTTTTGCCTGTGAAGAAGCATTAAAAACAAAAGAAACAAAATCAAAAGATTTCTCTGATTCTTGGGGAAGTCTGAATGATAGGATTAAATTTTTTGAAATAGCTGCAGCCAGTGCAATCAGAGCAGCAGGTGCAGATTTAATAGTTGTTAACAACCCAAATACCTTGAAAATTATGAAAGGACTTGATTGAATGGAACTTTCAGGATTACAAATTTTCAAATATCTTCCAGCTGCTAAAAAAGCAAAATATTCAAATTGCAAAGAATGCGGATGTCCTACTTGTATGGCATTTGCTTTTAAGCTGGCCAAAGAAGCTATTGATATTGAAAAATGTAAATATATTTCAGAAGAGCTAAAAAAACTAATAGAAATATCACAGAAAAAAACTCAAAAAACAATAGAAATAAATAATTTAAAAATTGGAGGAGAAAATGTATTATACAGACATGAAAAAACATTTTTAAATCCGACTGCTCTTTGCATAATGCTTGATTGCAAGAATCCTGATTTTAAAAAACAACTTGAAAAAGTTAAAAATTTTGAAATAACTATTTTAAATAAAACAAAACAAATAGACCTGATAATTTTGAAAAATTCAAAAGAATTTGATTTACAAACAGAAAAAGATGAAAGAATTATTGAATATGAATATTTAAAAGAATTACCTATAAAAATTATTGAGGATAAAGATTTTACAAAAACTGCGGGGCAATTAAAATTTATAAGAGAAAAAGCCATTTTAGAAAAAGATGAAGATTATTCAAATCCTGTATGTATACATTTTTCAAAAATCAATATTCAGGAAAAAAAATCTTTAGATTTACTTTGTGCAAAATCAGCATTTTACATCTGCAAATATGCAAACATGCTATTATTTGAAAATTTTAACGAAGCAATGATATCGACACTAATGATGTTGAGAGAAAATATTTTCACAGACCCGCAAAAACCGCTAAAAGTAGAATCAAAAATTTATGAATTCAAAAATGTGGATGAGAATTCACTAATATTCCTCACAACAAATTTTGCACTGACATTTTTTGCGGTTGCAAATGAATTAGAAAAACTTAATCAACCGTCTTATTTAATAGTTACACCCGCAGATGGGATGAGCGTTTTGACAGCATGGTCAGCAGAAAAATTCACCGCTCAAATGGTTGTTAATATGCTCAAAAAATATGATTTTACCTCAAAAGTTAAAAACAAAAAAATTATAATTCCAGGTCTTTTAGCTCATATGCAAAAAGAACTTCAATCAGAAATAAATAATGCTGGTCTGGATTTTGAAATAGTAATCGGTACAATTGATGCTTGTGATATTTCCGAATTTGTAAAAAATTTCAAAATTTAACTAAAATATTTAAAATTTTTTGATATTTTTATAAATTTCATTAAAATACATTACAAAGTTGAAATGTAGTGAAAAAAGATATTATACTGTATTAGAGGGAAATTATACGTATAAAAAGGGATAGCCACAATAATGGAAAATATCTTACAGGCACTTGAGCATACCAAAATTTCCGTAACAGATAATTTGTACGAGGAATATGATTGGTTCAAAAAAGTTTTTCCAATCGCTGCGCAAAAATCAAGCGATGGATTTTTCCTGCCTGGGTTTAGGTTTGAATTAATTGGAATAAGTAAAAATATAAATTTATTAATGAATAAAGAATCTTATTTTGTAACAAAAATAAGAATTGATAAATTATATGATATGTTTTTCAGAATTTCTGACAAAACTGTTGCTATGCTGCTCGAAAAAGCTTTAGGCAGAGCAAATAGAAGTTTTAATATTAATCGTCTAACCGATTTGGAAGGTGAAATTTTAACCGCTTTTAACGATTATATGTTTAGAATTATGTCAAAATTTTTGACACCAACACCTGTTGTAAATATTAAACGAACAAATTTTGATATGATTCATTTAACTTTCATAGTCAAGAATAAAGAAACCGGAGAAGTCGGGAAATTTATCATATCTCTCCCTTCCGTCAGACTAGAAGCAAATAAAGTCATTGTAAAAGAAGATAAATTTGAATTTTCTGATTTTTACAAATGCACAATCCCTGCAAAAATTCAAATAGGTTCTACCAGATTTACAGTAAGAGAAATGAAAGGTCTTGAACCTGAAGATATTATATTACTTGAAAACAGTCAACTTGATACACTTAAATTTATAATGAAAAACTACGAAAAAGATTTTAAAATTAATCCCAACATGGGACTTGAATACCCATGGGATGGGGACGGAGGAAATAAAATGAGTGAAGAAACAGGAAATAACAACTTATGGGATAGTATAGAAGTCGATATGTATGCAGAATTCGACCCTGTAAAAATGACTCTGGGAAATCTGAAAAAAATAGAGAACGGACTTGTAATTGATATAGCTGCACTTTATGACAATAAAGTTACATTGCGCGTAGAAAACAAAGTTATCGGTCATGGTGAGCTTGTAATAATTAATGACAGGTATGGGGTAAAAATTTCAGATATAGTAAAAGGCGGCACAGAAGCTGTAGAGGATATGCAATCAATACCGCAGGCTGCATCTCCTATGCAGGAACAATCTATGCCGGCAGAAAACCCAAATGAACCTATGCCAACACAAGAGCCACAGGCTAATGAAGAAGAAGAATTTGATTACAGTGACTTTGAACTGGAAGATGAGGATCTTTAATTTTATTTAATATAGAGGATAAATTATGGGAAGTTATATTTTGAATTTTACGGTGTATACAATGGCAATGTGCGGATTAATATTTTTCGCATTGTTCGTATACAAAAAATTTGCAAATGGCGGAATATATTCCAAAAAATCGAATTTTCTGAATATAGAAGATACTCTGTCAATCGGTCCCAGAAAAACTCTATATGTAGTTAAAGCAGGAAATGAAAAATTTCTTATAGCTAGTGATACTGACAAAACTTCTCTTATTTCAAAATTAGAAACAGCTACAGTATCTGAATTTGAAATACAAATGCAGAATGCTCAGTTAAAAAAACAAAATTTTTCTAATTCAATTTCATCACCGGAACAAAAGCCCCCTGTCCCTATTGAAAATTACAAAGTATCTCCGGATTTCAAAGGCATAGACGAACTTCCACAAATAGTTGAAATTACAAAAAAGAAAAATGCTAGAAAATCTGAAAATGTAATCAAAAGCATGATTTCGAAAGTAAAGGAATAAATTTATGGATGCCATAAAAGATTTGAACCCTATAATTCAAATGCTTATAGTAATGACGGTATTTTCTCTATTGCCGTTTGTTTTTTGCTGTATGACAAGTTTTTTAAGGTTTGTAATCGTCTTTTCAATGCTAAAGACCGCAATGGGAACCCAACAGGTCCCACCTTCTATCGTAATTATAGGTCTTTCAATGATACTTACTTTTTTTACTATGGGGCCTACATTCCAAAGAATGTACGATATGGGAAGTGTTCCTTATAAACAAAACCAAAATATAGTGGAAGCTATTAGCGAAGGCTCAAAACCTTTAAAAGAATTCATGATGAAGCAGACGAGAGAATCTGATTTGGCATTTTTTGTCGAGCTTTCACAAAAAACACCGCCAAAGTCCCCTGAAGAAATCACTGTCTGGCAGGTAGCACCAGCATTTATTATAAGTGAATTAAAAACAGCTTTCGAAATAGGATTTATTATATTCGTACCATTTATCGTTCTTGATTTAGTAGTTGCAAATATCTTACTCGCATTAGGTATGTTTATGCTATCTCCGACAATTATCTCACTTCCGTTTAAACTACTTATATTCATCGCAGTTGACGGATGGGCGCTTATCGTACAGGGACTTGTTACAAGTTACAATTAATGATTAAAAGGAAAAACAAACTATGATGGAAGTCTTAGCAGAATATTTATCAAAAGGTTTTATCGTAATGCTTACGATATCAATGCCTTGTGTACTTGTCGCCGCGGGAATAGGACTTGTGGTAGGTATTTTGCAGGCTGTGACACAGGTACAAGAACAAACAATAGCAGCTGCACCTAAAATACTCGGGGTTTTCCTTGTAATTATAATAGGAGGATTTGGTTTTATCAGAATGCTTACCAATCTTTTTTATGAAGGTATGGCTCTTGCTTTCAACGGAATAAGTAAAAACGACAGCTATGTATTATCAGGTGATTATTATAAGTATACAACACCATTTCAAGGTGAATTAAAGAACAGATTTAACCACACAGGCGAAATTGATTACATAATGCGCCATCCTGGACAAATCCCTTTCATAAACAATCAGGAAAGACTAAAAGATTCTCGCACAAACAGAATGCCTAATCCTCAACCTGACTTGACTGAGACAACTACAATTCTTGGGAGATAAAATCTCAAATGGATACAATTTACGTTGAACTAATGAAAATGTTTCCAATATTGAATACCGCTCTTGCATCAGGCATATATGTATTTGCAAGAATTATGGGATTTTTCAGGTTTGCACCTGTTTTTAACAAAAAAGAAATTCCTGGAATGATTAAAATTTGTCTGGCACTTTTATTTACCATCATAATGACACCGTTTCTAAGACCTGAGACCATGGCAGGAACTGATGACTCTTTTGTATTGTCAATACTTTTGAATTTTGCTGTGGGAGCAATGATTGGATATCTTGCACAACTTATTCTTCTCGCTGTAGAAGCTGGCGCTGATATGATAAATATGCAAATGGGATTATCTTCTGCAATGGTACTTGATCCTACCACATCAAGTCAGGTATCGATTTTAACAAGAATTATGGCACTTTTAGGCGTATTAATTTTTATGCACATTGGTGGAGTATACTGGCTAATCAGAGCTCTATTGAGAAGTTTTGAAATATTTCCTCTTTTTGCTACATCTATCCCACTAAAAGAAATAGTTAATATGGATTATTTAATAAAAATGAGTTCAAATGTCCTATTCATGGGACTTCAAATAGCCTCACCCGTTCTGCTTGCGACCTTGGGACAAGATATTATTCTAGGTGTAATTTCAAAGACTGCACCTCAAGTAAACGTTTTCCAATTAAGTTTTCTTTTTAAACCCGTATTCGGAGCTGCGATTATGGTATGGATTTTGCCAATGTTGTTAAATGTAATATCAGATTACTTTACGACATATGCAAATATTTTTTAAATCAGCCATGATATAATTTTTTTATGACAGAAAGTGCTTATATTCATATCCCTTTTTGCAGACAAAAATGCTATTACTGCTCTTTTGTATCGTTTGCAATGCCGGAATTGATTGAGAATTACCTTGACGCTTTAAATAATGAAATACAATATTTTTACAAAACAGAAAAATTAAAAACTTTGTACTTAGGTGGTGGAACTCCCTCAATTTTATCTGCAAATCAAATCGAAAAAATTATCTCAAATTTTAATATTTCAAAAAATACTGAAATTACAATGGAACTGAATCCTGAGTATATTAATAAAAAATATCTTACGGAATTAAAAAAAATCGGTATAAACAGGTTAAGCATAGGCTGTCAGAGTTTTGATAATGAGATTTTAAAACTAATAGGGCGAAAACATACCTCAAAAGATGTTGAATTCGCAGTTAAAACAGCACAAGATTTTGGATTTGATAACATTAGCCTTGATTTTATTTACGGGTTGCCGACTCAAAATATAGACAATTTTTTAAAAGATTTAGATATTGCCATAAAATTAAATATCCAACACATTTCTTTATACGGATTAAAAATAGAAAAAGGCTGCTATTTTTATAAAAATCCACCCCAAAATATTGCAGATGAAGATATTCAGGCTGATATGTACCTTGGCGCTATTTCTAAATTATCAGATTTTGAGCATTATGAAATCAGTAACTTTGCTAAAAAAGATTTTTATTCCCGACACAACCTAAACTATTGGAATAATGAAAACTATTACGGATTTGGACTATCAGCCCATGGATATGTTGAGAATGTACGCTATGCAAATAACGCCGATATTAAAAAATATATTAAAAATCCTTTAACAGAAAAAACAAAACATATTCTTTCCAATCAAGAGAGATTGGAAGAAGAAATTTTCTTAGGATTTCGCAGAATGACAGGAATAAATATACAAAATATAAATAAAAAATTCAACATTGAATTTGATAAAAAATATTCAGACATTTTATCAAAATATCTGAAAAGCGGTCACATAAAAAAAACAAATGAAGGATATTGTCTGACAAATAACGGTATTTTAGTAAGCAACATCATTTTATCGGAATTTTTAGAATAAAAAATCCGCTTTTAAGTATAAAGCGGATTTCTTATTTATGTAAACTTTACAAATTAAGCAGATGCATTTGCAGCGTCATCGACTATTTTACTACCTTCCTCTGTAGCCTCAGCGGCTTTTTTACCAAACCATTTGCCAAGAGTAGCATCGTAAGATTTTTTAGCTGATTCACCAAACTTATAAACATAATCTTTTAATTTAGCTCCCCAGCCTTCAGCGCCTTCTGCTAATTTCCAAGACTCCATTTTACCTTTACCAACAGCTAATCCTAGTCCTGCCCAAAGTAGGAACAAACCTGCAACTATACCACCAATAATAGCACCGGTATGTTTTTTCTCTTTAGCTTCACCTTTTGTAGATAAATCAACTTTGTCTTCAGCCGGAGCTGTTTGCGGTTGTGCCGCACTTGCAGTATTTGAAAATTTTCCGGGTTCGTTAATTAAAGCATTCAGATCTTTATCTCCGCGGAAATTTACACTTGAAACAGAACTTATCATGAGAAAACCTCCTTATAATATATTACACACTTATTAACACTAAAATAAAAACCTAGACATATATAATTTTGTCTCAAACAGAGATTTTTTACAATATTTGTTACAAAAGTTTACATAAAAATTGGAATATTTTTTAATCTCGTGTCATCTTATAGGATGTAGGGAGGAAATTAAGAATGGCAGGACAAGAAACTTTAATTTATATTGATGAAAATGATGAAAAAAATGCAGGCATAAGTGCGAAAAAATTTACAAAAGAAGATTTAAAAAATCGTGCTTATTATAATATATTGGGAGCAAATCTAGTTAAAAAATTTTTAGCTGATAAAAACATTGATGTATCCGATATATACAACATTCATAATATTAATAAAGTTCTTGAAGAATTAGATATTTCTGATATTATGCTCAAAAATATTCATATTGATGTCAGAGTAATATTTAACGAAAACTACATTTTCATTCCTAAAAGTCATTTTGAATATGATATTCTTCCCGATATTTATGTAGTACTTCAAATGTCTACAGACAAAAAATATACTAAATTCTTAGGATTTTTTGAGCCAAAACTTATTAATAAAAATAATGAAAATGAAGAGTATTATTTTATAGAAAAAGAAAAATTGACTTCACCTGAAAATTTAAAAGAATTTGTTCAGAATTTTAAAGGTAATACTTCTGAAAAACTTTCCGACTCTGAAACTGACGAATCTGACATGTTAATATTATCTTTAATAGATCAGGACATAAGTGAAAAAGATAAAAAACTATTATTAAAAAATCTGACCAAATCTGCTGAACTGAGAGACAGATTTATAGAATTTGAAAATTTTGAAATGTTATCCTATAGAGCAGAACATCCTACTGAATTTATTGACAATTACAATTCAAGCACCAATGAGAATATGCCTTTATCACTTGATAAAGCTGCAGAAGCAACCGCTGAGATACTAAAAGAATATACAACAGCACATACCGTTGAACAAACCAAAAAAGAAGAAGAAATAATAAACGGCTTTAGTAATCTTGAAAGAAATCTTCCAGATTTTACCCCTGACAATGCAGACAAAACCCTTGATGAATATGAAAAAGATTTCATGAATATAAATATTGATGAGCTTCCGTTTGAAAATAATGAAACTATAATTGACACTACTGAGCAAAATCAAGTTGAAATATCAGAAGTTCCAACTTCAATTGATAGTAATCAAACACCAGAAGTGACTGAAGAAATTATTGATTTTGAATCATTTGAAAATACAACCGAATTCAATAAAATTGAAACAACTAACGAAAATGAAGAAAACACCATGATGGATTTAGAAGAAATTCCAATTATGGAAACATCTAATAACATTTCTACAACAGAAATTCCGCAAGATATTGTAAATTTAGATGAAATAGCTCCTGTACAAGAAGAAAAGAAAGATTTTATCGATAACACTCAGGATACAGTTGATATTGATAACATAGAAACTATTCCTCAAGAATCCTCTCATCAAAATATCGCAACAGAGCCTGAAACGCTTAATTTTGAAGACATTGCACCAAACATTGAAGATAATTCTCTCAAGACAAATATTGACGAAACCGAGCCTGAACTTGAATCTTTTGATGAAATTAGCATCAATAATGAAGGAATACAAGAAAAAGCTAATTCAAACATAGACGATATTGAAATCGAAAATCTCGAAAATATTAATGAAGAAAATGAACTTACATTAGATGGCGACATTTCTTCAGAATTATCCTTTGATGAAAACTTAACAATTGATGAAGATATAAATAGTGACCTTGAATTAAGTTCTAATAGAGAAACTTTAGATAATACAACATCTGAATATAAAAAAGAAACAGACTTAGTTGAAAATGTAACTTTGAATAATGAAGAAAATACTTTAATGGATTTTGATTCAATTGACCAATCCGAAATAAATTCGGAAGATAAAGCTGATCTTGACCAAAATATAGAATTAAAAACAAACGAAGAAAATCAAGAAAACATTTCAATTGAAACAGAGCAAGATACAATAGAAGCAGATAAAGAACTGGATCAAATGTTAGCTCTTGAAAATTTATCAGAAGAAAGTCTTATTGATGAGTCTGAAGAAAAATCTATTGAAGAATCAGAAGAATATCAAACAAATGCAAATAGCAGTGAAAGTCCTGAAGATATCAATATAGATGATTTGAAAGAACTTGGACTTAATGTAGAAGAACTGCCTGAAGGTAATAATGAAAACGAAGATGTAAATACCGGAGATTTAATTGCTGAAATTGATGATTTATTAAACAGTGAAGAAAATCCTGACAACATTCCAAAACAAGTTGAATCTAATGATGAAGACAGCACAAAAAATAAACTTGAGATGTTGTTTAATTCAAGTGATCAAAATGATGAAGATGAATCATTGCTAGATGAAGAAAATGACAATTCAATAAGTCAGGAAAAAGTATCAGCCCCCGAAAAAGGTAAAAAGGCAATTATTATTGCAGCAGCTCTTGTTGCAGTATTAGCAGCAGCTGCAGGTACAGGCCTATTTTTGAAAAATAAAAACAACAATAATTCTGATATATTGGCTCAAAATCCTATTGAAAATGACACAGCCAATATTCCTACAGAAAATACAATCCCAAATAATGCCGAAGCCAATACCAATTTAATTGCGAATACTCCTGAATCCGGATTACCACAACCAGCTCCGGCAGGGAATAATAATACAACAAAACAAGAAAAACCAAAAGCACCCGTACAAGCAGAAAAAACAGCACCACAAACGCAGCAGGCAACAAAACCCAATATCACAGGTACACCTACTCCTTATGTATCAATAAAAAGTTTAACTTGGGAAGTACCAGATTATCTTTCTTATAGTGATAAAGTCAAAAAATATTTGCAAACAGCAGGCAAAAGTATAAGATTAACACTTTCAAGCGATCTTTTACTAGCTACAGAATATGCCTATTCAAATCAAGTTAAAGTCGCTATAAAATTAAAAAATGACGGAACTATACAAGATATACAAATATCAAAATCAAGCGGGTCAAACCAAATTAATGACATTGTGTTACGAACTGTTAAAGACACTTTGAATGTGGTAAAACCCGCGCCTGGAGAGATTCCTGGCAATGAATTTAACCTGGGACTTATCATAAATTTTTAATTATGATATAATACTAATAGTGTAAAGGATTATTGTATAGTGGAATTTACTCAGGACAAAATAGATTTAATAGAGAGAATTATAAAAAACGACAGAAAATTTGCAAATAATGAAGATTTGTATGATGATTTCTTCAATGAAACTTGCAAGCGTTCTTTGAATATTGTCAAAACCATTACATCAGATGCAACTTTAGAAGCTTATTTAAAGAAAATAGCAAACACCTCTATACTAAATGTATTGAAAGATTCTGGGAGATTACGCCGTACAAAAGAGGGCTTTACCCCAACAAAAGAAGTTTCCATAGATCAATTGCAAAATGAGCACAATTCTAATACAGGCAATATATACGCAAATACTAAAATAATGTATGAGCCTGTAAATATAAAAGAAACACCTGAGGATATTCTTCTGAAAAAAGAGATTTTGCAACACGTTCTAACTTCACTAGAAAAAATAAACAATGACAATCCTGATAAAAAGTATTTACAAATCTTTAAATTGCGTTATGATAATGGTATGACACAAAAAGAGATTGCGGCAGAAATGGATTTGTCACAATCAGAAGTCTCCAAACGATTGTTCAAGCTTATGGAAAAGATTAAACAAACGTTTAATTAATCAGGATTTAAATTATGAAATGTCCCATTTGCAAAAAAACAATTCCGGACAATGCATTAAAATGTCCTTATTGCAAAACAAGAACCGGATTAGTTTGTAAAAATTGCAACACTATAAACTCAATTTTCGATTTAGTATGCAAAAACTGCGGTCAAGAAATTTTAAAGATTTGCCCGCAGTGTAAAAGTGTAAACTTTCCAAATGCACTAAATTGCCGAAAATGTAAATATCCATTCCCCCAAAAAGAGGAAACAAAGAATAAACAACCTAATCTTTTTGAGTTTTCATCACAAAACCTCGTTGCACAACAAAGTGCAAAAAATATTCTTGTAAAAAGCATACTTTCTGACTCAAAAAAAATAATATCAATCAGCGGTCCAAAAGGTACCGGTAAAACTCTTGTAATATCACATGTTATACAAGAATTACAAGATAAACATTTTATATGGTTCTACGGCAACTGTACCCCAATATCACAGCTTACCCCCGGAGGTCTAATTCAGGATATCATATTGAACCTTTTTAATCTTCCGAATTTCTGTATAAATAACAATAAATTCAGAAAAGATGCTTCAAAATATTTTCAAAATGAATTTCCATATTTGAATGTCGAAGAAGTAAATGACCTTTTGAATTTTCTATATCCTTCTAAAAACGGTACTTTTGAAACAATTTTCACAAATAAGACAAAATATTTTGAACTTTTAAATAAGATTTTTGACAAAATAATCCAATACAGCAAATTTGTTATTATCGTAAACAATTTTGAAAATATTGATGGATATTCATATGAATTCTTAAATAACTTTATCAAAAAAGATTACATTTTTAGTGATTTAAAAATTATTATTGCATATGACGAACATAAACCTGTAAAAGGATTTTTCTATCTTCCCGAAGATAAATCAGAAAACATATATACAGATGTATATTTAGCACCATTAGATGCAAAACAGATGTATATATTTACCGATACAAAAGAAAATGAAGAAAATTTCCCCAAAATTGATGATTCAACAAAACGTAAACTATTCCTGCAAAGTAATGGGAACCCTGCATATCTTGAACAAGTTCTTGAACTATATCAGGAAAGTGCAGCGAATAGTAATAAGAATTTTATAATTCCCCAAACATATACAGACATAATTAATCAGAGGCTTGCAATTTTAAAAAACACCAATTCAAAAGCTTACTATACAATTATGGGCTGCGCATTGTTAGGAGAAAAAATAAACCTCAATCTTATAAAACAAATATTCGAATATAGAGATGAAGACTTTAGCGATATAATAGCCTACTTACAACAGAAAAAATACATAGAGCCGCTAAATGATATCTATTACCGTTTTAAAAGTCTTTACCTGTGGGAAACTATTGTAAAATCAGTCAAAACTGATGATCGATTTGAAGAAATAAATAAGAAAATATTCTCATCACTTATCGGATTTACAATGAATTCAACCGCAATTTTAGGAATAATAGCACAAAACCTTAAACATCCTAAACTTGCACTTGACATCTGGACAAAAAATACCAGATTAGCTTCGTTTATAGGAGATACAAATCTATATGCAATTTCACAAAAACAATGTCTTGCTTTAATAAATGAACTAGATGATACAGAAACACTAAAAATAAGATATAATATTTGCGAAAGATTAGGAAAACTTTTAGCAGATTTTAACCCCCAAGAAGCGATGGATTATCTGCCTGATGCAATATCAAATGCAAAAAGTATCGGAGATACACCAAGAGAAATAGAGCTTCTCGGATATATGGCAAGCTGTTGCAGAAAAACAGGGAATTATTATGGAGAAGTTGAATGCGTTGATGCAGTATTAGAAAAAATGCAGCCTGAACAAAAATTTGAAATGGCTCTTGTAAAATCAACAGAATTAAATGCCCTTTTAAATATAGGCAACTGCGGTCAAATTATCAATATGATAGATAATGAAATAATGCCTGCATTTGATGCCTTTTTAAGTAAAAATGAACCGCATCCAACAATTCCTATGGATTTGGTATTTGAAACTTGGATAAAGACCTACCTTGTACTTGCAAACGCTCTTGTAATGCAAGGCAACAACCGTTCTTTTGAAATTCTTACAATCCTATTTGATATAATAGAACGCAATCACATTCAAGATGACAGTTTAATTTGCAAAGTAAGAATATCACTTGCCCTTGCAAATACAATTAAAGGTGATATACCCGAATCTGAAAAAATCTTGGAAGAAATACATAAATCATCCCAAACAAAGAATCTTGACAACGAATGTGTAATTAAATGGAATTTTGTAAATATATTGAATAATATATTCCGTAAAAGATATAACGGACTTCAAGAAGACCTATTCCAAATTGTAACTTATGCAAATAACAATGGTGATAATTTTACTAAAAACATTTTAAAATCCTTGCTTGGTATAATTTTCAGACACAATGACCAAACCAATCAAGCTATGGATATATACAATGACCAGATAGCTTATTTTTCAAAAGAAAAAATGGCTCTTGGTGCATTACTGACATGGTATTTAATAGCTGATGCAACAATAATAACAGAAGGTCCGCAACAAGCTCATGACATTGCATCACAAGCTCTGCAAGTAGCGCAAAACCCCAAAATTAATAACCACATTTTTGCAATACTTTTGCAAATGGTTCTTGCAAAAGCATGCATAGGATTATCAGATTTTGAAAGCGCCAAAATTAATATTGAAAATGCCATAATAACAGCACGACAATATGGTCTTAATGATTTATTATCGAGACTTTATCTTCAATATGGACAATACTTCCAAGAACTTGGACTTATAAAATCTCAAAGACAAAAAGATTACCTCAATGGGGCAGCTAAAATGTATGAAAAAGCTTCTGAAATAGTTAAAACTATTACCAAAAATAACTGTATTCATCTTGAAATACAAAAAGCAAAAGCTGTATTAAAAACATTCTGCCAACTTAATAAAATTTCAATATAGAGAATAGTAACAGTATTTATTATATAACTTTAAAATGTAAAGTATTACTTGCTAAAGAACTGTTTTTGTCATACCATAAATTCATAAGAATTTAAGGAGAAATTATGAACGAGGTTTTAAAGAAATCAGCAGCCGAGCAAAGCAGAGCTTTGAAAAATAAAGAAATTTCCGCTGTAGAATTAACCAATGCAGCATTTGAGAGAATAAATGAACTTGATGAAAAATTAGGTGCTTTCAATTCTCTAACAAAAGAAATTGCACTTAATACAGCTAAAAAAGTAGATGAAAAAATTGCAAAAGGCGAAGAATTACCACTTTTAGCAGGTGTTCCTCTTGCATTGAAAGATAACATGAATTTAAAAGGATCAAAAACAACAGCTTCAAGTAAAATTTTGGAGAATTTTGTATCTCCTTTCAATGCTACTGTCACAGAAAAACTTTTGAATAATTTGGTTCCTATAGTCGGAAAAGCAAATTTAGACGAATTTGCGATGGGATCATCCAATGAAAATTCGGCTTTCAAAAAAGTACATAACCCATGGGATTTAAAGAAAGTTCCAGGAGGCTCATCAGGAGGTTCAGCAGCGAGTGTATCCTCTTGCGAAGCTACTCTTGCACTAGGTTCTGACACAGGCGGCTCAATTCGTCTTCCAGCATCATTTTGTGGGATTGTAGGTATGAAACCGACTTATGGAAGAGTATCAAGATACGGATTAATTGCATTTGCTTCATCTTTAGATCAAATAGGACCTTTCGCCAGAACAGTAGAAGATGCTGCAAATCTTTTAGAAGTAATCTCAGGTCATGACCCAAAAGACAGTACCTCTTTAAATCTTCCGATTGAGCATTACGCCGAAGATTTAAATAAAGATATAAAAGGCATGAAAATCGGTGTAATAAAAGAGCTTATGACAGAAGGACTTTCTGAAGATGTTGCAAAAGCAATGGAAAGAGCAATTGAAGATTATAAAAAATTAGGTGCTGAAATAATTGAAATTTCTCTACCAAATTTAAAACATTCAATTGGAATTTATTATATTCTTGCAACAGCTGAATGCTCATCAAATCTGGCACGTTTTGACGGTGTAAAATACGGATATAGAACTCCAGATGCCAAAAATCTTATGGAAATGTATACAAAAACTCGTGCAGAAGGATTCGGACCCGAAGTTAAACGCCGTATAATGCTCGGTACATATGCTCTATCTTCTGGATATTATGATGCATATTATAAAAAAGCTCAGCAAATGAGAGCCCTTGTGACTCAAGATTTTATAGAAGCATTCAAAAAAGCTGATGTCTTAATCTCACCGACATGTCCGAATACAGCATTTGAACTTGGGGCAAAATCAAGTGATCCGCTTGCAATGTATTTAACAGACATCGCAACAATTTCTGCTAACCTTGCAGGAATTCCAGGTATGAGTGTACCTGCCGGATTTGATAAAGATGGTATGCCTATAGGCTTGCAAATTTTAGCTCCTCAACTTCAAGAAAAACGATTATTTAACGCAGCTCACAAATTTGAACGAGCTAATGATTATTACTTGCAGTTAGCAAAAATATAATTCAATAATAATAAAAAAAGGCGGTTTTTAAAAACCGCCTTTTTTATGCAAAAACATTTCTAAAAAACAAAACTAACAACAAAACAAAACCGCCAAGACCAAAAACCAATATAATTAAATACCATATATAATTTGGTATACCCTCATCTAAAAGATCCTCATTTTGTATACGGCATGGGAGTCCGAGTTTTCTTATTATTGATATTATTTTTTTCACATCTTTTTTATATTGAACATGTATTACAGTATTTGCATTCGTATCAAGTCGAAACAGCAACTCACCATTCACAAGCTCTTTGTATTGCTTGCCCAGTGTAAGAAACCAGAACATTGTCGGTCTCTCATCCAATTCTAACCTTACTCTTTCTACGTTTGCAAGTTTCAGTTTAACTTTATCATCAAAAATTACAACTTTTGCATCCGTATCTATTACCATTTTCCGAAAACCGCCCATATCCCAATATTTTAGAGTAGGCGTATAAAGATAAAAATGATATAAAATAAGAATAAAAAACGGAATATAAATAAATGTGGAATATTTATAAAATACTACTGCTACTGTTGCAAATATAAAATACCCAAAAATGAGGCAATACATAATTGCCTTACTATATATAAAAGAACTTTTCGATTGTGTATAAAATGTATGCTTAGCCATAATTTAAGAATATCTTTTCACACCTTAATTGTCAACAAACGTCTGTATGATATTTACAGACGTTTATTTTTAAAAATTTACAAAATCCAGCATTAAAATATTATGAAGCGCTCAATCTAAAACTTCTTATATCAACCTGCTTATCGCAATCAAGCTTAAACTCTTTACCACCCAGTGTAATCATCTTAGGCAACTTCATCATATCAGGTTGAACTATTAAAGAAAAAGTATTTATTCCATTAAATTCTTTTAAATCTTTTACAATTTCTTTAGCTTCTTCTGAATCAGCACCATACTTTGATGAGACAATACTATACCAATATTCACCGTTTTTCGGCTCATAGACCTCATAATGTTCCGATAAAATAACTCTGCCTGTTTCTTTTTTTAAATCTGACATAATGGGGTACTCCTTTACTATTTGAATCCGCAAAATCAACTTTTTAATTATATTCCACAATCTGAAAAGAAATTAACATGTCTAGGCTTTAAAATTCTTTTCTTCAGGCGGAATTTCTTCAGGTTTGACCTGATTTCCAAAACCAAATCCAAATATAGAAAAACCTTTTGATTTATTTTCAACTTGAGGTTGTTCTGTTCCTGCATTTCTTTGAGCTTCCAATTTATTAAGCTCTGCTAATGCTCTCATTGCACTGATGTTTGTCATGACCTGTACTCCTCTCTTTTCAGAATGCTGCAACCATTTTTCTTATATTTAATATAAAAATTTAGAAAAGAGCGGATTTCGGCATGCCGTTATTTTGTTACATTGCGTAATAATATAAACTAATTTTTAATCCTATTTATACATCTATATCTTTAAAAAATTCTTCCATCGGAATATTCAAAATTTTTGACATCTTAAATAAAGCAATCGCAGAAGGAGAAGTTAACCCCTGTTCAAGTTTACTGACATGACTTACGCTCATGTCAATCATTTCCGCAAATTGTTCCTGTGAAAGATATTTTCTTATTCTTTCAACTTTTATATTACGCCCTAATTTATGTTTAATGTCATCTTTCATTAGAAAAATTATATTATCTTGACAAATTGAGTATAAGTGAATATTATAATAGTAACTATCAATATATTGATATAAATAATAATATATTATCTGCTAAGGAGCTTTTATGAATAAATCGGCCTTCACAATGGCGGAAGTCTTAATTACTCTCGGAATTATCGGAATTGTTGCCGCAATGACACTGCCTGCACTCATTAATAAAGCAGAAGAGTATATACTAAAGCAACAGTTTAAAAAAGCATATAATACCTTGCAAAATGCCCAATTACGCATATACGCCGACACAGAAAGTTATTACAGTTGTTATTATTACAAAAATACAGCCCAAACCAGATTCTCCGATTGTCGTTTAATGGGGGAACATTTAAAAAAGATTCTAAATCCTGCAGTTGTTTGTGATGGCAGTGCCTATGCAAAAGGCTGTATCCCGAAATATAAGGGTATAGACACAGTTTCTATAGAAAACAACCCGAATGCTGATGTAGAAAATATCTTGAGAAACTGTGGCGGATTTTCTGAAAACAGAATTCTTAACAATGCTACAACCTGGGTATTGAAAGACGGGACTATAGTCGGCTGGTATAATTATAATAGTGTAGGTTACGGTCCATTGATATACGTCGATATAAACGGAAACAAACGACCTAACAAATGGGGATATGATATATTTCCTATGATATGGAGAAGTGATGAACAAAGAGTCTGGCTTGACGCGGACGGTGTTTGTACATTTACGCAAAAGGGCGGGAAAAGCAGCAAGCAGATGTTACAGGATATTTGGAAATAATAATAAAGGCGAAGCCTGATGACTTCGCCTTTTTGAGCAAATAAGTAAGAAATTTATTATTCTTTAGTGTATTCTGCGTCAATTACATCATCGTCAGAACCTTTATTTTCATTATTGGATGAAGATGATGCGCTTTCACTTGATGCTGTTGATTGTTCTTCTTTTTGAACTGCTTCATAAGCTTTTTGAGAAATGCTGAACATAGTCTGTTGCAATTCATCTGACAATTTTTTCAATTCATCAACAGGTTTGTTTTCATCAAGCGCTTTTTGTAGAGCAGCTTTTTGTTCATCTAATTTTGATTTATCAGCTGCATCGATTTTGCCTTCAAAATCTTTAACGATTCTTTCAGCAGAACCAATTAAACTTGTAGCGTTGTTCTTAATTTCAGCTTCTTCTTTTTTCTTCTTATCTTCAGCTGCGTTAGCTTCTGCTTCTTTAACCATTTTGTCAATATCAGCTTCAGAAAGGTTAGAAGAATTTGTAATTGTAATTTTTTGCTCTTTATTTGTCGCTTTATCTTTTGCTGAAACGTTTACAATACCGTTAGCATCAATATCAAATGTAACTTCTATTTGAGGCAATCCTCTCATTGCCGGTGGAATACCATCTAATCTGAACATACCTAAAGATTTGTTATCTTTAGCCATCGGTCTTTCACCTTGTAGAACATGGATATCAACAGCTGTTTGGTTATTTTCAGCAGTTGAGAATACTTGAGATTTTGATACCGGAATTGTTGTATTTCTCGGAACCAAAGGAGTCATTACACCGCCTAAAGTTTCAATACCTAATGTCAAAGGAGTTACATCTAATAAAACGATATCTTTAACTTCACCAGCCAATACACCTGCCTGAATTGCTGCACCAACTGCAACTACTTCATCAGGGTTTACTGATTGGTTAGGTTCTTTACCTGTATATTCTTTTACCAATTGTTGTACAGCAGGAATACGAGTTGAACCGCCGACTAATACAACTTCGTTGATATCAGCTTTTGTAACGCCTGCATCTTTCAATGCGTTTTCAACAGGTGTCTTACATCTGTTTAACAAATCACGAGATAAATCTTCAAATTTAGCTCTTGTCAAATTTAAATCCAAGTGTTTTGGACCGTTTGCATCAGCTGTTATAAACGGAAGATTGATGTTTGTCTCCATTACTGATGACAATTCACATTTAGCTTTTTCTGCCGCTTCTTTAACACGTTGCATAGCTTGTTTGTCTCCGCGGAGGTCTATACCTTCTTGTTTTTTGAATTCTTCGCAAATCCAATCCATAACTTTTTGGTCAAAGTCATCACCACCTAAGTGTGTATCACCTGATGTAGAAAGAACTTCATGAACTCCATCCCCGATTTCCAAGATTGATACATCGAATGTACCACCACCTAAGTCAAATACAAGAACTTTTTCACTCTTTTCTTTTTCAAGACCGTAAGCAAGAGCTGCAGCAGTAGGTTCGTTTACAATACGCAATACATCCAATCCTGCAATTTTTCCTGCATCTTTTGTTGCTTGTCTTTGAGCATCATTAAAGTAGGCTGGAACAGTGATTACCGCAGACGTAACTTTTTCACCCAAATATGCACTTGCATCATCAGCCAATTTCCTCAAAATCATTGCTGAAATTTCTTGCGGGGTATAATCTTTACCATCAATATTTACTTTATAATCATCGCCCATATGTCTTTTGATTGAAGCGATAGTTTTATCAGGGTTCAAAATAGCTTGACGTTTTGCTAATTGTCCTACCAACTTTTCACCGGTTTTTGAAAAACCAACGATTGAAGGTGTTGTACGAGAACCTTCCGCATTTGCAATAACTGTTGGTTTACCACCTTCCATGACTGCTACAACTGAGTTTGTTGTACCCAAGTCAATACCAATTGTTTTTGCCATAATTTATTATCTCCTTTACAATACAATTTATTTCTTACCTTAATTCTGTTATAACACTCTTTTTTTTAAATCCTTAAAAAATAAACAAAAAATTAATAATTATATTTGATATTTTTATTGTTAAGATTTTATATTTATTTGGCATAGTAAAAAAAAAAGCGCTCAAAAGAGCGCCTGAATGACTATTATTTTATTTACCCGCCTCTGGATTTCTTCCCGGCAGACATACCCCGAATTGACAATTTGAATTGTAATTATTTTCTTCGTGTGTACCAGCAGCTGCACCTGTTTCCGTATTTATAAGCTCATTATAATATGGCTTGATATACTGAGGACGAAAAGCATCCGGCTTTTGAATATCTTTTATGTTATTTGGAAGATATTTGTCCTGTAGTGCAGGCTTTGATATTGAATACGCACAAGAATTACCGCTTATTGCACAAGATGCAATCGCAGGCATTGAAAATAAAATAACAGCCATTATCAATAATATCTTTTTCATTTTTACCAACCTTTCACATATCCAACCAACTACAGATTAAACTACTATTCACATTTTTACATTACCGAAAAGTAGAATTTTAAGTATTTTATATGATTGAACAAATTAAAATATAATTTATAATTCAAATAGAATGGAGGATTTAATGAAACACACTTTAAAGACATTAATTATAATTTCATTATTATTTGGTGGATTACAATCCTATTCTGCAAGTATTTGTCCTACAACAGCAGAAGTTCAAGAAAAAGAAAATTATTTCCAAATACAATCAATAAAAAATATGAGTTTGGAGTCTCCTGATCCTGAAATAACTTCAAAAATACTTCATGAGCAGGAAATTTACCATGAAAAATTGTACTACGGTTGTATGAATTACTTTAAAACAAACAAAAACCCAGATTGTTCTCGCTTGATGACTCTAACTACAGGATATTTATTATTGTCTGAAAAAAAACAACCAATCGCTAAAGCACAATTAACTTCACTTATTGAAAAATTGAATGCCAAATGTCCAATGGAAATAAAAACTATAGAAGCAATGGTCAAATAATTTATTAAAAAAAAAGACCTCCTATTTTGGTTATCAGAGGTCAAGGTTGGTTATTTTGGTTATGTTATAGTATGTTCTTATTCAGGGGTATGTTCTTTTAATACCGCTGAACAAATTTATTTGCCAAAAATCTCCCAAAAACTTTACAAAACTTTATAATTTCAAATATTTTTGAATCTGCTATCATGTAATTATGTTTTTAAAATTGAAAAAATGGTTTTTGTCGACAATACTCAGACGCAAATATTACCGCACAGGCAAGTGTAAAGCATGTGGCAAATGCTGCACCCAAATTTATGTAAAACACTATAAACATGTAGTACAAGATGAAAAAGAATTCGAAAAATTAAAACTTTTACACAGGTTTTATACATACTTAAAAGTAATAGGCAAAGATGATATCGGATTAATTTTTGAATGCACAAATTTAAATCCTGAAACGCATAAATGTAAAATTCACAAAAATCGCCCAGGTATTTGCAGAAGATATCCTCAAGAAGAGTTATTTTCAATGGGTGGGGCATTATCTGAAGATTGCGGATACAAAATGGAGCCGATTATACCATTTTCTGAAATATTAGAAAAAGAATTTAAAAGATTTGATAAGGATTTAAAGAAAAAACGATAATAATTCCTACTTTACAAATTTTATTTTATAGTGTATAGTAATACATGTAAAAGAGATAGATAATTTTTTTAAATTAAGAAAGGTGGTAAAAAATGGCAAAATTTGTATGTACAGTATGCGGTTGGTCAACCGAAGCAGATAAAGCTCCAGAAAGATGCCCATTATGCGGAGCAACAACTTTTAAAGAAATAGGCGGCGGTGAAAAAGTATATGCTTGTGAACATAATGTAGGCGATGGAGTTGTAGAAGACAAAGAAGTTATGGAAGGTCTTAGGGCACACTTTGCAGGAGAATGCACAGAGGTAGGTATGTATCTTGCAATGGCAAGAGTAGCTGAAAGAGAAGGTTATCCTGAAGTTGCAGAAGCTTATAAAAGATATGCTTTTGAAGAAGCAGAACACGCAGCTAAATTTGCAGAATTGTTGGGCGAAGTTGTTACAGATTCTACAAAGAAAAACCTTGAACTTAGGGCAGAAGCTGAGCATGGTGCTTGTGAAGGTAAATTAGCTATTGCAAAACGTGCTAAAGAATTAGGCTATGATGCAATTCATGACACCGTTCATGAAATGGCTAAAGACGAAGCTCGTCATGGCAAAGGCTTTGACGGTCTTTTGAAAAGATACTTTTCATAAGAGTTGAGAAAAATATAAATAATAAAAACTCCATCGAAAAATTTCGATGGAGTTTTTATTTGAATAAATCTATAACTTCAATCCCCAAAAAATCTGCAATACTGATAATTTTATCAATTGTAATATTCAATTTTGCATTTTCGACTTTTCCAATATAAGATCCATCAAGCTCTAATTCTAAAGATAGATCTTCCTGAGAAAGTCCTTTTTGTTTTCTGTATTTTCTTAAATTTTTCCCGAATTTTTTCTTTACATTCTTATTCATAAAAATATTTTCTGTTGTATTATGATATAATTCCACGATTGACAGTCGGGTTAAGTGGTGTTATACTAGCTGTACATGTTCGATTAGAGGTAATATTTATGAAAAGAAAAAAGGCCTTTACTATGGCAGAAGTTTTAATCACACTCGGGATATTAGGGATAGTAATTGCTATGACTTTGCCGACAGTTATAAACAATGCAAGAAACAAGGAACTTGAGACAAGGTTCAAGCAAGCATATTCACAAATATATCAAGCTGTACTTTTAACAGCAAACGAAGACCCTCAGCTATGGCAGACATATTGTGGAGGGGTAACAAAGCATTCGGAAATTTTTTTCGAAAAATTTTCTGAGAAGTTTCAAACTGTTAACATATATGATCCAAACATTGTAAAAAAACGAAATCTTAAATTACTTGGATATGAGCAAGAATATTTTTATATACCTGAACGTGGCAATAAAAATTTTAATCCGGACGGATATGATGTGGGAGCTTTTGTTACAAAAAACGGAATGATTATATTTAACAGTGGATGTTGGTGGAGGGCTTTAGACTTTGTAGTCGATACTAATGGTTTGAAAGGTCCTAATAAATTTGGATATGATGTTTTTTACTTTCAAATTTCTAAGAATGATCAACTTCTTCCATCCAGCATTAACAGCTCATTTAGCACAGAATATTCTCAAAACATGGGTTGTTGTTCCTTTACTGGGGAAACTTCAGGAGAATATTGCGACAGTTCAGATAATAACTGGCTAGGCGGTACAGCTAGTGATAACGGGAGTGCCTGCTCAAGATTTGCGCTAATGGATATTTTTCCAGGGGATGAGCGAAAATCATATTGGAAAAACTTGCCAAGACCTTAATTAGTTTGGCTTATCTATAATTATGCCTTGATTTTTGTAGTTTATATGCTTTCTTTGCATTTCATACATTTCATTGCGCTCGTTTTCGGCGTTTCTGACACCTTCATAGCAGAAAGCTTTTTCTTCTTCAGTCAAAGTATTACAATGTTCTATAGCTTTTTCAAAATTTGCTCGTCTTTCAGCCCAGTAATTACTTTTTGTCCTTTCTGCATCTACGAAATTTATTACATTTAAAACATTTTTTTTATCAGTAGCTTTGGCGTTCTCATATCCGCTTTCACAAAACTCTTCCCATTTAGGAGCATTAATATTCTGTACAGCAGGTTTCACTGCAGGAGTCTGAGGCTCTGTAGGTAATTCTAAAGTATCAATTTCATCTAAAGTTATCGTACCTTGCTCATCTGCAAATACTGGTATTGATATAAAACCGATTAATAAAGAAATTACAAATATTTTTTTCAACATTACTGGCTCCTATTAAATTCTATTATGCCAAACTCCGCCTTTTCTATCTACAAATGCATCATACGCCGACCAAAGTCGAAATACAACCGTAAGACCTAAAAGAGCATGTGTACAGTTTTTTTCATAAGGATTGTCTAGTATAACTTGACCAAGTCCCGGCCAAATTATAAGTGACAAGGCTGCAGCACCAACAGATAATCCTGAAATTTTACCTGGTTGCCCGACAGTTCGTTCTGCAAATGCTGGTAGCATTCCACCTAAAATAATAAATATGAAACTTGAAATTATAACTTTTTTTATCATATTAACTTAAGATTTTACTAATTCTTTGACTTCTTTTCGCTTAACTTTTCTTGTTGTTGTTCTTGGCAATGGATTTCTGCTTACTACTATATTAATCGGACGTTTATAAGGTGTCAATCGTTCTGAGAGTCGTTTCACTTCATCTTTACATAATTTGTCAACAGTTTCATCATCATATTTTGATATAACATCTTCAGAAGGGACAACAACAGCTGCAATATCCTCAGTTCCGTCTTTTGCACCGAAAGTTCTTGATACTCCAAGTACACAGACTTCTGCAAAGTAAGGACTTTTTTCTAATACAGCTTCAACTTCTTCAGGAAATACTTTTTTACCACCTGACAAAACTATCATATTTTTAATGCGACCTGTAATATAAATATGACCGTCTTTCGTAATTTTTGCTATATCACCGGTATGTAACCAGCCATCAGGATCAATTGTCTCAGCAGTCAATTCAGGCTGATTGTGATATCCTTTCATAATTGCAGGACCGCGAAGCTGTAATTCACCTGTTTCTTTATCAATACGGGCTTGGAAACTTTTTAATGGTCTGCCGACTGATGCTAAATCGTTACGTTTGTCGGTATTTACCGATACAACAGGACTTGTCTCAGATAGTCCGTATCCTTGATACACTTTTATACCTATTCTTTCAAAAAATTCACCTACTGAAAGATCCAATGGAGCACCGCCTGAAATGCAGCCCATAAAATGCCCTCCAAATTTGTCATGGATTTTTTTGAACATTATTTTTTTAACTCTATAAGATGGAATAAATTTTGAAAGTTTTATCATTAATTTGAATAGGAGCTGTATATGCTTTGGCGAATTATTTATTTCTGATTCTATACCTGTTTTTAACAGTTTTAAAAACGCAGGCACAACTATCATAAAATCAACCTTTTTAGCGCGCATAATGCCTAAAATATCTTTAGGTTTTAGACTAGGTGTGTAATAGACACTGAATCCAAAATTTAAAAATGTGCTAAAACCGACAGTCATTTCAAAAAGATGATTCATAGGAAGAATTGATAAAATCGTAACCATTCTATTTGGTAAAATTTTATTTAGTGCATCTTCAAGGTCGTCTAATTGAGAGAGCATATTTAAAAAAGAGATTTCAACTCCTTTAGGTGAACCTGTTGTACCTGAGGTATATATAATAAAAGCTGTTGATTTAGATGATCTCGGACGCCATCTTGCTTCATAATTATCAGGAAGGTTATACAAGCTCTTACATTCCATATCAGGATGAGGCTCATCCATAACTATAATATCTTTTATACAAGGTAATTCTTTCTGTAATTCAATTGCCATATGCAAATACGTACTTGAGACAAGCATAACTATTGGCTCACAATCTGAAAGTATACTATGCAGTTCATACTTCGTAAGTTTTACATCCAAAGGAACTGTCACCATTCCAGCCATAGCTGATGCAAATACACAAGCACCATATTCCGGTTTGGATTCTGACAAAATTGCCAATCTGTCACCTTTTTTTACATCCAAACAATCAATTAAATAACAAGCCAGCTTTCTTGAAAGCATACCGATACCTTTGTATGTAAATTCTTTCCAACCCAATGGCGTTTTTGTTCCTAAAGCAATTCTTTCCCCATACTTCTTTGTCCTCTCATCTAAAAGTGAAAGTACATTTTTTCTTCTTGATTCCATCTATTATCTTAACCCCTTTACAAATATTAAAAGACCTAATTTTAGAATATAATTTTTATCGCCAAAAGTCAAGGCTTTATTGCAAAACGGTATATGTTTATATTATAATTCTTATACGAAAAAGATAATTTTAAGGAAATTTTGTAATGAAAAAAGTATATATTGAGACAATGGGATGCCAGATGAATAAATCAGACAGCGAAAGGATGTTCGGAATGCTTTCGCATTTTGGTTATGAACAGACCGAAAATTCTAAAGAAGCTGACCTTTTAATGGTAAATACCTGCTCTATAAGACAGTTAAGTGAAGATAAAGCTTTCAGCTTGATAGGGGTTTGGGGGCAATGGAAAAAGACTTCAAAACCTGATTTAAAAATAGGTTTTTGCGGATGTGTCGCTCAGCAGAAAATGAAAGAAGTATTCAAAAGAGCACCTTATGTGGATTTTGTTCTCGGCACACACAAAATATATTCACTTCCTGAAATTATCAAAAGAATTAATAACGGCGAAAGAGTTTGTGAATGCACAGAAACTAATGCAACAGAAGATGATAAGGCTTCTCAATATAAAATAGACAGGGTAAAAAGCGTAAACGCTTGGATTCCAATTACAGAAGGATGTAATAATTTCTGCACATACTGCATCGTTCCATACACAAGAGGTAGAGAAAGGTCAAGGACTCCTGAAATAATAATTACAGAAGCAAAAGATGCAATCACAAATGGGTTTAAAGAAATTACACTGCTAGGACAAAACGTTGACAGCTACGGTAAAGATTTTAAAGATAAAAATTACCATCTTGCTCAGCTTTTGAGAGATTTGAATGCTTTAGAAGGCAATTTTAGAATACGCTTTGTGACATCTTATCCGACCGATATTACTGATGAATTGATTGATACAGTCGTAGAACTAGATAAAGTTTGTGAATATTTTCATATTCCTATGCAATCAGGTTCAAGTGAAGTTTTAAAGAAAATGAACAGAAGATATGACAGAGAAACTTATAAAAAAATTGTCGAAAAAGTAAGAGCAAAAGTATCTGATGTTACAATCACAAGTGATTTTATCGCGGGATTCCCGGGAGAAACCGAAGAACAATTTCAAGATACTTTAACAGCAATTGATGAGTTTGAACTTGATTATTCAAATACCGCAGCGTATTCGCCAAGAGAAAAGACAGTAGCTGCAAAATGGACAGACAAATTTATTGATGAAGATGTAAAAATAGATCGTCTTGCAAGATTGAATGAAAAAGTCAGAGAAAATTGCCTTAAATCAAATCAAAAATATGTAGGGCGTACTATGGAAGTTCTGGTTGAGAACTTTGAAAATCACAAGGGCAAAAACGTAATTACAGGCAGAACAAGAAACAATAAAATCGTTCATATACCTTGTGATAACGACAGAACAGGTGAATTTTTAAATGTAAAAATTACAGGTACAAAAACCTGGTATTTGCAAGGCGAATTAATCTAGCAAAAATATTTATTTTCTGATTTTTTAAATCTTGGAGAAATTCAATGAATATTAGAAATCAAGCCGTATTTTCATATAGAAACCAAGATTTGATAAACTATAGACATTATATTCACAATAATGCAAATAATAACATTTTATACAAAACAAACCACGAAGATGAATTTTTTCAGGCTACAAGTTTTGACAAAACTACTTTTAAAGGTCTTGAGATTCGTGCTGTAGAAAATCGTAAAGAAATAGCTAAACTCTATAAACTTTTTTATGAATCAGTAAATAAGAATTTGCCCTCATTTGGAAATCCTATTTTAGATTTTTTTGAAAATTTAATAGAAAAAATAGTTGCAATTCCTTTCCTTTATGACACAAAAGATAAAAACAAAATTTTTGAAATTATATTAAAAGATAACAAAATAATCGGAGGATACTACTTAAAAATTAATCCTGAAGATTCTTCAGGATATCTCAATTTTATAGCATTATCTGACAAGTTCAAAAGAACAAAAACCGGATTTGCTTGCCTTTCTAAAATGGCAAACAGCATAGCAAAAAACCTCCAACAAAATAATTTGAATGAATTAACTTGGGAAACGAATTATACAAATTTGCAAGCCAGAAAACTTTTTAAAAAACTCAATGCAGAAAACATCGGACAAGCGAATCCGACTATACCATTATTGGGATTTAAAATTTCTACAGAAGACTTTAAAAATAATATAGAAAAATTATCAAAAAAGATTATTTGATAATTGTACTTATTTTCTAAAAGCCTCAGCAATTGAGTTTTTATAATCAGGTCTTAAAATACCAACTTCTGTAATTATTCCGGTAATTAATTCATTTGGAGTTACGTCAAATCCCGGATTAATTACATTTACATCAGGAGCACAAATAATTTTACCGTTAATATGAGTAACCTCTTCATGTGATCTTTCTTCTATCACGATTTCATCACCTGTTGCGATTGAAGTGTCAATTGTAGATAGTGGAGCTGCTATATAAAAAGGTATATTATGATATTTAGCGGCAATTGCTACGGTATAAGTTCCAATTTTATTTGCCGCATCACCATTTGCGGCAATTCTATCAGCTCCGACACATACCATATCTATCATGCCTTTTTTCATAAAATAAGAACACATCCCATCTGTAATTAAAGTAGTCGGAATACCATCCATAGTAAGCTCAAATGTCGTAATTCTTGCCCCCTGTTGACGCGGTCTTGTCTCATCCGCAAATACCTGAATTGTATTATCTTTTGCAAATGCACTTCTAACTACCCCTAAGGCAGTACCATACCCGACAGTTGCAAGTCCGCCCGCATTACAATGAGTCAAAATAGTAGCACCTTTAGGAACAACTTCTGCTCCGTAATCTCCTATTTTTTTGTTTATTGCAATATCTTCATCTTCTAATTTTATACCGTTTTGTTTAAGCTCTTCAACTATACCTTCAATATTCGATTTTGAATTTTTAATAATTTCTTTTTGTTTTTCTACAGCCCACATCAAATTAACAGCCGTAGGACGAGAAGTTGCCATATAATCAGCTTTATCTATTAACTTTCTTATAAATTCATCTCTCGATAAATTTTCTTTAGCTAACTCTTGAGCATACAAAACAACTCCATGAGCACCTGCGACTCCTATTGCCGGAGCCCCTCTTACTATCATTGTCTTTATAGCATCATACATCTGCTGACCGTTTGTTATATTTATATATTTGAACTCATAAGGTAGCAATGTCTGATCTACCATTTTTGAATAATTATCTACCCACTCTATTGTCTTAATTTTTGAATGAAATTCTGCCATCTCTCTACTTTCTTATATCAAATTGTCTATAATCTTCACCTTGTTCGCTCTTTACAGATTTGTTGAATTCTATTAAATAGTAAGTTACAAATCCGCTAAAAGAATTTATTGTAGCTGATAGAACTGCCATAAATATTGCAAGTAATATTACCAATCCTAAAGTTGCATTGCTTAAAAACATTGAAACACCTATATTTGATGAATAATTAAAAAATTTAGCAAGAACAACAACTATAGGAATATATATTGCAGAAAAAGCAAGAAATGACACAAATCCAATAAGACCGCCAATTACTGCACTTTGCCTTACTGTAGCTATTTCCAACAGCTTTACTCTTGTCATAAAAATAATAATAAAAGGTGCAGCAACTGTAATTAACAGCCAGAATATTATCTCACCTATAAAAGGGATTATAGTCAGCAGACCGCTGACTATTCCCAAAAATATACTTAATAAAAACATTATTTTTAATATAGGTCTATTCATTTAAGCTTTCCACTACAAATAATCATACTACATATAATTAAATTTATTCTTCTGTTTCCTCACTATTGTCATTTGAATTACCTTCATATTGATTTCCTTGCGCTGATTGAATAGGAGTGAATACAACGGGCGGATTATCAGGGAAGTTACTTTTAGATTTATTCGAAATTTCTTCCAATTTTATATAATTTTTATTTTCATCATAAATTTTTGCCGCTAAAATATATGAAAAACGCAATCTTGGATAATCATTTATTAAACGTTCAAGATGTTGTGCTGCCAAATCATTTTTGTCAGCCATATACAATACATATGCTAAAAGATATTCATTTGAAGGCTCTCTGGTTTCATTAAAAGCAGATTCAGCATAAGATATAGCTTTATCATAATCCTCCAAATCCAAATATGATATTGAAATATTTCTATAAATATAAGCTTTATCTGCTGATTTTGATATACTATCCAATGCTGATCTAAATACCGAAATAGCTTTGTCATAATCATCATTGAAATAATATTCCAAACCTTCAGAAATAAGTTTTTCACCTTGAGATTCTTCTGAATCTGAATCAGAAATTATTTTATATAAATAATCATCAATTTCCTCTTGTGATTTATTCTTGATTTCAGAAAAACGACGTTTATTTTTCAACTCAGCCTTTGTATATAATTTATTAGTCACAGTAGGTATAAAATTATATAAGTATTTCAAAGTAGCAGTATCAATACTTGTGACATTCATATTGTCAGTGGTAAGACTACTATACATAACATCAGTATATTGCTCGCTATGATTTTGCAATCCTAGAATATGTCCTATATTATGTTGTAAAGTCAAATATAATTTTGATGCAGTTACAGGATTGTTACTACAATCATTTTTCGGGATTTTCAAATATGCACTTCTTAATACATTTCCGATTATATCAAATCCATAACTTACTCCACCTTCACTTATACAATCGCCTGTTGCAGTATCAGTTAATTCTACAATAATATCTGCACCCTCTTGTGTTTGTACAAAATTGAAAGAAATAAAATTACCTGAAGCTCTGGTCCAATTATTAAAACTTGTCTTTATTCCATCAGCAAACCCTGCAGGCATACTTGATTCATCTTTTAAATATACTTTTAAAGGAAAAGTATTCTCATTCCATAAAATCAATCTATTAAGATTTTTCATTTGTCCAAGATAATTACCATATATGCGTTTTTTAGGTTTTGATCTTTCCATTACTTGAGGCTCTATATCTGTCTCATCCAATTTTAAAGGTACAACTTTATCAGATCCTCCAGCAGAAGGCCTTTGTAAATTACCTTCAACAGAAGAATCTAGGGCATTTTGCATTTCTTCACTGTATTCTTGGAGATGTTCTTTGCCAAAATCCCCATCCATTATTTCAGATCCAGTCTCTTGGGAAACTTTATTACCATTCATTTTTTTATCATGTTCAGCCACAATATTTGAACTCCAGACAATTACTGCAAGAAGAGTTACAATAAAAACTGTCGCTATCACCATCATTTTTTTTCTATACATAATCTATCCTCATATTTCCAATATAAACTATACCATTATAGGCTGAGCCGAAAAAGAACGTGTATGACATATTGCAATAGCAATACTGTCAATCGTATCGTCTAACTTTGGTAAATCATTGCATTCTAAAGCTAATTTTACCATATGCTCGACTTCTTTTTTATCCGCTCTGCCATACCCTGTAAGTACCTGCTTTACTTCCATCGGAGTATATTCATATACAGGTATACAAAATTTTTCTAGCACCGTTAATATAACCCCTCTTGCATGTGCAACAGGCATAACTGTTGTTCTATTTCTGAAAAAGAATAACTTTTCAATTGCACATACATCAGGTCTGTATTTATCGATAATAGTATTCATATCGTTAAAAATTTCTAATAACCTTGCAGATTCTCTTACTCCTTTTGCAGTCTGAATCGAACCGGAGGTTATAAGCTTAATTTTATCATCCTCAAACTCTATTAAACTATACCCGACAATTGCCATACCGGGATCTATCCCAAGAATTTTCATATATATAATTATAACTTATTGAGGGCTCATCTGCAACATCATGTCAAAAATATAAACAAACTTAACATTTAACTTGATTAATGCAAAATCTCATGATAGGATACTGGCAAGAACAATTTATTAAATTAGGGTAGTGAGGTAAAAATGAAGAGTTCAACTATCAGAAGATCGAATTTATCTAAGGAAAAGATGGCTGTTTTGGAAGCTCTTTCAAAATACAGACAAGATAGTTACGATAACACACCGAACGTTTATGTAAGACCTAATAAAGAAAAAGAATTAGACGTTCTTTGGCAGAATTTTAAAATCAGCCAAAAATCTGAAAAATCTCCAAGCGTATATCTTGCAACAGGTTTTATCGCCGGAGCAATTTCGATGTTAATTTTAGTAGGTTTGGTAAATATTTCATCTCACAATATATCAGCAAAAGATGAAAACCAAATCTTCAACCCTGGTCGTGCTAAAGTTCAAAGTGAAAAACTTAACTTAATCCCTGCAACGACAGAAACAGCTGCAGTTGAAACTACAGGAGCATCTGAAGTATATACTGTACAAAACGGTGATACACTAGAGAGTATATTAATCAGATTTTACGGCGGATACAGCCCTGAAAAAGCTAAAGCTGTTATGCAGGCAAACAATATGGCAAATCCAAACAAATTATCAATTGGTCAGAAATTAACAATTCCAATGAACTAATTGTTAAATACTAAAATTCAGACAACAAGAGCAGGAATACATTCCTGCTCTTGTTTGTATTAATTTAATTAAGTCAAATGATGACATTTTTAATAAAATTTCAGCGAACAAAACTACACCTACTAATATTCTATTCTTAATGCAGTTTTGTAAAGTAATCTTTTTCATTGATTGCTTTTATTGTACATCCAGCGCCATTCATATTATTTGTTGATGTAGAAGAGCAGTATGCATCATTTGCATCATAATAATCTGTACCTTCTGCTCCCATTGGAAGTAAATTACCTTTATTGTCAATTTGGAACATAAAAAGATCATGTCCTAATCGATTCGGATTTTTCAGATGTCCGTTTACATCTACTGAAATATACATTTTATTATTATTATATGGACCGTTATTTTCTAATAAGATAAGATTTCCATCGCTTAATACAAATTGACCGTCATCAAAGAAATTTAGATTGATATTATTTGTACCAGTAAAATTTTTATATACTTGAGAATTTCTATCTGGATCATGATAATTGGGAATACAAGATGTAGAGGTACCAGAATGTCCCCAGCCACAGTCTTGGAGAACTTTCATATAATTGACTAATGTGGGTTTTAACTTTCTATCCCCAACATATTCAGGGGTAAGTCTTTCACCGTTTTGGGCATAATACATATTCAGCGCTTGACTTATCACTGAATAATTCTTCTTAAATGCTGTCTCTAGTTCCTTGTTCTTTTTGTTATTGATTAATGACGGCAGAGTCATCGCCGCAACTATTCCGATTATTCCTAAGGTTATCAAAACCTCTGCCATTGTAAATCCTATTTTTTTACCTGCTAGGAGCTTATTTTCGGGTGCCCCCCCCCCCCATAATTTCAATCATAGTCTGCATTTTCAGCTCCTTCTCTGTTTTTTTATTACTCATTTATTCTAACAAATTATCATAAACATTGCAATATTATAAATATTTTCTATCTTTCAATTCATCAGGCAAAAACTGCTGATAGACTTCAGGTGCATCATGGCTGTAAATATAACCTATCCCAAAACCGTATTTTGAGGCATCTTTGTAATGAGCATCCCTCAAATGCATTGGAGGCGGAAAATCCTTACCGCTGTCGATATCTGCTAAAGCTTGATCTATAGCGCAAATTGCCTTATTATTTTTAGGAGCTTTAGCTACATAAATAACTGCAAGCGCTAAAGGTATTCTACCTTCAGGCAGTCCTAAAAGTTCAACCGCCTTATAAGCATTCACTGCAACATTCATAGCGTTTGGATCAGCAAGCCCGACATCTTCAGCAGCGCATACAATCAAACGTCTTGCAATAAATCTCGGATCCTCGCCTGCTGCAATCATTTTTGCAAGATAATATACAGCCGCATCAGGGTCAGACCCTCTCAAACTTTTTTGGAATGCAGATGCACAATCATAATGCTCCTGCTGAGAATATCTTGTGTTACGTTTTTGACAAATTTCCTCTATTATTGAAACTGTAAGATTTCGTCTATTATCTCTTAAATCACTTGCAAAATAGGCATTTTCAACAACATTCAGCGCATATCTTGCATCCCCCCGCGCAAGATTTACAATAAAATCCAAAACTCCGCTTTCACAGTCCATTGCGGTGTAATGTTTTGCAAGATACGCAAAACCTTTCTTAATAATAGTTTTCATACTCTCATCATCAATAGAATTAAGTCTTATAACCTGCAATCTTGAAAGAAGTGCCGGAACTACCTGAAAAGAAGGATTTTCCGTAGTTGAACCTATCAAAAATAATGTCCCGTTTTCAAGATGCGGAAGCAGTGCATCTTGCTGGGTCTTAGAATATCTGTGAATTTCATCAATAAATAAAATTGTCTTTATACCGCTTCTCAAAGCGTTTTTAGCGCTTTCTACCGCGTCTTTTATATCCTTTACACCGGATGTTACAGCAGAAATTTCAATAAAATTTGCGTTTGTTTTTGTTGCAATTAACCTTGCAAGGGTTGTTTTGCCACACCCTGGAGTTCCCCATAAAATTATTGAAAATAATCTGTTTGTCTTTAACAAATTCAAAATAGGACTGTTTGGAGATACAACATTGCTCTGACCTAAAAACTCTTCCAAAGTCTTTGGTCTTAGAGTCTCAGCAAGAGGTATTTGCTTATTTTGATTTTCGAGTTCTGTAAATAGATTATTCATAGTATAATTTTATCATTAAAATGAAAGGGCGTCTAATGAAAAAGTTTTTATTGATTACAATTATTGTATTTTTAGTAATTCTAACTGCACCATACAGCAGTTTAAAAAATAAAAACACCTCAAAGTCTGAAGTTATATTTTGGACACTGCAAATGAATGATTTTTCCGATTATATGCAAAATGTAATCAAAGAATTTGAAACACAAAACCCCGATATAAAAATAAAATGGATTGACGTGCCTTTTTCAGAAGGCGAAAAACGAACACTTGCATCAGTATTAAGCGATAATCCGCCTGATTTAATCAACCTTAACCCTGATTTTTCGGCAACACTTGCCCAAAAAGGTACTCTATATGAAATTCCGACAGATGCAGTTCATGAATTTAACGATGAAATTATAGACTCGCTGAAGTATAATAATAAACTATATTCTATTCCTTGGTATGCGACTTCAGCCGTCACAATTTACAATAAGGATTTGATTAAAAAAGCAGGTATGAAAATCCCACAAACTTATGAAGAATTAAAACTTTCAGCTCCGATCGTACGCCAAAAAACAAACGCATACATTTTTTTACCTAATATAACCGAAAATGATACAATGCTAAAAATTTTGAATAAATATGGAATAAATTCTTACAAAAATATAAATTCTAAAAAGTCAGAAGAAGTTTTTGAATTGTTCAAAGAAATGTATCAGCAAACCCTAATCCCGAAAGAAAGTATTACTCAGACACACAGAGAAGCTCTTGAAAAATACATGTCAGGTAATATAGTCCTTTTTCAAGCCGGCGCAAATTTTCTTAATATGATAAAAGAAAATGCCCCATCTACTTATGCTATGACAGATGTAGCACCTCAACTGACAGGAGAACTCGGACAATACGACTTTTCCTTGATGAATTTTGTAATCCCGCTTCGTGCAAAGCATAAAAATGAAGCTTTAAAATTTGCATTGTTTTTGACAAACGAACAAAATCAGCTTGAGTTAGCTAAACTTACTAATGTCATATCTACAAATAAAAAAGCACTCCAAAACGATTTTTATACAAAATATGATGAAAAAGATTTAATGTCTAAAGCTCGGGTTATAAGCGCAAAACAATTGAATAAAATTAAACCTGCAATGAAATCAGAACGAAATCAAAAAGACATAAATAACATAATAAATACATCCGTTCAAGAAATATTGCTAAATAAAAATCAAACGGATGTAATACTTGAAAAAGTTTCTAAAGACTGGCAAGAGTTAATTGACTAACATCTAAAATGTCTAAATCCTCTGCCGTTAGTTGTAATATTAATCTCGGTATATGACATCGGGAAACCAACCATAGGCGCCATAGGCATTACAGGTCCGCCGCAAAAGCCCCCGCCAAATACGCTTGGTCCGCAGAAACCTCCACCATACCAGCCTCCGCCCCAGCAGCCGCCAAAAGGATTAAAAGCAGATGTAAGCATTGATGCACCTAACAAGCCCATTGTACCATTTCTATCAGCCTCATCTGTCCCATACCCTGCCAAAGCATTTGTCATATATCCTAAATAACTTCCGCCAAATCTGTCACCGCCGGTACATTCATAAATATCTTTTGCAACTATATTACGCACAGTACCATTTAATGCATGACGTCCAAAATTCATTATTGATGTGCCCCAATCAGCACCATCATTTTTTTCTTTCAAAGCATTGGCCGCACTGCCCAGCCATGCATTTACGTTACTCAAAATAAAATTTGTTTCGCTTAAACTCATAATTTATCTCTCAATTATATACCTTATATATATTAAAAATATTATTCCCAAATTATTGCTTTATTTTTAGAAAATTGTAAAGATATGTAAACAAACTTGTCTTAATTATTAAAGTTTAAAGCCAAAGTTACCGACTAATATACCAAGGAAATGTTACAAAGGGATACGTAAAATGGCTCTGAATGTTTACAATCAAAACTACAAATTAGGCATAGATACTTCCGTTCTAAAACAAGTTTCAGCAGAAATTTTAAAAAGAGCGGAAGCAAAGAACAGCCAATACAATGTAAACAATTCATTCGGAAATGTTTTAAGAGCAACAGAATTGGGTGTTGATTTATACAAAGGAAATATTGACACCCAAGTTGCAAAACAAATCGCACTTAACAACAGTGGTTTACAAATTCAATTAAGCGAAACAGCTCAAAAAGCAATTAAATTTTTAAATTCACAAGCTGCACAAAATGTTTCAAAAAATGTTGAAGGCAAAATGACAATTTCAGTAAACGAAGTTAACAGCCAAGTAAAAACAGAAACTACCCCCTTATTCAACAGCATCATAAGCAACAGCACAAGCAAAGATAAAAATGGTTCAAACCCTTTCTATCACGGTGAATTATTGATGCAAAACTCTAAAAAGAACGAAAAAACAGAAGATGCATTAACAAAAAGCATTTTCGACTAAATAAACTAACCTAATCAGGTTCAGCTATGTTAAAATCCATAGCATCAAACGATTTCTCAATATCGTCCTCGCGTTCATCTTTTTTTTGTCTATTTTGTTGATTATTTTTATTTTTTTCATCCTGCAAAAGTTGTTTTTTCTTAGAATTAATGACATTAGCCACGTTCATCATTGCAAGAGAATTCAAAGTAGCTCTAAGAACAGCACTTCTGTCCATGTATTTTTCAGACTCGTTTTGCTCTTCTTCTTCTTCACGTTTTTGTTGAGCAAAATATTCTCCGCCCTGTCCCATTTTATCGTCTTGAGTTCTGGCTGCAGTACCCGAAATATCACCGCTCTTAAAATTAAAAGAACCGCCTATCCCGAAAAATCCTGCTGACCTGTTATCGACCATAATACTACCCTCGACACATTACCATTCATTTTTATACTACGTGTTTATTAGAGTATAGATGATTTAATGCTATATTAACTCATCTAAATAAATTATTTTGCTACAATATTAATAAAAATTTACAAAAAAATTTATAACCGAAAGAATACTAATATGGTATAATTTAGTAATAAAGCAGCCGGATAATCGCGCATTGCGCCGGTAGTGCAATGTGAAAGCAAAGCACAGGAGACTGCAAGAATTTACAGTCGGCCGACAATGTGAGGAAAGTCCGTGCATCCAAGGACAGATCGCCGGGGAAACCCCGGACGGCGTGAGCCGGTGGATAGGACCACAGAAAACATACTGCTAACGGCTAATTAGTACGAGCGATGGTGCAACGGCGAGGTAAGAGCTCACCGGCGATGTCGAGAGGCATCGGCCAGGCAACCCCCGATAGGATGCAAGATTAACTCGAAGGTTACAAAGGCTGTCCGCCCACTTCGGAAATATCGCTAGAGATTGTGAGTAATCACAATACCAGACAGATGATTATCTATAAACAGAACACGGCTTACGGGCTGCTTTATTTTTTAACATTTTAAAATATCATTTCAAAAGCCAGGATTGATAATAACAAGGCGGACGTTTGCAGTACCATTCCTGGGTTAGTACATCCTCATTTATATAAGGAATAACTTTTTTATAATCTTTAGCATAATCTGCTCTAGTATTATTTATATCAGCAAATGTAAACATCCATCTGTCACGACCAAATCTGTTCGGATTTGAAAATCCGTTTGTGTCTACAAAAAATATGTTTTCATTATTACCAAATGTGCACCAGTTTTGTCCGCCACCATCTATAAAACAGGAAGCTGAACCTTCTTTAGGAACACCGTTTTCCATGTCAATACCATCTGCTGAATTTCCTGTATTGCAAGCACCTCCACATATTGTATCACCTTTTTTCCAGCAACGGTCTATATCTTGAGAGCCACAATCTAGCATTAATTTGAATTTTGATTTTAATATGTTGAATTCTTCTTCTGTAGCGGGTATATCTCTCTTTTCTTTACGGGTAAACTCCTGATTTAGCAATGCTTCTTGGAATGCTTGAGATATTTCTGAATATACTTTTTTATATGCCGTTTTAAACTGTCTTTCCTGATAATTCTTTATTAGACCGGGTATAGTCATCGCGGCGACTATCCCGATTATGCCTAAAGTTATCAAAACTTCTGCTAATGTAAATCCTATTTTTTTACCACTCAGGAGCTTATTTTCGGGTGCCCCCCCCCCCCAGAATTTCAATCATAGTCTGCATTCCCAGCTCCTTATATTTTATATTACTCTTTTATTATATCAATTATTTTTGGCTGTGACAAGTCTTTACCTTTGATGCACCCTCAATATGTCAAAATGACACACACTATTTCTTATTAAAATTTAATCTACAACTTTATAAATCCAGATCAATTGCGCCTTGTCGAAATATTTTTATCTCGTCACCAAAAACCCCTGCAACAGTTGATTCTAAACCCTTTGCAAAATATCCGTAATCAGGGATTACCAAGTCAGCTAAATCTTTCATATTTTCAAGCGCCTGCTCATAAGTTTTGGCACTTGGCTGATGTGAAAGATTTGCACTTGTTGTTGCAAGAACATGGCCTGTAGCAATTTCACAAATTTCCTTGAACACTTCATTATCAGGCACTCTTATACCTACTGTATTCATGCCTGAGGTTACAAAATCAGGAGTCTTAGAGCTTTTTTCCACAACAAGAGTTAAGGCACCAGGGAAATATTTTTTTATAAGCAATGAAGCTGTTTTTGAAAGCGGTTGACGTACATACTCAAGCAGATTATAAGCTTCATTTGACATCAAAATCAGTGGTTTTTGGGCTTCACGATGTTTGATTTCGTAAATCTTTTTAACACCCTTTTCACTCTCCGGCAGACATCCTAACCCCCAGACTGTATCTGTTACATAAGCGATAACACCGCCATTATCTAAAACTTTTTTTATTTCTTCTCTATTTTTCAGCATTTAATTTTCCTTTCAGTCTTTGCGCAAGCTCTGATGCGTAATCCATTTTCATTAACAAATTCAAAGGCACATACACCACCATACAAAGTACAAATATAAATCCTATTTTGATCAATTCAAAGACATACTTAGGCAATTCTAAATACTTGTCATATAAAAATGCTCCCGCCATACAAATTCCAAATGTAATTGAGCCTGCTACAAGCATTTTAAAAAGATTTGTGAATAATGATTTATAATCCATTTTCATTTTTTTATTTATTAAAACTCCTAAAACACAAGCGTTGAAAAGAGTTACTAAAGATGTTGATAAAGTAATTCCGCCAATTCCCATCTGCCATTTTGTAATAAATAAAATATTTAGGAAAAATTTCAACACAATTGACGAAAAAGCAACCACAAAAGGCGTTGCACTATCATTAAACGAATAATAAACTCTTGTTATTGAATCTCTAAATACATAAGGAAGAATTGATGCAGACAAGAACCAAAGCGCTTCCGCTACCATAAATGTAGCATTCGCATCAAACACACCACGCTCAAACACAAGCCTTATACTGTCCAAGCCGACAACAAGAATTCCTATGATAATCGGGATTGCGGCAAAGAAAAGCACCCCGACACCTTTATTGAAATATTTTCTAATCCCGTCATAATCTTTTTCAGCAACAAGTCTTGCAAAAATCGGAAAAAGCGGTACTAAAAATGCTGTCACTAAAATTCCGACAGGGAACTGGAAAACTCTATTTGCATAACCGATTGCAGTCCAAGCACCTTCTGAAATTGAAGAAGTAAAAAACATATCGACATAAATATGAATCTGCCCGACAGTTGAACTTAATACCGCAGGAAAAAGAAGTTCACAAATCTCTTTAAAATGCGGATTGTTTGTAAACTCTAAATTCGGTCGCAATTTATAACCTAATTTTCTTATATTCGGATACTGGATTACAAGCTGTAAAATTGCACCGATTGTAGTCGCCCAGGCAAGTGCATAACCTTTCTTGTCATCAGGAGCCACGGCAACCGACATCGCAATTATCGCAAGACTCATAATTATCGGTGATAAATTCGGCAGCATAAACTGTTTATAAATAATCAAAATCCCGTAATAAATCCCGACAATTCCGCCGATTATAAGCAACGGTGTCATTATTCTTAAATGCTCCGCCGCAAGTCCTATCATTTCAGAAGATCCGTTTGAGATGATTAAACCCATAATTTCTTTTGGAAATATAAATATCAAAACTGACAGCACTAAAAAAAACAGAATTGTAGCTGTCATAAATGTTGAATACAATTTATTTACCAAATCAGATGGTTTTTCCTTTAACGATGGGATAAGTTTCGAAAAAATTGCAACAGTCGCACTGTGGAATGGGCCGCCAACTCCGCCTAACAAAATTAAAGATAATGACGGAATTTGATAAGCATAATAATAAGCATCAGATACAAGTGTTGCTCCGTAATAATTTGCAATAACAACATCTCTTACAAACCCTATTAATTTACTCACAATTGTAACGACTGCAATTAGCCATGCCGCTTTTAATACACTTGTTGTCTTATCACTACCAGATGTCTGATTTATCATCTTTTCCTACCAATTCCACATATAATCTCAGTGCTTTTCTTGCTGAGCTGTTACTAAATTCTGAAGATGTAAAAGTTATTATATTTTTACCTTTTTTAATATGCTTTGAAATATCAATCTCTACAAATCTTTTATAACCTATCAATTCTTTGGGTAAATCAAATATATAGTCTTTGCCGTTTATATTTGCATTTAGTACGCTCACTCCAAATTTATTATCTATTACAATTCTTGCTTTTTTTTCACTTGCATAAAACTGCTGAGTCACAGATATTTGAGAGATATCTGTAGAAATAATTACAGGCTTTGTTCCAAGAGAAATCCCTGTATAATAATGTTGAAGAATTTTCTCATAAGGTAGCTTCAATTCACTAGCCATAAAACCTGCACCGAATTGACTCATCCCGACACCATGACCAAACCCGCCGCCATAAGCTTTTATTGAAATAAGTTTTCCGCTATCATCAAATTGCGGCTCAAACACAACATTTGCACTCGGCAAAGCTTTACCGTCTTTTGTAATGAGACGTCTTATAACAAGTTCTTTATATACTTTATAAGTGCCGGTTGTGGTGACAATATCCAATTCAACTATTTTACCGGAGTCCCCACGTTTTTTAACATCCAATGCTAATATTTCACCGAGCTTGTCGCCTTTTTTAAATATCGGTTTTACAAAACCAGTTGCAGATTGCGCCACAAGAGTATTTTCTAATGCCGTTCTTAATTCTTCTACATTCCATTCTCTTGTCCATCTAAAATAAGGTGACCTTATATCATATGCATCAGGATTTGATTTGTAAAACGCAATAGCTGCCTCCTCATTATTTAAAGGAGATTGACTCAGCATATCAGGCTTTGCTTTTAAATATGGCTTGTCCTCTGAGGGAAATTCTTTTGTTTTTGGATCTGAAAACGCATAAGAATAACTCTCAGTATACCCGCCAGAAGTCGAAGAATATAAAGCTAAAATCAAGTCCCAGCCATATAAAGCTACTATACCTGAAGTTTCCTCAACAGCTCTGTCAGAAACTGAAGTTTCCGTATTTGCACCGAAATATACCTGACTCGCAACGGAATCCACTACATCATAATTTACAGATGCCTTAGTCCTTGGGGTTAAGACATAATTTCTTGCAGCAACACTCTGCGCTTTTAAAGCCTCAAGCCCAAATCTTACAGGCATTTCATTCGGGACTACTCCTTTTAAATAATCTTCTACCTCTATCAGATTAACTAGATTAAATTTTTTATCATTTTTTTTGACTAACTGCAAAGCTCCATGATAAAGTGCCTGTTTAGAGGCTCTTTTCAAGCCTGTAACTCCTAAAAGCCCGCCGTCACATGTAAATGTAACAGGTCCGGATACCTCATCTAAGATACTGCCGTCCTCATCATAAATTGTATACATGCCTGAGTTGTATACAACTTTAACATTGACATTTGCTGGGAACTTAGCAATAGGCATTCCATCATTATAAATCTGGATTTCATCTGTACCAAAAATTGATACATCACTATATTCATAACTTGCAAATCCTGTAGTGCTGATGCCAACACGAACAACTTCTGATGTCGGTCTTGTTTTAGCAGCCCTTATCTCTGCCTCATGCGCTATTTTCATTGTATCAGCAGGTATAACAGGCTGAAATGATGCTGCATTGACAGAAAGTGTACTACCAGCCAAAATTAAAGAACATAAAAAAATTCTGAAGTTTTTCATATCTTAATTATATGACAAAAATTATTCATCACCTACTGAAAAATTTTCAGGCAAATCTTTTTCCAATTCCTGCATAAATTCAGAAATTGACAATCCAAATGCCCCTGATAATTTGAAAAGAGTAGTTAGTTGAGGATCTTTCACAGCTCTTTCCAAATCACTCAAAACGGATGACGGAATATCATACTCCGCACCGAGCATAAATTGACTTTTATTTCCGCGCAAACGTTTCACTGTTTTTGCAATTGCGTTAAATATAATTTTCTTTTTAACATCTTGCATATTTTTAATTTTGAATATAATATATTTAATATCCTATCGCGTACGCGATAATAATATGGAGGATTTTATGCACAATAGAAAAGCCTTTACTATGGCAGAAGTGCTTATTACTTTAGGCATAATCGGAATTATTGCAGCTATGACAATTCCAAATCTTATGGGAGCATATAGAAAAAAAGTTGTGGAAACAGAACTGCAAAGAGCTTTTTCGATAATTTCTCAAACAATCAAAATGTCTGAAGTGCAAAATGAAAGTGCTGCCTACTGGTCATACCCCACTATAGGTGCAGGTTCTTCTCTTGCAGGAGTATTGCAAAATGAAGAGTTCATTAATTTCTATATCAAACCTTATATAAAGTATATTAAAACTGAAAGAAAAAACATCAAAGTTTACTATTCTGATAAAACACAATCGTATTTGAGAAACTACATTAATAAATTCCCACAATTTATTCTTGCAGATGGACTATTTTTACAGTTTGCCCCAAGAATAGGTGACATAGGCGGTTATATAATGATTGTATATGTAGGAACAACAAACAGAAATAAAAAAGAAGAATTCGTTGAAGGTAAAAATTTATTCGCTTTTACTGTCAATATAGATGACTCCTCAAGCAAAGTCGGACTTATTCCTCAATGGTATCTTAACTGGTCATGTCAAAAATTGGAGGATGAGCGTAATACTTTTATTAACAATTGCAGGAAAAACCCACGTGAAACAAGCGGAGTGGCATCCTCAATTTATTGTACTTATATGATTTATTGCAATAATTGGGAAATTCCTGAGGACTATCCGATAAAATTCTAAGCAGACAGTGAGAGTTAAAGTTTTTACTTTAACTCCCAAGTAGTACCTTCTTTTGTATCTTTCAATACAATTCCTTCTTCATCAAAAGCTACACGGATTTTATCTGCAACTGCCCAGTTTTTTTCTTCTCTTGCTTTTTTACGGTATGCAAGAATTTCTTCCATCGTCCCGAATTTTTCGTCTAACTTCGCTGAAATATTTTCAACTACAGCTTTTAATTCATCCTCTGAAAGTTTTGCTTTTTCAAAAGTAAAACCTAATGCTGTTGCAAGTTTGTACAATATAGTATAAGCCCCTGCTTCATCTTTGTTCGCTCTGTTTGCAAGGTCAAACAACACCGCAAGCGCCTTTGATGTGTTTAAATCATCCTCCATCGCTTCCGTAAACTCTTTATAAGCCTCGGTTTTTGTTATATCCAGACTTTCATCAACAGGAGTCCTTTTAGCGTTCAACATCCTTTTTACCCCTGCTCCTGCTGAAGTCAACGCCTCATCTGAAAATTCTACAGGCATTCTGTAATGGTTTGTCAAAATAAAGAACCTAATTGTATTTGCATCATATTTTTTAAGCAAATCATCTATTGTCAAAAAGTTCCCTAAAGACTTTGACATTTTTTCTTTATTAATAGTCACAAACCCGTTATGGAGCCAATAATTTACAAATCTGCATCCGTTTGCACACTCGGACTGTGCAATTTCGTTTTCGTGGTGAGGGAATATCAAATCCGCTCCGCCTGCATGAATATCAATTGTTTTACCAAGATACTTTCTGCTCATTGCAGAACATTCTATATGCCACCCCGGACGTCCTACACCCCAAGGACTTTTGTATCCGAATTTTTCATCTTTTTTCCATAGTGCAAAATCCAGAGGATCCTCTTTCTTTTCGCCGACTTCAATTCTTGCACCGCTCTCCAGTTTGTCTATAGGCTGTTTTGAAAGATAGCCGTAAGCAGGAAATTTTTTCACTCTGAAATATACATCTCCATCTACCTCATATGCGTAGCCTTTATTTATCAAATCTTTGACCATACCTATCATTTCACCTAATGTTTTTGTTGCAAATGGCTCAATGTCAGGTTTTAAGGTATTTAAAGCTTTCATTGAATTTTCAAACTGCTTATACCAAAATTGAGAGACCTCTTCAGGTGTTTTGTTTTCATTTTCGGCTTTTTTAAGTATCTTGTCATCCACATCAGTTACATTTCTGCAATATGTGACATCATAACCTTTAAATTTCAAATATCGATATAATACATCCCAAGTTATGTAACATCTCGCATGTCCTAAATGTGCGTAATCATATACGGTTGGTCCGCATACATACATTTTTACCTTATTTTCTTCAATAGGTTTGAAATCTTCAACTTTGTTTGTATAAGAATTGTGCAACTTCATTTATAAATCCCTCAGCTCATCTACTGTACTTAAATTTTACAACAAAAATTTTATGATGTTAATAATTGTAAATAATTTAAAAAGTTTTAGCAATTTATATATATAAAAATTATTTATAAAATATATGAACAGAAACGAGGTATTATTATGACGATTAATGAAGTGAATGGTGCAGGACAACCGCAAAACGGTTACACAAAAGTCAAAGTAACGGACAAAGATTCCGGTAAAAGTTTTGTAATTGACTTTAAAAATGCAAAAGTAAAAGGTAACGAAGCTGAATGGACGATTAAAGACGGAAAAGTTTTTGACAAAGCAGGGAAAGAAGTAAAAGATAATGAGCTTGAAGTAACACGCTATCAAGCAGCACTTATCAAAGCAGCAGCAGAAGGTGATGGAGACGGCAAAAAACTCGACAGCAATGACCTTGTTGGTGGACTTTACGGAGAAAAAGCTGAGGCTGAATTGCAAAAAGCAAATTCTGAATACCATGTCGCTAAAGATAAAGTAAATTATCCGCCCGCTCCGCATGGAGATGCTGACGCTTTAGAGCATGGAAAAATTTATGCAAATGTTGAAAATGCTAAAGGTGAAAAAGGTCATTTAGAAATTCAATTTTTAAATGAGGAAAAAGCTCCAGCCAAGCAAGAAGAAAAAGCTTGGTATGAATTTTGGAAATAAAGATATTAGACTTATTTATCAAGCATATCAAATATTTTATGAACGGGTGAAATCAGCTCCTCTACAGGGCAGGTTTCATCCAGTTCTAATGTAATTGTCGGAATTTTTTTCCCTATCCCTGCATATGTGCCAAAACTACCAGGGGTTGGATATCCGATATTTTCTTCTATTGGATACTTTATAATTTCAGAAATCTTTTTAGCAAGCTCTTTCGCATCCCCATCATAGTTTACCACTTTGAAAGGTGCATGCAATGTCAGAATAATTTTTGGTGATAATTCTTCAATTACACTCATAATAAACTTTGTCTCAATTTCACTTGCAGGAGAATCCCCTCCAAAAAAATCATTTCGTGCTGTATATTCCCAATTATCTGTCGGAAAATTCCTATTTAAATCAACTCCTGATGCATTTGTTCTTTTTTTCATATTCATACCGTCAGGATTTAGACAAGGAATAAAATATAAATTACTTTCAGCATTCAATTTAATATATTCTTCAATCAAAAATTTTCCCTGAGGCTCATCTCCATGAAACACACCAACTACAAGAGTTTTGCATTTTTTGTCGTTGGCGAATAAATTAATTTCATTTCCTTTTTGTGTTTTTACAGATTTTATTTTTTTCATAAGGGCAAACCTTTAAAATTTTTAATCAAAAAGAGCATTAATAAATTCTTCACTGTCGAAACTTTTTAAGTCTTCCATTTTTTCACCGACTCCGATAAGTTTTACCGGCAATTTCATTTCTTTTGCAACTGCTAAAACTACTGCTCCTTTTGCAGAACCATCCAGTTTTGTCAGGGCAACAGATGTAAGATTTACCGCTTCTTGAAAAACTTTTGCCTGCTGTAGTCCGTTTTGTCCTGTATTTGCATCCAACACAAGCATTGTCTCACGCAAATTTTCAGGAGCATTTTTATCTATTACAGATTTAATTTTTGATAATTCTTCCATCAAATTGAACTTATTTTGGAGACGTCCTGCTGTATCGACTAAAATTACATCGTAATTTTCATTTTTAGCTTTCTGAATTGCTTCATACACAACAGATGCAGGATCAGCTTTATCTCTGCGAACGATATCTGCTCCAGCTCTTTTAGACCAAATGTCAAGCTGTTCTTCGGCTGCTGCTCTAAAAGTATCACCAGCTGCTATTAAGACTCGTTTTCCTTCATTTTTGAATTTATAAGCCAATTTTCCAATTAATGTTGTTTTTCCAACTCCATTTACACCTGAGATAAAATATATATTTAATTCATTGTCTTTGTAATATAAATTGGTATCACCTGCTGATTTTAATGTATTTAAAAATTCATTTTTCAGATATTCTTTTACCTCAGAAGGCTTAATTTTATCTTGAGAACGCAATTTATCAACAAGTTCTGATGCATAATTTACACCCAAATCAGCACTTATCAATAAATCTTCCATATCATCAAGCACAAAATCAGAAAACTCTTCCTCTTGTTCTATGGTATCAACGACATTTCCAACAAGGTTTTGCGCCGTGTTGGAAATTGTTTGTTTTAGGTTATTAAACTTATCTGAAAAAAATTTAAACATTAACCAAGTCCGTTTTCAACGATTACCTTCGCTAAAATTCCGTTGATAAATGAAGCACTGTCATCTGTAGAATATTTTTTAGCTAATTCCAAAGCCTCATCTACGACAACTTTCATCGGAGCATCTTTTATGTATAAAAGCTCAACTATTGCAATTCTTAAAATATCTTTATCCATTTTTACAAGACGCTGCAAATCCCAATTTCTTGCGTGCTTTTGGATTATCTCATCAACTTCTTTGTGATGTTTTTGGAAATATTCTGCAATTTCAATCGCATAACTTTTTACTTCATTTTGAGAATCTAAAGTAGTAAATTCAGCAATTTCAAGTGCCAAAAGTGCTTTATCTGCAATTTCAATCATCTCATTAACTCTTGCTGACATCTCTGATGTCATTACAATCGGTACTGGAACATTTGCTACACCCAATGGTCTATTTAAATTGGTTTCATGTTCAGCTTCATATGTATCAATTTCATCACGCATTGCAACTAGTGATCCTACAGCTATTTTTAGCTCATCACTTGCATTGCTTGTCAAAATTCTAACTGATTTTAAAATAATATCTTCTAAATCAGATTTTGAATAATTTGCAATTTTTTTATCAAACTGTGAAAATAATATAAAAGCCAATTCTCTGGCTGCTCTTCGAGCTTGCATATATACCTCTTTATCATTAATTTATTTTGTTCTACACGAAAAAATGCTATCATGAAAATTTTTTAACGACAAGAGAATAATTTAATCAAATAAACAAAATTTATCATTATTTAAACAAGCTCTGCCGCTCGATAAGAACTTCTAACCAAAGGTCCTATTTGATAATAATTAAACCCGACTTTTCCGGCTAATTCTTTTAATATTTCAAACTCTTCCAATGTATAATACTTTGCCACTTCCAAATGCTGTTTTGATGGTTGTATATATTGACCTATTGTCAAAATATCAACTCCTGCTAATTTTAAATCATCAAGAGTTTTTTCTATCTGTTCAAAAGTTTCTCCAAGTCCTACCATAAGACCTGATTTTACAGTTATATCACTATTATCTTTTATGTATTTTAAAACTTTTAAGGAACAATCATAATTTCCCTGCGGACGAGCCGCTTTGAATAAATCTTTTACGGTCTCAATATTATGATTAAAAACATTTGGATTAGCTTTTATAATTGTATTTAAAGAATTAATATCTCCTTTAAAATCAGGTGTTAAAATCTCTATTTTTATATCCAAAGACTGTTTTCTAATTTCATAAATACAATTTGCAAAATGCTCTGCCCCTCCATCAGGTAAATCATCTCTGGTTACTGATGTAATTACTGCATATTTAAGTCCCAAATCTTTTACAGCTTTTGCAATATGTAAAGGTTCTTTAACATCTAAAGGCTCTGGTTTTTTGCAAGTTATATTACAATATCTACAGTTGCGTGTACAAACATTCCCCATAATCAAAAAAGTAGCTGTATTACAAGTATAGCACTCATTTTTGTTAGGACATCTTGCATTTTCGCATACCGTATTTAAACAATTTTCCTTTAAAATTTTTCTTACATTTCGAGTTTTTTCAGTATCGATAATCGGCCGTTTTAGATAATCCGGTAATCTTTTTTGCATAAAACACTTACCTTTTTTTAATTTATATTATATAATAAAAGAACAAGGAGGTAAATATGAAAAAAATACTTTTGATACTATGTCTTCTTGCATTCACAAATGCAGTCTATGCAGAAGCTAACTATAACAGAACATCAAGCCCTCTTTCAGTCGGTCAAACTGATAAATATTTTAGAGATTTGAATTCTTGGGATTCAAACAATTTATATGTTCCAGGACAGCCTTATAATTATAATCCTCAAGTATATGGACAAACCGGACCTAATACAAATACACAACCAAACGGTCATTATGTATACACAACTACTGAAACAACAACAGGCCAAACTACAAGCAATACAGAACCACAAAGATATTACAATCAGGGTATGAATATTAATTCCCCCAGCTATCAGGGAACCGCACAAGATACAAATACTTATGTAAAAACTACTGGTACAGCTAATGTTCAACAAGCCCCAAAAAGACGTTGGAATAAAAATGCAAGCGAAAATCACTACAACTTTGGCGGCACAGGATTTAAAAGTTCCGGTTTTAACCAAGGTTATGGGCAATAATTTTTTAATTAATAGTTTTTTATAAAAAAGACTCAGAAAAATCTGAGTCTTTTTTAGTATTTATTTTAAATTACACAAACACTCGAAAATTCCTTCAGAATAAGTCGGATGTGCAAAACATACCTGTTTAATTTTTTCAACAGGAATTTTATTTTGCATAGCGATAATTAACTCTTGCAATAGCGCAGATGCTTCTTTTGAGATAATATGCACACCAATAACCAGCCCATCCTGAGCAAGAATTTTCACAAACCCGTCAATGCAATTATCACAATGAGATTTTCCAAGAGCAGAGACCAAAAAAATTGATTTTTGGTAAGTACCTGGGATTAAATCCTGCTCTTTTAAACCTGCCCAAGCAATCTCAGGTGTTCCATAAATTACAGACGGTATCAGACTTTTATTATAAGGAATTTCAGAGACTTCGCACACAGCTTGTTTTATCGCAAAATGAGCAAGTTGAATTTCACCTGAGATATCCCCGATATACTTAACTCCTTCAATTCTATTCTGTTCTAATGGTTTTCTTCCTGTAGCCATTAAGACAAAATCTACATTATAAATTTCACCGTTTGATAAAGTAACATCACATCCATTTGAAGAATTTTCATGGACTTTTTCTACCGATACAGATGTGTAGAATTTTATTTTTTTCATTTTAAACATCCGCTCAATTCTTTTAGATACTTCAAGATCTACAATAGGCAAAATATGATCAGCCATTTCTACGATGCATACATCTACATCAAATGAAGAAAAAATCCTCGCCCATTCAATGCCTATTGCTCCTGAACCTGCAATTACAACTTTTTTAGGAAGTTTTTTCAAATTCAAAATATCGTCTGAACTTAGTATAAATTTCCCATCAAAATTTAGCGATTTAGGTGCAAAAGGTGCCGATCCAACTGCTGAAATAACTTGACTGCATTCGTATAATTTATTACCAGCTTGTATTTTTTTAGCATCAATAATATCTGCATATTCTTGAACTACAACTACTCCTGCATTTTTGAGCGCCAATTCTAAATTTTTTCTCAGTTTTGCAACTACTTCATCTTTATGCGCCATAACTTTTTCTAAATCAACTTTTAAATCAGTACACTCAATTCCAAGAATATTTGAATTTTTCATCTCTTCAAATAATTCTGCTGAATGCAAAATTGTCTTTGTCGGGATACATCCTCTATTGAGGCACACCCCGCCGATTAAATCCTTTTCAAAAAGAACAACTGACTTTCCGCATTTTATAGCTTCAAATGCGGCTGTATATCCCGCAGGTCCTGCACCTACAATTCCTAAATCATAACTTTCAGTCAACTTTATACTCCAATTACCTTGTATAGACTCTGGGCAATCTCACTTTGAGCCTGCAAGTAAGTTCATAGTTAATTGTGCCAAGTATTTTTGCCCATTCATCTATTGAATTATTTTCATCCAAAAGAGTAATTACATCCCCCAACTTTGCCTCAATTCCGGTAATATCAAACATCATTTGATCCATTGTAATGTTGCCTATTTGAGGAACTCTTTTGCCGTTTAAAACTCCGTAAATTTTATTTGAAAGTCCCCTTGGAATCCCATCAGCATAACCGAGAGGAACTGTCGCAATTTTTCTTATCCCATGAGCAATATAAGTATGCCCGTAACTTACACCTTCATTGTCTTTTGCCTCATGAATATGAACAATCCTGCCTTTTAAAGAAAGAATTTGTTTTAATTTTGGAATATGTTTTTCACCAGCATCTGGAAAATCAGGATACAGTCCATATAGAGCAATTCCGACTCTTCTCATATTTGAATTAGGAACTTCATAACACATTTGTCCTGCTGTATTTAAAATATGCAAAAGCAGACCTTTTGTATTTATCTTAGAAATCACACTATTCCATTTTTCAATTTGAATATTTGTTTTTTCTCTAATCTCAGCATTTGCAAGATGAGTAAATACACCTTTAAAATCTATAAAATCAGAATTTCTGACTTCATTTATAAAATCTACAGCATCATCAACTGATACACCTATTCTATTCATGCCCGTATCAATTTTTACATGGACTTTAGGCTTTATTCCAGTACGCTCAAAAGCCTGACGACAGGCGAGTATATGCTCTTTTGAAAAGATTGATATGGCTAAATCTAACTTAACTGCACTTTCTACCGCCCAAACAGGCACTGCTCCTAAAACGAGAATATCCGCGGTAATTTTTGCATTTCTAAGGTCAGCCCCCTCATCAATTGAAGCAACACCTAACATATCCGCACCACTCGCCAAAAGTGTCGGAGCTAGCATCACAGCTCCATGTCCATAAGCATCTGCTTTAACTACGGCAAGTAATTTTATATTCTTTGGAGTTTGTTTACGAATAGCTTTAATATTTTGAGCCAAGTAATCCAAATTTATTTCTACCCAGCTGTCTCTATGAATATTTACATTCGATTGTTTTACATTTTTCATACAACCAATTATATGTCGAAATTTTCAAAGTGCAATTTTATTACGAATATCAAAATTATGTAAAAAAAATGTGAAATTGTTGTTCTGTCAACATGTTTCAGTTATAATTTCGGTGAGGGATAATTGTGAGGTGATAGGGATATGAATATAGAGCATTTAAAAAAGACTGATCCGATAGTCGCAGAACAAATTGAAAAAGAATTAGAAAGACAGCAAAATACAATTGAGCTTATCGCAAGTGAAAATTGCACATCGCTGGCGGTTATGGAAGCATCTGGGAGCGTTCTAACTAATAAATACGCTGAGGGAAAACCTCATAAAAGATTTTACAACGGATGTGAACATATTGATATAATTGAAGAAATCGTCCAAAAACGTGCTTGCGAACTTTTTGGTATGGATCATGCAAATGTCCAGCCTCACAGTGGTGCCCAGGCTAATATGGCAGTTTTTATGTATGCGCTAAAACCTGGCGATCACGTATTAGGTATGGATTTGTCAAACGGCGGTCACTTATCACATGGGTCTCCTGTTAATTTTTCAGGGCTATACTTCAACGTAGAAAGCTACGGAGTGGATGAAAACGGTAATATTGATTATGATAATGTTCGTGAAATGGCTTTAAAACATAAACCGAAACTTATCATTTGCGGAGCATCAAATTATTCAAAAATTATAGATTTCAAAAAGTTTAGAGAAATAGCTGATGAAGTTGGCGCCTATCTTTTAGCAGATATTGCTCACATTGCAGGACTTGTTGTCACAGGACTCCATCCGTCTCCTGCACCTTATGCTGATTTTGTAACTACAACAACACACAAATCTTTAAGAGGGCCAAGAGGCGGGATTACAATGTGCAAAGCCGAACATGCCATGGGAATTGATAAAGCAATTTTCCCTGGATTGCAAGGCGGGCCTTTAGAACATATTATCGCAGCAAAAGCTGTAGCTTTGCTTGAGGCATCAAAACCAGAATTTAAAGAATATGCAGCACAAATTATCAAAAACGCCAAAGCTCTTGCTCAGGGCCTTATGGATGAAGGAATGGATATAGTGGGCGGTATGACTGAAAATCATCTTATGACACTGGATTTGAGAAGGACTGGCAAAACTGGTAAAGATATGGCTAACGTACTTGAAAAAGTCGGAATTACAGCAAACAAAAATACTGTACCAAACGATCCTCAAAGTCCTTTTGTCACAAGCGGCATAAGACTTGGTACTCCGGCTGTTACTACAAGAGGATTCAAAGAAGATGATATGACTGAAGTTGCAAAAATTATTGCATCTGCAATATTTTCATCAGATAATGAACTAGGATTAAAAAATTTAAGAGAACGTTCTCTTAAACTATGTAAAAAATATCCTCTTTATTCGGATATGTAATCTAAAAAGAAAGAAAAAGAAATGATTATAAAACTTACGCATGCTCATATAATAGGCACAATTATGGCTTATATATTCGGAGTATTTTTGGTGCCACTGGTTATAAATTTTTCTAAAAAAGAAGGACTTGTAGATCTTCCTAACGAAAGAAAAATCCACAAAATTCCGGTATCAAGACTCGGCGGTGTAGCAATATGGGCAAGCACAATGCTAACTTTTCTTTCTCTTGTCTTTTTAAGCTATTATCCATATGGAAGCCTTTTATCAGGAATTCTATTGGGTAGTTCTTTAATGTTTTTACTGGGACTAGTCGATGATATATATAATCTAAATGCAAAATTTAAATTATTCATACAATTATCAATAGCGACAATAGTTTATCTGTTAGGTGTAAAAATAAGTTCAATACCGTTTTTTGGAGGAATTGATTTAGGATTTTGGTCATATCCGATAACATTATTGTGGATTGTAGGAATCTCAAATGCAGTCAATTTTATTGACGGTGTAGATGGACTTGCTGGATCAGTAATCACTGTAAACTCAATTACTTTAGCAATAATTGCAATTGCAATGACACCATCTAACCCTATTGTTGCTTTAATTGGATTTATTTTAGCAGGTTCAATGCTTGCTTTTCTAACGTACAATTTTAATCCAGCCAAAATATTTATGGGAGACAGCGGGGCTTTATTTTCAGGATTTTTGCTTGCGACAATCTCGATTGTCGGTGTTATGAAAGCAGCGACATTAACACTTTTATTGCCTTTTGTAGTTTTAGCAGTACCGATTATGGATATTGTATTCAGCAGTACTAGAAGAATTTGCAAAGGAAAATCCCCTTTTGTAGCTGATGCAGAACATATTCATCACAAACTGCTACATGCCGGATTTTCACAGAAAAAAACCGTACTTATTTTAACTTCAGTTGCCATAGTAGCTGGGGCTATTGCATCTCTTTTGATGGGCGAAAACACTATAAAACATTACACTCTGTATATTCTGGTGATTGTTTTCATAATGTTGTTACTGAACTTTATAAAAGTATTGACAAAGAAATAGTTTTGTGCTATTATCCCATGTGGATTTAATTACTCAGTTTTGGTCAATTGTTTTTTAGTGGCAATGGCATAAAATATTTAAGTGTAAATCTGCAATATATTTTTTTCTGCAAGGATGAAAAATTCCCTGTAGGTAGAGTATAAAGATTACGTGTTAGTTAAGTAAAGGTTTATTAACTATGAGTGTAACAGCAGTACAAAATTATGAGAACAGAAATCCGTTAGCACGTGTTACAAACGCAACAATACTAGGCGGATTTATTGGCTATGGTGCAAAATATGCAATAAAATTACAAAAAGCAGAAAAAAAAGATATTAATTATGCATCTATTATTAATTCAAGCAGAAAAGAGGCTAATGCCAAAAAAGCTAACTCTTTTAAAGTTTTAACAAATCCTACACCTGCACAGGATGAATTTATCAAAATGATAGATAAAAAAGAAAACTTTAAAAATCCTTCAATTGCTGATTTAGCCGAAAGAGTCGGAGGCGAACGAACCGAACTTGGGAAAAAAGTTCTTGATATAATCAAAAATGATGAAAAGATTGATGTTAACGGAATTATAAATGCTTTAGGCAAAGACAGTGAAGAAGCAAAAGAATTTAAATATGCATCAAGATTAAAAAATTGTTTTGCTGATTATAATATTGATCAAATAGTTAAAAAACTTGGTGGCAATGAAAGTCAAGCGGGAAAAGAGTTTAGAAGGATTGTATCAGAAGTTGATCAACAATCATCATATATTGCAAGAAAATTATTAAAAGCAACACACTATGTAATTAAAGCCAAACGCTACACAATGCCATTAGTTGCAGCTGGAGCAGCAGCAGGCTTTGCTACAGGTTTCATTCATAACGTTTTATCACACAAAACCGAAGCATAAATTATAAATAGCAATTTGAGTAATGGTCAAAATAAAGGCAGGACGACTCCACCAAACGTCCTGTTTTTGGCTGTTTGGATTTAAGTATTTAAATTAATATCAAAACATTTTAGAACGTTTTTCTTTAATTTTTTGAATATTTTTCTGATAGTCAGGAGTAACTAAATTTCCTATCGCTTTATAAAGTTTCAAAATGGCATGCTCAATATTTTTACTATTCATCAAAACCATATCTTGAGCCATCTCCGTATTTGACATAGCAAGTCTTGTCATATCACGAAACCCACTCGCGGCGAGCTTCATTGCAAGAGGATCCTCAGTTGCAGCAGCAAACAAAGCTTGCGAAATAACCATTGGCATATGAGAAATCATTGCAACTGCTTCATCATGTGATTTTGCATTAGTAATCACAGGTTCTGCACCAAGAGCTTTTATCAATTCAGTTAATTTTTGAATATTTTTATCTCCCATAAAAGGTGTAATTGCCCATTTTGCGCCTTTAAAAAGAGTTGGAAAAGAATTTTCAAACCCTTGATGTTCAGTACCGGCCATAGGGTGTGAGGGAATAAAATTATATGGTCTTGCTTTTTTGGAAACAAATTCTTTCAGACTGCACACATCAGTTACGAGAGTATTATTTGAAATATATTTTTCTAATTCATCAAGTACACCAAGCGTTCTATTCATAGCAGTACATACAAAAACGACTTCACAATCTCTCAATTCATCATAAGACCTATAAATTTCTTCACCGCTTTGAGACTGTGAAATTCCAATAACATAATAACCTAATTCTTTTAAACCTTTGAAAATTGACCCGCCAATTAGACCTAATCCGACAACACCGATTTTCATGAAATCTCCTTTTAAATTATTTCAAGTCCTTATGATGAAAGTGCTCACGACCTTCAACATAATCAGAAACTATCTGTCCATTCCCAATTAGTTTGTATTTATATATAGTAAGCCCTTCAAGTCCGACTGGTCCCCTTGCATGAGTTTTGTTGGTAGAAATACCCACTTCAGCACCGAAACCGTAGCGGAAACCGTCTGCAAATCTTGTAGATACATTAAAATATACCCCTGCTGAATCAACTTTATTCATAAATTCTTCAGCATTTTCTGTATTTTTCGTAATAATACAATCAGTATGACCAGAACCGTATTGATTGATATGAGAAATTGCCTCATCTAAATTTTTAACTGTTTTAAACGCAAGAATTTTATCACCATACTCATGCGCCCAACTCTCAGGATTGTCAATCAATTTAATTTCTTCTAACTGCAAAGCGGCAAGTAATTCATCTTTTTTATCAAAATTTTCGTGTATGAGCAAAGTCTCTACACTATTACAAGCACTCGGATATTGAGTTTTGGCATCAATAATTATTTTTTCAGCCGTTACTAGATCAGCACTTTCATCGACAAAAATATGGCAAATGCCATCAGCATGACCAAGCACAGGAATTTTTGTATTTTCTTTAACAAATTTAACAAGACTATTTCCGCCCCTTGGAATAATAAGATTGATATATTTATCGCATTTTAGCATTTCTCCAACATCATCACGAGAAAATACCTGTTGCACAACATCTTTTGGAAATTCCTCAATTTTATTAAGCGCACCGTTTATTATTTCAAGAACTTTTTTGTTTGTGTTTGTTGTCTCTTTTCCGCCTTTTAATATAACAGCATTTGAAGATTTTATTGCAAGCGATGAAATCTGTGAAATTACATCAGGACGTGCTTCAAAAACTATTCCTAAAACTCCGATAGGACAAGATACTTTGTATAAAGTCAAATCCTTATCCAATTCCCTTACTAAAAGTTTTTTATTTATCGGCTCTGGAAGTTGAGCAATTTCTCTTATTCCTGCAATCATATCACGCATTTTGTTTTCATCAAGTTTAAGACGATTGAATGTTGCTTTGGAAAGTTCTCCACTTTCTACAAGCGGTCTTGCAAACTCTAAATCAACTTTATTAGCCTCAAATATTTTTTCCTTTTCATTTTCAATAGCATCAGCCATAGCAATAAGAGCTATATTTTTAATATTTTCTGACAAAGATGCAATAGCCAATGAAGCTTGTTTTGCTCGTTTAGCAATTTCTATAAAATCAGTCATTATAACTCCTTATAAAATAGTTATATTATCACGTGTAATAATCGCATCATAATTTTTAAATCCGAGAATTTTAATAATATCATCAGAATGACATCCAATAACTTTTCTGCAAGAATCAGAATCATAATTAACCATTCCTCGAGCAAATTCATTATCATCCTCATCCACAATCGAAATTACATCACCTTTATTAAAATCATGAATTACATCAATCACACCGATAGGCAAAAGGCTTTTTTCTTTTTCAACCAAAGCCTTTTTAGCACCATGATTTACTTTAATTTGTCCGATAATATTTGTCGCATAACCAATCCAACGCTTTTTATCAGACAGCCCTTCGGTTTGTGGAAGAAACATTGTACCGATATCCTCACAGTCAAATACTTTGTGGATAACATAAGGGATTTTACCATTAGCAATAAGGACTTTTCCTCCAAAGCGAGTGACCATTCTTGCAGCTTTTAATTTTGTTCTCATCCCCCCTCTTCCACCATCGGAAGCATCTGTACCAAGTTCCATAATTTCATCTGTCACTTCCTCGACTACAGAAATAATTTTTGCATCGGGATTTTCTTTAGGATTTTTGTCATATAAACCATTTACATCAGACAAAATCAATAATAAGTCCGCATCCAGCTCACTTGCAACAAGTGCTGATAACTTATCATTATCTGAAAAACATACCTGCATATGCTCATATCTAGGGTCAACTTCAATACTGGAAACAGTATCATTTTGGTTAATTACAGGAATTACACCAAGCTCCAATAATTTATTCAAAGTAGTTCTCAAGCTCAAATATCTTGTCCTAATCCCGAAATCATCCTCAGTCAATAGAATTTGAGCAGCGACAAGTCCATATGTATCAAATCCGCTTTCATAAATCGACATCAATTTGCCTTGTCCGATAGCTGCACAAGCCTGTTTTAGCGCAGTACCGGTAGTTCCCTCAAGTCCTAACCTTTTACGACCGAGCCCGACAGCACCTGATGTAATTACAATAACTTCTTTACCTGATTTTACAAGAGCAGAAATATCTTCAATAAATGAATAAATTCTCGGTAATGATACATTTCCGTCATCATTTCTGAGAATATTAGTTCCCAATTTTACTACAATTCTTTTAGCATCTATAAATTCTTTTCTATCCATACGCTTGATTATAGCACGTAAAAAACTTTTATTTTATTAATTTGTGCGGAAAAGTTTAATATTTATTTATTATTTGTATTCGAAATTCCTTATCATATTAAAATCAAATAAGATATACAAATTAATTTTAATATATCTTTACAAATAAATTTAAAATATCAAATTTTAGAATTTTTATGTTTTACTGGCAATGAAATGACATTAAAAGTAGAAGTTGCAAACATTCCTAATACAAATTTAAGTAATATTTTATCCTATGAAGAGTCTAAGATTAACGGGAAAACAAATAGGATAAATCAACGATATTTTATTGTACCTCAAAATAAGACAGATGAATTTATAGCCAGATATAAAAAACAACAAAATGTTACACTGAAAGCTACGGTCATATCCGGATTAATTGGATTTTTAAGCAGTGTTGGGCTAACTTTCTGGTTAATAAAGCCTAAATGGTATCTGATAGATAATCCTATTTTTTATATAGGAGGAGCTGGCTTTACACTTGGAGCTGGAATTCCGATGCTTACCAACAAATTAAAAGAAAAAAGAATTTTACAGGATTGCGAGGCATCTGAAGTCAAACTTAAAAAGAAATAAAATGTTTTGTCGGCACACAGCACACTGTATGCCAAAATCTTTTGTAAAGATTAATTTAAAATTACCTAAAAGCTTGTTTTTATGCTATGATATAGACATAGAATTATTGACAGACACTGGAGGATAGAAGATTGAGTAACCAGCAAAGCATGTTTTCGGACGGTAAAATTGTTCCGGTTAATATAAGAGAAGAAATGAAACGTTCATATATTGATTACGCAATGAGTGTAATTGTAGGACGTGCATTACCAGATGTAAGAGATGGCTTAAAACCTGTTCACAGACGTATTTTATACGCAATGAACGAACTTGGAATGACACCTGACAAACCGTTTAAGAAATGTGCTCGTATCGTAGGTGAAGTATTAGGTAAATACCACCCCCACGGTGACAGCGCTGTATATGAAGCTTTAGTTCGTATGGCACAAGACTTTTCAACAAGATATCTAACAGTTGACGGTCATGGAAACTTTGGCTCAGTTGACGGTGATGGTGCTGCTGCTATGAGGTATACAGAAGCCCGTATGCATAAAATTACTCAATCAATGCTTGCCGATATTGACTGTGAGACAGTTGAATTTGAGCCAAACTTTGACGGTTCATTACAAGAGCCCTCAGTACTACCTGTAAGACTTCCGATGCTGTTATTAAATGGAGTATCAGGTATTGCAGTAGGTATGGCGACTAACATTCCACCGCACAACGTCTGTGAAATTGTTGACGGTACTATTGCTTTAATTAATAACCCTGATATAACTGTTGCAGAATTAATGGAATATATCAAAGGCCCTGATTTTCCAACTGCAGCTACGATTATAGGATTGAACGATATTAAACAAGCTTATGAAACAGGCAGAGGCTCTATTAAGATGTCAGCAGTCGCAACTATTGAAGAAATAGCCGGAGGCGGCGGTCGTCAAGCTCGTACTGCAATTGTTGTGACAGAAATTCCTTATCAAGTCAATAAATCAATGCTTATTGAAAAAATTGCAGAACTTGTAAAAGATCAAAGAATTAACGGTATTTCCGATATTCGAGATGAATCAGACCGCGAAGGTATGAGAATCGTAATTGAGTTAAAACGCGATGCAAAACCTGATGTTGTTAAAAATAATCTATTCAAATATACTCAGCTTTCAACAACTTTTGGTGTAAATATGTTAGCCCTTTGCGGCAAACAGCCAAGACTAATGAATTTGAAACAAGTATTGGATGAATTTGTAGAACACAGAGTTGAAATTGTCACAAGAAGAACAATTTTCTTCCTTAAAAAAGCTAAAATCAGAGCGCATATTTTGGCAGGCTTAATCATCGCACTGGGTTCAATTGATGAAGTTATCGAATTAATCAAGAATTCAAAAACAACAGATGATGCAAGAGAAGGTCTGATGAGCAGATTCGGGCTTGACACAGACCAGGCTAACGCTATTCTTGAAATGCAATTACGCAGATTGACAGGATTGGAACAAGATAAAGTAAAAGCTGAATATGATGAATTAGTTAAGAAAATTGCTGAATATGAAGAAATTCTTGCAAGCCGTCAAAAAATTCTTGACATCATAAAAGGTGAATTACTTGAAGATAAAGAAAAATACGGCGATGACAGAAAAACTCAAATTCTTCCTGAACAAGGTGAAGTAACGATTGAAGATTTGACACCGAACACTCCGATGGCTGTATTTATTACTCATCAAGGATATTTGAAGAGAATTTCTTTAGACACATTTGAGCGACAAAACCGCGCAACTAGAGGAAAATCAGGCATCAAAACAAAAGAAGATGACGATATTCAACACTTCTTCACCGCAATGATGCACGATAAAGTCCTGTTCTTCTCATCTAAGGGAACGGTATACAGCTTGAATGTATATGATTTCCCTGAAGGCGGACGTCAGGCTAAAGGATTACCGATTGTAAATGTTCTGCCTATTGAACAAAATGAAACAATTACAGCAGTTGTACCTGTCAGCACTTTCTCTCATGATTTGAATTTAATAATGCTGACAAGAAAGGGTTACATCAAGCGTATTGAGTTAGATAACTTCTCTAATATCAGAAGAAACGGAATTATTGCAATCGGACTGGAAGAAGGCGATGAGCTTTGCTGGGTTAAACTTGCAACTGCGCATGATGAAATTATCATAGGAACTTCTTGCGGTATGGCTATAAGATTCCCAATTCAGGATTTAAGACCACTTGGCAGAAGTGCAAGAGGTGTTACATCTATGAAACTAAGAACAGGCGATACGATTGTCGGATGCGATATCGTTCCTCAAAATTACGATGCAGATTTGCTTGTTGTAACATCTGACGGTTTCGGAAAACGTACTAAATTGTCTGAATTTAGAAGTCAAAACAGAGGCGGACTCGGACTTATCGCTACGAAATTTAAATCACCGTCATCAAGACTTGTAGCATTAACTATCGTTAAAGAATCTGATGATATTATGATGGTAACTGCAAACGGTGTTGTGACAAGATTGAATGCCGGCTCTATTTCTCGTCAGGGAAGACCTGCAACAGGTGTAAGAGCACAAAACTTAACTGAAAATGACACTGTTGTATCTGTCAACAAGATTTTAAATCCTGATGAAGATGATACTGCTATTTCCTCAGAGACAACAAAATCAGAATCTGAAATCAATGTTGAACAAACTAAATTGATTGATGATGAAAATTAAATATAATATTTAAAAATAAACTTAATCAGCGGTCTGGTAATCAAACCGCTGATTTTTTTAATTTTATTTACAACCGCAAAAAATATTTTTATGGGTTTTAAATAGAATATGAAAATAAATACAAACTATTATTACAGAAATATAAATCAAAACTATACAATTTCAAATAATCAAAAGAAAAACTACAATGCCTGTAACTATTTTTCAGCGAATATTACTTCTAAAAAATCAAATGAGCCTGCTTTTAAGGGAAATCTCATAAAGAATCTGGCTGAATATTTGAATTTTTTAAAAGTTAAACGATATGTTAGCATCGTAAATAAAGAACTTGCAAATAATCCAAATAGGGACAAACTTCTTTTCAGGAATCTAAGTATGGAAGCAATGGAAGGAATTCAATACGGAATTAAGGTATTCAAAGGTCTTTCTATGAAAGACATTCAGTATATGAGTGAAAATCTGCATGTTATAGCAGTTAAGAGAGGATGCAAAAACATGTGCGGATACTGTTACGCTGACGCCAAACCTTCAAATAGAGAAATGGCTTGGGAAGACTTTAAATTGATTACTGACGGATATAAAAAACTGAGAAAAAGGCTAGGCAATCTACCTTTGTTTGGCGAAAATATGACCTCCGGAAATGAAACTCTATTATATAGATTAACAGAACTTTTTTATGATTCAGATTGTATAGATATTGCAATAAAAGACAAAAAAGGTAATCTTCACGATTTTACAGAGCTTTCAAAAGAGCTTTACAATTCTTTGGGAAGAAAAACCGTCTTTGACACATCAGGATGGGATCCTAACAATAAAAAGCTTCAAGAACGTGCAGAAAAATATGCCAAATATTTTTCAAATCCTGAAAATATGGCTCAATTATATGCTTTCAATGTTTCATTTAACTGTTTTAATGCTTCCTATATCGCGGCTGTTAAAGCACTTAAAAACGGTGATGAAGAAAAATATTTAAGACTCAAAAACAAATTTACCGACAGAATTGCAAATGCTATATATACTTTTACACCGCTTGTTAAGGATAAAAAATTTGATGTAATGACAAGATGTTTTGGGAATGACGCAAAAAATGCTAAATATTTTGATTTTTCAGCTATGTTTGAACTTGGAAATGAAGTTACTAACAAACTTGCGAAAATGTACAACGCCGATCTTAAAGGTGAACAAAAATATGTCAAATCTAAGGCTGAAATTGACAATTTAATAAATTTGAATTTTTCTAAAATTTTCAAATTTGATGCTGATTTAAATTCTTCAGGTCGGATGAAAAAATTTATGCAGGATTTTAAAATAAAAGCTCCGATGCAAGACCACTCAGAATCTACTGTTATTATGGCAAATGATCTAAAACAACTTGGAAGATATCACAGGTATCTCGGAATGAAACTTATTGATACTGACGGTAAAGTCTATCATATGGATTATGCAAGATTTTTTCCGACAGAAATTCAATTGAACATTAAAAATAAATCGTCTGCGCCAAAACTTGCTAATTTAAATGAAGAATTTCCCATAACCAAAGAAACTATTAATAAAAAAGAATTTTTTATGGATATTTCTGATTTTATATAGTAATTTATTTTACCCAAAATTCGCCCATTGTAAGAACTTTTTGAGGATTATCCCTTGAATAAACCTGCATTACATAACTACCGGACTCGTTAATCACAATATAATCATCATAATAATATATTTGTTCGTTTTTCAATCGTATATTCTTGCCATAATATATTTTATAACCAAGACGTCCATAATCATTATCTTTTTTTATTATTTGCAAATATGCATATCTTGAATGAATTTTTTCAGGCATCAGAATAAGATAATAAATTCTTGTACCTGCGGCAAAAACACTTTCATATCCCATTACAGTATCTTCTGTTATAGGATATTTATTGAAAAGAATTCCAGGTTTTTCTTCAGTACATGCTGAAGTCAGCAACATTACAAATAATATTGAAACAAGTATTAAAAACTTCTTCATCTTTGCAGACTGTTAATCCTGTCTTCTACTACTTTTACCATACTCTTATCTTTATTATATTTTAAGAATAACTGATAATTTTTAACCGCCTGTTCTTTATCATCTTCACCTTCATATGCTATTGCTAAAGCATAATATGCATAAGCATACTCAGCATTCAATGAAATTACTTTCTCAAAACATTCCTTGCTCTTTGAGATATTATTATCATTTGCATATGCAAGACCTAAATTGAACCACCCATCAGTATAATCAGGATTTACAAAAATAGCTTTTTTATAAAAATCAAGAGCTTTATTGTTATCATCTTCAAGTTTATAAATATTACCTATTTTCAAAAGGGTTACTTCGTCATTCGGATTAATTTTCAAAGCAGCCTTGTAATTTTTTAAAGCTAGATCAAATTCATCTTTTTTATAATTTTCATCACCTTTTAAAATCAAATCTTTGCTTTTATCGACATTTGCGACATTTACAACATTTTCATTTTCCGAATTTTCAAGACTTATTGAAGGTAGTTTTCCTTCTTGGATATTTTGAGTATTAACCGGTGCTACAACTGGCGTTACTTCTGTAGAAGATTCAGGATTTGTCGTCACTACAGGCACTGAAACAGCTGCCGAATTTATCTCTGCTATAAATTCGGCATATTCATTACTATATAAAGTTTTTTCAGGTGCTAATGCTATCGCTTTTTCATAAAACTCACCCGCTTTATCATTCATGCCATTTGCACGATATGACTTTGCAAGTCCATAGTATGCAAAACTTTCTTTTGCACCTTTTGAAATTGCTTCCTCAAACTCTTCTTGAGCTTTTGTATAATTTTTAGCATTCAAATCAATTTCCCCTTGTGCTATTAGTGCATCTGTAAGATTACCCTCTACCACAGGATTAGCTTTTGTTGACAAAATTTCTTTATACAAAGCTATTGCATCCTCATATCTGTTCAATGCATGCAACGCTATTGCTTTATTAACTTTTGTATCATAATCATCAGGTTTTGCCTGCAAAACTTCATCATAATATTTCAAGGCTGTTTGATAATCCTTTTTCATATGATAACAGCTTGCAAGCTCTTTTTTGATATCAATATCATCCCCATCAAGAGCAATCGCTTTTTCATAATTCAATATTGTATTGTCATAATCGTTAATACGCTTATAAACAAGTCCTAAATTTTTATATGCTCTTACATCTTTCGGGTAATTATTCACATAAATCTTATATTGTGCAATCGCTTCTCCATTTTTGCCCATATCCGCAAGTAAATTTGCATAGTCAAAGCGCACTGAATGAAGATTTGGAGCCTGCTCAAATACTATTTGATATTGTTGCATGGCCTGCTCATTTTTCTCCAATTCCTGATATGAAAGCGCAAGACTAATATGAGAAGTTAAGCTGTCGGGATCTTTTTCTATTGCTTTTTCCAGAAATTCTGCTGCTTTTGTGTAATCTTTTGTCTGAAATAAAGCAAGCCCGTAATTTGCATAATCTTTAAAATTTTCAGAATCAGCATCGTACAACTTTGAATATTGCTCAACTGCATTTTCCGCCTGCTTTGATGCCAAGTATGCATTAGCGAGACTCTCTCTTGCTTCTTTATGATTTGAGTATGTATCTAAAAACTTTGTATAATTTTCAATAGCTGCAGGATAATCATTCATTTGGTATTGAACATTTGCTATGTTCAAATAATTATATTTATACTGCGGGAAAATTTTAAGTGCCTGATTGTAAGCTTCGAGTGCCTGAATATATTTTGCCTGATTTTCATAAATATTTCCAATACTGATATAGACAAACGCATCATCAGGACGAAGTTTCACAACAGTATTATAAGCTTCTATAGCTTTATCATACTGGTCTGTATCTGAATATAATCCTGCAAGTTTTGTATATAATAAAGCATCTTCTCCGGCTATATTAATTGCTTCCAAAACCTTTGCAATAGCCTCTTTGTAATTATGCTGATACTCCAAAGTGCAAGCCTGCTGATATAATACATTGGCTTCTGGAGGCATGTAAGAATATGATGGAACATTCACCGCTAACATAAGTGATAAAACTGCCGAAATTGTTAATAACTGCTTTCTAATTGTCCTGCTCCTAATTTAAATAACCTGAACCTGTACATCCGCAATCCTAAAAAATATGCGGTTCTATATCTTGTGAAATATTATATAAATTCACAACAGTATTCTAGCATAAAAATTAAACTTGTGCAAAGCTGTTAGAATAAATTTTCTTGTTTAACAAGACCTCACAAGCTTTTATTATTTTCTGCTGATTCAAATCAGTTTTATCATATTCTAAATCTTCAATTTCTCCAAAATTTTCTATCATATCAATAATTTTTAAATACAAATTATCAATTTCAGAACAAGGTTTACCAGATTCAAGCATTTTTAAAATTCTGCACAGCTCATCATCTTTCGCATCCATGATGACGGCATTCAAACCCGCTCCATATGCCATTATTGCATATACTCTGTTTATCAATGCACGATATTCATTTACTACCCCGTTTGAAATATTCGATAAACCTATTATTGATTTAACAGGCGGATCAAAACTTTCTTTTATCATTTTTAAAGTGTTCAAACTTTCTATCGCCTGGCTTTGAGAAGCAACTATGGGTAATACAATAGGATCAAAAAATATTTTTTCTGTATTCAATCCTTTTTCAATACATTTTTCATAAATCTGAAATGCAATCTCCAACCTGCAATCAGAAGTCTTTGGAATCCCCAGTTCTTTTGACATTGTTAAAAGTATAATATTACAATTCAATTCAATTGCTAGATCTATCATCTTATCAAGTTTTGGCAAGTCGTTTGACGCACTGTTTAAAAATATACTTTCTTTATCGTGAATATAAGAAACTGCATTTTTCATCTCATCAAAATTCGTAGTATCTAATGAAATCTTTAACTTTGAATTCTTTTCAACTATCGGGCATAACCAAGAAAAAATTCCGGCTAAATCACCTTTTGCCGGTCCGATATTTAAATCTGTATAATCCATTTTCTCTTGAACTTTCATTAGATTTTTTACAAAATTCTCATCACGACTTAAAAGTGCATTACGGACTGATTTTGAAATTACGTGTATATTTTCTCCTATTAAAATCATGCTCTGATTTTATCATGAAAAATTTTAAAATAATTTTTGAGATTTTAAAAATAATTTACATTAGAAAATTTATGGATATACTTTAATCTTTTAAGTAAATTCTTGAGAAGTAATTCTCAAGAGTGTAGTAAAAGTTATTTATATAAGTTATAATATTACAATACAATTAGGGGTAAATGATATTAGCAAAGGAGAAGGATCACATGGAAACTGCAGAGAAAATTAGAGTGAAAACCAAGAAGGTAAGATCCAAATTTAATGATGAGTTTGAAATGTATCTAAAAAATCAATGCTTAAAAACAACGTTCAATGGTCTTGAGTTGGAAACATTTTCTTGGTACAAAAAAGTTTTAGGTCTCGTATAGTGTTTATTAACCAACATAACAAAAGGTTCGATTAAATATTTAATCGAACCTTTTGTCATAGCTGAAATTTTAATAAATCAATTATATCAATTTCTAAAGCTTTTGCTATTTTAACCAATGTCGAATATTTAGGATCAATTACCCCGCATTCAAGTCTTGACAAAGATCGGGTAGTAAGCCCTGTCTTTATTGACAAATCAAGCTGTGACAGCTTTCGTTTACTACGTTCATATTTTATTTTATATCCCAATTTCAATAAGTCATTTTCATCCATTTGTTAATTTTAACTTATTGACAAAATTAAATCGATATACTAGAATACATTTAATAGACATAAAGTATATTATTTAGAATTATAGGATATAAAGTAATTATGAAAAAAGGTTTTACAATAGCAGAAGTTCTTATAACGATCGGAATAATCGGGATAGTTGCGGCAATGACCATTCCTGGATTAATTAAGAATTACCAAGAACGGCAGTTCAAAACCGCTTATAAAAAAGCCTACTCAGAAATTTCTCAAATATTCATAGAAGCTATATATAATCAGCAATTATCCCGCACACAAAATGGTGATGTTAATGCTACAAATGAAGAATTTGGGTTATTAAAAACAAAATTAAAAGTTCTTCATGAATGCAATCAAAAAGGAGTAATTGAAGATTGCTGGATTAAAGGGGATACAGTATGCGGGGGAGGTTGTGCTACAGGGAATTCAGCAGACGGTATATCAAAAGAAGGGACAGGAGTGCCGGGACAACATAGAGAATATTGTTTTATAGATATATCAGGCAGAAGCTGGTGTACATATAATGAAAATGAAAATATCTTTTTTGTTGATACCAACGGATTTAAGAATCCTAATCGTTTCGGAAAAGATCGATTTATGTTTACAATAGCAGATGTAAATAACAATAGAGCTGCAAGTGCAACAAATTATAAAAAAATAATACCTCTAGTAAATGAAGATATACTATCTGCTAACTATTGGTGTGTACATCCCCCCTGCTATTACCAATCTTGGCTTTTAAAATAAAAAAAAAACGGTTTTAAAAACCGTTTTTTAAATTATAAATTTCCCATTTTCATAAATTAAGACATCATCAGCATAAATTTTGCCGCCGTTTTTCATTCCCTTAATCAAGTCCCAATGAAGTCCTGAGATATTTTTTCCGCCTGTTTCAGGGTATGAAGCACCCGCTGCCATGTGAATTGCTCCGCCAATTTTTTCATCAAAAAGAATATTGCCTGTTATATCTTGAATACAATCATTTGTACCGATTGCAATTTCGCCGATTCCGCGAGAGCCTTCATCCATATCAAGCATTGCATTTAAAAAATCTTCCCCTTTATCAGCTTTTGCTTTGATAATTTTTCCACCTTCAATCCACAGGTGAACCCCATGGGCTTCGTTACCGCGATAAAGCTGCGGAAAATCAAAATAAATTTCACCGTCAATTCCGTCTTCAACAGGAGATGTAAATACTTCCCCGTCCGGATAATTGTTTAAGCCTGAACAACTTATCCATTTTCTGCCTTCTACATTAAATGTTATATCAGTCCTGTCACCTGTTATTCTGACTTTTTTTACACTGTTCAAATAATTTGCCCAAGCTGTTTGTTTTTCATCCATTTCTTTCAACTTTGCAACCGGATCGTCAAGGTCAAGATAGCAGGCTTTAAAAAGAAAGTCTGAATATTCATCAAATGACATTTTGGCTTCCTGCGCTAAAGCGTGAGTCGGAACATCCGCTATAACCCAGCTTGCTTGACCGTTTGCAGAGCGAGTAAGAAGTTTTTCTGATAGAGGTTTTGTCGCTGCTGATCTTTTTGCAAGTTTTTTCATATCAGCATGTGCCATATTTTTGGTATTCATAGGACCGCCAATTGAAATAAATTTATCTATAGTTTCATATTCTAATTTTGTTATAGGATCAATATAATCTAACTGTTCATCTGATGCGTATTTTATAAAAGTATCGGACAAATCCTCAATCGAAGTTCTCACAATCGGATGCCCGCCTCGTTCTAGTACACGTTTATAAACAGCTTTTACAAGTTCTTTTGTATAAACACTTGCACCTCTTATTTGTACTAAGTCACCTTTTTGAACATTTGTTGAATAATCCACCAAAACTTTTGCATATTTTTCCCAAATCGGATTTTCCATAATTTCCCTCTTTTATTTATACTAAAAACATTTTATTCACTATAGTTTCTATTTTTCATTATACTACAATATAATTTTTACTTTTTAAATAAAACAGAAGATTTAATCAACTCCACCAAACAATCAATAATTTTTCATAAAAAAACTGTTCCAAATATTTTTCAGAACAGTTTTTTATCAATTTATTCTTCACTTTCCAAAGACTCATGACCTGACTTATGTGATTTAAGCAGAACTCCCCGTTTTGATGTTTTTATAAAATCAATCATATTTTCAATATATTTATTCATCGGAATTTCTGCTTTTATTTTTTCAATTGCCTGAGTTGTATTGTAATCTTCAGAAATTAACAATTTAAAAGCTTCATTTGTCGCTGTTCTAATTTCTTGAGAAACCCCTCTGCGTTTCATTGCAACAATATTAAGTCCGCGTGGGACAGGGGGTCTGCCTTCACCCTTAGAATAAGGTAAGATATCTTGACGTGATGCGGAAAAACCGCTTACTATAGCCATTTCTCCTATTCTTATATTTTGATGGAAAACGCTCATTCCACCGATGAAAGCACCAAATCCAACATGGATATGTCCTGCAAGTGTTACTAAGTTAGCTAAAATAACTTCATCTGCCAACACGCAGTTATGTGCGACATGAGAGCCTACCATAAGCAGGCATTTATTACCTACTCTTGTCGTAAAATCACCGCAGGCTGCACCTCTATGGATTGTTACGTTTTCTTTTATGATAGTATCATTACCGATTACAACCTTGGTCGGCTCACCTTTATAACCCAAATCCTGAGGTTCTGAGCCTATTGTCGCAAATGGAGAAATTGTACATCTTTCACCTATTTCGGCAAATTCTATATGAGCATTTGAAATTACCCTTGTACCACTTCCTATTTTTACATTCTCACCTATTACAACATAAGGTCCGATAATCGCATCTTCTGCTATCTGCGCTGAAGGATGAATGATTGCTGTTTTGTCTATCATAAATTACCTCTCTTTTCTGACTATGTGTTCAATTATAGTACAAATCAAGGTATTCAACAATATTTTTATATTATTTTAATATGGATTTTTTATGAAACTCTAATGCCATTTCAAAACTTTCATCTAAAGCATTATTTACAAGATCAACTAATTCTTGGCTTCTTGATTGACTGGCATAATAAGATAGATTTATAAAATCATTTTGTGCTTCAGTTGTTGACTGAACTTTATAAGATTTACCTGATTTTTCGATATTGTTACCGCTTAATAATAACGCATAATCATGCAATTCTTTAAATACTTTAGGTTTGGATTTTAAATTTAAATCATGCAAATCACTAAATATTTTTACTATAGATATTTGATATGTATCAGCCATAACATTCGCTATATCTGTGTTATCTGTATATTTTGTCATTAAAATCTGTGCTAATTCATCAATATTACTTGTCTCAAGATAAGGGTTATATACAGTATCAAAATTTAAACTTTCTAAAGGGCGATTTGCTTTTTTAGCTATATATTGTTTTAATAACGTAGGAACTGTTCGTATTGTATAAAAAGTTTCATTTTCTTCTTTTACTTTTTTCCATGCATATTCCATATTTTTTGAAAACGCTTTACGTGCCCACTCGTTTATTCCCCAAAACTGTTTTAAAAGCTTTGACTGTTCCTTTGATAAATTTATCGGGCTATTCTGCGGGTCAAAAGACTGTACTCCTTTATATTTCATAAATTTGCTTAATGCAATTTTTATTCTATCAGCACCGAAAATATTCCAAGCTTTTTCAAGAACTCTTGTCAACTCTTTAGATTTCTCAGGATTCTGACGATAAAATTCTTTCATTTTATCAGACATTTCATAAATTCTTTCGGGATTTTCTCTGTAATATCTTTTTAAGCCTTCTGAAATATGTTCTTTATGCTCTTTAGACAATGGACCGCGAGGGATATAAAGCGGTTCTCCTTCCAATTTTGCCCTTTCATCCATAGCTAGTCGTCTTTTATAAGTCATTTCTGCTGTAAGACGTTCGTTATATTCAGGATCGGAAAATTTTAAAATATGTCCGTAATCTCTGCTTTGGGTTGGAATATTAAGTTTTTTCATTGTATAGTAAATATCTTTACCATCTGCATATTTCTTTAAATCATTCAATGAAAATCCTTCACCGTAGTACAATTTCAAAATCTGCAAAGCTAAATCTTCATCTTTATCGAAATATTCTAACTCTCCGGATTTCACAGCATCGCCAAAAGAACTTTTGCTGAATTTTACATCACTATCAGAAATTACTTCACTAAATTCGGTAAATTTCTTTTTTACTTCATCTAATGAATTGCAACTTTTTAAAGCTTCATAATATTTTTTATGAATACTTATTAAAGTATCTTTTGCTTTGTTTCCACTTTCAAGCACCATACCTGCCCATTCACGAATATTTTTAGGGTATATTGATGAGTCTTTTTCAGCTAATTTATCTAAATTTTTTATAGTTTCTGCAAGGTTAAGACTGTAACCTCCCATAAAACTCAAATATTGTCTTGTTGTAGGCAGTTTTGAAAAACTTTGTTTTTGCTGAATTTGTACATCTGTAGTATTTGATTTTTCTATATTATTCAAATACAGACATCTTTTACTTATTGGGGTAATTGTATTAATTTGCATAATTTCTCCTTACAGCAAGTATAAACCATATAAATATTATTTTTTGCTTATTTATTTTCTGAATTTAATATTTTTTTATACATAATCCAAGCTGAAAGAGTATGCTGAACGTTATCTACACGAACTTCTCTATCTTTATTTTCAGCTTCAGGAGAATTCCAAATATATGTACCTGGAATTCCTCCCTCCATTTCGCCTGTTTTAATCTGATATTTATATAAATGTCCAAGCCCTGCTTCTAGTGCATATTTTATTCTTGTTTTAAGAACATTCGCAGGAACACAATCATAAGCAGCCAAAAGTCCTTCCATTATTGTAGCAAGACCACACAAAGTTCTTGTACCTTTGAAAGCTCCGTAATTATCCAAATTTTTGTCGGTAATTTGAAGTTCTAAAATTACTTTCACATTTTTCTCTACAAACCCTGTAATTAAAGCTTTTAATGGAGCAGATAGATTTGCATCAGGGGTAGCAAAGAGCTTTTGTGCAGCTAATATTCCCCAATGATCAAATTTTAAATCTTTTTCGTCTTTTGCTAATGCAGTTTCCGCAATTTTTGTCATACCTTTTTTCACAGCATTAAGCCACTTTTCATCTTTATCAACCTCATAAAGATATAAAAGTCCAAGACAAGCTTCTCCAGGATAATATCTTGCTGAATGAACCGTTGATTTTTCTTTTTTCACAAATTCATAACTTGGCCAAAAATCACCATCATTTGACTGCATCCACAATAAAAAATTTCCCATTTTCCTAAGTGTATGCACACTTATTAGATTTTCAGGTAATAGATTTGATAATGCAACCAATGCAAGTCCGGTACCTCCTGATGTCGCAAGAAATACTGGAGCTTCTTCATTCGGCTTTGAAATTAATCCGTATCTATCCTCATTTACTCTTTTTATGTAATTCTTTATAAGATAATTAGAAGCTAAAATTCTTTTACTTTTCAATACTTCATTATTCAAATATTTTTCACACAAATACATAGAATACAAAGTACCCGCATGACGAAGTGAACTGTATTTGTTATCTGAATATTTCTTTGCACAAGTTGCACTGTTTCTATAGACAAAACGCCCATCTAATCTTGTATAATGGGACAGGTAAAGCATTGATAATAATATTGCATTATCTAAAGCATTTTCATCTACGATTGAATTCTCGTTCTTATTTTTAGGTTTAAAAAAATTAAAAAGTATGGGATTTTTATTTCTCATACTTTTTATTATACTAAGATATACTAAAATTGTCTATTATTTTAATGCAAAAGTCATATCAGCTTCTACACAAATTTTTCCGTCAACTTTACCAACACCATGTGCTTTGCATACAGGACCTTTTACTTTAGTTAATTCAACTTCCATATCAAATCTGTCGCCTGGGCGGACAATATTTTTAAACCTCACACCGTCAACGCCGGCATAAAGAGTTAATTTTCCTGCAAACTCAGGCATTGTCATTAAAATAGGTGCTGAACATTGTGCCATAGCTTCCAGCTGCAATACTCCGGGCATAATCGGGTTACCAGGGAAGTGTCCTTGGAAAAATTGCTCATTCATAGTCATATTTTTATAACCTTTTGCATATTTACCAGGTACACATTCTGTTATTCTATCAACAAGAAGGAAAGGAAATCTGTGTGGTATCATTTCCATTATTTGCATTGTATCAAAGGATAATATTTCTTGTGATAATTCTTCTGTCATTTTATCTCTCCTATATTTTCTTATATTACTTACATTCTATCAATTTATCTTTAAGCATTTTTGCAACTTTTATATGTACGGCATGCCCTGCTTCTTTTACAAGAATTTGGCATTTCATATTCAAGGGATTTATACCTGTTAAATAAAAATCTCCAATCAAATCTAAAATTTTGTGTTTTATAGGCTCATTTTCACTTCTTAAAGGTGATGTATAACCTTCATCTTGAAGTCCTAGAGTATTTTCTATATTCACCCCCTGAGCAAAGCCAAGCATCTGGAATTTTTTCAAGTCTTTATAAAACCCGAAAGTTCTTGCTTCGATAATTTCATCTTGATTTTTAGAGTTATATGCAACCCATTTTCTTGTCAAATCAGGATGATTATAATTTACGGCATATGATATATATAATTCATCCGAAGGTAAGACAACGAGACTTGTTTTGCCATTTAGGTAATATACAGGTTCTTTTACTGTATAGAATTGTTTTTTCTCAAAAAGATGTTTTTCAATGCCTGCTGATTTAAATAATTCTACCCATTTTTTGGAACTACCATCAAGTGCAGGTACTTCCATTTCGTCCATACAGATATCAATGCTATCTATTCCACAAAATGCTAATGCTGCAGACAAATGCTCCGTCAACATTGCTTTTGATTTCTTATTTCCTAATACAACACAATGGTCTGTTGATAATACATTATTTACATCAGCATCGAAGGGCTCTTGATTATTTACAAAATATCTGATTTTGCCTGTTTTAGACGGAAAAAATTTAACTGAACACGGCTTATTTTTCATTAAGCCGTGTCCTTGAATTTCTGTCTCATTAAGAATTGTGGTCATTGTTTATATTTTCCTCAAATTCTTTTAATAACGGTTCGTATTTTCTGAATTTCGCAAAGATTTCCTGAGCATCTTTCATTGTTTTGAGCTGTTTTATAAATTCTTTTCTCGGTACAGCCGGGATACCTACAATAATTGATTTTTCAGGGAATGATTTCGTAACCCCTGCTTTTGCTGTAATAATAGTATCTGATCCTATTTCAATATGGTCTGCAAGACCTGCTTGACCTGCTATTACAACTCTGTCGCCTATTACACAACTTCCTGCAATACCTACCTGTGATACAATCAAACAGCCTTTTCCGATTTTGCAGTTATGACCTATCATCACCAAATCATCGATTTTTGTATTGTCCCCAATTGTTGTATTTTCAATAGTTCCTCTATCTATTGCGGTATTTGCACCTATTTCAACATTGTTACCAATTTCTACCGCTCCGATTGAAGGTATTTTAAAGATTACATGTTTTTGATTAGCTTCTTTTATCTCACCATCTTTTCTTGCCTGTTCAATATTATCAGGATTTTCCGTTACAAAACTGAATCCGTCAGCACCAAGTGATACACCGTGGTGCAATATTACATCATCACCTATTTTCACTCTGTCACCGATATTTACACCTGCATGGAAGAAACAATTTTTACCGATTTTTACACCACCACCGATGTAAGAATTTGCCAAAATTTTTGTATTATCACCGATTACAGCATCGTGTGAAATAACTACGTTTGGTCCTATTTGCACATTTTCACCTAATTTTGCAGTTTCATGTACTACTGCTGTCGGGTGAATACCTTTATTTACTTCAGGTGCAGTATAGAATAAGTTGAGAAGTTTCATCATCGCAAGTCGTGGACGTTCAACTTCTATTGTTGTCAGTCCGTCAATTTGGACTCCTAAAGGCACTAATGCTGCTTTTGCTTTTGATTTTGATAAATTAGCAATTTCTTCTTCACCTAAAGCCAAAGCCAAAGTATTTTCATCAGATAAAAGCGGAGGTGCTATTTGTGAAATTTTAGCATCTTGAGCTTTTGTGAGCATTCCGCCTACAATTTGTGAAATTTCTTCAACCGTAAAAGTTCTCATAAATTTATCTCCTTAATTATTTTTCATTTTTTCAATTGTATTTGTTGTGGATTTGCCTTGCACAAATTCTATAAATTCTACCCTTGTTCCATTTTTACGCATAATATCAGCTTCAGGCAATGTCTCAAGTGTATAATCTGCTCCTTTTGTATAGACATCCGGTTTGATTTCATCCAAAAGATTACGTGGACTGTCTTCATCAAAAAGCACAACATAATCTACACATTTTAGTGCACATAATATTTCAGCTCTATCACTTTCATTATTTATAGGGCGAGTCGGACCTTTTATTGAGCGTACTGATTTATCTGAATTTAATAACACTATCATATAATCAGCAAAACTTTTCGTTTTTTCTAAATACCTTACATGTCCGACATGCAAAATATCAAAACATCCGTTTGTGGCAACAACCGTCTTACCGCTTTTATGAAGGTTTGAAACAAATTCTGCAACCTTTTCTCTTCTCAATAATTGTCCCATATTACTCCTTATTTACTAATTTTACCAGAAACAAGGAATAAAAAACTTATATTATTAACAAAAAGTAATAATCGGTCTAAATTATTCTGTTCAAAACTTCACCGAGTCTGTCACCTAATTTGTAATATACAACATCTCCCATTTGTTCGGTTATCTTTTTATAAGCTTTAACTCCGGCTTTGTCCATTAATATCTCTTTTGTTATATCATCAAATCTTGTGGGGATTCTATCATTTAATTTTTGAATTGATTTGAATAATACTTTATACATATACACCCAACCTTTCTTTTAATTTTATAAAGTAAGATTGGGTTCTAAAATTGCAGTTTTTTATGTCTTATTTAACTTTTATTAAGCAATCTGCAAAGTTTGTTCTAGCATTTCTATTGTAGATCTCGGAATTTTATAATTCTGTTCTTCTTTTAATTCTTCAATTTCTTTTTCTGTATCTTTATTAACTGTTTGGGGTTCCATTTTTTACTTTTACTCCTTTGACTATGGTCATATAAACTTGTAAATATTATTTTTTGCTATAATTTATAGCAACTGTTATGGCATCTTTTGCTCTTTCATAGTTGAAAGAATCTTGAAGCATTGCTATAACTTTTTTATCATTATTTAAATTCAAAGGCATTTCAACAGGCAATCCGCTCTTGCCTATAGGAGCATACTTTAAATTTTTAAGATCTTTAACGCTAATCGATACCCTAGACAAAGGTGCTAATTTAGGGATAAATGTATTAAACTTTATCATTAGAATCTCCTCTATTAAAACAAGTCCATTTCTATAACTTTTTGACAAATTCTCACTGTATTCAATGCAGCTCCGATACGTAGATTATCGGCAACACACCACAATGAAATGCCATTATCAAAAGCTAAATTTTTACGAATTCTACCAACAAATACAGGATCAACACCTGAAGCATCTCTTGTTGTCGGATATTCGAAATTATCAGGATTATCTATTACTTTTACTCCGAAAGTATTTTTCAAAATTTCACGCACTTCATCAGGTGCCACTTCTTTTTCAAATTCAATATCCACTGCTTCACTATGTCCGTTAAATACAGGTACTCTTGCAGCTGTACAGGATATCGGAGTATCAGAATCCAAATGAAGAATTTTTTTAGTTTCATTTACAACTTTCATTTCCTCTTTTGTATAAGCATTTTCACAGAATACATCTATTTGAGGAATTACATTGAATGAAATCGGTTTTTTAAAACAAACATTTTCAAATTTTTCACCTTTTAAATTCGCTTCTGTATCAGCTCTTAATTCTTTGATTGCTGCAAGACCAGCACCTGATACCGCCTGATATGTAGAGACAATAAGTCTTTTTATTTTAAATTTTTCATTTAACGGTTTTAACACAAGCATTAACTGAGATGTTGAGCAATTTGGATTTGCAATAATTCCTTTGTGTTTTCTCAAATCGTCATCATTTACATATGCAATTACAAGAGGAACATCTTTTTCCATTCTGAATGCTGAAGAATTATCAATCAGCACTCCGCCACGTTTTACAATTTCAGGAGCGAATTTTTGAGAAGTTGATCCGCCTGCTGAGGCAAGTACTATATTTACTCCCTCAAAACTTTCAGGTTTTGCTTCTTCTACTATATATTTTTTCCCTTGAAATTCAATTTCTGATCCTGCACTTTTTGCACTTGATAAAAATTTTATTTCATTATAAGGAATTTTCAATTCATCAACTATTTTTGTAATTTCTCTTCCAACTACACCTGTTGCACCTAAAATCGCAATGTTTGGTTTTCTCATGTCTGATATCTCCCCCATTTATAATATGTGCAATTATAATAACAAAGGCATAGAAAAAAATCTCAATTTGTTAATTTTTATTTATTTTACAAACAGAGGTAAATCATTCTGATGTACCTCTGTTGTTAATTGCTCTTTTAGAAAACTATCTTCTTGAATAGATATTCTCTATCATTTCTTGAGTTGACACTCCGCCTTTTTCAGGGTTCATACATCCGCCTTCATATGTTATTCTTAAAGACTTATTTGCTAAATTATTTATAGATGTTTTGATAAATATTCAAAATTTTATCTTGTACTTCACGCCTACTAAAATTTTTTAGAAATGTTTGCTTATAAATTAATCTAATATATAAACAGGTGAACATCCCCATCCAAAACCATTTTCACAATCTTCTTTATAGTTTTTCTTTGTTATAGTTACATAATAATTAGATCCAGAACACCCATTTACATTTAAGTTAGCATCTCCGTTAAAAAAACCTGTATTGGTAGATTTTGCAGGCAAATATAAATAAAAAATATCTCTTCCTATTGTATTTGGATTTTTTGCTCCATTCACATCCACAAAAATTGTCCTTATACAATTAAAATTAATCCAAGAACCATCCATCAGATAAAATGTCATACCTCTATATGCATTATTCATAAATTGAGGCTGCTTTTTTTTATTGTACCAAGTATTATCCGCATGCCAGCTTACTTTAGTATTCCGATAATTTTCGAAATTTTGGAAATCCATTTCTTCTAACATTTCATTACATTTTAAACCTGATTGTTCCGCGTTAAGTTTTTGTGCAATTCGACACACATATAAAGGCATATCACGCCAATTCGCAAAATCCATTGGAGCACCATCTTCTGCATACAACATTTGAATAGCTTGTGAAATTATAGAATATTGTTTTTTAAACATTGATTTAAAATGTCTATCTTGCAAATTATTTATCAATGCAGGCATAGTCATCGCAGCAACTATCCCGATTATGCCAATTGTTATCAGAACCTCTGCCAATGTAAATCCTATTCTTTTACCAACCAGGAGCTTATTTTCGGGTGCCCCCCCCCCCCAGAACTTCAATTATAGCCTGCATTTCCAGCTCCTTCTCTGTTTGTTATTACTTTACCATTATATCAATTTTTATTTCCTTTGGCAAGTTGATTTTAAGTACGGAACATATTAATAACAAAATATTCTTATATATTTCTTAAAATTCAATTATTTTGACATTAAAAATTTAACAAAAAAAAGCGGTTGAAAAATTCAACCGCTAATTGCTTTTACAGTAGAAATTTTACTTTTCTTCTTTTTCGGGTTTCTTTGAAACTGTTGCAACAGGAGCAGTTTCAATATCTTCTTGAGATGCAACCTTACCTAAAATTGACGGTAATTCCACACCTGCTTGACCAGCAAGATCATGCATTGCAGGAAGTGCTTTAATTAAATCTCTCATAAAGTTTGCAGTTGTGCTGCCTTCTTTAGAACCTGCTCCACCATCCCAAACTGTAATTTTATCAAATTTAATATTTTTAATTGCTTCAACCTGTTTTGCTACGATATCCTCAATTTTTTCAATCATCAAGAAGCTTGTTGCAATTTCAGGTTTGTTATTTGAAATTTTAACCAATTCTTCATAACCTTTTGCTTTAGCTTCCAATACTGCTCGAACACCTTCTGCTTCTGCGAAGTATTTTGCTTTAATTGCATCAGCTTCACCGTTTGCAATACGTCTTAGTCTTTCAGCTTCTGCATCTGCTTCTACCTGAATTTTTAATTTTTCAACTTCTTGTCTTGCAAGCTCTTCTTTTTTAAGTTTAGCTTCTTCTCTTTCTTTTTGAGCAATCAATACATCACGCTCAGCGTTTGCTTTTGCAACTTCACCAAGTTTTAAAGCATCAGCCTGTTTTACTGCTAAAGTTGCGTTGTAATCAGCGATATTTGCTTTTGCAATGTTTTCACCTTCTACCGCTTCAGCTTCCAAACTTGCTGTTTTAATACGTTGTTCTTTATCTGCGTTGGTTTTACCGATTTCAGTCTGAGCTGTTTGTTCAGCTACTTGAACTTCTTTTTCTCTGTTTGCTTCAGCTTCACCGACAGCACCAAGTTTTTCCTGTTGTGCAACTTCTACTTTTGCTTTATTAATTGCTTCTGCTGCAGCTTTTTTACCGATCGCGTCAATATATCCGCTTTCATCAGTAATATCTTTGATGTTTACGTTGATAATTTCAAGACCGATTTTGTTAAGCTCAGTATTTACGTTTGCGTTAATTTGTTCTAAGAATTTTTCTCTGTCTTGGTTAATTTCTTCAATTGTCAAAGTAGCAATTGCAAGACGTAATTGACCTAAAATTATATCGCTTGCCTGAACAATTATATCTGGTTTACTTAATCCTAAAAGACGTTCAGCTGCGTTAATCATTATTGAATCTTTTGTAGAAATACCGAATGTGAAAGTCGAAGGTACTGCTACACGGATATTACCTTTTGACAATGCCCCTTTTAAGTCGATATCTGTTGTCATCGGCTCTAATGAAAGCACTCCGTAATCTTGGATTAACGGGATGATAAAAGTTCCGCCACCATGCACACATTTTGCAGTAGAAGTCCCCCCTGTCTTACCATAAACTACAATAACTTTGTTTGACGGACATCTTTTATACTGATTTGCAACAAATATTAATGCTGCAATAATTATCAGTACAGGTACCGTAATAAAACCCATAAAACCAAACATGTTTTTCTCCTTCTATATTTTTACTATGTAAATTATATTATCTTCTACTTTTTCAATTTTAATCGACATAAAAGCATTAATTTCTTCATCAGTCATATTAACTGCATCAATTACAGATAATTGATCATTTATAGTAATTTCAATCTGTCCTTTGCTGTGCGGCTTAAATGAAGTGTAAGCTCTACCTGTTGTACCTACAAAATCTTGCATGTCGATTTTTACGTTTTTATCAAGTTTTTTAATCAAAAACATCAGATAAGCTGATAAAAACATAAATAACAACCCGAATAAAAATGCTGCTACAAGTGAAATTATCATATTAAACTGAAACTGTGTAAGCATTGCAAGACCTACCCAGCCAAACCCCATTAAAAATGCGAGTATTGATTGTATTGACAAAAAATTAAACGAAACATCAGTGTCACATATTGATGTAAAATCAGCATGTACTTCAACATCACCACCTGTAAAAATAAACAAACATAGTTTAACTATATAAAAAAGCGTTGAAAATGCCGCAATATATAAAAATATATTCTCCAACTTCAGATATTCTTCCATATAAAACTCCTTTCAAAGTGATATTCTACTTTAAAAGGAGCTTTTTTAAGTCATTCATATAAACTATTTTTAATTACATGATATTATCCAAACCGTAGACAAAATCGTTGTTTTTGAAAGTATGTCTCACAGCCAAAAGTACACCCTGCATATAACATTTTCTATCCATTGAATCATGTCTTACCTTTAAAATTTGACCAGATGAGCCGAAAATTACCTCTTGAGATGCTATGTATCCGGGCATTCTGACAGAATGAATTTGAATATTTGCATAAGAATTTGCTCCTCTTGCACCTTCAATAGTTTCTGTCTCATCACAATTATTAAATGCAAAATCAGCTTTCACTTCAGCCATCATCTGAGCAGTTTTTACAGCAGTACCTGATGGTGCATCTTTTTTCTGGTTATGATGAAGCTCTATAATCTCAGCATTATCAAAATATTTTGCAGCCTGACGGGCAAACATCATCATCAAAACAGCTCCGGTCGAAAAATTCGGAGCAATCAGACAGCCTGTATTTTTTTCTCGTGATAATTGTCTCAATTCTTCAATCTGCAAATCTGTCAAACCTGTTGTTCCGATTACAATTTTAATCCCGTTGTTTAGACAGTATTTAGCGTTTTCAAAAATTGATTTTGGTTGTGTAAAATCAATCAACAAATCAATATCTTCAACCCTTGCAGCCTCTTCAATCGTATGATACATATCCTCTGCTGCTATATCAATCTTTGCAACAAGCTCCATATCTTCTGCGTTTTCAACCGCATTTACTACCTCTTGTCCCATTTTGCCTAAAGCACCACATACAGCAACTTTTATCATATATTTCTCTCCTTTTAATATGTATTTTTTCAAAGGATAAAACAAAAATCACTTTTTGTAAAATATATTATTTTATTAAAAATACTACTCTTTACTTCATTCAATATTTGCTCATGTATCAGTGAACATAGCCTGTTTAATGTAATTTTGTAAAGTAATCTTTTTCATTGATTGCTTTTATTGTACACCCAGCTCCATTTACATTACTTGTAGAGGTAGGAGAGCAATATACATCATTTGCATTATAATATGTAGTACCTTCTGCCCCCATTGGGAGTAAATTCCCTTTGTTATCTAGTTGGAACATGAAAAGATCATGCCCTAATCGGTTCGGATTTTTGAGATATCCGTTTACATCTACTGAAATATATATTTGACTACCAACCTCATTTTGCAATAAAATTAGACTTCCATCATTCAATATAAATTGACCGTCATCAAATAAACCAAGATTGATATTACTTGTACCGGTAAAATTTTTATATACTTGAGAATTCCTATCTGGATCATTATAATTGGGTATACAAGAAGTTGAAGCTGCCGTAAATCCCCAGCCACAATCATGTAAAACGTTCATATATTTCATTAAAATCGGCTTCAACTCATGTTGTCCAACTATATCAGAAGTCAATCTTTCACCATTTTGCGCATAATACATATTCAGTGCCTGACTTATCACTGAATAATTCTTCTTAAACGCTGTCTCTAACTCTTTATTCTTCTTGTTATTGATTAATGATGGCAGAGTCATTGCTGCAACTATTCCGATTATCCCTAAGGTTATCAGAACTTCTGCCATTGTAAATCCTATTTTTTTACCTACTAGGAGCTTATTTTCGGGTGCCCCCCCCCCCCAGAATTTCAAGCATAGTCTGCATTTCCAGCTCCTTCTATTTTCTCATTTCCACTTTTTAAGTTTATCATATCTTTAAAATTTTTACAAATTATTTTTTATGATAATATGTTTTAGTAATTATTTTTATAAGGAGAGATTAAAATGGCTGATGCAAAAATTTTGGCAACAATTGAAAGAAGTGACACTGAACAATTACAAATATCAGTTAGTGAATATAAAGGAAGAAGCTATTTGAATATGAGAATATTCTACACAACTGATGAAGGTGCAACATGGCTTCCGACTAAAAAAGGAGTTACTTTCAGTCCTGATCAGCTTGATTTATTAGAAGAAGCTATTCAGGAAGCTAAAAAAGAATTTATGGAAGAATAATGAAATACGCCCTTGCTCTTGTAAACATTACAGGTCTTGGAGTTAAGACTTTCAGCTACTTAATTCCTGATGAAATGAAAGATAAAATCCAAATAGGTCAGGCAATTCTTGTGCCGTTTGGAAGACAAGGGCTTATTAACGCTTTTTGTGTGGGGTTTTCAGATTATTTACCTGAAGGTATAAAAGCCAAAAAGGTGAGTAAAATTTTGGATGAAACCCCGCTTTTTTCTATTGATTATTTAAAACTGTTAGAGTGGGTTGCAAATTATTACTGCTGTGATTTAGTGACGGTATTAAACGCAGCAATTCCGATGAAACTTATTGAAAAAGCTTCCAAAACCGAGTTTTCTGTTGAGTTTGTAACTTTTGAGGGTGCAACAAAGCGTCAAGTCGAAGTCTTAAATATTTTAAAAAATTCCGGCAAAATGCCTTTGATTATGTTTGAAAAAGTAGCCAAAACAACAAGAGCTACAGTAAAAAAACTTGAGGCTTTAGGGTGTTTAAAACTTGCTGAAGAAAATATTTACAGAAACCCGCTTGATATTTTGAGAATTTCAGAAAAGGAACCGTTGTTTGAATTATCAGGCGATCAGAAAAAAGTCTATGAAGGGATTAAGGAAAAAATTGGTGAGTTTAATCTGCCAAAAGATGAGATGCTTTCTCAGACGATTTTGTTACACGGGGTTACGGCATCAGGGAAAACCGAAGTATATTTTAAACTTATCAAAGACTGTATTGATGCAGGGAAAAATGTTCTTTTTCTTGCACCCGAAATTGCGCTTGCATCGCAATTAACCAAAAGGTTAGCCAAAAAATTCGGGACGGAGGATGTTGCAATCTGGCACAGCAGTATTTCTGACGGTGAGAGGTATGATGTTTGGCAAAAGTTATACAAAAACGAAATTAAAATTCTTGCAGGAGCAAGATCAGCAGTATTTGCACCGCTAAAGGATATCGGGCTTATAATAATTGATGAGGAACATGAAGGAGCTTATAAACAAACCTCACCTGCGCCAAGGTATGATGCAAGGGTTGTGGCGCAAAAATTGGCTGAATTTCACAAATGTCCGCTTCTTTTAGGCTCTGCTACTCCTGATATTTCATCATATTATCGGGCGACAAATTCAGAAAGTCTTTTTGAACTAAAAAAACGTTTTAATGATGCAAAAGTTCCACCTGTGACCGTAATCAATATGCAAGAATATGGTCGAGCAGCTTATAAAAACGTAATTTCTATTCCGTTGCAAAACGCAATTAAAGAAACATTAGAAAACAAACAGCAGGTAATCCTTTTGATAAATCGCAGAGGATTTTCAACTTTCACCCAATGCAAAGCCTGCGGACATGTAATCGAATGTCCGAATTGTGCAATTCCTATGATTTGGCACAGCAAGGATCAAATGCTAAAATGCCATTATTGCAACCATAGCGAATATTTTCCTGATTTTTGCCCCGAGTGCGGTTCGGATGCACTTAAAAACAGCGGGACAGGAACGCAGAAAATTGAGCAGTATATTCAAGATCTTTTCCCTGACAAAAATATTGAAAGAATTGACAGTGATATTTTGGTCAGAAAAGGTGAGCATATAAGACTTTTAGAAAAATTCCAAAGAGGCGATATTGATATTTTGGTCGGTACTCAAATGATAGCAAAAGGGCTCGATAACCCGAACGTTACGTTAGTCGGTGTAATTTCAGCGGATGCAAGTTTTAACCTGCCAGATTTTAGAGCAAGCGAAAGAGGATTTCAGCTTCTTACTCAAGTTGCAGGACGTGCAGGTAGAGGAGAATTTTCGGGAAAAGTTTTCTTCCAAACTTACAACCCTGATTATTATGCGCTTGCAAGTGCAAAGGCTCAAAATTACGATGAATTTTATGCAACGGAAATTATTGCAAGAGAAGAATTTGACTACCCGCCTTTCAGCCAGATTGTAAGACTTATTCTAAGCGGGCAAAACAACTTCAGAGCCGAAAAATCAGCTCAGGAAATTGCTTTAAGGATGTGTACAATGGTTGAAAAATACGGAATTTCGGAAAGGCTTGAAGTTCTAGGCCCGACACCTTGTGTAATTGAAAGAATTAATGGAATGTACAGGTTCCAGATTATTATAAAAAATAAGATGGGCGAGAAGGGGCATCAATTTGTGTCAAGTTTTTTGAACAGAATAACAATGCCAAAAGATGTGAAACTTACGGTGGATGTTGATCCTCTGGATATTTTGTAGTTAAGAAAAATTCGGTACATCATTTGTTGCACACTGTTTGTTATTTTTGAGTAATTTTTTTGATTAATTCTTTTGTCTGAAGTCTTGTTTTTTCATCGACTTCAAAAATTTCTTCAATGGTCGGGTTTTGAATTACTTTATGATTATCAAAAATTTCTTTTGTAATTTCGTAAATTTGATATAAGTTTATTTTCCCGTCAAGAAATTCAAATACTGCTTCTTCATTTGCAGCATTAAGACAAGCTGTTGCACTGCCACCCATTCTGCCTGCTTTATAGGCAAGTTTCACTGTCGGAAATTTTTCAAAATCAGGTTTTTCAAAGTCAAGCCTTGCAATTTCTGAAAAACTAAAGCTTTTTGATTTAATTCCCTCAAATCTTTCAGGATAAGAAATTGCATATTGAATCGGAATATGCATACTAGGGAGTCCAAGCTGTGCAATTACACTTCCGTCTTTGTATTCGATTGCAGAATGCACAATGCTCTGCGGGTGAATCACAACTTCTATATCATCATAATCCATTCCGAAAAGATGGTGTGCCTCAATAATTTCCAAGCCTTTGTTCATTAAAGTTGCACTGTCAACTGTAATTTTGCGTCCCATATTCCATCTTGGGTGTGCTAAAGCTTCTTTGACTGTTGCTGTTTTTATTTCTTCAATGCTTTTGTGCAAAAATGGACCACCGCTTGCTGTAATTATTAATTTCTCTACTTGCGAAATATCTTTGATACACTGATGAATTGCACAATGTTCGCTGTCAACAGGAATTATTTTAACCCCGTTTTCTTTTGCTTTTTTCATCACAATATCACCCGCCATTACAAGAGTTTCTTTATTAGCAAGCGCGATATCAATTCCGTTTTCTATCGCTTTTAGTGTCGGTTTTAATCCGATTTTTCCGGAACATGCAACTAGAATAATATCGTTCTCCTGATTTTCGGCAATTTCATCAAGATTTTTTAAACTTTTTGTCCCGTCAATTTTTATATCTTTTTGAGCATAGATGAATTTCGGCTTAAATTTTTCTGCCTGCTCTTTTAAAAGCTCGGCGTTGTTTCCGCCTGCAAGTGCTATGATTTCAAATTTGTCCTGAAGTTTTTCAATTACTTCTAACGCTTGGGTACCAATTGAACCTGTGGAACCGATTATGCTTATTTTTCTCTTCTTGTCCATAGATTTATTATATTATAAAAATATTGATTAATTTTTAAAACATGATATAATATAAATTGAAATAGGAGAAAGTATGCAAAACACAAGCTATGAGGGAATTGTAGCAGGGGGGGGGGGGGCTATACAAGGATAGACCGGGCTTTACACTTGCCGAAACCCTGATTACCATTGGTATTATTGGCATTGTTGCCGCTATGACATTACCTGCTATTATTGGACGATATCAGGAAAAAATTACCGTTAATCAATTAAAACAAACTTATTCATTATTATCACAGGCTTTTGCCTTAGCAATCGAAGAAAACGGTACTGTTGATACTTGGTGTGATATACCTTCAACATCTGATTATACAACCTGTCAACATAATATTAATAACATAATAAGTAAGTACGTTAAAAAAATCAAAGAATGTGATGGCGTAAATACTTTTTATAAAAAGGCTTGTTTTGCAAAAGAATATGCAAACAGATTTAATGATACAAAGTGGTCAGTTCCACATAACAGACCTTCCTTTGTTATGATAAATGGTACCTCTGCATCATTTGACTCCCAAAATGGAGATAGATATCATAATCTATGGTGCAACCAAAAAGTATCTTCTTCTCCTACAGGTGCATATAATAATTCTTGCGGTACTATTTATGTTGATATTAATTCAATTAGAAATCCAAACGTTGATGGGAAAGACTTATTTTCTTTTACAATATATCAAGATGGGATAGTACCTACTGGCAGAGCAGTTGACACCGTATGGGTGAAATCATTTGAGAGTCAATGTCTCGGTAAAAGATATCACGGACCTGGAGGATGCACTGCATGGGTAATATTTAACGAGAATATGGATTATCTGCATTGTGATGATTTAAGCTGGAATGGAAAAATAAAATGCAGTAAATAAAAAAGAGCCTTTTAAAAAGGCTCTTTTTCAACTTTTATTTTTATACTTTTTCGGAATTTTTTAACGATTCGCTTGAGTTGACATAATTTGTCAATTGTTTTAGTGCAGGCTTATAGGCATTTACTGTGGCGTTTCCACCTAAACATCCGCCGGTACATGCCATTACTTCAATCAAGTTTCCTAGTTCGCACATTCCGTTTTTAGCATATTTTTTCAAATCTCTTATTGATTGTTTATTTAAACCATCAATTACTACAGGATGAGCAGGTATTTCCTCAGGAAGAAGAGTTTGTACTGCCTTTGCCACTCCGCCTGTAACTGCATAATTTCTTGCCTCTGCTGAGGCTTCTGTTTTAAATTTACTTTCTGCGCATTCTGCTACTTGAATACCCATTGCTATAAACCAAGCTCCAACTTCTTCATAATTCAATACATAGTCAACATTCGGATTTTGCAAAGCTTCACGGCGTTTCGCAACACAAGGGCTGAAAAATACTGTTACCGCATCAGGGTGTTCTTTTTTTACAATTTCTGCTGTGTAATACATCGGTGTTTTTGTATCTGATCTGAAAGGTTTCATTTCAGGAATGTGCTTATCCACAAGTTCATTGTATCCGGCACAGCAAGATGTTGTCATAAACTCTGCACCATGTTCCAATCTTTCGACAAATTCTGCGGCTTCTGTCTTTGTTGTAACGTCTGCACCTTGAGCTACTTCATATACATCTGCAAATCCTAATTCTTGGATTGCTTCTTTTAATTGCTGAGGAGTACATGGCAATTGTCCCATTATTGCTGGCGCTACCATTGCTATTACTTTTTTGCCAGATTTAATATTTTTCAAAACATCTATTATCTGACTTTTTTCATGTACTGCACCAAAAGGACATGCTGATACACATTTTCCGCAAGAAATACATTTTTCAAAGTCGATTTTAGCGTGTCCGTCTTCACCCTTTGCGATTGCTCCTACAGGACATGCATTCTCACAAGGTACGATTATTTTTTGAATTGCTTGATATGGACATACTTGAGCACACATTCCGCAATTTTTACATTTTGCAGGGTCGATTACTGATTTTCCATTTTGTACGCTTATTGCTCCAAATTTACAGGTATTTACGCAAGGACGAGCTACGCATCCCTGACATAAGTCTGTTACATAAATTCTTGCAGGAACACAGCCTTTACAAGCTGTAGTTAATACTGTCAAAGGTTTGTCTTCTGGTTCTTTCCTTTCTAAAGCTTTTTTAGCTAAAGTAGAAAGGAGTTCACTATCATCGGTCTCTTCAATTGAAAGACCCAGTCCTGCAACAGTTCTGTCCCTCAAAATTGCACGTTCTTTATAAATACAACATCTATATGGTACTTCATGACCTTTCGGGCGCATATCATAGGGTATTAATCTTGTGTTCTCTTCAAAATTATCACTTAAAAAAGATTTAATTAATCTTACTAAAATTTCTCTTTTTAAATGAGATGTCTGTTTAGGGGTGTTTATTGCCATTTCTTATACCTCTTTACTATTCTACAATTATTTTATATTATCGCATGAACATATTTTTTTTCAAAATACACATAGATAAAATGTAAGATAAATTAAAGTCAGAAAACGAAATTTATTAATTAGGCGGAATTGATATCAATTCCGCCTTGATTAATTTACTTTTCTTTATTAGCAAGCTTTTCATCAATAGCTTTTAAAACTTTTTCAACAGTTGCTTCCTTAACAACTTCATCATCAACTTTTACATAAGGTGCTTTTGAAAATTCCCAATCTATTGAACAAAGTCCAAGACAGGGCACACCAATTACATCAACCTTGTCGCCATATTTTGCAGGTACTGTCTCAATTAATTCCTGCAAGTTGGCTGAACCCATTACAAAACATGTTGTTCCTAAACAAACTTTAACACTAATTTTTTTGTCGTCCATTTTTACCTTCCTTAACTTGTGCGGGTATCCTCACATATACTGTATACTAACTTTTTTGAAATACTTATCCTGCAATACATTTGCCATTTTTTTAATTATATTTTTACGGATTTCGATTTCGATAGGTAACGCCGGATCATAATGTGCTTGGTTTAATTTCGCTCCTACCATAAAATTTATACAGTCGCTATCCAGTAAAAATTTTACCAACTTTCCTGCTGCATTGTCAATATCTGTTGTATTTGATTCCAAATACTCTAAAGTCTTTGTCAGAGTCAAAATTCCTTCTGTGACAAGGTCTACTCCATCCATATAAGAACATGCCGGGAGTTTTCCAATACTTATTGTTGTATCCATTGTAATTGGTCTATTTAATTCTCTTGAAATTAAATTTGCAGTAGTTCCTCCGCAAATCGCTTTTTTACCTTTAAAGTTATCAAACATTCTTGCATATTCAGCATCTTTTTGTTGATGATAAGGAGGTCCTGTAAATACCAGAGATTCACGTGGCTCTCTAAAATAAAGGACACAAGCTGAAATATCATCTTTCGGGTGTCTGTCTGTTTCAATGTTTCTTGCTTGATTTACGATGTATTGAGACAATTCAGAGCTTGAAATATCGGGCTGCTCTTGGAGTTTATCTTTTACAAGCACTATTAATCCGTCTCGTCTGAGTCCCAATTTAAGTCTGCCACCACCCAATCCTGCTTGGGTTACACCATCAGAACAAAATATCAGACGGTCTCCAAGTTTAAGTTTCAATCTATATACTTTCATTTTTCTATTTTTAAAAGTTTTCGATTGAATGATCTCATATTCAGGCACCATTATTTCATTATCTCTAATCCAAATAAATTCCGGATTACCTTCTTCTACAATTTTTGCATTGCCATAATCATCACAATCTATTGCAGAAAAAGTTGAATAGCTAATTCTACGAACCTTACATACAGGCAGTGAGTTCATAATAATTTCAGCTACTTTTCTTATAGGTATTTGACCATTTTCAATAAATTGCAAAAGCATAGTAGCAGTCATACAAGATAAAATATTTGCTTTTATACCGCTTCCAAGCCCATCTGATAATACTGCAATCAGACGAGCTTCATCAGGGTATCTTTTAGAGACAAAGTAATCCCCGTAAGCATTTTGATTATATTTTTTCATTTGATTGCAATCTATATCAATAAACATATTTTTTACCCGTTATTTTCGGTATCTTCATCTTCTTTGTCATCAAAGTCATTTGCAATTGAGCTTAACAAAGTTTCCGTCTCTACCATATGCTCACCTAAAAGACAGGCTATCTCTTGTACAATAGAAATATTTTTAGAAATTACCTCATGCGCTTTTTGAGAAATTTTTTCCCTGTTGGTTTCTGATTGTGTCACATCTGTAATTACAGCACCAACAATTTCATTTTCTTCAATTGTAAAAGCACTTATATCATACAATCTGTTTTTTACAGGATAACGTTCTTTGTGAAGATCTTTTCCTGATTTTAAGATAGTTTTAAAGATATCAGCAAAGTCAACTATTCTTTCGATTGCAGCACCTGCAAGCCCATCAGGACGTGCTTTGAATACTTCATACATGTCACCTGTAAACATACGCATAAAGGCATCATTTGCTTCTAAAATATTCATATTACTGTCTACCATAACTGTTGCTGATGGCATACATCTTAGCATTGCAGCAGCTTTTCGCATTGCTATTTTTCTCATATAGGATACGCACATAGAAGTTTCTGCATCACCGTCTAAAAGCGCTTTAGCCAAATCTCTACAAGTTGCGTATCCACAGCCTCCGCAATTCAATTCATCATCTACAGAATGTTTGCCTATTTTTTTAAGTGTTTTTAGAATATCCTCTATTGAATGTTCACTTGTTACTACTTTTTTAGGTGAAACATCCATTTCTACAACTGTTTCTGGTACTTTTGGAATAATTTCACGTTCTTTCACATTTGACAAAACATCAGATACGATACTTATACCGGGTTTGTCTGTAGAAATACAAGGCCCTGCAACACATCCACCTTCACATGAAAGTGCTTCTACAAATATTACTTTATCAAGTTTTTCAGGTTTTAATTTATTCAAAGCTCTTTCAAATAGTAAAAGCCCTGCCACATCCATTAATTGAACTTCTTTTTTTATACCGATTTTTCTAATTGTTTCATTCATACCGCCATCTATAGGATATAAAGAACCCTCATATGCAGCTTTAGGAACAAATTTGTTTTCGGGGTTTTCAGAAATTGATGATATATCTAATGCTTCATCATGCAGCCATAGCTTTAATTCTTCAAAAGTAATTGCAACATCAAAAAGCTTGAATTCATCAGATTCATTTTTTTTACCAATACAAGGTCCTATAAAAACTATTGAAATATTTTCTCCAAATTTATCTTTCAACATCTTTGCATGTGTCATAGCAGGTGAGCCGATAGGCGTAATACAATTCGCAAATTCGGGGTGATATTTCCTTATAAAATTAACAATTACCGGACACGCACTTGAAATAAAAAGCCCTTTTTCAGCATTATTAAGCATTTCTGCCGTTTTTATAGAAACTTCCTGAGCTCCCAATGCAGTTTCTGAGACACCTTTAAATCCCAATTGTTTAAGCATTGAAACCATTTTTTCTTCACTTATTTCAAAAACCCCTTTCCAACTTGGGGCAAGTGATACATAGACATCTTTTTGTGCTCTTATCAAATTCTTTGCTTTATCAACATCAGCTCTCACTCTTTTTGCATTTGACGGACAAGCCTTTACACAATTACCGCAAGCTATACATCTGTCACCTATTACAGATGCATGCCCGTTTTCTATTTTTATTGCTTTTACCGGACATTCTCTTATGCATTTATAACAGTCATGACATTCATTTGAAAGTGTGTATACCGGATTATTACTATTCATTTCTTAACCCCTATAAATTTTGTAAGGACAATCTTTTTGATACAGAAAAAAATTATTTCTTTTTTGTTAATTCATCAAGAATTTCTTTTAGTTTATTTTCATCTACTTCATTATATTCTATATCGTTTATAATGATATTCGGACCTGTCACGCATTTGCCTTCACAACGAGAACCTGATAGATCGATTTCTGCTTCAAGTCCGTTTTCTTTTATATAATTTTCAATTAGTTCAAGATTCGTAGCATTTCCGCGTGCAAAACAAGAACTACCCATACATACTTTTATATTTAGCTTTGACATACATCCTCTTTAATGTTCATCTTGCTTTTACTTATTTAATTTTACTCTAATAAGGCTTTTAAAGCAAGTCTAATACATATAATTATTTAAAAATCTCTAAAAAATGAGCCCTCTTCAATTTTTGAGGGCTCTTCCTTTACACTAACCTGCTCTTCACTTCTTCTAGCTATAATAAATAAAGCTGATTTGAGGAACTACTATAATCTTTTCTGAATTAAAAAATCTCAAATAAAATTCCGATGTTGAATCGTTTTCTATTTTAAAATTTTTTTTAAATTTTTTCACGTTAAACCTCTTCCTATAGTATATATAGAAAATTCTTTTAAATTATTCATTATTTCCTCTTATAATGTGTAATAACCTTTTTATTTTTTGTTTTTAGAATACAAAACAAATTTATTAAGCTTTATATTCTTTACCGCCTAAATTTTTATGGATTGTATTAATCAATTCATATATTTTGTCATCATCGCGCCACCAAGCATCTAACTCTTTATTGAGCTGGTCGTATTCTGAACTTATATCAACACCTGCATCTTTAGCTTTTGCAGCCAATGCATCCATTAATATTCTTGTATACTTTTCACGGTCATCTCCCCAGAAAATATCACCATAGATACTCTCTAGTAATGATTCCCCTCCAAATCTTTTAGCTTGAGTTTTATTCCAAGCATCTAAGACTTCCATTACATTATCTTTTGTAATACTTTTCATTGCATTATCTAATTTTTCTTCATCAGTTCCCCAATTATAATCAATAGAATCATACAACTCTTGAGCTAATTTAGCACCAACAGTTTGAGCATTTTGTGATGTCAAATACTGTGCTTGATTGTATTTAGCTGAATATTGTACACCTGCATTTGCTGCCGGATCTCCTTCTTTTGCCTCAGGATCCTCTTTTTTCGCAGCAGGATCCTCTTTTTTCGCAGCAGGGTCACCTTCTTTTGCAGCAGGGTCACCCTCTTTTGCTGTAGCTTCTAGTTCAGCTTTTATTGCTTTTACAATTTCAACATACTCTTTTTCAAGAGCTTTTACATCTTTTGAAATTTTACCTAATTTTTCTCTTAATGCAGTTTTATCAGAATCTTCTTTTTGCATTTCAGTTTTGTATTCTTTTAATTCTTCCTGCAAAGCTTTTGCTTTATCTTGAACTGCTTTTAATTTTGCTTTTTGTTCATCATTTAATTTTTCATCTTTTATCAAACCATCACATTGACCACTTATTGCACTCAAAGTCTGGGTATTTTGGTTAAAATCCATACCATCCATAGCCTGAGCCATCAAATTTTCACCGTATTTTGCAGCAGACTCAAGTCCTGCTTGAGTTAAAAACGGATTTGTATTGTAACCTTGAATAGGAATTGAGAATAAAGGGTTCCATTGACTTACATGATTAGGACTCATAACCCCATGAGCTAATTCTGCCATATATCTTGGCATTGAACTTGGTAATATATTCATTTGCATTTCATATCCATAATCTGACATCCAAGCATAGGGTCCAAATGATGACCATAAATATGGATTTGTTAAATTTGTAATCCCCAAATTCATCATAGAATTTATCTCCTTAATTATTCCCGTATCTATATAAAGATTTTTTCTAAGAGAATATTGCGTTTTTAGAAAGATTTTGTTTAACAATACTTAACAATTACAGAAAACATCAACCAGATTTTGCATTTCAATACTTGGATTAATTTCTTTTATTGATATTATTTCATCCGTATTTACTTTTTCTTTAAATATTTTTTCTAAAAGATCTTTATCATAGTCGTACAAAATTGAACCATGCTGAAGAATATAACCATTTTTTCTGCACTGAGCAGAACCGATTAATTTTTTACCCTGATAGCATAAATCGGCACCGGTCGAAATTAACATACAAAAATCAAATTTTGTCCTGATAGCTTTTTGAGTTCCGAATTCTGTATGGATACCTATTTTTTCAAGTTTTTCTATTAAAAACTGCGAAATTTCTTTATAAGATTCAACTACGTTTTCACCGTTTTTAAGAAATGCAACAGGACAGACATAGCTATAGGTAAGTTCTTTATCATGCAAAAGTGCACGACCGCCTGTAAGACGTCTTACTATATCAATATTATTTCGTGTCAAAAATTCTTTATCAAGAAAATCATCTTTTTGATTTCTTCCAAGAGATACGCAAGCTGGCGACCAGCCATAAAGTCTGAATATAGGCTCTTGCAATTTACTTTCAACAGCAAAATCTAGCAATTCACTGTCAATTTTCATATTTTCATTGCCTGTTTTAACTTCAAACGGTATAAATTTCATTACTGTTCTTCTTCTTTATCTCTTTGAGCCAGAACTTTTTCGAATTCAACAAATGTTTCATTACCGACAAATTGCTCTAATGCTGCTCGTTTCGCCATAAAATCGGCTCTTGCTTTAGTTTGAGCATCAATTGCAGAACGATAATATGCATCTGTGACCATTATTACTTCTCTTGAAGAATCTTGAGCTTCATCATAGTTCTTTTTACGTTGGACAACTACTTTATCCAAAAGTCCAAGCATCTTACGTGATGTCATGTAATTATAATAAAGATTTACGGTATTTTGTTGTAATTCTTCGATTTTTCTTACCAAAATAATCATATCGGCATCTGTGACACGAGTATATTTATAATTAAGTGCTTTTGTATCCTGCGACATTATACCTAGAACATTCCCGCCAAGCATTGAACCTGTCGCTATCAAAGGATTTCCAATCCCTGCTCCTACAAGTGTTGACATACTGGCTATTGTTGTAAGCACATTCTTTATAGATTTTTCATCAGGTTTATCCTCATCAGGATTTGACAATTTATAAAGAGCAAATGCTATTGTGTCACTTTTTGAAGCCGCCCCGCGCCATAATAACGATAAATCTCCCATCATCGTTTTTTCTTCATAGCCAAGCTCTTTTGCTACTTCACTTGAGATTTTTTTTATGCTCAAATCAGCATAAGTCAAGTCTGTATCACTAAAATCCGTCTCTTCTTTTTGCACATATTCTTTTTCAATAGGTGCAATTTCTTGAATATATTTTTTCTCAGGAATCTCTGACAATCCTGTCCTGTAAGCAGGAGGTTTAGGCTCTGTTAATTCTTCATATGTTATTGCAAAAACAGGAGTTGAAAAGATTAAAAGAAATAATAAAATCAATAATTTCTTCATTTTTTATCCTCTCCTTTTACCAAAGCTGAATCAAAATTATACTGATACAAATTCAATTTATCAACAACTTTTTTCCCAGCAAGCCTTTGCAGTTCCAAGTGATATTTTTTTGCATTCTGCATATAATAAAATTCTTCAAGAGCCATATTATCATATAGGGAGGAGGATATTGTAATTTCGAGTAAATCCTCTGTCTCAAGAGCTTTAGAATAGTTTTTATTGTATAAGAGCAACTTTGCTCTAGTCTCTTTAAGTTGTGTCAAAGAGCTTTTGTAATTATAATAAGCATCAATTATTTTGTCCTGAAGGTTTTCAATCAGACCGGCGAGCTCAATCAGCTCAGTATCGGTAAGCGGAATTTCTTGCGGAATATTCTTTCTGTTGATAAGATTTTGCGCCAGCCTACCTGCGGCAAAAGCTGAAGATTGCACCAAATAATCAGATCCTGCCATCATAGGTGCAAATGAGGCTCCTGCAATTACTGCATTCAATGTTTTTGCCATAAGTGATGAGTGTATTCTTCTTTGACTTTCAGGCGTTGCAAGTTTTTTCAATGCAAACCCTATTACTTGATTATTATCAACTGTTCCTTTCCAAAGATTTTCAATATCCTCTAAATCCTTTTCTTTTTGACGTTTTATAAGCTCCTGCATTACCTGTTCATCACTTATCACAAGTGAATCTTTCATTTTAACTTCTGTTTTCGGAATTTCAATCTGTTGTTTTTCAACTCTGCCCAAAGTAACTTCGTTACTCTGTGCAAGTACAGGCATACCCCCTAATATTACCAACAAAAATAAAAGCTTTTTCATACCAATATTTATAGCACAAGAAAATAAATAAATCCAATGATTGATATATCTCTACTCCATATGATGGTTAAACACATGGATGCTAAAAAGTATAATTTACATAGAAAAAGAGGCTAAGATTGGAAAAAGATAATTTTAACAAAACAAAATATATGACAGTGAAAACAGCTAAAAAAGAAGATGATTTTTTCAAACGCGCAGATGAGCTTTTGAAAAAGAAATCATATAAAGAGGCTGCAACAAATTATCTTAATGCAATATTGATAGAAAGAGAAGATGCCAAATCCTATTTTGGACTTGCCATGTGCTATAAAAACACAAAAAATTATGCAAAGGCAATTAAATATCTTGATAAAGCAACTCAAATTGATGAAAATTATTTTGAAGCTTATTATGAATTGGGAGTATGTCACCTTTTAGAAGGCATTCCTTGCGGAGCAATTAAAAACTTTGTTCGTGCAATACAAGTAAATCCTGATAATCCTGATGCTATTCTACAGCTCGGAATTTCACATGAAACCTGTGAAGAATATGATATGGCATTAATGATTTATCAAAAATTAATCGAAAATTCACCAGAATACACAAAAGCTTATGAGCATAAATCTACCCTTTTGATGAAATTGGACAGATATAAAGAAGCCTGTCTTGTTTTATATGAACTTGCTAAAAAGAACCCCAAAGATACAAATGCTTTTGCCGGAATAGGAGTTTGTTTTGACAAAATGGGCAAACGTACTGATGCTCAAAGATATTACAGAAAGTTTTTACAAAATAATCCGTTTTCAAATCAAGCTCAGTTTATAAAAACTCGTCTTGAAAAGCTAAAATCTATGACTTCTTCTAAAGATAAAAAATTCAGTATTGTATAACCCTAAGGATTTGGCAGATTTTTCCAATATGTCTTGCTCTCGTCTCCTGGAAATCTATCCATTAATGCAAATCTTGAACAAGCCGCACCATTATCAGCAGGTGGACAAGTACCACTTACATTACCGTCAAAGGCACAGCAACCGGCATTTTGTGAACCTACATTAGCGAATGTCGTATTCATACTTGATGGCAATAGTTGGTCATTTTTAGATATTTGGAAATAAAATACATCATATCCAAATTTATTTGGACCTTTTAGACCATTCGTATCAACTACAAAATCCAAAGCCCTGTCCCACCAGCAGCCGCTTGAAAAGACTATCATTCCATTTGTTGTTACAAAGGCTCCATTATCATGACTATCTTGATTGAAATTTAATTTACCATTCTCTGAACGATAAAAAGCTAATTGTTTATACCCCAAAAAATTCAAGTTAGAGGTATATTCACCATATAGTTTTAACACTTGAAATTGTTTCGAAAAATCGGTAATAAATCTGTAATCAGAATCATACTGATCAGCACCGCAATAATTTTGCCATAGTTGAGGATTTTCATTACTCATTAAAAGAACTGCCTGATACAACATTGCATAAGCTTTTTTAAATTGTGTCTCCAGTTGTTTATTCCTGGCATTATTAATGACTGTAGGCATTGTCATTGCTACAACTATTCCAATTATCCCGATTGCTATCAGTACTTCTGCCATTGTGAAAGCTAATTTATTCTTAATTCCTACAGCCCAATTTACCATGTATGTTTATCCTCTTACAAATCAATCTTTAAACTAATTTTAATAGTTTATAAACCATTTTATATTAATATAAACTATTGTTATAAAAATTGCAACCCCATAAAATTAAAACCATGGATGACAGGGATTTTTTAAAAAAAATTGGGATTAAATTGAAAGTTTTGCGATCTTTAAAAGGGTTTTCACAAGATGATATTGCGAACAAACTAGATATTGATAAAAGTTACTACAGCAAAGTAGAGCGAGGATTAACTAATCCTACACTTTTGTATCTGAAAAATTTATCTGAAGTCTTGGAAATAAAACTCGAAGAGCTTGTAAATCCTGAAATTAAAATTTAACCTTTATAAAATTCTTTTGTAGATTTCGTTTATATTTTTCAGAAATTCTTCTTTATTAAAAATTTCATCAATCTCTTGTGCCGAAAGCAGTTTTGTAACTTGTTCATCAGCTAAAAGATTTGCTTTGAAATTACCATCATTTTCAAAGGCATCAAGCGCATTTTTTTGGACTATTTTATAAGCATCTTCTCTTGTTAAGCCTTTTTCTACAAGCTCAAGTAGCACTTTTTGTGAAAAAACTATCCCACCGAATTTATCAGTATTTTTGAGCATATTTTTTTCATGCACAACAAGATTTTGTACGATACCGTTAAATCTGTTCAACATAAAATCGACCAAAATCAAACTATCTGGGAAAATAATCCTTTCAGCAGAACTATGTGAAATATCTCTTTCATGCCAGAGCGGAATATTTTCTAAAGCTGCGAGAGAATTACATCTTACTACACGAGCAAGCCCGCATAAGTTTTCGGATAGAACAGGATTTTTCTTATGCGGCATAGCAGAAGAACCTTTTTGACCTTTCGCGAAACCTTCTTCAACTTCCAAAACTTCCGTTCTTTGAAGATGACGAATTTCTGTTGCAAATTGCTCTAATACAGTTGCAATTAATGCCAAAGACTGCATGAAATATGCATGATAATCTCTTGCTATAACTTGTGTGGATACTCTTGCAGGTTTAAGTCCAAGATTTTTGCAGGTGATTTTCTCAATCTCAGGTGAAATATTGCTATAAGTCCCGACAGGTCCTGATATTTGTCCTACACGAATCTCTTCCAATGCATGTTTAAAATTATCTCTTTGGCGTTCCAAAATATCTATCCAGTTACATAGTTTGACACCAAAAGTCATTACTTCTGCATGAATCCCATGAGAGCGACCTATACAAATTGTATTTTTATGTTCTTTCGCCAATACTTTTAAGGATTTGATTGTCTCATCCAAATCTTTTTCAATAATTTTTCCGCTCTCTTGAATTTGTAAAGCAAAAGCCGTATCTATAACATCAGAACTTGTCATTCCGATATGCATATGACGGGCAAGCTCCTCACCCAAACTCTCATTCACACAAGTCAGGAATGCTATCACATCGTGCCGCACTTCTTTTTCAATCTCATCAATGCGCTCTATTGTGAATTTAGCACGTTTTTTGATTTCTTCTATATCTTTTTTAGGGATTTTACCAAGTTTAGAGTAAGCTTCGCATACTGCTATTTCTACTCTTAAATAGTAGTCAAATTTGGAGTTTAAATCCCATATTTTTTTCATTTCTTCGCGTGAATATCTGTCAATCATAAGTCTATTGTAGCACAAACTTTTAAATGCGTTACATTTCTTTACAAAAAGGGCAATTATTTATAAGGAAATTACTTTATATATATAAAGTATTAAAGAGAAAGGGTTTATTATGCCAACACCAAATATTGATAGGAATACTTATTTGACAGATTCACGATTTGCTGAATTTCGTGATAAAGGCATATCTTATGAATCTTTTTCACTAAATCAAAGCTATTACTTAAATCAATTAAGTCAGTCAAGTATTATGGACTTATACAATAAAGGCAAAGCTATGTATGAAAAATACACAAACCTTTATAATCAATCAAATAATTTATTTATTCAACTAAAAAATCAACAAGCAAAAAATAAAGTAAAATATGATGAATTACTTACAACATTTGCCAATAACAACAAAACAGGAGAGGCTACCTCTACAGATAAAAGCCAAGCGGCAAGGGAATCAGGTTACACGACAGAATTAATAAGAAGTACAAATGATGCAGAAATTATGGCAAGTGTCTACCTAGACGGAAGGAGAAGTGCCGTAAGTATGCAGCAAAGAGGAATTGCTCAGTCAGTCTTTGATTCTTAATCATGTGTAACATGAGGGTTTTGACCTCTTGCATTTTTTTCTTGATATAATAAAATCCTTTTTGTAGAGTGCTTACGCCAATAATCACTCAACAAGAAAAGGAAAAGTAAATTATGTCAATTAACTTAAAAAACAAGCAAGAAATCATTAAAGAATACGGCGCAAACGAAAAAGATACAGGTTCTGCAGCTGTTCAAATTGCTTTAATGAGCCAGAAAATTTCTGAACTTACTGAACACTTAAAAACAAATAAAAAAGATTTCGCTACAAAAAGAGGTCTTTTAATGTTGGTAGGTAGAAGAAAAAGATTACTTTCTTACTTGAAAGAACAAAACCTTGATGAATACAGAACTTTGGTTAAGAAGTTAGGTATCAGAGGTTAGTAGAATTTCAGGGATGACCTGAATGATTGAGATTAATTTCCAAAGGCGCCCGCAAGGCGCCTTTGCTATATCAGGAGAAATTTATAATGAAAACTTTAAAATCAATGCGTATGCATATTGGAATTTTTGGTAAAACTAATGTAGGAAAATCTTCACTTTTAAACAGGATTACCTCACAAAACATCTCGATAGTCTCTGAGATTGCAGGAACAACTACTGATATTGTCGAAAAATCAATGGAGCTTTTACCTATTGGACCTGTAACATTTTTAGATACAGCAGGGATTAATGATGAAACTTTACTAGGTGAAAAAAGACTTGAAAAAACTCTTTCTATAATCAACAGAACCGATATTGGCGTAATAGTTTGCGATTTTAACGGGATTGATGAATATGAAAAAAGCCTGATTGAAAAGTTTGAATCACTTGGAATACCTTATTTTTTCGTTATTAACAAAAATGATGAAAAGCCTATCAATGAAGATAAATACAAACAGATTATGGAAATTGTAAAGGATGAAAAAAAGATTTTAAAGACATCAGTAATATTTGATGATGAAATTGTTTATAAATTTAAAAATACACTTGTGAATCTTTTACCTGAAGATTTTGTAAATTCACCCCAAATTGCAGGGGATTTAATCCCTAAAGAATCTACCGTAATTCTTGTAATTCCTATTGATAAAGAAGCGCCTAAGGGCAGAATTATACTCCCGCAGGTACAAACCATAAGAGATCTTCTTGACAGTAATTGTATGAGTTATGTTGTAAAAGAAACAGAATTAAAAAAAGCAATAGAGAACTTAAAAACACCGCCTTCACTTGTAATTACAGACAGCCAAGCTTTCAAACAAGTAGCTGAACTTGTCCCTGAAGATATTCCTCTCACCTCTTTTTCGATACTTTTTGCAAGACTTAAAGGAGATTTAAAAGCTTTTGTAAAAGGAGCTGAAGCAATAGAGGATTTAAAAGACGGCGATAAAGTTTTGATTTTGGAAAGTTGTACTCACCATGCTATTGAAGATGATATCGGCAGAGTCAAAATTCCGAATCTTTTGAAAAAGAAAACCGGCAAAAATTTAATTATAGAAAACTATGCAGGACACGATTTTCCTGATATTTCAGAATATTCACTGATAGTACACTGCGGAGCTTGTATGACTAACAGACGTGAAGTGCTTTCAAGAATTTTAATAGCAAATGAAAAAAATATTCCTATTACAAATTATGGGATTACAATTTCATATTGTCTTGGTATTTTACCAAGAGCCTTGAAAATATTTAGTTAAAATTTGCAATTAAAAATTTCATTAATTTCTATATTTAATGCTTCAGAAATATTTTTTAAATTTTTAATCTTAATATTATTAATACCTCGTTCAAGTGTACTTATAGAGTTTAGACTCAGACCTGAGTTAAATGCCAATTCTTCTTGTGACATTTCTTTTTTAAGCCTTAGATATCTAACACTTTGACCTATTTTAAATAAAAATTCATCTCTCATAACAGAAGTTTAATATATTGACAAAATCACTTCTAACAATTAAACTAGTATTATTACTAGTTTAATTGTAATAAAGATGGTAAATTTGGAGAGTTTTTTATGAAAAACATTAGAATAACTGCATTTACACTAGCAGAAGTATTAATAACTATTGGAATAATCGGTATTGTTGCAGCAATGACTTTTCCTATATTAATAAAAAATCATCAAAAAGTAGAAACTCTTACAAGATTAAAAAAAGCATATACAATTTTAAATCAAGCAATAAAATTATCAGAAAACGATAATGGAGACTACAACACTTGGAGTACAAATATTACAGCAATAGAATATTATCAATTATATTGGTTCCCTTATATAAAAGCAGTAACTGTTTGTAATAACGCAACTGACTGCGGATATAAAAAAGAACTTCCTTGGACTCTTGAAACTGTTGAGTATTCCGTTTTTTCTGATCCTAACTGGAGAATTCCTTTTTTAACATCAGATGGGTTTTTATATTCTATATCTGTTAATGGGAGCTTTGAAGATAGCAAAAACCTTATAATCATAGATATAAACGGAAGTAAAAATCCAAATGAAATAGGACGAGATTTATTTTTTTTCACAAGAACTGATAAAGGACTAATACAAGGTTACGGGTATGATAAATCTAATATAGAAATCAACAATGATTGCAGTGAAAACGGCAAAAAATGGTACTGTGGAGCAAAAATAATCTCTGATGGGTGGACCATTAAAAAAGACTATCCTTGGAAGTAATTTTTAATTAATTCAAAAATATGATATAAAAATAAAATATTTTGGGTAGAATAGGATTATGTATGACTATCATCCCGAAAATGAAGATAAAGATTTACGCACAGTCGGACTTGAGCTGATGTTTATGACACCTGAAAAAGGCTCGAAAGAAGAGGGTGTGACTGCAGTTGAGCTGGCAAAAATGGTAGAACTGCCACTTGAGGTTGTAAAAAAGAAATTACAAATCCTAAAAGATGCCGGCATTGTGCAGGTAAAAGGAATTAATCCAAAATATTGGAAGTTTGACAATTACAGCTTTCAAAGAATGGATGAGAATGATGAAATTTACAAACTGATTTGCTGTTTTGATGATGTTGATTTTGACAAGTATTTTCAATATTAATTTTCATCAATGATTTTCGTAATACTAAAAATTTTATTATTTGCCTTATTTAGATAAGAAATTGTGTGATTTATATTTTTTATAAAAAGCTTAACTTTTCATTTTTTACCATTATTATAACGATCATAAATTTCAAAACAATTAAAAATAGATATAACAGCTTTAAAATCAGGAGCTGATACCTTACACAACTTTTTTACTTACCAATACAAAAATGATCAAAAATATTATTCAGAATATCATCGGTAATCACTTCACCGGTTATCTCATCCAAGAATAAAAGTGCCGATTTCAAATCAATCGAAATCAAGTCTTGAAGCTCGTTGATTTTTGCGGCTTCAAGCGCCTTTGACAAACTTTCCCGACATTTTTTAAGACAATCTACCTGTCTTTCATTTGTAATATATTCTGTATCCTCTAAAGAAAAATTGCACACTTTTTCTTTTATCATTTCACGAAGCTCTTTTACTCCTTCGCCTGTTTTGGTAGAAATATAAAATTTGCCTTCCTCACGTTTTTCTACCAAATCGTACTTGTTTGCAACTTCTATGTGTAATTTATCTTTAATCAATTCATAAATTTCTTTGTCATCATCAGTCAAGCCAACACTTGCATCATATAAAAAGATTACCAAGTCAGCCTCATCTGCAGACTGTTTTGAAAATTCAATTCCGATTTCTTCAACCTTTCCAACTTCTTCACAATCCCTGATTCCTGCTGTATCAATTAAAGTCACCGCTACATCCAAATCCAATGTCTCTTTAATTACATCCCTTGTTGTCCCTGCAATATCAGTAACTATCGCACGATTTGCATTCAACAATGAATTAAACAAAGAAGATTTACCTACATTAGGACGTCCAACTATCGCAACTTTAATTCCTTGTCGCAAAATATTTGATGATCTTGCACAAGATAAAATATTATCAATATCAGCTAAAGATTTTTCAAAGCTTGCGATTAGATAAGAATACTCAGGCTCTGCAACATCATCAGGAAAATCTATTCCTGCAACTATTCTTGAAAGTGTCTCAAAAATCTGTCCCTTAATTTCAGAAACTTTTTCGCTCAATACCCCAGAAAGATTCTTTGCAGATTGGATTGCAAAATTTCTTGTCTTGGCATGAATTAAATCAGCAACCGCCTCAGCCTGTGATAAATCCATTTTTTTGTTCAAAAAAGCTCTTTTGGTAAACTCTCCGCGCTCAGCCAGCCTAGCACCGTTTTTAATAGTAAGATCAAGAATATTTTTGACCACATTTACACCGCCATGACAATGGATTTCTATTACATCTTCCCCTGTATAACTGTGAGGTTTTCTGAAAGGTAATACTATTACTTCATCTATTTTTTTATCACCATCTAAAATCCAGCCATGCGCAACTTTACCAGCTTCCAAATTGTGTTTTGAAAAAATTTTATCAATAATTTCAAAACAATTATCTCCTGAAATTCTTATTACACCAACCCCTCCTGTACCTAATGGGGTGGCAATAGCTGTTATAGTATCAAATTCCTGTAAAATATTCATACACTAATTATACATGAAAAAAAGAACGGACCTAAAATTAAGTCCGTTCATAAAAATAAATTTATTTTTATAATCTTTTCGTAAATATAGCTGAAGCAATAGAAGCAGCAAGTTTAGCATAATCTCCTAATGAATTTCCACTGTTGTATGATGATTGATTATTGTTATATGCATTTCCTGAATTACTGTTACTGGCTGCCTGTTGTAAATAACTTAAAACATTTCCGACAGTTTGATTTTGAACATTGTTCAATAAATCAAGATAATTATATCTTCTATTCAATTCTTCATTTATAATTTCATCTTGTTTTGCAAGAATATCCTGTGTCAATGAATTCATAGCATCCGCTCTGCTTGACTCAATTTCTTTTAAATCATTCATAAATATTGAATTGTCAAAATTACCAAAACGAGAAGCAATATCATTTTTCATATCATTAAGCATCGGAGTATAAAGATCATTAATCGTCTGCAATCCTTTTTGCGTATAAGCATTAAGCTGATTTTGCATATCCTTTTGAGTATCTTCGGAAAACACGTTAATTTTTGGAAGATTTTCCAAAAAGGAATTTTGTGCATAATCATATATTTGTTTTTCGGCATCAGACATATTGTAGTTGGAATAAACGGTATCTCCATCTTTGTATTGTGAAGCTACAGTATTACCATTTATACTAACAACACCGTTTGTATATGAAGGCTTTGAAGATTTTCCCATTTTTCGTCCCTTTCTATTATTTCAGGGACAACATTTGATATTCTTTAAGGCGATATTATATTATACCATACCTATTTGAATTCTGTCCACCTTGAAAGTCATACACTCACATTATTCCGTTAAAAATTTTTATAATATAATTAGAATATGGAAAAGAAAATATTAGACAAAATTAACAAACTTGTAGTTGATAAAAAATTTTCAGAAGCAAAAGAAGAATTATTAAAATACAATTTGGACGAAGAAAAAGAACTGGAAGCACTGAAACTTTTAGGACTTTGTAATGTAAATTTGGAATCTTACAAAGAAGGACAGAGTAATTTTGAGACAGTAGTCAAATATGACTCGCAAGATGCCTCAAGCTGGTTTTACCTTGCAAACTGCTATGACAATTTAGATGATAGGATTCATGCAAAAGCTGCATATGAAAAAGTTATTGAATTAAGAGAAAATTTTTTGGATGCATACAAAAATTTATGTATTTTACATGTAAGAAACGAAGAGCCTCAAGAAGCAATCAATCTTGCAAAAAAAGCATTGGAATTTGAAAAAGAAGATTATACACTATATTACATAGTCGGTACAGCATATATGTCAATGAAAAATTTCAAAGACAGCGTAAAATATCTTGAAAAAGCAATTGAATTGAATCCCGAACATTCACAACTATATAACAACTTAGGTACATCTTATATTACAATAGGCAAATTAGATAAAGCATACAAAAACTTCATAAAAGCAAGTGAATACGACCCAAACAATTCAATTACATATTTCAACATAGCATCAATTTTGCAGTTAAAAAATAAACATAAAAAAGCTTGTGAATACTTTGAAAAAGCATATGCTATAGACCCTGAGGACAGTTATCTTGTTGCACTTGCCCTATCAGAAACCAAATGCGGTAAATATGACAATGCAATATCACACTATAAAACGCTGATAAGTCATCATCCTGAAAAAGACATCTATCAGTATAACCTTGCTTGTTGTTACGAAATGAAAGAGGATTACAACTATGCAATAGGGATTTTATCACACCTTGTAATGCTAAATCCAAAATCCGTATCTATGGCGCAAAAACTGGCTAATTTATATATAAAAGTTAATAAACCCACACAAGCAAAAGAAATTTATGAAAAAATTCTTTTACAAGGGAATGTAAATGAAGATTTATATTATGAATTTGCACATGTATGTCTTTTGACAAACGATACGGACAAAGCAGAAAAAATTCTCAAAAAAGTTATTGAATTAAATCCTGATCAAGCACAGGCACACAAAGATTTGGGCGTAATCTATCTAAGTAAAAGACTTTTTGATTACGCAAAAGACGAGTTTGAGACAGCATATAAAATTGCACCTAGCGACTTTCAAATTATATTTGAATATGCAAACTATCTTCATGCGACAACGGAATTTCAAAAAGCTGATGAGATGTATCAAAAAGCACTAGAGCTCGAACCTGAAAACAGAGATGCTCTTGTCTTTTCAGCATTGAATAAACTACATACAAATGATTTGGAAAAAGCAAAAGAACAAATAGATTATGCAATTGCACATTCTGTCCACAATGCATTTCTATTATACATTGCAGGTAAAGTAAGATTTGCCTTGAAAGATTATGAAAGAGCAAAAGACTTTTTAATAAAGTCGTATGAATTAGAAAAAATAGAAGATGTAGAAAATCTTTTGGGCTTTTGTTACTTTGAGCTTGGTAACTTTGGTCAAGCAAATGTTATTTTTGAAAATCTTCTAAAAACAAACCCGGGAAATATAAATCTTTTACTAAACAGAGCAAAATGTTTTGAAAAAATGAATGACAACGACTCAGCATTAAAAGCATTGGAAAAAGCTGTTGAAATATTTCCTGATTGTGAAGAAGCACATGAAATGATAAGAAGATTGTCCTAAAAAGCAAAAAGGCGATTGAAACAATCGCCTGATAACCAGATTTACACTATGTAAGTGTTCAGAAAGGAAGTCTTTTTTAAGTTAAGGCGGTAATATAACCGTCTTTTACTTTATTGAGCTAAACTATTCCCCCAAATTAATTTGAGAGAACTGAACAATTTTATTTTTCCCGCGTTTTTTAGCATTGTACAGCGCATGCTCAGCATAACGGATTATAGTATTTACATCTTCTTCGGTATCTTCTAAACAAGGATAAGTAGAAATACCGCCTGAAATAGTAATAGGATGTCTTTCTTCTTCACCGGCAGGTATAAATTCCATTTTTTCTATATCACGTCTAAATCTTTCTGCGAATAGAAAAGCATTTTCTTCAGAAGTATTAGGCAGAATAAGTAAAAACTCTTCATCACCGTAACGTGTTAGAATATCTTCTTTTCTTATAAGCTGTTTTAATTTATCAGCAATAGAACGTAATAAAACATCTCCCCAGTCGTAGCCGTAAATATCATTTACAACTTTGAAAAAGTCTAAATCAAATAAAAGACAAGACAATTTTGTTCCATAACGTTTTGCGCGAGAAATTTCTTGTTCTAACCTTTCATGAAGATATTTTCTGTTATGTAATCCTGTCAATTCATCAGTTGTAGATACCTGCAAAAGTTTTTCACGCAAATCACGAATTTTTAACATTGATTTTGCTCTGATTAAAAGCTCCTCATTATCTACAGGAGTTTTAATCATATCATAAGTATAAGCCCTAACTGTCGCTCCTTTAAATACTTCCCCAACAAAAAGTACAGGAGCTTTAAATTTAACAACCATCAAAACATCTTTAATATTAGGAACATCTTCTATAACGATTAAAGCTGGATTAAGAGTCTCATAATCTCTTAATTTTTCAGCATCTTCAATCCTTACATTGACATCCTCAATTTCTGATAATACATCAGCTAAAGAAGATGCTTTTTTACAAGTGTAAACAATTATATTTCTCATCTCTCGTCCTTACTGTCAACTTACTCTTAAAATGAATTCTATCACGCTGTATTTCCTAAATCCAATTTGTAACAATAGCTTAACAAAGCTAAAGTTTTAAAAAAAGATACCGACAAACAAATAAGTATGACTAAGGTTAGTGTAGAATTAAATAAATTTTTAGAAAAAAATCAGTCCTTAAAATCACTTCCGAAAAGTGAAATTTTGTCGATTATGACCGCAAAAGGACTTATTAGTCATGAAGAAGCTGCAGAGTTTATTAAAAATTCGACATTTGATAAAGGTTTTTCAAATAAAATTGACGTAATTCCATCTTGGACAAGTGAAAAAAGCCAGATAAATATTCAAAACAACGCTGTAGAATTTTTAAAAAATTCCACAATACAAGCTGAAGAAAAAATAGCCATCCAAGACAAAACCGAAGGGGTAGTATCACGTACAATCAATTTTGTAAAAGAAACATTTAATACTGAAAATAAAAAATCTACAGTTGATAATATAATAAAAAATAACAAAAAAGATTTAAAAGAATTGCAAGCTCTAATAAATACTCCAGAAAAATTCAAAGCGAAATTTAAAGAACTAAGAGGGGTAAAATTTTCGCCTGAAAATATCGAAATTTGTAATAAAAAAGCAGAAGAAATGAATCAAATTGAAAGCATTAAAAATACGATTGATACCCTAAAAAGCAATTTGGACAAATCAACCGTAAATAATGCCTCAAATACAGGTTTTAGAGATGCTAATAACGCTATTTTAAAAACATTTAACGCACTTGGTATTAAAAGTAAAAAAGAAGTAAACAATATTTTAAAAAGCATAGAAAAATCGAATAGTGAAAACTCCGTAATAAAAAAATATGGAGGTAACTTCCGAATAGCAAAAAACAAAAAAGGTGAATACACAATATACAGAACCGATAAAAGCGGATATGCCTCTGAAGCGACAATGGAAGAATTACAAATCATTGCTGATGAGATGAAACTACGTCTCAATAAAACTTACAGCTTGGCACTCGGAATAGAAATCCCTAAAAACGCGACAAACAAAGAGCTGGAAAAGTTGACTCAAGATAAGTACAATACAATAAAAACAGAATACGAAACCGCATATAAAAATGCCTATGGTGAAAAAAATGCAGAATTGCTTGCCGATAACTACATAAAATCGCAAAAAGAAAATACTGCATATATTGAGACCGGTATAAACATTCTTTCAATGGCGACAATGGTGATGGGAAGCGGTGTAGTTTTGAAAGGAGTAAGTCTTCTTTCTAAGACCGGCACAGGTCTGAAAGCAGCAAGTACAGCTACCAATATAGCCTCAAAAGCAACGCCGGCAATAATCGGAATACAAACAGCTCAACCTGTCAAACTAATTGACAATTTAACAGCTCAAGAACCTGATTGGAAATCTTACAGGATGAGCATCACAGAAGGAGCAATGTGGATGGCACTTGGTTTTGCAACAGGTGCTGTCGGTGATAAAGCAAGAATGTTCTTAGGTCAAAAAGGTTTACAATCCATAGCTAAAAATACAGGAAAATCTATTGATGAATTGATAGAACTCTACAAATCAGGTCATAAACTTCCTGCAAGCCTTCAAAAATCTATGAATTTAATCGAAAATGCCTCAAAAGTAAGCGGTACAAGTGCAGAATTTACAGCAGATGTAATTGCCACCTATGCAATTCAAAAAAGCAGAAATGATGATATGACTTTCATGGATTATTTAAGTTCTGCAAACGGCGCATTAATGGGTACAGTTATGCACAAAACTTTTGCAAAAATTTCTGATGCGGAAAAAATCAAGGTCATTCAAAAAAGTTTACTGGAAAATAATCCGCACATGAGCAAAACAGAACTTGAAAAAGCTTCTCAAACTCTTTTAGATGTACATAGAACAGCTGAAGAAAAACGTAATAAAAAAATTGCAAAAGAAACTCCAATAGAAAAAGTAAAAGAAATAAACAAACCTGATACCCCTCTTACAAAAGAAGTCAAAACAAAAGACGGGAAAATTAAACTTGAACTAAACGAAACCGGAGAAAAAATGGCAAGGGCAAAAGCTGATGAAATTCATCAAAAGGCAGTAAAAACAGAAAAAGCTATTTTAAAAATGATGGATGAAGCAGGACTTGGCACAGCAGGAGTAAACATGACACACCGTCCAAAAAGCACTCAAAGTTTATATGACAAAATTAAAAATGCCATATGCGACACAAGACATCCTGCAAGTTTTCAAGATGCCCTAAAATCAATAAGAGACGCCGTAGGTACCCGCACTGAGCTTGGAGATTTTGACTATAAAAAACACCCGGATATTGTTGAAATGTATAAAAGAGATCCTCAAAAAGCACTCCAAATAGCTGCAGAAAGACAATCTGAAGAATACGTTGAAAGAGTTAAAAATATTATAACTGACTCAGTTAAAAATCCTGATGCAAACCTAAAAGCACTAAGAATTTCAAATTATATGGGCAAAGACGGTATTCCTTATTTTTCAGAAAGACAAGTAGCTATTTTACAAGACTACGCTGCGAAATATGGAATTGATTTGCACGTCAAAAATGAACTTACAAAAGTCAGACCGTCAGGCTATACAGCACTGCAAATGAACTTTGTGACAAAAGACGGATTTGTCTTCGAATGGCAGCTAAGAGGTTCAAAAATCAACAAATTCGCAGAATGTGAACATGTCCCCTATGACATAAGAGAGGATAAAGACGTAACAGGCGGAAACCCAATCTTAAAAGAGCTTTATGCACCGATAGAGCATACCGTTAAACACTTATCTCCTGAAGAATATGACATTTATAATGAATATCTGACCGCACACTATGAGCACTTGAGAAAACAAGAGCTTGGATTTGAAAGTACCCCTCCAAAACTTGAGGATTTCAGTCTAAATGATCCAAAACTTAAAGCTGAAAATCTTGAGCTTTTACATGAGCTTGCCGATGGATTAAAAAAAGGTAAAAATCACTTGCATTAAATTTATTTACAGATATAGAATATATTCCTAAATAATGTATAATAAAAAATGAGGATAAAACTATGGAACCAATTAAATTAGGAAAAATCAAAAATATGGCAAAACCGACAGGAAGTAAAAAAATAGACAGCTTTGAGGAAAGACTTTTTAATATAATTAAAGATTTAAAAGACCGTACAGAAAGAGAAGTCTGTGAGTATGGTAGTTTTAAAACAATAAGAGAATCAATCCCGATTAAAAATCCTAAAGACGCTTTGCAAGATGTAATAATTGAAATAAAACCGCTTCCAAAAGTTCTAAAAGAAGAAGTTGAGAATTATGAAAAACTCAGATATTTGGAACTGATAGGTGAAGGTTCAATGGGACAAAAAGAAAGTGTTATACTAAAACGCGGTACAAAAGAAGAAATTTTGGCAAAAGTTAAAGAAGAAGATTTCTACAATCAAGTTCTTGACAAAACAAAAGAATTCAGAACAAGTTTTCTTGAAGACTAATTATTTAGGAAACCGCTACAATGGTTGATAAAATTTTTGAAGACTTTTACAATACTATTGAACCAACTCTTAAAAAATATGAGTTTCTGAGAGCCGGTCTTCTTACATTGGTAATATTTATAGAATTAAGCTTATTCTTTGGAATATTATATTTATTTACAGAAAATATTTTAACCTTTCAACGAACCCAACATTGCAAGATACTTTTCATGATTGTACTTTTTGGATGCTTTATACATTGGTACATAAAAAAAGAATTTGAAATAAAAATTAAAGAAAAAATTCTGCTAAACTTTATAGAATGTTTTAGTGATTTTGAATGGGATTATTGGATTCTAGGCTACAGCCAGATTGATGAAAAAATACTTAAGTCAATCCTAATATTACCGCAATTCAATGAAAATTATTCAGACGACAATTTTGTCGGCACTTATAAAGGAATTCCTATAAAAATCAGTGAACAAACACTCAAATCAGGTTTAGGAATATATAAAACAAATGTTTTTGACGGAATTGTGATTGAATACTTTTTTAAAAACCGTCAAAAATTTCCAACAGAAATAATAATTAAAGACAACGGACTTTTTGCACCAAAAGGATATGAAAAAGTCTTACTTGAAGATACAGAATTTAACAAAATGTTCAATGTATATTCAAATAATCAAGTAGAATGTCGTTTTATTTTGACAACGGGATTTATGGAAAAAATAAAAGCATTAAAGATACTTTTCAATGCAAAAAATATAGCACTTTCGTTTATAGGAAGAAGACTTTTCATCGCAATAGATATAGGTAAAGATTCTTTTAATATAGCCAAACTTTATAAACGCACAAATAATAAAAAGCTTATAGAAAAAATGTATAATCAATTTAATTTTATTTTAAAAATCGCAGACCTTTTACAGTTTACAAATAAAATTTAACGATTGCCCCTAACATTCTATCATGCTAAAATTTTTGTATGGAAAAAGTTCAAATAAAAATTGAGCCGATGCAAAGAGATTACCTTGATGATGTAATCCAAATTGAAGAACAGTCTTACGGTCCGCACCATTGGTCTAAGGAATCTTTTTTCAACGAAATTAATAATGAGCTTGCAAAGTATTACTGCTCATTCAACGAAAAAGGTGAAATGACAGGATATGCAGGCTGCTGGCAAATTTTAGAGGAAGCTCATATCACAAACGTATCGGTATCACCTGATTTCAGACGAAAACATATCGGTGAAGCTCTTTTAAATGCAATTATAAAATCCTGCTATAAGGAAATGATTAAATACATTACTCTTGAAGTACGTGTATCAAATGAACCTGCAATAAAATTGTATGAAAAATACGGTTTCAAATCACTTGGTATAAGAAAAGGCTATTATCAAGACAATAATGAAGATGCCTTAATAATGTGGACAGAAAACATTTTTTACGATAAATTTAAAAGTATATACGAACAAAATCTTAAAAAATTAGAAGAAAAAGCAGGGATTACATATAAATTATGACAGAAGAAGCTGTACAACCTAAAGTAAAGACCGTCCATACCTCAAGATCTGGTCTAAAATTCAGTATAAGCAGTATTATTCTAATAATTTTCTGTTCATTTCTTCTTGTCGTATCTACATTTATACAGCTTAATATAACCCATTTGGGTCTACCTGCAAAATTGTTTTCTGGAAACAGTTTAAAAATTCAAGATTACATTCACAATTTCAACCTCATCCCGCAAGTCCCTGCTGTAATGTTTATCACAGCTCTTTTAGGCAGAAAATTCGGTCTCACAAGTGTTTTAATATATATTCTTACAGGACTTTTCATCATGCCTGTCTTTGCACTTGGAGGAGGGCTGGGGTATTTCGGAGAATACGGATTCGGTTATATTTTAGCCTATATTCCCGCTGTATTTTTAACAGGCACTATGTTAAAAAACGGCTTTACCTATAAGAACATCCTTAAAGCAATTTTAGTCGGGATTTTAACAATACATATTTTTGGAATTATCTATATGCTTATTATTGCAGGCATAAAACACGAAGGTTTTATGTTCACAACAGGCTGGATTGTAGCTCAAAGCGGTATTAAAATCATTTATGATTTTATATTTAGTTTTCTTTTAGTATTGGTAGCTAAATATGCAAGATTGATACTTTGGCTTTATATGTAAATTATCGGCTCAAATATTTTATGAGCCTATTTACATTTTTACTCCAAATACCATTCCAATTTCTTATAATAATATCTGCAGGTGATACTCCATCAAAAGTTAATTCTTTAATAGGCTCCAAGAATTTTTCTTCTTTTGTATCCATTTCTATAAGTGATTTTTCTGCAATATATAAAATTTCTCTTGCAATATTTGATATTTTAATACCTTTTATTTTCGCTGAAAGAGCACTTTTAGGTACATTGTATCTAAGTTCCGCAAAATCTGTATAGGAAAAATCCTGAAATAATTCTTCAATTTCTGACATTGCATTATCGCTATATAAAATTCCTTTATATATAGCAAGCACCGCATAAATCATATCTTTTGAAACACAGTCGTGGTTCCTTATTTCAATAAAATTCCTCATTCTAACTTCAGGAAAATAAAGATTTGCATGAAGTTTAAAATCATCAATCTCAGCCTCAAAATCACTAAATCCTTCTTTCATGAAATCTTCAAAATTAATCTTTCCTCTTATTTCTACAGGCATTCCTTCACGATTAATAAAAATCATAGGACATTTCAAAACATTATCGATATATTTTTCAAAAGAAAAATCCTCATTCATCTTTCCGCAAAAACCGCATCTATCATTATCGGTATTCAACCAGCTAAGCGCTCTAAATGTTTTATAGCCAGTTTCTACTCCCCCTCTTATTGGAGAATTAGCAAACATAGCACTAATAAAGGGGGTTAATTTATTTGCTATATTGAATTTACGTATAGCATCAGCCTCATCTTTAAAATCAAATGTACCTTGAATACCAGCGGTTTCTCTCATCATGACATCTGATAAAATTCCCCAAAGATATTGCGCCATGATTTTATATCGTCTTTTTGGGATTAAAGAAATATTTTTATGCGTAGATAAAGGTGATACACCGTATTCTAAAAGTCTGATATTAAATTTGTCGAGAATAGGCATCATTTGCTTATTTAGCAAATCTATCTTCTTTTTCAGATCAAAAATTGTCTTTTCGGGCTTTACGCTTAACTCAACCTGACTGCCGGGCTCAAGAGTAATTGTGTCATGTTCCTGTTTTAATCCTATTATGTTGTAATCATCAGTTATGTAATCCCAATTTTCAGATTTTGCAAAAGCTCTTAAAAAATTGCAAACACCAAAGTCTCCTTCATAAGAAACAGCTCTATTCGTAACAACTGAAATTGGCAGTCTTTCATATTCGATTCCAACATTAAAATTAGAATCAACTTTACAACCTTTTTGAAACAGATCTAAAATATCTTCTTTTACAAGCTTTTCTTTAGTTTGCAACTTACTCACTTTTGCCTCCATAAAAAATATAATACTATAACAATTATTAAAATATCAAATATTATATGAATAAACATTAGCCTGTCTGTGATATTATAATAGTTAAGATGAACTACTTTGAACGTGCTAAATTTTTTAAAACTAAAAAAAGACTCGGACAGAATTTTTTAATCAATCCTGATGTAATAGATGCAATTATTAAAGAGGCACAAATTACAAAAGATGATACAGTAATAGAAATAGGTCCGGGTGTAGGTTTTGTAACAGAACAATTAATCAAACACGCAAAAAAAGTTATTGCGATAGAATTGGATGAAGAAGCAATAAAAGAATTAAAAAAATTGAACGCAGAAAATCTTGAAATTATCCATCAAGATATTTTAAAAACAGATTTTACAAAACTTACAAACGAAAAAATAAAAATTGTTGCAAATATTCCATACTATATTACAAGTCCTATTATCGCTCATTTGCTGGGTGAAGTGGACGATTTACAGAATAAAAACAGAAATCTTATAAAAGATATCATTTTAATGGTCCAAGAAGAAGTCGCAAGACGTATGGTAGCTAATGAAAATTCTCCGGCAAAACAATTTGGGCTTTTAACAATACTCTCTCAATTTTGGGCGGATGTGGAAATATTTAAATTGGTTGGCAGAAAATCATTTTATCCTGCACCAAAAGTCAACTCAGCACTTGTAAAATTAAATGTCAGAGAAAATCCAAAACTTGAGCTGACTGATTATACACATTTTAGAAAAACTGTAAAAGCAGCTTTTGCACAACGTAGAAAAAATATCAAGAACTGTCTGTTGCAGGGAGGATTTTCTAAAGAAAATATTCAAAAATCTTTATCTACTTTAGGTATTGACGAAAATATACGAGGAGAAAAACTATCTATTGAGATGTTCGGGAAATTATCAGAGGAACTTTTGAAAAATGAAAATTCAGTGTCCTGCAAAAATTAATCTTGATTTAAAAATCACCTCAAAACGTCCTGACGGTTTCCATAACATTGAAAGTATTATGCAGACAATAAGTTTGTATGATTACCTGACTTTGGATGCAGAGCCAGCAGAAAATTTTGAAATCAAACTCTCAGGTACAAGTAATGAAATTCCTTACAATGGAAAAAACCTCGTCTATAAAGCTCTAGAGCTTTTCATCGAAAATACAATTCTTGCACCGCATAAAATAGAAGTATTTATTGAAAAAAACATTCCGATATCAGCAGGTCTTGCAGGTGGCAGCACAAATGCTGCAGGTATATTATTAGGACTTAATGAATATTTCAAAAATCCACTTAGCCGTTCAGAACTCCATAATCTTTGCGCAAGACTCGGATCTGACCTGAATTTTTGTCTTGAAGGCGGAAGACAAATGACAAAAGGCAGAGGAGAAATTCTTGAAAAACTAGAATATAAAAAATTTAATGTATCATTGATAAAACCGCTAAATCTTGGAATTAGTGCAAAAGAAGCTTATACAAAGTTTTCAGAAAAAAAATCCCTCAATATCCCAAAAAGAGAATTTTTTAAAAATGATCTTGAATGGGCAGTATTTGACGATTATGCAGAATTGCAAAAAATTAAAACACTTTACCCGAATTCAATAATGTCAGGCTCGGGCTCTACTTATTTTATTATTAATGAAAATTTTATGCCAATGGATGGATATTGGATTAAAAACGGACTTATAACAACAGATAAAGGTGTAGAAATTATTAAAAACTAAAGAGGCCGCCATTTTTGACGACCTCTTTTTTATATAATACAGACAGATTTTATTTATTGTATAAAGAAGTTATATTTATTAGGGTTTTCTTTTGCAATTCTTTCTGCTTCTTTCTTAGCAGTATCATAATCAGGGAGTTTATCTTTCAATATGTTATTGTTGCAATCATGAACATTATATGATGCACCAGGGTAGTTTACAGGTTTAAAGAAATTCATCTTACTACCTTTTGCAACAGTACCTAATTCGACTTTTCCATTTTGATATTTGTATGGAACACCATTTACGGTCAATTCATCTAACAATTGAATTTTACCTTGTCTCAAACCTTTGCCTTTACCAAAAATATCATTACGTACTGCCATGATATCATTGTGAGTCATCGGTTTACCGTCTGCACGTTTGTATTTACCCATTACTATATTATAAGGGTTATCGCCTAAAGTTATCGGATTTCCATCTTTATCTTTACCTTTGATACCGGCTCTTACAATGTAATCGTGGACTTTTACTCCGTCAATTTTACCGATACTCAAATCACAAAGTTCTGGTTTTACTGGTTGTACTGGTGTTGTTGGTCTATTCTGATCGATTGGTTTTGTTTCTTTATCCGGTTTATCTTCTGGTACTTTATCATCAGGTTGTTTTCTTCCCGGAAGTTTATCATAATCTTTAGGATCAAAGTCAGGATGTGCATTACAGAATTTTGCAATTTCATAAGCTGCTGCAAGTTCTCTGTCATTTACTTTCTTACCTGTCAACTCACCGTAAGCCAATTTTAGGATGAATGCTTTATCTTCATCAGAAATATTCGGCATTTTAAGAATAGCTTTCATCATTTTTTGATTCTTTTCACCTTTGATACGGGATTCGATATTCTTTTCACCTTTGGCTACAATTTCTTCAGCCGTATTACCTTTGAAAATATCCTTGCCACCGTTATCTTTAACAACAGCTGCAAGAGCAATCGCAGGGATAACTCCGGCTAGAAGTCCTCTCAAAGCTCCGACTTCCGTTGCATTTGAAGTTGTCTTAATTGTATCTAACAATTCACTTGAACCGTCATTATGTACGCCCCATACATTACTTGTAAATGATGCTCCAAGCAATGCACCTGTACCAGCTGAAGCCCCAAGAACTCCTAATGCTGCTAAAGTTTTATACAACCAAGTCAAATCTTTTTCTGTATCATAGCCTGCATATTTCATTGCTTTTCTGATTGTTTTTTTATTGACTCCATAATCAGCTGAAGCTGTAGCAATTTCATCTAAGTTTGCTTTGTTGTCAAATCCTGTAAATCCGCCAAATCTTCTTTTGTATTGGTCGCTTGAAAATTCACCGTCTACATAAAAATCTTCAGGATTTTCAGCTATAATTTGTCTTACTTTTTCATTGTCAATATAGACATGCTCATAATCAGGCATAGCAGATTTTAGGGCATTCATTTTATTTTCATCAATGTATACCATTCTATCATCTACTCTTGCTGCTGCACGCTCATTTTGCATTGTCTTTTTACCAAAAGATCTTGCTTGTCTGTTGGTTAATTCAGGAATATCTCGTTTGTATTCCTCTGCCTTTTCCTGCTTGAAAACACTGCGTGCATCTCTGCTTGTTTTCAAAGCCCTTGCTTTCAATCTGTCAAGTCTTGAACGTCTGTATTGTCCGTCCTCATACTTTACAGTTTGCGCAGAAACTTCTTTTACTGCATCTGTCATAATTTTCCCCTTTCAAATTTGACCTTTCATTTGCATAAAATAGTGTGTGCTATTTTATCCCCTATACACCTATAAACAATTTTTGCCCCCGAAAATTGCATGGTTACATGCTTTTAAGCTTTTTTAAAAAAGTAGAAATTCACTATTTGTAAGTATTTGAGCTTATTAAACTTAGCTTAACATTTTGTAATATTCACTTTTTTAAAATTTGTTTACTTGGGGAGTTATTAGTTTTTTATTTTGTATTGTATAATTTAGAGTATGAAAATATTAGAGGTTAATGATTTAAATTTAGGATTTAGAACTGAGCAAGGGTTTAGACAAGCTCTTTTTGATGTGAGCTTTAGTCTAACTAAAGGTAAAACTCTTGCATTGGTAGGGGAAAGCGGATGCGGAAAAACAATCAGCGCAATGAGTATATTAAGACTTTTGCCAAAAACCGCACAAATAAAATCAGGGGAAATCATCTATAACAGTGAAAATCTTATTAATTTATCAGAGAAAGAAATGCAAAAAATAAGAGGAGCAAAAATTGCATTAATTCCACAAGATCCAATGACATCCTTAAATCCGCTTTATACAATCGGAAATCAACTTTTAGAGGTAATTAAAATTCATCAAAATCTACAAGGAACTGAAGCAGAGAAAAAGGCAGTGGAAGCTTTAGAAATGGTACAAATCCCATGTGCAAAAGAGCGTTTAAAAGCATACCCGCATGAATTTTCAGGCGGAATGAAACAACGTGCAATAATTGCAATGGCGCTTGCCTGTCAGGCTGAAGTTTTAATAGCAGATGAGCTGACAACCGCACTTGATGTAACAATTCAAGCTCAAATCATGAATTTGTTATCAGATATTAAATCTCAACTCGGAACATCAATTTTGCTTATTACACATGATTTAGCATTAGTTGGTGAAAATGCTGATGAAATAGCTGTAATGTACGCAGGTAGAATTGTTGAAAAAGCACCATCAAAAGATTTTTTTGAAAATCCTAACCATCCATACTCTAAAGCCCTATTAAATTCAATGCCTGCTAAAAGAGGAGAAACCCTTGATACTATACAAGGTCAGCCTCCTACAATTCACCAAGACATATCAGGATGCAGATTTCATCCTCGTTGCAAATATTGTTTTACTCCTTGTACAAAATCTGTTCCTGAGAGTTTTATAATAAGCGAAAACCATACAAGTGCGTGTTTTTTAAATAACAAATAACTTACTTCAAAAGCCAGGATTGATAATAACAAGGCGGACGTTTGCAAAAAGAAGTTTGTGTCAATATATCTTCATTTATGTAAGGAATAACTTTTTTATACTTAGCAGAATAAACTGTCCGTTCATTATTTATATCAGCAAATGTAAATATCCACCTATCTCTACCAAATTGATTCGGATTTGAAAAACCATTTGTATCTACTAAAAATATGTTTTCTCTAGCACCATATATACACCAGTTTTGTCCACCACCATCTATAAAACACGAAGCTTCACCTTGCATAGGAGCACCATTTTCCATATCAATACCATCTGCGGAATTGCCTGATTGACATGAACCACCACACAAGGTATCGCCTTTTTTCCAGCAGCGGTCTATCTGCACATATCCACAATCAAGCATTACTTTGAATTTTGATTTTAATATATTAAATTCCTCTGTTGTAGCTGCAGCAGAATATTGTGTTGTTCTTGTAAACTCTTGATTTAGTAATGCTTCTTGAAATGCTTGGGATATTTCTGAATACACCTTTTTATACGCTGTCTTAAATTGTCTTTCCTGATAATTCTTGATTAGACCGGGTATAGTCATTGCTGCTACTATCCCGATTATGCCTAAAGTTATCAGAACCTCTGCCATTGTAAAGGCACTTTCAGAAAAGACTTTTGATAAAGCCTTTGGGTGAATTGATACTTTCTCTTTTTTTAAATCTGTTGGCTTTTGTGTAAATCCTATTTTTTTACCAACCAGGAGCTTATTTTCGGGTGCCCCCCCCCCCCAGAATTTCAATCATAGTCTGCATTTCCAGCTCCTTATCTCTTCTGTTACTCTTTTATTATATCAATTTTTATTACTTTTGACAAGATAAAATTCTTTTTATTTCACATAATATTTTTAGAGATTATATAATGAAAATCTTATTAGCTTTTTTATTAATATTACTTAAAAAAATCTTGAAGTTTTATGAACATGGATAATATAATAATTAACAGGCACATAGGCAAAATTCCATTGATTTTGCGAATAAAACACCCAATAAGGTGACAGAAAGGATTAAAATGGTATTAGAAATTGCTTCTGAGCAGTTAGAACGTGCAATAAATCCAACTCATGATATCAAACTTTTTGCAGGACGTTCAAATACAAAATTAGCTCAGGAAATTGCAGATTATTTAGGCACTTCAATCGGTCCTATGGTAGTTAAGAATTTTGCGGACGGAGAAATTTATGTACAAGTAAAAGAAAGTGTCCGCGGAGATGATGTTTTCATTATTCAGCCTCTTTGCAATCCGGTTAATGAAAATTTGATGGAATTATTAATTATAATTGATGCATTCAAACGCGCAAGCGCTAAGACAATAACAGCTGTAATTCCTTATTACGGCTATGCAAGACAAGACAGAAAAACTTCCGGTCGCGAAGCAATTACGGCAAAACTTGTGGCTGATTTACTGACAACAGCCGGAGCTAACAGGGTACTTGCAATGGATTTACATACAGGACAAATCCAAGGATTTTTCAATATTCTTGTAGATCATATTTTTGCAACTCCAATACTTGTGAATTACATTAAGAGTTTAAATATAAATCCTGATGATATGGTAGCTGTAAGTCCTGACACAGGCGGCGTACAACGAACAAGACATTTTGCAAAAGCAATCGGATGCTCTCTTGCAATTATTGACAAACGCCGTGACAAACATAATGAAGCTATAGCATCTCATGTAATTGGTGATGTGAAAGATAAAGTATGCGTTATGTTTGATGACATAATTGATACAGCAGGAACAATTTGCGAAGCATCAAAACTTCTTGCAAGAGAAGGGGCAAAAGATGTATATGTTTGTGCAGCTCATCCTGTATTTTCAGGTCCTGCAATTGAAAGACTTGCTAATGCACCTATTAAAGAATGTGTTGTCACAAACACAATTCCACTTGATATGTCAAAAATGCCTCCGAATATTAAACAACTTTCAGTAGCTCCTCTTTTAGGACAAGCTATTTCAAGAATACATGATGATGAAAGTGTAAGCTCTTTATTCGGATTTGAAAAAGATATTCAAGTAACATAGATTAAATAACAAATGGAATATGAAAAAGATTAATCCCGCCTTGTAACTAGGGCGGGATTTTTACATAAAAAAAAGCCGTCTTTTTTAATAAGAACGGCTACCAGACTTGGGGAGGAGGTATGAAAAACTTTCGTTTTTCATATCTGTACTTTTCTATACGGAAGACAAAAATCAAAACTTTTAAAAAAAACTCAAATATCCTCTATTTGATGTAGACTTTATTTTTATGAAAAATTTGCTATAATTAGCATATGAGCGATATAGAAAAAAGTTATGAGGATTTTATTTCGACAGTAAGTCATGAATTACGAACACCACTGACTTCAATAAGGGGGTTTTCTCAAACAATGCTTTCTTCTTGGGAGCAATTGGATGATGAAAGCAAAAAAAAATTTTTAAAAATCATCGAGGAACAATCAAACAGACTTATTAACCTTGTAGAAAATATGTTATCAGTCACAAGACTTTCAAGCGGAAAAGATAGTCTTATATTCAAAGAAGTTCAGATTAAACCTGTTATTGAAATGGCAATATCAGTAATAAAAAATCAATATTGTGATAAAAAATTTGAACTTTCTATTGAGCCCAAAACTCCAACTATTCTTGCAGACAAGGATAAATTCCAACAAATAATGACAAATTTAATAGAAAATGCTGCAAAGTACGGTGAAGAAAATTCAACAATAAAAATAGAGACAGGTTTTTGTGAAAATTGTGAGTTTGTTTCAATTCGAGTATCAAACATCGGAATCGAAATCAAAAAAGAAGACTATGAAAGAATTTTTACCAAATTTTCAAGAATAGATAATCCTCTTACCAGAAAAGTTCAAGGCAGTGGTCTGGGACTTTATATTACAAAAAATCTTGTTGAAAAAATGAATGGTAAAATTTCAGTTAAATCAGACTTTTTGTCGAATGGTAAATATATCACAACATTTGAAGTTCTCATGCCCGCAAATGACGTTGAAAAACAAGCGAGGGTAAAATGCAGTCTGTAACATTGATTATTGATAAACGCCGAGAGCTTTCCGTAAAATACAAAAAGCTCTTAGAAAATAAATTATCAAAAGTTATTTTGAGTAAAAACTTTATTTCAGCAATGAAAATTATTCAGGATAAAGAACCTGACTTGATAATTATTTCAGACAGCATAGACAATGATCTTGGAGATTACTGCAAAAAAATCAGAGCTTTGACATACAACATGCGACCGGTAATAGTAGCATTATCAAAATCTTCCGAAATCCAAGACCGACTGAATGCACTTGCAAACGGGGCTGATGACTTTTTGAGTGAGCCGGTAAACAATGAAGAATTTGTAATGAGAATGAAAGCTCATTTAAGAAGAGAATTTGAATCAAATCTTGACAGCAAAAAACTTCTTCCGAACAAAAGCTATTCATTACGCGCATTAAAAAGAATTTTAACTTCAAAAGATTTATGGGCTTGTCTTTACATAAGCATTGAAAATTTCAAAAATTACCGTGAAACATATACAGAACTTGCATCTGACAAACTTATACAAACTTTTTGTGCAATTATACAATCTTCTTTAAATGAAGATGATTATTTAGGCGGAATCTCCGAAAATGAATTTTTAATAATCACTAGCCCGCTAAAGGCTGAAAAAATTGCAAACTTTTTAACATTTGCTTTTGATTCTGTAGCAAAGAAATTTTACTCTCAACAGGATTTAAAACGAGGATATGTGATAATCGAAGGAGACGAATTTGCGGGCAGAAGAGCTGAATTTATCCATACTACAATAGGGGTTGTCACAAATGAATTCCAAAAATACACTGACACAAATCAGCTTTTGACAGCATTGATAAATATTCATAACCTTGCAAATCTTCCTGACAGATCAAATTATCTAATCGAAAGAGCTAAAATTTCAGCAGAAGATGCTGTTGAATTTAACAGATATAACAACAAAATATACGTCATAGAACCAGATGAAGCAATGAATGTACTTTTAAAAACAATTTTAGAACTTCAAGGATATGACATCTCTATCTATAATGATGATGATTTTATAAACGAAACAACAAAACCTGCTATTATTATTCTTGATGCAGGTAATGCTGAAAACCTTAAAGGGCTAAAAATTTGTAAAATTTTGAGAGAACATCCTGATTTTGCAAATACAAAAATAATTGTTACTTCTATTTTTCATGATAAAGAATTGATATTAAATTGCGGTGCGGATTTATACTTGCCAAAACCTTATGAATTATCAAGCCTTATCAAATGGGTAAAAATATTTATTGATGAAGTTAATTTCAGATAAATTACTTCAAAAGCCAGGATTGATAATAACAAGGCGGACGTTTGCAGTACCATTCCTGGGTTAGTACATCCTCATTTATATAAGGAATAACTTTTTTATAATCTTTAGCATAATCTGCTCTAGTATTATTTATATCAGCAAATGTAAACATCCATCTGTCACGACCAAATCTGTTCGGATTTGAAAATCCGTTTGTGTCTACAAAAAATATGTTTTCATTATTACCAAATGTGCACCAGTTTTGTCCGCCACCATCTATAAAACAGGAAGCTGAACCTTCTTTAGGAACACCGTTTTCCATGTCAATACCATCTGCTGAATTTCCTGTATTGCAAGCACCTCCACATATTGTATCACCTTTTTTCCAGCAACGGTCTATATCTTGAGAGCCACAATCTAGCATTAATTTGAATTTTGATTTTAATATGTTGAATTCTTCTTCTGTAGCGGGTATATCTCTCTTTTCTTTACGGGTAAACTCCTGATTTAGCAATGCTTCTTGGAATGCTTGAGATATTTCTGAATATACTTTTTTATATGCCGTTTTAAACTGTCTTTCCTGATAATTCTTTATTAGACCGGGTATAGTCATCGCGGCGACTATCCCGATTATGCCTAAAGTTATCAAAACTTCTGCTAATGTAAATGCTTTTTTCATACTGACCTCTTTATTGCCTAATATAATATTCATTTTACCATTTTTATGGTCAGTATGCAATCGGTTTATTTTTTTACCAACTAGGAGCTTATTTTCGGGTGCCCCCCCCCCCCATAATTTCAATCATAGTCTGCATTTCCAGCTCCTTCTATTTTTATTTGCTACCAATTAATATTATCATATTCTGAATAAATTATCAATATATGATATAATAAGGGTAATGAATGAGAATTTAAAACAAAGCTTGAAGTTATTGCCGTCACTTCCGGGATGTTATCTTTATTACAACAAAGATAACGAAATTATTTATGTAGGCAAAGCTAAAATTCTAAAACGCCGAGTCATGAGTTATTTTAATAAAAAACACCACGATAGTGTGAAAGTACAAGTTTTGGTGTCACAAATTGAGCGATTAGAATATATCATTACAAACACTGAAGTTGAAGCTTTAATTTTAGAAAGCCATTTAATAAAAAAACATAAACCTAAATATAACATTCTTTTAAAAGACGATAAAAAATATCCTTATTTTCTTATTACTGATGAAGACTTCCCACGTATTCAGGTTATCCGCAAAAAAAATATAAATCCAGAAAAAGGTCGTTATTATGGACCTTATACGGATGTTCGTGCAATGTATTCAACACTTGATTTTTTAAAGAAAATTTTCCCTTTAAAACAGTGCAAAACTCCTAAATTTAAAGACAGACCTTGTCTTTATTATCAAATAGGACGGTGTATGGCACCATGTCAAAATAAAGTCACAAGCGAAGAATATAAAGAAATTGTACATAAAGCAGAACTTTTCCTTTCCGGTAAGCAATCTGAACTTATGGAACAGCTCAAAGAACAAATGGAAAAATATGCTTTTTCAGAGCAGTTTGAAAAAGCAGCAAGATTACGTGACAGTTATCTCGATTTGAAAAAAACCCTCGAAAAACAAAAAGTTGTATATGAAAATACAAAACTTAATGAAGATATAATATCTTTATTATCAGAAGACGGTATTTTTGCAATAGTAATCCTTATGGTAAGAGAGGGAAGACTTATTGATAAAAAAGATTTTGTATATGAAGTCGAAGATGAAGATAGAACTGAATTTTTTGCCACATTTTTCAAAGAATATTATAATTCACTAACTCTTGGCTATCCTGACAAAATTGTATCAAACGAATTGGAAGCTGTTGGAGAAAAAGCTCTTTATGAAGAATGGCTTGAAATTTTAGCTAAAAAGAAAGTAAAAATAAGTTACGGGAAATCCAATCAAGGAAAAGAACTTCAAATGCTTGCAGATAAAAATGCACGAGTAGTATTAGATAATGCAAAACTCAAAAAAATGTCAAAAATTCGTGATGATTTTAATGAAATAGGCTCTTATTTAGCAGAAAAACTTCAATTAAAAAACTTTCCACACAGAATTGAATGCTATGATATTTCGCATATTCAAGGGACAAACACTGTGGCATCAATGATTACATTCATTAACGGTCAAAGTAAAAAATCTGAATATAAACGTTTCAAAATCAAAATGACAGAAGGAAAACCTGATGATTTTCTTTCAATGAAAGAAGTATTAACCAGAAGATTGTCTCATCTTGGTGAAAAAAATTGGGACAAGCCTGATCTTATGATAATTGACGGCGGTAAAGGTCAATTATCAAGTGTTATGGAAATAATTGAAGAACTTGGAATTACAAATATTGATGTTGTAAGTTTAGCAAAAAAACATGAAGAAGTTTTTCTACCTAAACAGTCAAAGCCTGTGATATTACCTCAAAATTCCAGCGCCTTATTTTTATTTCAAAGAATAAGAGATGAAGCTCACAGATTTGCCATCACATATCATAGGAAACTAAGATCTAAATCTATGACAAAAAAAGCTTAATTACTTATCATCATGTTCTAATTCTTGCAATTTTATAATTTTCCATTGCTCTTCCAATGACTGTAAAACAACATCATTGCCAATCCACTGCATAACATATCTTTCATCCATTCCCAACCCGCCATCAATTTTATTTACATAAGGAAAAGAAAATGCAGCTTCTGAAATTCCTACCCGAATAATTACATGTTGATTTCCATAACGTCTTGAATTCATACTGACAGTAAGATTATTGTATCTTTGCAAACTCATATGTTTTAATCCTCGATAGTTTGCATGCTTATCTACAATAAAATCTTTTAAATCCAAAGCTAATTCATTAAACGTTTTACCCATAAAACTTATTCCAATCTCATATACATTAATATTAGTATTATAACATAATTTTAAGCTGAATACAACTGACAATTTTTCCAGTGAGTACTCAATTCTTGGGTTATATTAGGATTTTGAAGCCATCTTTGAACATATCTTTCATCCATACCCAGCGTTCCTGTAAAAATACACCCCTCAGGCATTATTATTACTGCTTCTGATATGCCAATACGTATAACTATATGATACGTCTGGTATATTTCAGGTTCCATAGATACCTTTAAGTTGTTGTACCTCTCGACTGCTACATTCTTTAAACCTTTGTAGTTTGAATGGCAATCAATAATGTAATTTTTTAAATTTTGGCTCAACTCGTTAAAAGATTTTGTCATTGATATACTTCAATTTTTCTATTACATTTTATATTATTCCCAAATATAAAAAATATATACATTAATATTATTAATTGTTAAGAGAATGTATTGGAGCAGGAATTCTACCTCCTCGTCTTACAAAGTTTGTTGAAGATAAATCATTAACCTTCATGATGGGTGCCTCACCTAACAGCCCACCCCAACAGACTTTTTCTCCGTATGTTTTTCCTATAGCAGGGATAATTCTTACCGCGGTCGTCTTTTTATTAATCATGCCAATAGCCATTTCATCTGCAATTATACCAGCAATTGTATCAACCGAAGTATCTCCTGGAATTGCAATCATATCAAGGCCGACTGAACAAACTGATGTCATCGCCTCTAATTTATCAAAAGTCAGACAACCTTTTCCAGCTGCCTCTATCATGCCAGCATCTTCTGACACCGGAATAAATGCTCCTGACAGCCCTCCTACATGAGAACTTGCCATTATACCGCCTTTTTTAACTGCATCATTCAGCATTGCAAGAGCAGCAGTTGTGCCATGAGCCCCTGCATGCTCTAATCCCATTGCTTGAAAAATACCCGCTACACTGTCACCAATAGCAGGAGTCGGGGCTAATGATAAATCAATTACACCAAATGGGATTTCTAAACGTTTTGCAAGTTTTCTACCTACAAGTTCCCCTGTTGTTGTAATTTTATAAGCTATTTGCTTAATTTTATTCGCAAGCACGCTCATATCAGAATTTTCTGGTAAATCTTCAATAGCGGCTCTGACAACTCCCGGACCTGAGACCCCTATATTCAATGCACATTCAGGCTCTCCAATCCCACAAAAAGCACCTGCCATAAACGGATTATCACTGGGCGAATTACAAAAACAAACTAATTTCGCAGCCCCAATACAATCTTTATCTTTTGTCATTTCAGCAGATTTTTTAATTATTTCCGCCATTTTCAAAACAGCATCCATATTTATACCGGCCTTTGATGATGCCAAGTTGATTGATGAGCATAAGAAATCTGTTTGCGCTAATGCCTCAGGAATACTTTCTATTAATAATCTATCCCCTTTTGTAAAACCTTTTTCTACTAGAGCTGAATATCCTCCAATAAAATTCACTCCGACTTCTTTACCTGCCATATCAAGAGTTTTTGCTATTTTTACATAATCAGGATTTTTACAAGCTTCCCCAATTAAAGATATAGGAGTTACTGAAATACGTTTGTTTATAATTGGGATAGAATATTCATTTTCAAAATCATTTGCATATTCTACAAGATTTTTAGCGTAGTTTTTTATTTTGTTGTAAATATTTTCGCAAACTTTATCTACATCAGAATCTATACAATCTCTCAAACTTAAAGCAAGCGTCACCGTTCTTATATCGAGGTTGTGAAGCTTAATCATATTTATTGTTTCTAAAATATTACTTTCGTTAATCACCGCCGAAATTTAACCCCAAAGCTGAAGCAAAATTATTTGCTTTAACCCTTATTTTCATTTCTACTCTTCTGCTTTTTGCAAAATCTTCTTTACCATCTACTAATACTGGATCTGAAAAACTACGGCCTTCTACTACCAGCATTTTTCTTAAAGCTTCACTATGTTTTTTGTCATAGTTAGTTTTAAATGCATATTGAGCAACAGAATTTGCTCGCAAAAGACTTAATTCCATATTTTTGGCAAATTGTTGATCTTTTGTTTTTAAGCCCGCATAAGATTGGGAATCTGTATGACCTTCTATTACGATATTAGCTATACCGTTTTTTAAAACATCTTTTGAATAAATTGTATCTATATATATTGGAATAAATTTATCTAAGTATTTTTTTCCTTTAGCAGAAAGTGTATAGCTGTTTAAATCAAATAACTCTAAATTTGAAATTTTCACATTCCCCGTAAGTTTATCAACTTCGGCATCAATTTCTGCTTCTTTAAGTTTTTCAACTATTTCTTGAGCTGCTTGAATTTGAGTTTGTTGAATCTTAACCGTATCCTGAGTAAATCCAGTCATAGCAAATACAAACAATGTCATAAAGATAATTGCCAGACCTAACATAAGGTCAGCCATCGTTGTCCAGAATATATTATCAGCTGCTTCTTGTTGTATTGTTTTTTTACCAGAAATCGCCATTTAAATTACCCTTAAAATACGTCATCCACAACATCTCCGCCACTTTTTTTGGTAACTTCTTTCATTTGTTTATTGACTAAATTTATACCAAAAATCAAATTTTCTAAATACGGAACCAAATTGGCAGCAATACCGGAGTTTAGTGCAATTTTAAAACTCTCAGGCATTTGTGCAATTAGATGTTGTAAATTATTATTTTGAACTTTTGTTTCTCTCAACAATTCAAATAAGAATTTTTCAGAAGAAATATTATCAAATAACTTTGAAAATAAATCCTGACATCTTGCCATCCATTTTTTACATATATTGTTATATGTTACCTTTTCAAAAATTAAAAATAGCAAAGATGAACCTACGGCAAATACTGATACAAGAGCTGCGACTTGCATTGATGCCATCAAATTAGCGACTGATGAAATTGTTTTCTCTTGGGTTGAAAAGTCAATCTTTCCAAACGCAATTGCTATGTTCAAGAATGTAAACAAAGGACCGCAACCTGTTAATATTGTAGGTACAGTTTGAATAAACCTAAAATTAAATTTTGATGTAATTAATGAATCTTCATTAAAGAAATACAAAGGATCAACTGTTGTTTGAATATTTTGGACAGTTGTAGACACTTCTTTGTATGTTAAATTGTTGTTTTGTCCTCTTAATGCGACTGATTCTGAAAATACCAAAGTATTCTTAAATTCAAGCCAAGCCGCTGAAACATAAGGATTTATAGTCATCCATTCATCAATTTCTTTAAATCTGAAATTTAAATCTGTTTTTTTAAAATTAGTTAAAAATTTATAAAAAATCTTTAAATTTTTGCGAACATACATATATCTGTTCAAACAAAAGATTATTGATACGACAAATGTAGATAATACTATTAAAATAGGTATATCTGTAAATATAAATGCTAAATTCATTTAAAAAATCTCCATTCTTGCAGAATTATAACATATCATAATCACTCTGGCAAAATGTTAAACTTTGTAATATAAAGTGCATATTTAAGAAATTAGCAAAATTTACTATACATTGTTAGACCTACAGGGGATTATTTAAGCTAAAAAAACATTTACAATTCAAATATAAGAAAACCCCGCCTTAGACAAGGAGGATATTTTATGCTGATGGGAAATAACTGTCACGATTGCAGTAGATACAATCGGATTGAAATGAAAAATGTAAATAAAGATATTGTTGCTTGGCTTGAAGATATAGTCGAAGAAAACAACAGCCGTATAGAAAGAAAAGAATGGAAAAGCAAATATAACAGCTATGTAGTTTATGATTATGAGCCATTCTGTACTGATGGTTTTGAAATTAATCTTGTTATCACATCATATGACGCCGCTTATTTAAATTTCATAAAATATCTCTATGACGAAAAAATAAATACCATAGAATACTTAAACAGTTGCATAGGGGCGTAATTTTACTAATAATCGCACAAAAAGGACGGAATAATATAACTATTCCGTCCTTTTTCTTAATCTATATCAAAAAAATTATTCAATTGCAGCTTGTGCATGCATAGCTGTAAAACAATCTTTGCAATAGACCTCTTTTCCTTCAATTGGTTTAAATGGAACTTGTGTTTGAGCTCCGCATTTAGAACATACAGCATCATACATTTTTCTTGGTCCACGTCTTCTGTTGTTCTGTCTGCGAGTTTTGCGACAAGCCGGACATCTTTTAGGTTTGTTTACAAGTCCTTTTTCTGCATAAAATTCTTGTTCGCCTGCTGTGAAGACAAATTCTGCTCCGCAGTCTTCACATACTAATGTTTCATCTTGGTACATTTTTGTTCTCCTGATTTTGTACATTTAAAGAAAAATCTATTGCTAAATTCTCCTTATTTTACATATTATAACGTATATTTCAAATTTATGCAATACGGGCGAATTGATTATAAAAGTATTTGTGTCCCTAAAATAACTCTATGACTGTCTTCTGCATTTTCATTATCACAAAAAACATAATTTAAAATTAATCTTAAAGCTTGACCTTTAATAAAATAATTAAGCCCTGCAGTATATTCTCTTCTTAAATCACCACTTATATCACGATTTGGATCAAATTGGTCATATCTTGCAAGTACATGTAATCTTTTAGTCAATCGATATGAAACAGTTGTATAAAAGCCAGTCGCTTTATTTGAACTGAAATTTCGGCCGTTATAACCATCAGCAATTGAATATTCTGCATTTGCTGCAAATTTTTTATAAGAATACCCGATATAAGCACCACCTACAGTATAACTTTCATCTCTATGTCCTGCATTAAGCCCTGTACCAAGAACTAAATGCCCATATCTGCCATCAGTTAATCCTAAAGGCTTAAAATTCAGCCAACCCGTGAATTCAGGTCCTGCAAAAAATTCATGAAAATATCTGTCAGAACTGTTCAATGCTAAACTATAATCTGCTAAAGAATAATTTCCAACAACACGCACACCTAATGCACGAGTATTACCGAAATTTCTTGCAATTTGAGAACGTGCTGCAAAAGGCAATGTATAAGAACTCGCACCACCATCTACACCGACTTGATTTCTTGAATTTCCAACTATTATTTTATGATGAGGAATAGCAGTATTCATTATATATGCATCTGTAATAAATCCTTGAAAGAAATTCTGCCCCTCTACCGGCTTAAAATTAAATTGTAATTTAAAGTCAGTATTTTTATCTTTCAAATCACCGACAACACCGGCTTCAAAAATATTCAAATCATATGTGGTATCATAATCACTCCCTGCAAAAAGCCCATTAAAATTTCCTTGAAAAGCCCCGTAAAATTGAACTTTATCAACAGGACCTTTTTTGTATTTGAAAGTTAATTCATCTTGTAAAAGATATGACGGAATTGAAGTCCTTTCCAATTTTTTCTTGTAAATTCTTCCAAAAAGAGATTCTTCTTCTATTTTAAAAGGATGTTCTGAGTCTTTATCTTTATCAATCAAATTGTCGAAAATAGAAAATTCTACATCAACGTTATCATTGACAGTGTCTTTTTCGACATCTTTAGCATCATAATTTTTTATTTTTTCCATTAACCCTTGTCTGGAACTTTTTTCGGGATTTTCAGGGAATCCTTCATTTTTAGTTACATCAAGGATAATGACATCCTGTTTTGGAGCTTTTTTTAAAGTTTTTCCATATGCGGAAAGATTATTTAAGGAAGTCAAACATAATAATATCAGTGCTATTCGCAAAATCCTGTTCACAAATATTAATTATAACATAAAACATATTGAAATTCATGATTTTTTTATTGTATATTATAAGTATGACAGATGTAACACAAAAAATAAAATCCGCTAAAGCTAAAAATACGGTAAAAATCAAAGCCCCGATTGTAGAAGCTCTTCAAAAAGCATACGAAAACCCTACATATCAATTTCACATCCCCGGTCATACCAAGGGAAATGGAACTTTGCCTGATTTTCGCAAACTAATCGGCAAAAAGGCTCTTATGGTAGATACTACTGATGAATTTGATAATCTCGGAACCCTTCACCCTGCGACAGGTCCGATTAAAGAAGCTCAAGAGCTTGCTGCAAAAGCTTTCGGTGCTAAAAAGACTTTCTTCCTGCTCAACGGCTCCACTGCCGGCAATCTTGCTATTGCAATGGGATTAACTAAGAAAGGTCAAAGAATTTTAACTAACAGAAACTGTCACAGATCAGTTTTGACGGGTATGATTATTTCAGGAGCTGAACCGTTATGGTTGATTCCAGAAAGATTTGAAGAATGGGGAATCTGGGGAAATGTAAACCCTGAAAGCGTAGAAGAACAACTAAAAATGCATGATGACATTGCTATGGTATGGATTACAAATCCAACTTATGAAGGTGTTGTATCTGACATTAAATCAATTTCTACAATCTGTAAAAAATACAATGTTCCATTAATTGTGGATGAAGCCCATGCCTGCCTATGGAATTTTAACAAGCATTTGCCGACACCTGCTTTGCAATTGGGGGCAGATGCTGTAGTACATTCACTCCACAAAACCGGCGGATCAATGAGCCAAAGCTCAATGTTACATATTGCTGAAAATTCTATTTTAGATGTTGACGCAATTGAAAAAGCTCTAAAACTTTTACATACAACCAGTCCTTCTTTAATGCTTCTTGGAAGTCTTGATGCAGCCCGTGCAAATTTAGAAAGTCAAAGGGGCAAAAATCAGCTTGCTCGTGCCGTTGAAAATGCAAAATATCTTCGCCGCGAAATTGATACAATGGAACATATTCACCATTTGAAACCTGATTTCGGGTATAAGACTGATATTACAAAAGTATTTATTAAAGCTGACGGATTATCAGGAAAACGTCTTGAGTCAATTTTGGAAATTGACTTTAACATAGAAGTCGAAAGTGCATCAGATGCAGGGCTTTTAATTCTTTCAAATATCGGCAATTCACGCAACGACATCAAATATCTTGCAGAATGTCTGCATAAAATTGATAAAACGAATTATTCAGATATTTGTTATTTGGAAAACAAAAAGCATATGCCTATGCTGACACCGATCATCAAAATGAATTTACGCGATAGTTTTTATGCAGAAAAAGAAACTATTCCAAAATCTCAAGCTATCGGAAGAATTGCAGCTGAGGTAATTGCAGAATGTCCTCCTGGAATTGCGATTTTGCTACCAGGAGAATTGATTACTGAAGCTCACTTGCCATATTTGCAGGATTACGAATTTATTGAAGTTATTAAGTAAGCGATTTAAGCTTTTTCAATATTACATAACTTTTGTAAAATCAGAAAATTTTGGTATGAGAAAAATTTTTGTTAAATATCATTTTTTGTGTTGTATAATTGTTCAAATTTTATATTCAGAGCTTGCAAAATAGGAACCAGTGTGGATATCCTCATATCAATAAGCCCTTTTTCAATTTTAGAAATATGCTGTCTTTGCAGACCTGTTTTTTCGGCAAGCTCTTCTTGCGACCAATTAAGACGACTTCTTTCAGCCCTCAAATTATTTCCGATTTGCACCTTTATATTTTCGTTTTGCATATTAAAATATTAATCTATTGACAATTTTATTTCTAGGTATAATAATATGCATATAGCATATTATTATATAGATTATGAACAACACAGATATCAAAAAACTCATAAATATTAGCAGCGAATTTTCTAAAATCGAAGCTTTGGCAGATGTACTAAGTAACTTTTTAGAAACAAATGAAGTGTATAACGAGCCTTGTGCAAAGGCAGGTGTTCTTTCAAAAATTATTTATGACAATCTACTAAAAACAAACGATACGTTATCTGATTTTATTCAGGACTTACATATCAAAAAATACGCACCAAAACCTTAAATACTTGTAGATAATGACGGTGCAATCGTGATAAATTGTCTTACTAAATCGCTATCCCATTGAGAGCCTGCACCCATTTTCAAAATTTCGCAAGCCTTTTCAACACCTAAACCTTTACGGTAAGGTCTGTCTGAAATCAACGCGTGGAATGCATCTGCGACAGCTACAATCCTTGCAGACAGCGGAATTTCTTCACCTTTTAATTTTTCGGGATATCCCGAGCCGTCATAATGCTCGTGATGATATTTTACCATTGGAATCAAGTCTCGCAAAGCCTCATTCGGCGCAAGTACCTTCTCAGCACCTATTACAGGGTGTTGTTTCATAACTTCCCACTCATCATCTGAAAGATGAGAGGGCTTTTTGAGTACATTTTCAGGAATACCGATTTTGCCAACATCATGAAGCAGGGCACCTAGTTTTATCCTTTGGACTTCATCTTCTGGAAGATTTATCGCACGTGCAAGGGCTTCTGAATATCTTGATACAGAGGTTGAATGACCTTTTGTATAAGGATCTTTGGCATCAATTGCCCCTGCAAGTGATGTCACCATTTCCATCAGGTGGTTTTGAGAGCTGATTTGTTCATTGTTGAACTTGTGTACCAATTCTTCTTCAAAGTTGATACCCATTTGAGCATGGCGTTTTGCAAGAACTTCAGCAAACGAGCTGAGACTGTCATCACTCCAGAAGTTGTAATCACTACTGCTTATAATCGCTGACATTCCTTCTTTATAGCCTTTTGCTTGAGAAATATACATTGCCTGTTCTGCTAAGACAAGTAACTTCTCTTGATTTTCGGTACAATCAGGATATGTTGAAATTCCGACAGAAACTTTTACAGGTCCTACATCATCCACAAAACAACAAGATAATGTATATGTTATATATTCTGCTAAATATTTGGCATCTGCAGTATCAGTATCAGGAAGAATTATTGCGATTTCATCTCCGCCGTAGCGTCCTGCTTTATCGTTATTTCTTATACTTTGTTTAATTTTGTCTGCTAAAAGTCTTATTACTTCATCACCTTTAGCATGTCCCAGTTCTCTGTTAATTTTTGAAATATTATTTACATCCATCATTATTATTGAAAGATGAGTTTTGTTATCTTTTGCTCTTTGCAATTCTGATGTAAGGATTTCCTGGAAACCTCTGTGGTTATACAAAGATGTTAGAGTATCCGTATTATCGTATTTATTTGCTTTTTCTTGTAAAGTTATGTTGTGAATATACATTGCTGCATAATTCGCAATGAATGACAATACCGAAGTCTCTGCTTCTGTTACATCCATACCTATTACCATCACCCCTATACATTGATTTACCGATATTAGAGGCAGTATAAATGATGATGACTCTTGAAGGTATGGAATATTTAAAAATTTATTATCTTCACGTGAAATTATTGAAGATGTTCTGAAGCTTTCAACAACAGGATTAAATTCATCAGACATAAAAATTTTTGATGAATATGTACTGCCAAATTTGTTTTGAAGCTTTAAATTGATACAATTGGATTTTTCGTGATATAACCCAAATGCTGTATATAGACAATTTAGTTTCTCTGTGAATACATCATGGAAAGCTAAAAACATATCAGAAGATGTTTTTTTATCTTTTAAAGAAGTATTGAGCATTGACACAAATTCTACAAAATCCAACGATTTTTTAGAAAACGTATTGCTTACATAACCACTGTACAACCTATTGTTTGTTTTTTGGGCATTGAAATTATTTATGCGTGCAACAATACCTTTATCAGCAATAGGATTTGACACCCTACCATTCAAGGGATTAGTTGTACTAGGCTTTTCTGCCTTTAGTTTTTCTTTATTAACCTGCTTACTTTTTTCCATGACCTTCTACAATTTGTTGTTAATTTTAAAACCGCTGATTATAATTTATTGCTTTATTATTTTTATATATTAACATTCCTTAAAATATTGTACTAAAATTTAACTCAAATACAATACCCCATTTAGATGGCTGATCCAAATGATTATAACAACCTATAGCATAATTATTTAAATAAAAAGCTTAATGAAAATCCTTTCTTAAAAAACTTCTAACAACCTTTTATAAAAATTTCTACTACATTAGTAGTATAACAAATATATTAAGCTTTGTCAATTGTATTCTCTTTTTTGAATTGAAATTTAATGAAATTCATGCTATTATAATGGTACTTCTGTAGGAAGTTTATCTTTTTGGAGTGCAGAAGCTAAGGGTTTCTTATTTATATTCGAAAAAGACATAACAAGGTTAAAATTGTACAATGACTTTTTTCATAACCTCGTATGCCTGATTTGCAGTGATTATAAGTTATTGCAAAATCAAAACACTCCATCAAAAAAGATTTTTTGATTTACATAAATGAATTTAATATTTTAATAATATACATTTACTTGATGTTAATATATAACTATCTGCGGTTTTTATAACCGCTTTTTATTTGCTTAAAAAAGCGGAATATAAATTCCGCTCTTTCATTAGTCTTTTGGTTTTATAAGTATATATTTTCTACCTTTTTCTACAATATCAAATTTTTGATCTTTCCCGATTTTATCAAACTCATCTTTTCTCACGATAATACGCATTTTTTTATCTTCCAATAAATCGTCTATAATATCATAATCATCACCCACATAAAAATCGACTTCATCTCCATAATAATAATAAATAGAGTATCTTTTACTGAATCCGATTGTAGTAAGTTTATTTCCCTCAGCTTTTGCCTGCAAAGCCATTTTCATAAGATCATTTTGCCCGAATCTGTAATCCATTTCAAAAAACAGTTTGTATCCCCATCCTGATAAAATTGCCATGAAAACTATGTATGAAAGGAACAAGGCAATTCTATTTTTTTTGTATAAAATTACAAAAGTTGCTATTCCCATAACAAGAACTAAAATTATACAAAACCACTTTACAACAAGAAAATCTTCATGAATTTGAGCTGGAAGTACAAATTTTTCAAACATAGTAGCAATCCCAGCTATCAAACATGCTCCGCCAAAAATCCCTGCTGAAATATTTATTGATTTTTCGTATCTGCCTTTTTCTATGTAATTTTTCCACACAAATCCTAAAATTATTGCGGAAAAAGGATATATCGGTAAAATGTATGTAATTAATTTGGTACTTGAAACAGAGAAAAACAGCATTATAAATAAAAAGGCTATCCAGCTAAAAAGGTGTAATTTTTGAGCATTTGATAACTTTTCAAAATCAAAATCCTTAAAAGGATTAATTATTTTAATTTTATCTATAAAAGTTTGCTTCGCTTTTTGTTCATTTATAAATGCGATTATCTTATCTCTAATTTTACAAAAAGTTGCTGCAATCGCAGAGAATGTCCAAGGTAAAATTCCCCAAAGGAATGTCAAAAACATAAATATAAAGGGCTGATCTCGTCCGACATATTCTGAATTCATAAAACGCTGAAGATGATGTACAACTATATATTCATCAAAAAATCTCGGATCATGCATATTCAACATAATTGCATGCCATGGTACTGTTATTGAAAAAAACAAAAGAAAACCAACCAAAAAATAGACCGGTTTGAAAATTTCTTTAAATCTTTTACTCATAATTGAGACAAAAAACATAGTTCCAAAAGGCAGAACAAATCCCGGAATTCCCTTTGCCATAACAGCTAGACCGGAAAATATATAAAATAGCCACCAAAAATATTTTTTATTTTCTTCCTTACAAAAATAAGTCCAAAATCCAAATATAATTGAAAAAGCTGTACAAGTAGCCAGCACTATATCCAAAATTGCAAACTTAGCAAGTATTACAAATTCCATACTTGTTGCAAGAATTAATGCAGAAATCGTACCAAAATTTCTTGATACAAGTTTTTTACCTGTAAAATATAATAGAAAACAGGTCAACATCCCGTATAACGCGACAGGGAAACGTGCACTAAACTCATTAATCACTCCCCAGAACCAAAATGAAATACACTCACCCCAAAAATAAAGCGGTGGTTTTTCAAAAAAGTAATCCCCGTTTAAATAAAGTGATAGAAAATCCTTGCTATGAAACATTTCTCTTGCAATTGCAACATATCTTGTCTCATCAACATCCATAAGAGGATAATTGCCTATATTATGAAAAAATACAAAATAAAAAGCTATTAATAACCCTGCTATTGTAAAAATTTCGGGGTGTTTTTTAACCAAATCAATTATTTTTTGCATAAATTCTCTCCCTAATCATCAGGAAAAGTATATCACAAATATAAATCTGAATTACGTTTTAGGTATAATTCCTCAGAAATATTCGCAGAAGCAGTTTATGCTATTGCAAAAGCACTTGGAGTAAAATTACATAAACTATTTATTTTTAACGATTAAAAAGCATCTGTTTTTATCGGATTTTTAAATTTAGTTATATTGCCTTGGAAAAGCAGTTTTACAGTTCCAACAGGACCATTCCTGTGTTTTGCGATAATAATTTCAGATTCACCTTTATTAGCGGCTTTTAAAGTTTCATCTTCCTCTCCGTCAGCTTTTCTGTAATACTCATCACGATAAATAAACATAACAATATCAGCATCCTGCTCTATCGCACCTGATTCACGCAGATCTGATAACATTGGACGTTTATCTGTTCTTGATTCTACAGCACGAGATAATTGAGAAAGTGCAATAACAGGTACATCCAATTCACGAGCAAGAGTCTTTAAACCTCTTGAAATCGCTGAAATCTGCTGCATACGATCTTCTCTGCCGGAGCTTTCCATCAATTGAAGATAGTCAATTACAACAAGTCCGAGATTTTTCTCTTCCATTTTTAGTCTTCTGCATTTTGCCCTGACATCAGTTAGCGTACAGCCTGATGTATCATCAATATAAATAGGAGCCTGAGCAAAAGAATTCATTGCATCCGCAAGCTTTTCCCAGTCTTTACTTTGCATATGCCCTGTCTTTAATCGCTGTGTATCTACTTCAGCTTCAGAACATAACATACGTTGAACCAATTGCTCCTTAGACATTTCAAGTGAAAATATCGCAACAGGAGTCTTAGCCTTAATTGCAACATTTTGAGCAATATTGAGAGCAAAAGCAGTTTTTCCCATAGACGGACGAGCAGCAAGTATTATCAAATCAGATTTTTGTAATCCGCTTGTCATTGTATCCAACTCATAAAAGTTAGTCGGAACTCCAATTAATTCATCTTTATGTTCATACCTGTATTCAATCTTTTCATAAGTATTTAAGACCAAATCTTTAACATGAACCAAGTCAGTTGTAGCTTTTTTAGATGCAATATCAAATATTAACTTTTCTGCCTGATCGAGCGACTGGTCAATAGGATTAACATCGTATCCAAAAGATACTATTTCACTACCGGCGTTTATCAAGGCTCTTTTTATGGCTTTTTCCTGAATTATCTTTGCATAGTACTCAATATTTGCTGTAGAAATAGCATTTAGAGCTAAATCATTTATAAAAGGTCTTCCCCCGACAGCTTCCAATTTGGAATTATAGTCAAGTACATTTGAAACTGAGACTATATCTATTCTTTCATTTGAATTAAACAATTGAAGCATAGCTTCATATACATATCTGTGAGCAGGTTTATAAAAACTTTCAGGCTTTAGACCTTCTACTACTTTAGTCAACACAACAGGGTTTACAAGGATTGCGCCCAAAACTGCTTCTTCAGCTTCTGTATTTTGGGGAATTAAGTGTAAATCTTTGTTATTAGAATTTTGCTGATTTTTTTCTTTAGTCAAAGCCATGCCTTTTCCTCCCGTTTTTTACATGATATTACAGTAAGACTTTAAATTAAAAGCTCATGTAAAAAAAAATTAACTTCAATTAATTGACTTTTTTTTAATAGAGATTTAAATTAGTAGCTGAAATGTTTGATAGAAATTTACGAAAACTGACAAATATTCTAAAATCCCAAAAGCTAATTATTGCCACAGCTGAAAGTTGTACCGGAGGGCTTTTGGTATCAAGATTGACAGATATTTCAGGCAGCTCTGAATTCTTATATGAAAGTCATGTAACTTATGCAAATGAGGCAAAACATAAGTATTTAAATGTAAGCAATGAAATTTTAGAAAAATATGGTGCTGTAAGTGAAGAATGTGCAAAAACTATGGCAGAAGGACTACAAATACTCTCAAATTGTGATATCGCACTCTGTACAACAGGAATTGCAGGTCCTACAGGAGGAACAAAAGAAAAACCGGTCGGTTTGATTTATATTTCAGTAAGGTACCAAGACAAAACAACTGTGAGAAAATACCTTTTGCCCTCATTTCTGCCTAGAAAACTTATGAAATTTATATTTACAGAAAAAGCATTACAACTTGCAATTTCAATTTTAAAAAACTGAAAACTATTTGATAATACCGCACCTCAAAGCTTTACAAGCAGCATGTGCTCTATTTTTTGCCTCAAGTTTGAAAATAATTTTATGTACAAAAGCCCTTACAGTATGGATACTTATACCCAAAGTTTCAGCAATATATCTATCCTCATAACCATCTGACAAAAGTTTTAAAACTTCTGTTTGACGGCTAGTTAGATTCGTTTTTGATATTTTATCATTTAAATTGACCACAAATATCTTAATCCCCATATATAAAAGTAAACTTATAATACACAAGGGGAATATATTTGTCAATTAAGGGAAATTAAGCTATCAATTAACTTGCAATAATTTCAGCTAAGACTTCAGGAAAACGATTTATCAAAGTATCTGCAAAATCTTTAGCATCCATTTGCGTAATTACAATAGACAAAAGATCATTTGGTAATTCTTCTAGCATTTTAATTTTTTCCTCAGGCTCAATAACGCTCATTGCCTTTACAACATCTGGTTTTTGCTTTTGAGCATGGATTATATTTGTATAAGCCTCAGGACTGAATAATTGATATAATTCAGGATGTTCATGTGCAAGTAAATATGTCAATTGCTGTTTCGGCGTAGATTCCATTGAAGTCAGGGCGTCTTTATATTCTAAAGGATTGAATTGCCCTATTTGTTTAATCATATCAATATTATCTGTTGCTTTACATTCTTCACCAGTAACACTTTCAATCATCTGTGCAAGATATTGAGGCGGAATGGACTTCAAATGCTTTAGTACATTATCTTTATCTACATCTGTACTTGTCAAAAGTCCATCCAATTCATCATTCGGCATTAATTGAATGATTTCTTGTTCTGAAAACATTTGAAATACAGTATTTACGAGCTGTTCAGGCGGAAGCTCTCGAAGCATAGCAAGTAATTTATCTTCTGTAAAAAAGTAAAATCCTTGCATAAGATCTTCTTCTTCCATTAATGGCAGGAACTTTTGTAATTTATCAGCAGTCATAGTGCTAAGTATAAGATATTTATTATTCGGATCTGCAAGTTTAAATATCTCAACCAATTTATCAACATTTGTAAACAACTCTGCGGCAAATTCAACAGCAGCCTGGTTACCTTGTGCAGCTTCAGCTTCAACGATTTCGTCAACAGTCATCATTGAATACATTTCAACCATTTTTGTCTGGCTGATATTCAATTTACTTAAAAGTGTTGTTAAATCAGTATCAAGTACAATCATCAGAAACCCTTATTGTGTGAAGTGACTCTCCAAATATATTAACGGCAGGTTTTTAATAAAAATTCAATAATTCAAAAATTTGTAACACTTTTTAATAATCAAAATAAACCAAGGGGTTGATTTTAAAAAATGTTTATAGTAGATTAAGACTTGCGAGAGAAATCTCAACCCCATAACAAAATTGTTAGAAAAAACCGTTTAAAATATATAGACAGTTAGTTTTAATAAAATATTGTATATGGGAACTGATAATTGAAATTTGTGGGCTGCTAGCTCAGGTGGTTAGAGCGCACCCCTGATAAGGGTGAGGTCGGTGGTTCGAGTCCACTGCGGCCCAGATTAAAGAAGACTCCTAGTTTAAGGGGTCTTTTTTATTGCTAATAATAGGTTTCTGGGTAATAGGTTTCTGGGACATTGAGACGAGGAAATTTTAATAAAAAATCAAACAGACAGCACGATTGAGGCTGTTTTTTAGTATTGAGATGTATGGGTCTTTTCTTGCACTCAAGTACTCATTTTTTGCACTCTTTTGCACTCCATTTGCAAAATTTTAAAACCACATTAGGCTCAAATCGGCTTGGTGTTTGGAGTTAATCCTAGTGCAATAAAGTGCAAAAAAGTGCAATTTTATTTTTGCTTACAAATTGAGATATCCCAAATTGTCAATAAGATTTGGAGATTTACGCAATTTCTAGTTACCTTAATAATTAAAAAATAATTAAAAACCTATATAAATGCTTAATCATAGTGAATAATATAAAAGGTAATATACCTCTTGTTAAGCAAAATCCTAGATGATTTATGTGTTTGCAAGGAGTAACTGAAAGTTTTTTAGCACAGTGGAGCAGATGCTTTGCTGTGCTTTTGTCTTCCGAGAAAATTCCGCGTTGACAAAACCTCGGAATTTTTGAGTGGTCTGTTAGACAGCGTAGCTACGCACGGCACGCGTAGGCGGGGCGTAAGTAGCGAAGGTCTGCTTTTGATATACGTAATATAAGGAGAAAAAATGGAAAAAGAATATCATATTTTATCTCTATCTGGCGGTAAAGATTCTACAGCACTAGCATTTTTTATGAAAGAGAATATGCCTGATATTTTTGAAAAGTTAGAGCTTGTGTTTTGCGATACAGAATGCGAATTACCTGAGCTGTATGATTATCTAAACAAGATTGAGATATTTTTGGATAAAAAAATTATTCGAATAAAGCCACCTGTAAGTTTTGATCAAATTCACTCCTGCTATGGGTTCTTACCACACCCTGCCAATCGTTGGTGCACAGTTGAGTTAAAAACAAAACCATTTCAAAAATATTTAAAAGAAAATTATTCTAATGGAATTGTAAACTTATATATTGGTATCAGAGCTGATGAATCAAGCAGGGTAGATACTGCGACCAGCAAAATAAAATATATCCATGAAAAATTCCCATTTGTAGAAAATGCAATCAATAAAAAAGAAGTTATTCAAATTCTAAATGATTCAGGAATAGGCTTAGCAGGTTTTTATAGCTGGAAAAGGCGTTCCGGTTGTTATTTTTGTTTTTTTCAAAACAAAATGGATTGGATTTCTTTGTATGAGCATTATCCAAAACTTTTTGAAAAAGCTGTTTCTATGGAAAAGTATAGCGAAAAAATTAAACAAAACGGTTACTTTGGTTGGAATTATAAAATGCCAATCTCAAAAATGATTGAACCTGAGACATTAAATCAAATTAAAGAAAAATACAGGAAAATACATCGACTACATCAAGAAAAAACAGACTTAAATCTTCATTTGATAATTTAATTTGAAGTTAATTTTTAATTTTAATGTTATAAATTTTAGAAATCGTGGAGTATAAAATGAAAAATAAAAAAGAATACCATATTTTATCACTATCAGGTGGAAAAGATTCTACAGCACTAGCTTTCTTTATGAAAGAGAATATGCCTGAGATTTTTGAAAAGTTAGAACTCGTTTTTTCTGACACAGAATGCGATCTTCCTGAAACGTACGACTATCTGAATAAAATTGAAATTTTTCTTGGTAAAAAGATTAGAATAATAAGAGCGGAGAAAAACTTTGAGCACTTGATCCAGATATATAAAAATCTACCTGCTCCACATAGACGATGGTGTACAGTAGAAATGAAAACTAAGCCGTTTAGTAAATATCTTCATTCGCTAAATGCAGCTGCAGTAAAAAATTTGTATGTTGGTATTAGAGCAGACGAAGCTCATAGAGCAAAACCAGAAGACTATCAAGGGAACAATATCAAGCAACTGTATCCGTTTATTGAATATAGTATTAATAAACAAGATGTAGAAGAAATTTTAAAGAAATCAGGAATAGGACTCCCTGCATATTATTCTTGGAGTGGTCGTTCCGGTTGTTATTTCTGTTTTTACCAACCGAAAATAAGTTGGCTTCGACTGCATGAAAAGCATCCTGATTTATTTAAAAAAGCTATGGAATATGAAATAGATGATGGCGTAAATAAAATTGGTTGGAATATGGATATGCTTTTAAGAGAACTCATTTTGCCTCAAAATATTGAAAAGATTAAAACAAGTTACCTGAAAAATAGCAGCAAGAAACAAAATAAAAAAGACTGTCACTGCAATCTTATACAGTGTTATTCTGACCATCTTAGTCGATAAGTTTTAGAATAGTCAAACCCTGCACAATCAGGATCTTGAGCATCGTATTTCCAATCGTGGTCATTATCTAATCCATCATTACAAGAATTGCCTGAATCTGGACTTTCTGCTTTTGGAGTACCTGTCAACCACTTATCAGGAATATCATTCCATAATGTTTCAAAAATACCTCTTGCTTGTGCTGCGTGTTTGTTACTCTCTATAAAAACAATATTCTCATCATTCTTTTCTGATGCTGTCTTGGTTGCATTCATTGATCCTACGGTTACTAATTTATCATCAATAACAATGGTTTTCATATGCATTTTACCAGTCCAATTCTCTACTTTTAGAGGAATACCCATTCCTCTTATCTTTGTATGTTTAGAGTATTTTTCATTAGCAGCAGATGCACAAGTAATAACTTTTACATCTACACCCCTTTGTTTTGCATTTGAAAGAGCTTCGATAACTCTATCGTGAGTTAAGAAAAACATCGACACATAGACATACTTTTCAGCAGCATCAATCTTACTTACTAACTCATCGATAACATCAGGATTAGGACAAAAATATACAGACAAAATTGAGCCGTCATCTAATTTTACATTTTTGATATGATAAGGAACTTTTGTGTAATGAAATTTCCCTGAATACATCTGTTTTGCTTCTTGGATATATGCGTAAGTAATTTCAGGGGAAACAATTAAAACATTTAGGTTACAATTTAATCCGCCTGTACCAGAAGAGCTTAAATTTGTAGATCCTGTCCATACTCTGTTTTTACCGAGAGTAACAAATTTATTGTGCATTATATTACCATTGTAAGTTCCCTTTTCAGCATTACGCCCTTCTGCTGTATCTTTAATAATTCTATCAGCAATAGCTCTATCTACTGCGTAATCAGTTTTCCAACTTCCAAAATCTCTCATTGCATAAAAGGTATCTTTATAAACACTTCTATTATAGATATCAACATCTGCAATACCAAAGATTTTGTTCTTACGTTTTTGAGCTTTTATGAAAGCATTAACTATTTCTGGTTGTTCAGCTATACCATAAGTTGCAAGGTAAATATCCTCACCCTTCAATTTATTCAATTCATCAATTAAAACTCTACCAGATATAGTTCTGGTTTTATCTGAGGGAAACATATTGTATTGAATTGGACTGTTGAATAGCAACATTACACTTGTCTTTATTTTTTGTTTTTTATTTGCGTCAATATTAGGAACTATCTCTACCGAATGCTTATAAGGAGTCTGATAGATGTCAAAATCTTCTTTAAGTTCTTGGCTAATAGCATCTTTTTCACTATCTTTGCATGCAAAACAACAACATGAATGTTTGTACTTTTTATTCCAAAATTTAGGTTGCGGAACTAATTCTGCTTTACTTGCCAGCCACCCATATTCACAATTTGTTTTGTGGTATTTACCATTCTTCTTATTCAATACAACAAGATTAAGACTATGAGATTTTTCAGCATAGGCTTTTATTTTATCTAAGTTCTGATATGGTTTTAGTTCTTCTGCAAGGTTTGATTTTGTGTAAATTGTCGCAAGTCCTACTTTCAGCACTTCTTGTTCGTAACTTTTGCATTTACCTTGTCTATTGCAATCATAGTAGAGTGACATCAAGTGTCTGTTATTTTTATCAAACTTTTCTTCTGCTGTGTATTCAGCTCTTACAGACTTATTCAGCAACTCTTTTTTAGCAAATTCTTTACCATAATACCCAAGTCCTAATGCTTCGTCTTGAGTAAGGTTATAGAGTTTCATCT